>CAKRYR010000003.1 GCA_934432595.1 uncultured Lachnospiraceae bacterium | reverse complement strand
CTATTTATTAGTTGGGGATAACCTTTTAAAATGTATTAAAAAATCGCCTATTTAAGATGTATTTAGGTACTTTTATATACATTTATTATTCGTCAAAATGACGAAAGAAAGATTTTATAAAATTGGATTTTTTCATATGTTTGTTGTATAATAGCACCGTTGTCTAAAAGAAGGAAGGTGTTAGTTATGGCAAAATATACAGAGGAAGAATTAAATAAATGTAGTAAAAAGATGCTTATCTCTCTTTTTCTATCTATGCAAGATCAATTAGAAGCGTTAAATAAAAATATGGAACTTCTTATTGAACAAGTAGCCATGTCTAACCAAAGACGTTTTGGACGTTCTAGTGAACAACAAATAAGTGGGCAATTAACTTTAGGTGACTATTTTAATGAAATAGAAGCTATTATGGAGAATAAATATATAATAGAACCTGAGTTTGAAGATGTTATTGAAGAAAAGAAAGTCCGTAAAAAGACAAAAGGTAAAAGGGATGAAGATTTAAAAAATCTAGATAAGGTAGTTATTCCTTTAGAAATTCCAGAAGAAAAATTAAAAGAATTATTCCCTAATGGATATAAAAGACTTCCAGATGAAGTATATAAAAGACTGAAGTTTATACCTGAAACATTTGAAGTACAAGAATATCATGTGGGAGTCTATGCAGATAAAGATGATTCTAAAATAGTGAAAGCTGATAGACCAAAAGATTTACTTCGTAACAGTATAGTTACACCATCATTAGAAGCCGCAATAATGAATGCTAAGTATGTTAATGCTATACCTATAAATCGTATGGCAGAAGAATTCAAACGTAATGATGTAAACATATCTCGTCAAGTTATGGCAAATTGGACAATACAGTGTTCAGAAAAATATTTAAGTATTCTTTATGATGAGTTACATAAAGAATTATTTAATAGTAAAGTACTTCAAGCAGATGAAACACCAGTATTAGTAAGAAAAGATGGTAGACCAGCTGGTTCTAAGAGTTATATGTGGGTATATAGAACTGGGAAAATGTATAATGCTGATCCAATTGTTATATATGAATATCAAAAGACTCGAAAAACAGATCATCCTAGGGAATTCTTGAAAGGATATGCTGGAACCGTGGTAACGGATGGTTATCAGGTATATCATTCTATTGCTGATGAACGAGAAGACCTTATAATTGCAGGTTGTTGGTCTCATGCTAGACGAAAGTTTGCTGAAATAGTAAAAACTTTTGGTAAAAGCAATAAAGAGAGTGATAAAACCAAGAATCTCATAGCTAGTATGGCATTAAAACAAATAGATGCTATGTATAAAATAGAAAAGGGATTAATAGAACTTACGCCAGAAGAAAGACAGACACAAAGAAAACTTTCTATCAAACCAATGGTGGAAGCTTTCTTTGCGTGGATAAATGAAAATAAAGGTTCAGTACCAGCACAATCAGCAACAGGAAAGGCATTCACATATTGCTTGAATCAAGAAAAATATCTTAAAGTTTTTCTTGAAAATGGAGAAGTTCCGATGGATAATAATGCCGCGTTATCCATACATTATTATTATCCTCATCTTTTATTAAAATCTACTTAAATACTAGTATTTCTGTAAAAAATATGTGGATAACTATTTTGTATTATTCGATATTAGAATCATAAATAATTATGGAGGTGGTTCTAATGGAACAATACGAAACAAATGTTGCAACAATAATGACATTTTTAAAGGCAAATAATTATAGTGCTTCTGTCATTAGTCAACACAAATTATGTTATCAAGATTTAAAACAGTATCTATTAGCAGAAAATCTTGATTATTCATTTGAAACAGCATGCCACTGGATTGAAACTCATAAGAATGATTGGCATTATAGGAAATATACAGGTTATAGACACTGTATAAATCAGTTAGAGGATGTATTTCAGCATAATGAAATATCTTTAGACCATTTAGCATTTAGAAAACCTGCTTATAAATCATTGACTGGTTACTATCGGTCAATTGTAGATGATTTTATTGAAAATGCTACAAATGGTGATGACAGATATAGAATTGCGTGCTCACGCTTTTTACTTTATTTACAGAATAATAATGTAGAAAATATTTCAAGTTTAAACTATGATTGGATAATGAACTTTCATAAAGATGATTATCATACTTCTTCAACTTCCAAAGATGTCTATGAAGATCTAATTCGATGTTTCTTAAGACATCTATCTGAAAAAGGTCTATGTAATATAGGATTATCTCTTGCTTTAAATAAACTTTTAATAAAAAAGATAGTTAAGCTCCCAATAGATGATATATCTAATTTTACGAAAAATACTGTAACATATGATCCAATATCTTGGGATGATATATTAACATTTCTCTCAAAAATGGAAAAAAAGATATGGAAAGACTGTTGTTAATAGTTCAAAACACATTTTAACTTTACTTTATATATTTCTAGAGATGCATCATACAGTATTAAGTAATGACTTGTTATGGTATTGGTTTGAGACAATAAAACCACAACTTGGTAGTAATTGGAAGCAGGCTCGTCGTAGCTTATGTCAATTTTTAGAATATCTTAATAGTAAAGTAATTATAACTTCTGTAATAGGTAATCCTAAAGCTATACAAACAATTGATTTATTACCTATGTGGCAAGCTGAACCATTAAAAGATTATCTTGAATTATTAAAACGAGAAGGTTTTAATAATTCAATCATAGCAATGCATAGATCTAGTAATTTACGATTTTGTAAATACCTTCAAGAAATAGGTATTAATGATTTTTGTGATATATCACAAACAATACTAAAGAACTTTAATCATCAAGATTTACATACTACCCCTGAAGGAAAAGCAGCATATAATTGCAGGATAAGAAGCTTTTTAATATATTTGTATGAGCAGAAAATAATAGATGATCCTTATATATATAAATCTTTACCTACTATTGCTTCATCTAGAACTGCCCTTGTACAAACTCTTTCAAAAGAAGAAGTAGCAAGCATTTGGGATGTCGACCCAAATGCTCTTAATCCAAAGGCTTTAAGAGATTATGCAATGGTTTGTATTGGACTTACAATGGGGTTTAGAGCTTCAGATATTTCTTCATTACGATTTGAAAATATTGATTGGAAAGAAAAATGTATATGTATTGTTCAACAAAAAACAGGTAAATTAATCTCAATGCCTATGCCTATAAAAACAGGAAATATTCTATTTAAATATATACGTGATGGTAGACTTAACAGTTCGGAACCTTTTGTATTTATTCGTCATGAAGCACCTTATGACCGAATTCAAAGTGGCGTATGTAGGAGTGCACTAAAACGTTTCTTGTCAATTCCTTATAATGAGTGTTGTAAGTTCCATTCTTTGAGAAAAACATTTGCAACACAACTTTTAGAAGGTAATACTAAAGTTGAATTGATATCTGATTCTCTAGGTCATTCTACAAATGAAACTGTGCATAAATATTTATCTCTTGATGAAAAAAGAATGCGTCTTTGTGCATTATCTATGGCAGAAACTAATATCGTCTATAAGGGAGGTGCTTTCAATGCATAAAAAATATGAATATACAAGTGTGTTTGCTGATTTCTTAAATGAATATATACAAATACATAGAGATGCAGGTTTTAAATATGATAATCCTGCTTATTGGCTATATCGTTTTGACCAGTATTGTGTTTGTGCAAATGTAATAGAACCCGTGATTACCAAGACTTTATTTAATAAATGGGGTGCCAAATCAAGTACAGAAACAAAAACTACTCAAAATAATCGTCTTCAGGCTTTAAGAGGTTTTAGTATATATATTAATTCATTAGGATTTAAAAGCTATATTCCTACTAATCTACCAAAGCCCGAGAAAGTTGTACCATATTTAATGACAGATAATGATATTTGTGAATTTTTTGAACAGATTGATTTATATAAATCAATTCCAACATTTGCAACTACATTTAATAGGATGGCACAAGAATACAAAGTTCTATTTCGACTTATTTATTGTTGTGGTTTACGTAATAATGAAGCGTGTTCTTTAAAAATTCAAAATGTAGATCTTATTAATGGTTGTATAACCCTTCATAATACTAAAGGAAATAAAGAACGTATAGTATATTTATCAACGGATCTACAAAAACTTTGCTCTGACTATTTAAAATGGTTGCTTGATGACCTTGGAAGTAATAAAACAGAGTGGTTATTTCCAGGAAGGAATCCGGATAATCATATACTTAAGACATCTGTTGATCGCAAATTTAATGAATTTTGGAATTCTACAAATGCATCAAAAATGTGTAAAAAGAAACCTACAGTACATTGTTTAAGGCATGCATTCGTTATTAAAAGAATAAATCTTTGGATAGAAAGTGGTGTATCAATTAATGTTATGATGCCATATCTAAGCAATTATCTTGGGCATAAAGGTCCTATTGAAACTTATTATTACTATCATCAGATAGAGGATATTTTTAAGACTATACGTAGAAAAGATACTGTATCATTGCGAGTTATTCCGGAGGTGAAATATGAAGACTAAAGATTTTAATAAACTATTTTTTTCTAAAACACGAGAATTTCTTGATGAATATCTTCTAATTCAATGTAGTAGAAGTCCAAATACAATCAAGGCATATAGAGATGCATTAACTATTTTTAAAAGATACATAGAGCATAAAGGTTATTCAATAAAAGCATTTGGATTCGAAGACTGTTCTAGGGACTTTCTTCTTGGATTTATGGAATATATGCAAAGTAAAGGATATGAAAAGTCTTCCTGTAACCAAAGGCTTGCTGCTATAAAATCATATATGTGGTATGTTGCAGATGGAAATATCACTTGGCAACAAAATGCTCTGATGGTATCAAGAGTTCCTTTTTTAAAGAATCCTGAAAAAGAGAGAGTAATTCTTAGTGAAGAATGCTTAAAAGCATTATTTTCAGCACCTGGCAATAGTAAAGTAGGCATACGAGATGCAACAATAATGATAGTCCTTTATGACTCCGCAATAAGATTAAGTGAACTTCTTGCATTAAAGGTTTCAGACGTAAATCTTGATAGAAGTACACCATATCTTAGAATATATGGTAAAGGTGATAAGGAACGTATAGTCTCATTATCAGATAATGCAGTGGCACATTTAAGGAATTATATAAATATATATCATAATGCTGATACGATTAAATGTAGAATAGACAATCTTTTCTTTACAGTTATACATAATCAACCACATGCTATGTCTCCTGGAAATGTATCACGAATAATAAATAAGTATGTTGAAAAAATACGTTTAGAACATCCTGACCTTCCTAAAAAGGTACATCCACATATGTTTAGGCGTACACGTGCAACTAATCTATATCAGAATAATATAGAACTAGAACTTATCTCAAGAATACTCGGACATTCTTCAACCCAAACAACAAGAATATATGCAAAACCTTCTCTTGATATGATTAAGGATGCCATGGATAAAAGTAATCCTACATTAAATGCAGAAGAGCAACTTTGGCCTGATGATGAAGAAGAATTTGCAAGGATTTGTAGTTTGAGATAAAATATGTTATCCTCATCTTTTTCGTTAAGAACCGTGAATTTAACCACATTCTGATAAAAGATGAGGATAATAATAATGTATGGATAACGCGGCTTATCTATATATAAGAATAAGCCGCGGAACAGGCAATTAGAGGATTTTGTGTGGGCAAGAAAAATTGGACAATGATTGATACAACATATGGTGCACAGGCTAGTGCAATAATATATAGTATAGCAGAAACAGCAAAAGCTAATAATCTAAAACCATATAAATACTTTGAACATTTACTTACAGAAATACCAAAACATATGGATGATAAATCAACAGATTTTATAGCTGATTTATTACCTTGGTCAGATAAGTTACCAAATGAAATAAAGAAAAACATAGAATAATAATGAGCTGCCGAAAGGCAGCTCTAATTATGTCAAGGTACGCATGGTTTACCATTTACAATTAGGCTGTATAAATAATTAAGATATAAAAGTTGTAGATAAAAATCTATATAACTAGTTGGTACAAATAAAACTATTCAGACAGTTAAGGTTCCAGTGGGTGGAACTACCATATGGACAAAAAGTTTAAGTAGTAGTAAAAAATACTATTTATCTTTTAGTGCACCATGTAACTTTTCTAGGTATATAAAATAGTCATAGGAAGTGAAGATAATAGTGAATATAATTAGATTATATTTAATGGATATGTTACCATATGTTTTTATTGGATTTATTGTATATATAATAGTTAGGTATGTTTATATTAAAAAGAAAAATATTAAAATAGATAGAAATAGAGAATTTTTTCTATGTATTTTTAACGTTTATATAATAGCATTATTATCCCAAACTATTATTCCTTCTTTTACATTTGGAAGAGATAGTTTAACAGGGGAAATATTTTTTTTGTTTAATATGGAGAACAGCCAATGCAAGTGTGAATTTTATACCATTTAAAACAATTCATGAATTTTTATCTAGTAATAATAATGTTGATTCGTGGGAACAGTTTTCAATGTTAAATTTAATAGCTAATATTTTTTTTTTCATGCCATTAGGTTTTTTGTTACCTATATTATGGAGAGTATTTGAATCAGTAAAAAATATTGTATTATTTGGATTTGTATTTACATGTGGTATAGAGTTTATACAATATTTTATTGGAAGAAGTTCAGATATTGATGATGTTATTTTAAATTTAATAAGCATTGTTATAGGATATGGAATATATATAGTATGTAATAAATTTTTATTTATTATAAAAGGGCATAGGTCTATTAAGAGAGATGAATATAAAATATTATAATTTAAATAGCTTTATTTGATTATTTTGTATATTTATATTAAATAAAACCAGAAATAAGTTATAATCTTATATCTGGTTTTATTGTATTTGCTAATGATAAAACATACACGCATATCAATATTTTTAATTATAAAGGAATCTCTAGAGTGGTAGAAGTAAAAAAATTATAAGTCTAATAAGTTTGATTACTAACAATATTTTACGTCGTGCAATATAATTCATACCTGGTGAAAAAAGTCTTGAAAAAGGAAAATGTGTTAGTATTATTGTTTTTGATAAATCACTATAAAGTAGATATAGGAAAATAAGGGGAATACATACTAAAGGAGACAGTAATATGAAGAAAAAAAGAATGATATTTAGTTTAGTTATATTTGGAACAATTATGATTTGTTGTATAAGTGCGAGTGCTTCTAGTTTGAAAACATATAAGTATACAACAAAGAATGTAAGTGTAGATACATATTCAGATTATTTAAGTCGAGTAGGTTTGGATAAAGTATATTTTCTTGCACATCAATATGGCAAAGATGCTGAGAAATCTGTAACACCTGTAAAAATTTATACTTATGAAAATAATAATTACAAGGATGTAAAGGAAGTTATATATGATACATCTTTAAGACTCGAAGGAGGTTATTCTCAAAAAATTGAAGAAAATGGAAAGTCTGTTGTTGATGCTGATGGAATAACAGTTAGGGTTAATGTAGAAGGATTTAAATATAATTATCAATCTAAATAATTGATTTTTACTGCTTTATAGTGAATATTATTAAGCAGAAGAAAATAATTCTTCTGCTTAACTTAAGAGGAGAATAATATTATGAAAAAAATACTAAGAAATATCCCTACATCAATAATGTTAATTATAGGTATGTCAATGCTATTCTTTTTATGTTTTAATGGATTAAGTATTATTAATGAAATAAAGAATACTATATATAAAATACCAAATAGTAAGTATGAATATAGAAAAAATATATTTATAGGCTTAAAAGATGTAGAATATTTTACAAGAAAAGATACTGAAAATTTGTATATAGATACTTTTAGAACAATAAAGAACGAAAATATTGATTGCCTATTAAAAACAACTATGTATGTAGGAGAAGCTGTTTCACAAGAAACGGTAAACATTATCATTTCTAATAATGTTCAAGATGTAGCTAATGAAATATGTGGAATACGTATTGATAATAATTTTGTTCAAAAAAAAGAAGTTATCATAGGAGAGGGAATGAAAAGCAATTGTATTAGAATGAAGGATGAGTTATTTTTAAAAATGTATAATGAATATTATAAAGTAAGAAAAATAATTAATGGAAGTAATAATTTTGATATTTATATTTCTTTTAATAGCTTATCAGAAGATATTTTAACTAATATTTATTATTTCAATGAGATGGGGTGTTCTTTTGAGATAATGAGCAAAACAGATAATATTATGAAAAAATATAATAGGTTTAGAGAAAAATTGTTAATACAAAATAATAATTATGATGTAGAACTCCAGAAAACATCTAAAAACTTAACATCATTTGAGGAAATATGTATTAGTTTAAATAAATTAGTAATAATAGTAATGTTGGTATTTGCAAGTGTTAATTGTATAGTAATTTCTAGGTTGTGGATAGAGAAGAGAAAGAAAGAATATACAATATGTAAAATATTTGGTGCTACAAATAAAGATATTATGATTAGATTATTAAAAAGTATATCTAAATTATGTGCAATATCTTTTGTAGTAGGTCTGATTATGGAAGAAATACATTTTTGTATAACAGGCTCTAACTATATTAATAGTAAATATATGATATTAGAATTTTTGATAATGTTAGGAGTATTTATAGTAGTAATAGGGATTAATGTGCTTATGCCTTTAATATTTACTAAAAAGATAAATGTGATAAATGAAATGAGACATTTTGGAGCGTGAAAAAATTGAAGATAATTGATTGTATAAGATACGGAATGGATAATATTTTTAAAAATAAAAAGAAGATAATTTTAACAATACTTGTTACAGTTAGTGCATTATTATTGGTTTCACTTAATTTAATTATGAGTAATTTAGGAATTTATAATGAAAAGATGTTAAGTAAAACTTTAAAAAATGGTACGGAAAATACAAAGTATATAGTTATTAATGATTTTTTAATGCATGAATTAGGGAAAATAGAAAGCTTTTATAGTGAAATTGGAAAAATAAAAGGGATTAATTCAGTATCAAAGATAGGTCATTATTTGTTAGAAGGGGATGGGTTAGAAAAGTTAATTAATAGTCAAAAATTAGCTGCTAATGATAGTTTGAAATATAGTTATATGGATAAAAAAAAAAATAATAATAATATAAATAATCTTGAATGTTATTATGTGAGTAAAGATATTTTTAAACTATGCAATTTAACGTTAAGTAAGGGAGAAAAGCCAACTATTGATAATTTAAAAGAAGATTATAATATGGTCTATATTGGAAATGATTTAAAAGGAATAGAGGTTGGAGAGGAGTTTATTTATTCCTACAATAATTCTAATAAAGTTAAATATAAGGTAATGGGAAAATTAAAAAAAGGTAATCTGTTAATGGCACCTGATATTGGAAATGGAATAGCTGAAAATTATACTATTAATTTAGATTACGAAGTTTTGATTATTTCTAAAAAAGTATCCGATAGTTTTGTTTATTTTGCAAAGGATAAAACAGCTGATATAGAAAGTATTAATAACCAGATTAAAAATATAGCTAAGGAAAAAGGAATACATATTTCTGTTGGAAGTATTAAGGGGTTTGTTAATAAAGAAAAAAATGATAGAAAAATTATACAAAAGCTTTTATTAAAACTTATGATTTTAGTTATGATAATAGTCTTTATTATTTTGATAATAATTCAATTAGTTATTATTAACGATAATAAATTTAAATATGGTGTAATGCTTGCAAATGGAGCAAGTATAAAAGATTTATTTAAAATTATTATATGTGAGAATGTTGTTAAAATGATACTTGAATTGGCTTTGACTTGGCTAACAGTAATACTTATAATTAATTATTATTATTATTATAACTATTCTGCTGTATTAAGAATTTTGATTTTAAATGTTTTTTATGTTATGGTAATATGGAAGATAATTGTGCTAGATTTGATAATTTGTCTTACAGCTATGTTTATATCTGTAATATATTTAAGAAAAAAGAATTCATATGAACTCTTAGGAGGGAGATAGCTTATGATAGAATTAGTTAATATTAAAAAAGAGTATGGAAAAAAAAGTAATATACATCAAGTTTTAAGAAATATAAATTTAAAAATAGAAAAAGGAGAACTTATTGGTATAATGGGGCGTTCAGGCTCAGGAAAGACAACATTATTAAATATTATTGGGTGCATGGACGAAATTACGGAAGGGTTATATATTTATAATGGGAAGAAAGTAAATGAATTTTCAAAATCAAAGTTAGAGAAATTTAAAAAAGAGAATATCAGCTTTGTTTTTCAGGATTTTGCTTTAATGAATGATTATACTGTATATGAAAATGTAGAGTTACCATTAATTATAAAAAGATTACCAAAAAAAAAGAGAAAAACGATTATAATGGAACAATTAAAAGAATTAGAAATAGAACATTTAGCCTATAAATATCCTAATCAAATTTCAGGTGGTGAGAAGCAAAGGTGCGCTATTGCAAGAGCATTGGTTACAAACAACGAATTAATATTAGCTGACGAACCAACTGGGGCATTGGATGAAAAAACAGGGGAAAAAATAATGGATATTTTAATAAATATTAATAAGATAGGGAAAACGGTGGTTATAGTTACCCATGATAAAGAAATTGCAAAAAAATGCAATAGAGTTATTTATTTAAAAGATGGTGTAGTTAATAATGAAGGATAAGATTAGATTTAAATAATTATATTTACTAGAAAGAGAATAAGTAAAGATGGAGAAACAACAAGATATTGATGAACCTTATGAAATTAAAATATATAATATAGAATTGGACAAGGAAAAATATTTATCTAATATTAGTGAAAATACAATTCAATTTGTAGAAAAGAAGATTAAGTTATATGAGAATAAAATTGATAGCGAGTATAATTTAAGAGCATATGCCAGAAATGAGCATTTTAATAAACATAATAAAGCTAAAGGCTATGTGATAGTTGCGATAGCACTTGTAGTTTTAAACTATGTTATTTATATGGAAAATGGTTTATATAATTATACTTCCTTAACTTCTTTTGCTGGTTTAGGTGCTGTGGGGGCATTACTTATTTATCCATCTTTTTTTCTATTTTTAGGTGGGGCAATAGTTTGTATAGGTCGAGCAATAAAAATAGAAAAAGAATCTATATTTATAGTAGATTCCTATAGTATGAAAAATAAGAAGTGGGATTATGTAATTGAAGAAAGTAAAGAAAGAGCTAAAATATATGAAGAAGAAATAACTCGTTTAAAACAATTAGTCAAGGAAATGAGAGATGAGGAAAAAGAAAAAGGAACACAGCTATGAAAATGGTAAATAAGGACTAAAAAATAGTTGTGAAAATATTGTTAATACATATAGGACAGCATTGAAAAAATCGGTGTGGACGGACCATATGTTTTGGTCCCTTATTCTATAGGTGGTATTTATGCAACATATTGGGAATGTATTTATCTAGATGAGGTTGAGGGACTTGTTTTTTGGGATATGTCAGAAATAACGAAGAATGTATCCTTTGAAGGTATGTATATTACTTATTTGGATTAAATTTTGGCAGGTTTGTTCAAAACTAGCATTCAATGATTAGCAAATGAGAATCTTAAGGCTATTTTTCATATGCTTAAAAAGACAGAAATTCCTAATTTATATATTAATGCTAGTTCTACTTTTGAAACAGAGGAAGATTTTGTAGACTATATAAAATATGCCAATGCATTACTTGTTGCTCAAGGAAAGAAAGAATATTTTGATTTATCCGATGATGCTAAAACCAAAAAGGTAGAACGTAGATATATTGAGAATAGTACCAAATGGCGCGAAGAACATATTATGCCTTATGTTGAGGCTCTTGGAAATTGCCAATATGTGGGAATACCAGGCGACCACTTGATTTATCAGCAGAAGCTGGATGATGTGGCAGAGGCAGTGGAACAATTTTTGGAAGCATTAGAATAGGTATATATTTGACAATACTAGAATCATGTGCTATATTTACCAGAAAAATATAGGCGGAGGAAAGGAGAGAAAGTATATGTTAATAAAACACGATTATCCAATTATGGAATTTGATGATAATAAGGATGCAAAGATAAATCCAACTATTTATGCTGGTGATAGTTTCTCAACTAACAAATTGGTTATTACATTTTTCCCAGAGGTTATGGAGAAATTAAAGGAAGAAGGAAAAATAGTTCTTGAAAGAATTATTGGTGGAGAAAATCCAATACATATGTATAAGTTTATAGACGCAGATATACTTATTTTACTTGGAAATGCAGGATGTCCAGCATGTGCAGGTAACTTGGATTTATTCAATGCAATGGGAATAAATAAAGTTATGTTTTGCGGCGGTGGAGGAGTTCTTGATAAGAATATTGAAGTAGGACAGATTTTAGTGGTAGATGGAGCTATTAGAGATGAAGGATTTTCATATCATTATATAGAACCATCTAGATACATTTATACAGATAAAAAGGTAACAGATAAAATCGTAAAATATCTTGATGAGAAAGATATTTCTTATTTACGAGGAATAACATGGACGACAGATGCATTGTTTAGGGAAACAGAAGATAGAATAGAGCGCCGCAAAAAGGAAGGTGCTAAAATAGTAGAAATGGAACAATCTGGCTGTATTGCTGTAGCACAATATAGAGGATTTGATTATGGTGCATTAATCTATGGTGGAGATGATGTATCACAAGAAGAATGGAGTAAGAGAGAATGGCGTAGTCGTCAA
Source organism: uncultured Lachnospiraceae bacterium (assembly GCA_934432595.1). Lineage (GTDB taxonomy): Bacteria > Bacillota > Clostridia > Lachnospirales > Lachnospiraceae > SIG301. The sequence continues at coordinate 177,831 of CAKRYR010000003.1, read as the reverse complement.
GGCATACGCTATGACTTAGTAATGCTATTTAAGGAATTAGTAGAAATTCTTTAAATATAAAACTAGTGACGACTTGAATAATTTTTATTCGTTGTTTACTTAGAGTTTACGACGTGAATATATATAGTTATTCATTTAAGTACGCGCTCTCGCTTAGTTGTGAGACCTAGTGGTACTAGAGCTCGCAGTTCGCTTAACAGCTCCTGCTTGCTAAGTATCAAGGCTCACAATATAGTACTTAAATTGAAGAACATATATACTTCACGTCTGTTTTACTTTGAAGTTATGAATAAAAATTATTCAAGTCTGTTTACTACAATATTTACAAAAATAAATCTACAAATTCTTGACTAAACTAAAGTTTTGCGTAAGTTCTAGCATTACCAGTATTTTTATTTAATAAGAAATTGCGTCGCAATTTTTTGTTCTCTAAATGCTGAGTACATATTATTTATTGTACAATTATCAATACTTTACATAATATTTCATAATAGTAAAATTAAAATAAATATTACAGAAATTGTTTTATAATTATTGTAATTAGAGATTGTAGTAAATAGATTTAAATATTTATTATATTAGTTGAATTTGTAGTAAACAGATTTGAATATTTATATTAGTAAACCTTTCAGTAGACAGATATAAAACTATATAGTATTCAATTTGAGTGGTATTTGCTTGCCTTAGCACTTAGCGAGTACAAGATTGCAAATCGTAGTACGAGCTTAGTACTATTAGGCATAGCAACTAAGCGGAAGCGACCACGAAAATGAATAACTATATAATTTTATATCGTGACTTGAACAGACCATACTAATATAAATATTCAAATCGTCCCTAGAAACCCACCTAAAGATTGCACCAAACTAATCTAGAATAGAATCCTAAATAAATCCCCAATAATTTTATGTGGAAAAATTTGTAAGTAAATGATATAATTAAAATAGCGAGACTAGAAGTTTGAAATAGAGCTAAGTTATATAGGTTGCTCAGAAATGAGGGAAATATGAGTAAATCATTAAAACATACATTAGGATTTTTGCTAGTTTCAGGAATAATGACGTGTCTAATAATATACGTTTCATTAGATGCAATAAGAATGATCGTAAATAAAGAAAATATTGCAAATTCAATAAAAAAAATAAATGTTGAACAAGTATTAGAAAATAACTCAGAAGAATATGAGAAACTAATAAATAAATATGCAGGAAGTACAGACTTATTAAATAATACAAGCCTTACGTCAACTAATTTAACACAAAATGATATTAATCAAATACTTAATTCAGAAGATTATGCTAATATACTTGGTTCATACATTGTCGATGAGAATATATTTGAAGGAATAGAAGGCTTAGAAGATGATGGAAATACAAGCTATAATACTGAATCTATTTCTAAAGAGGATATAGAATCATTACTTAAAGAAATTGATATAGAATATACGGATGAAGATGTTGATTACTTAGTCAATTCGGTTCCATCAGTAGCTCCAACAGTTGTAGGAGAGGTGGAGAGCAATCTTAAGGAAAATGTAAATAAAACAGTAGATAATATAAATTTAGGTGGTTTCTATAGAATATTTTCAAAACGTGCAATGGTCTTTAGTATGGTAGGTTTGGTAATTTGTGTTATCTTGTTAGCTATTATCTATATAAAAAGGTATTATTTTACTGTGATATTAGCTCTTTGTAGTGGCGCAATGTGTCTTATTTCAAGGGCTTTTGCTGCAATGGCAAAGGCTATTTTGAAAAATACACCAAAGGTATATAAGGATGCAATATCTGTTTTAGCATCACCATTGCAAAAAAGATTTTTATTTGATTTTAGATTGTTTTTAATAATAACAGTCTGTTGTGTAATTTTATACATTATATTGAATTTGGCCATTACACATTCATCTATAGGTTCATCAATAGACTTTTTACATCATATGTATGAGACCGGTGATGATGAATATTTTGAAGATGAAGAGGATTTAGATGATAAAGAGGAGTTTAGTGACATTGACTATAAAGATATTAAGGTAATAGATATTGATAAAGAAATTGATGATTTTTAATTTGATTTTGAAATAATTATTGTATTTGAAATAAATATGCAAGAAAAAATACTTCGGAATGGAGGGAATGCTATTTATGAATATTACATATGCGCAACATACAGATGTTGGTGAAAGAGAAGATAATGAAGATTCTATTGGATGCTTTTATGATGAAAAAAATGGGTATTGCTTTATAGTAGCAGATGGTTTGGGTGGACATGGTCATGGAGAAGAGGCATCTAAAATTGTAGTAGATGAATTTAAAAAGAAGTTTTCAGAGGTAAAAGAGAAAGATAAATTTTTTGATGAAGCATTTAAGAGCGGACAGAAAGCGTTAGAAGAATTACAAGATGAGAGGCATGCAATAATGGAACTTAAGACAACGGCAGTTGCCTTAACAATTGCCGATGAAGAAGCGGTTTGGGCTCATATAGGAGATTCAAGGCTATATGTTTTTAATAAGAACAAAGTAGTTAAACGTACTTTGGATCATAGTGTACCTCAGATGTTAGTATTTGCAGGTGAGATTAAGGAGAGGCATATAAGAAAACATCCTGATAGAAATAGGTTGCTTAAAGTGTTGGGAGCAAGAGATGTAGAACTAAAATTTGACACGGCAGAACCTATGAAATTAGATGAGTGTCAGGCATTCTTACTTTGTTCTGATGGATTTTGGGAGAATATAACTGAACGTAAAATGTGTAGGTATTTAAAGAAAAGTAAGGATGTCAATCAGTGGATGGAATTAATGAAAAAAGAAGTAATAAAAAAAGGTATGGGAGATAATATGGATAATAATTCAGCTATTGCAGTTTGGATTGAAAATGAGGAAAACTAGAGATAAGGTTTTGTTGATTTATAGAATTGGAGCGAAAAAATATGGATGTTAGATGTAAGAATTGCTTTAAAATATTTGACAATGAATATGCAAGATGTCCATTTTGTGGTTATTCAGATGGTGAACCACCTAAAGAGTTGTATCATTTATATCCAGGCACAGAACTTCTAGGAAGATATATTATTGGTGAAGTTTTGGGATTTGGTGGATTTGGTATAACTTATAAGGCATGGGATAAGAAATTTGAAACTATTCTAGCTATAAAAGAATATTATCCATCAGGTATAGTAAATAGAAATCCAGGTGAATCAGAGGTAATTTTATTTACTGGTAAAAAGAAGGATATATTTGATAATGGTTTGGTACGTTTCTTAGATGAAGCAAAAAATATGGCTAAGTTTAGTCAGAATAATAATATAGTAAATGTCTTTGAGTATTTTGAAGATAATAACACAGGATATATTGTTATGGAATTCCTTGAAGGTATTTCTTTAAATAGTTATTTACTTAAGCAAACGCAAAAGTTGCCATTAGATGAGATAATGACAATTACAATGAGTGTTTGTTCAGCCTTAAGAGAATTACATGCTATAGGAATCATACATAGAGATGTAAGCCCAGATAATATATTTATGTGTTCTAATGGTAAGATAAAATTAATTGATTTTGGTGCAGCAAGATTTTCACTGAATGAAGAAAAGAAGATGACCATAATATTAAAGCCCGGATTTGCACCGCCAGAACAATATGAAAAAATAAATAAGCAAGGCCCATGGACGGATATATATGCATTGGGTGCTACTGTGTATTTATTACTTACTGGTACGAAACCTGATGAGTCAACTAATAGGAAGATTGAAGATAAGGTTATTCCACCAAGTAAATTAGACCCTAGTATACCTGAGTATATAAGTAATACAGTTATGAAGGCTATTGCACTTGATAAGAAGAATAGATTTACATCAATTGATAAATTTGAAAAGGCTTTATTAAGAAAATCAAAAATATCAAGTGTTAATAATAATTCTCATAGTGGCTCATCTAATAAGACAAAACTTATTAGTACAATTGGTATTGGCACTATATTATTAATATGTTTAATTTTTAGTGTTATTACTATACTCAGTAATAAAAAGGAAATCCTTAAAGCAACCTCTATTACAATGTGGTATGCATATGGAACAGAGGAGGATAAAGATAATAAGAGTGAGATTATTACAAAATTAATACAGGAATTTAATAAGGACTATCCGAAGGTTACTATTAATGCTCAGGGCATAGTTAGTAGCGAATATATGAATAAACTTTCCCAGGTTATTAGCTCAGGAAGTGAACCTAATATATATGATAGTACTTATGCTAGTGCTGATATGTTGCAGAATGCAGTAGATAGTAATGAAATACTAAAAAAACTTAAGATTAGTGATTATTATTGCTTAGAAAATATAAAAAGCAATCGAGAATTTAACAAACGAATACCATTAGGTGTTAATTTGCCTGTTGTATATGTAAATACTGAACTTATTGGACAAAGTATAGAACAGAATAATATAGCTGAATTAGGTAATCTAGGTTCAGTAGATGTTCTTAAGGGACAAATAGGTGTTAATATTAACTATGAGAGTATGTATAAGAGTATATTTGCGGGAGATGCTAATTATACTGATGAATATGTTACAGAGGATGCGAAAAATAGTTTTTTGACGGATGAATTACCATATTATTTTTCAACTACAGAGGATTATTATAGCATTCAAGAAAAATTAGCAGGTTCATATAGTATTTTATACATTTCTAATGGTAAAGCAACTACAAAGTATAGTGATTGTTATTCAATTAATAATAGAAATATCGATAGTAATCAAAAGAAAGCAGCAATTGTATTATTAAGATATATGCTTTCTACATACGGACAAGATATATTGTATATATCAAATAAAAATAATGCTATTCCGATAAATAAAGAAGCTAATAAGGAATATTGCAAGGTTAATAGTGAGATTAGTAAAATTCTTCAATATTCGAGAGATTTAAAATAATTTGAAATTTATTAGTTTTTATGTTTGATAAATACAAAATTTGAATAAAAAATATCTGATTTTCATATATATAAACAAAAATATCTCATAAGAGAGATTAATTATATGAAAATCAGATATTTTTTATTGTACTTGATTATTACTTTTATAGGAATATTGTATTTTAATAAAAGTATGGAATCTATATGGGTAGAACAAAAGAATATTAATCAAAATGCCTTGATTAATATGATTAATGAGTCAAATAACAAACAATATTATAAAGATACTATTTCAAATAATAATGCTAGTGAAATAAAAGAATTGCCTTTAAAATCTAAAGCTGCATGCGTGTATGATTGTAACGGAAAGAGAGAGTTATATTCTAAGAATTCAACAGAAAAACTTCCTATGGCTAGTACAACAAAAATAATGACATGTATAATTGCTTTAGAAAATGCAGATATCAATGAAATATGTGAAATATCAGCATATGCGGCTTCAATGCCAGATGTTCAATTAAACGCTAAAAAGGGTGAAAAATTTGTATTAAAAGATTTATTATATTCATTAATGCTAGAGTCTCATAATGATGTTGCAGTTGCTATTGCTGAACATATAGGAAATAGTAGTAAATCACAAGAAGTTGATTTGAATAATTATGAGGAAAGTAAAAAAAACGTGGCTAGGTTTGCTAAGATGATGAACGATAAAACTAAAGAATTAGGTCTAAAAGATACTAATTTTGTAACACCTAATGGTTTGGATGCAGATAATCACTATACTACAGCCCATGATTTGGCTATAATTGCATCTTATGCTATAAAAAATAAGTCTTTTTTGAATATTACTAATGCTAAATCTTATACATTTAAGTCTGATAAGGGTAGAAGTTATATTGTAAATAATAAAAATCAATTTTTAAATAGTTATAGTGGGGCAATAGGTTGTAAAACAGGCTATACAAGTAAAGCAGGGTATTGTTTCGTGGGAGCGATAGATAAGAATAATTCAAATGGTAAATATAAATTAGTGTCTGTTGTGCTAGGTTGTGGTTGGCCTCCTCATAAATCATATAAATGGCAAGATACTAAAAAGTTAATGGATTATGCTGTAAATAATTATTCTGAAAAAAAAATAGTTATAGATGATTCAATTTTTAATGGAAAGAAAGTTATAGTAGAAAAAGGTTATGATGAGTCGATAGGTGTAGAATGTTACTTTATTAAACCGAATATAGATAAAAAATACAATATTTTATTAAAAGAGAATGAAGATATATCATATGAGATTAAACTAAATAAAAAAGTAATAGCACCAATAAAAAAGGGACAAATTATTGGATATATTAAGTTATATATAGATAATAATGAATATAAAACTATTTATATTAAAGCTCTAAATAATATTGAAAAAATTACATATGTTAAAAAATTCATAGAATTATTACATTTTTTTACAAGGGGATATGTTGACATTAAAAATAATTAACTTTAGAATATACAATGTGTGATATTTTAGAGAAAGGATGGAATGTATGTTAACTGTATTATTTTCTCAAGTGAAAGAATATAAGAAAGTATCTATTATGACTCCTATTTTTATGATTCTAGAAGTTATATTTGAAACTTTATTACCTTTTTTAATGGCATCTATTATAGATGATGGTGTTAAAAAAGGTGATATGAACCATATATATATTATGGGAGCATTAATGATACTTTTAGCTTTTTTAAGTTTATATGCAGGAATTATGGGTGGAAAATGTGGCGCTAAGGCTTCTACAGGTTTTGCGAAAAACCTTAGAAAAGCAATGTATGAGAATATTCAGACGTTTTCATTTTCAAACATTGATAAATATAGTACACCAAGTTTAATTACACGTCTAACTACAGATGTAACTAACTTGCAAAATGCGTATCAGATGCTTTTAAGAATGTTTACTAGAGCACCTGCAACATTAATATTTGCAATGTTTATGGCATTTACAGTTAATAAGAAGTTAGCTTCTATTTACTTAGTTGCTGTTATTTTTCTAGCTATATGTTTAGTAATATTAATGAGTAAAGCTACTAAGTATTTTAATCAAGTATTTAAAAAATATGATGATTTGAATGCTAGTGTTCAGGAAAATGTTTCGGCAATACGTGTAGTTAAAGCATATGTTAAAGAAGATTATGAAAAGGGTAAATTTTCAAAAGCCAATTATAACGTATATAAAATGTTTTTAAAGGCAGAGGGGATACTTACATTAAATGGACCTTTAATGATGTTTACTGTTAATGCTTGTATTATTTTTCTAAGTTGGTTTGGTGCAAGATTCATAGCGAATGGTAATATTAATGAAGGAGATCTTACATGCCTTATTACCTATTGTATGAATATTCTTATGAGTCTTATGATGTTATCAATGGTATTTGTTATGGTTACTATGAGTTATGCAAGTGCTAGGAGAGTTGCAGAGATATTAACAGAAAAGGCTGATATAACTAATCCAGAAGATCCAATATATGATGTAAAAGATGGTAGTATAGCATTTAAAAATGTAAGCTTTTCTTATAAGAAAGGAAACGGTAAAGAAGTACTAAAGAATATTGATTTCAATATAAAATCAGGTGAAACTATTGGAATTATTGGAGGAACTGGTAGTTCAAAAACATCTTTAGTTAATTTAATAAGTAGACTATATGATGTTACGGAAGGTGAATTATTAGTTGGCGGAATAAATGTTAAGAAATTTGATCTTGAAACATTGAGAAAGAATGTAGCGGTTGTTCTTCAAAAAAATGTATTATTTAGTGGTTCAATACTAGATAATCTAAGATGGGGAGATAAAAATGCTACTGAGGAAGAATGTATAAGAGCTTGTAAATTAGCATGTGCGGATGAATTTATTCAAAAAATGCCTGATAAATATAATTCACATATTGAACAAGGTGGTGTCAATGTATCTGGTGGACAGAAACAACGTTTATGTATTGCCAGAGCATTAGTCGCTAAACCTAAGATTCTTATACTTGATGACAGTACAAGTGCTGTGGATACTGCAACAGATGCTAGAATTCGTAAAGCATTTGCAGAAGAGATACCTGATACTACAAAGATTATTATTGCTCAGAGAATTTCAAGTGTTCAGAATGCGGATAGAATAATAGTTATGGAAAATGGTGAAGTAGATGGTATTGGAACTCATGAAGAATTACTAGAAAATAACAAGATATATAAAGTTGTATTTGAATCACAAACTGGTGGTAACCAAGACTTTGATGAAGTTGGAGGTGAGGCATAATGGCAGGACCACATAGAAGAGCAATGCCTGGAGCTAAATCACAAGTTGAAAATCCAGGAAAGATATTTATGAGAGTACTAAAATATGTTTTAACAAAATATACTATTCAATCAATTATAGTTGTTTTTTGTATATTCTTCACTGTAATTGCCAATGTACAAGCAACTATGTTCTTACAAAAAGTAATTGACATATATGTACCTCAGATAATTAAATCGGGAAATAGTGATTATTCAGGATTAATTCATGGTATAATTAAACTGGCAATAATATTAGGCTTATCGGTCTTGGCTTCATTTACACAAGCAAGACTTATGATGTATATTTCTCAAGGTACTTTAAAAAGATTAAGAGATGATTTATTTAATCATATGGAAAGCTTACCTATTAAGTATTTTGATACTCATGCCCATGGCGACATTATGTCTGTATATACAAATGATATTGATACTCTTAGGCAGATGATTAGTCAAAGTATACCTCAGGTTATATCAAGTGTAATTAGTATTGTGAGCATATCAATTTCTATGATTATTCTTAATATACCATTGACAATAATTACATTTGCAATGGTAGGTGTAATGCTTATTGTAACTAAGAAAATAGCAGGACTTAGTGGTAAATACTTTGTAGAACAGCAGACTAATCTTGGTAAGATAAATGGATATATAGAAGAGATGATGGAAGGGCAAAAAGTTGTTAAAGTATTTTGCCATGAAGAAGAAAGTATTGACAAGTTTAATGAATTAAATGATAAACTATGTGAAAGCTCAAATAATGCTAATGGCTTTGCCAATATACTTATGCCAACAAATGCACAAATAGGACATATTAGCTTTGTAATATGTGCAGTGGTAGGTGGTATACTTGCACTTAATAGCGTAGCAGGATTTACAGTAGGTAAATTAGCAAGTTTCTTGAACTTTAATAAGAGTTTTATGCAACCTATAAGTCAGGTTAGTCAACAACTTAATATGATTATTATGGCTTTAGCAGGTGGCGAGAGAATATTCAAATTATTAGATGAAGAATCTGAAGTTGACGATGGTTATGTAATGTTAGTTAATTGCCGTGAAGATGAAGATGGAAATATTATAGAAACATCCAAACATACTGGTAAATGGGCTTGGAAACATTATCATCAAGCAGATGGAACTACAGATTATATTAAGCTTGAAGGACGTATTGTTCTTGATGATGTGGATTTTGGCTATAGTGATGATAAAATGGTTCTTCATAATGTTACATTATTTGGTGAACCAGGACAAAAAATTGCATTTGTAGGTTCTACTGGTGCAGGTAAAACTACAATTACTAATCTTATTAACAGATTTTATGATATTCAAGATGGAAAGATTAGGTTTGACGGAATTAATGTAAATAAGATTAGAAAAGCTGATTTGAGACGTTCACTAGGAATGGTTCTTCAAGATACGCATTTGTTTACAGCATCTGTTAAGGATAATATTAAATATGGTAAGTTAGATGCAACAGACGAAGAAGTAGTGACAGCTGCAAAATTAGCGAATGCGGATGGCTTTATTAGACGTTTACCAGATGGATATGATACAATATTAACAGGTGATGGAAGTAATCTTAGCCAAGGACAAAGACAATTATTAGCAATAGCAAGAGCTGCAATTGCAGATCCACCCGCTTTAATTTTAGACGAGGCTACAAGTTCGATTGATACAAGAACGGAGAAGATTGTACAGGAGGGCATGGATAATTTGATGGCAGGAAGAACTACCTTTGTAATTGCCCATAGATTATCAACAGTTCGTAATAGTGACTGTATTATGGTACTAGAAAATGGAAAAATTATTGAACGAGGAAATCATGATGAATTGATAGAACAACACGGTAAATATTATCAATTATATACTGGGAAAACCGCCTAAAATAAAGGGGGTTTCGGAAAAAATAAAAAATGACTTGTTTTCAATAAAAAATGACCTATTTTCAATGTATAAAAAAATATTGACAAATTAAAAAAGTGATGTTAAATTATAAGAAGTTTGCGAATGGAAACTCTTTCCATTCGTCAGAATATATAAAATTTTTTTAAAGGAGAATGGAAATGAAAGAACAAATTATAAAGATAATAGCTGATTATTTAGGAAAGGACGTTGCAGAAATCGATGATTCAGCAACATTTACAGAAATAGGATTAGATTCATTAGATATAGCTGAGTTAGTTATGGATATTGAAGATCAATTAGATTGCTCAATAGAGTTATCACAAGAGATTAATACTGTTGATAAACTTGTAGAATATATTGAAGCAAACAAATAATTATGAATTAGAATAATAATTAAGTCTTGAATATATTATGTGGGAAAGTGATTGAATTTTGTATAAATCTTTGTCTAAAGTTTTATACAAAATTAATCACTATCTTTCATATTTATAATGTAAAAGATAAAGTAACATAAAAAATGTTATTCTTAGATATGTTGCTCAGAAACGAGGATTAATATGATAAAATCAAATTTATGTGAAATGTTAGGAATTGAATATCCTATATTCCAAGGAGGTATGGCTTGGATAGCAGATGCTGATTTAGCAGCAGCAGTATCTAATGCTGGTGGATTAGGTATTATTGCTGCAATGAATTCTAATGGTGAACAACTTAGAGAACAAATTGTTAAGGCTAAGAAATTAACAGATAAACCTTTTGGTGTTAATATTATGCTTATGAGTCCTTTTGTTAAAGAAGTTGTTGAGGTTGTATGTGAAGAGAGGGTGGCTGTTGTAACTACAGGAGCTGGTAATCCTTCACCATATATGAAACAATTTTTAGAAGCTGGTATAAAGGTTATTCCAGTAATCCCATCAGTTGCTTTGGCTAAGATGGTTGCAAGAAGAGGGGCAACAGCTGTTATCGCAGAAGGTATGGAGTCTGGTGGCCACGTAGGAGAATTGACTACAATGACATTAGTTCCACAAGTATGTGATGCAGTGGATATTCCGGTAATTGCTGCAGGAGGAATAGCTGATGGGAGAGGCTTTGCAGCAGCTTTAATGTTAGGTGCGTGTGGAGTTCAAATGGGAACTCGTTTTTTAGTTGCAGAAGAATGTAATGTTCACGATAACTACAAAGAAAGAGTGCTTAATGCTAAAGATATAGATACTATTGTAACAGGTAAGAGATTAGGACATCCTGTTCGTACTCTAAAAAATAAACTTTCAAGAGGAATGTTTGAAAAAGAATATGATTCAAATGTTACTAATGAAGAGTTAGAGACTATGGGAGCCGGTGCTCTAAGAATGGCTGCAAAAGAAGGCGATGTAGATGGTGGCTCAGTTATGTGTGGACAGATAGCAGGTATCGTTAAGGAAAGGATGACTTGTAAACAAATTATAACTGATGTTATTACAGAAGCAGAAGAGTTATTAAAAGGAGCAAATGTATGGGTAAAATAGCATTTTTGTTTGCTGGTCAAGGCGCACAGTATGTGGGAATGGGTAAAGACCTATATGATAATATGCCGGAAGCAGCAAAAATTTTTGATATGGGCGAACAAGTCCGTCCTAATACAAAGAAACAGTGTTTTGAAGGTGATTCTGATACATTATCAAAAACGGAAAATACTCAACCATGTTTATTCTTAACTGATTTAGCTTGCGCAAGAGCGTTAACTAATAAAGGAATTAATCCTGATATGATAGCAGGGTTTTCTCTTGGTGAGATATCAGCATTGGCATATGCTAATGTTTTATCTGATGAAGATGCCTTTAAATTAGTTACAGTGCGTGGCAAGGTCATGTCTGAATGTGCTTCAAAAAATCCAGGTGGAATGGTAGCTGTTGTTAAATTGACAAATGAGCAAGTTGACAATGCAGCAAAAAAATATAATCAAGTATATCCAGTTAATTATAATTGTCCAGGACAGGTCTCTGTTGCTGGTAATAGTGAAGAATTACAAGAATATGCTAAGGATATTAAAGAATTAGGTGGACGAGCAATTAAACTTGCCGTTAGTGGTCCTTTCCACACACCTTTTATGCAAGAAGCAACAGACATTTTAGTTAAGGAATTAAATACTATGGATGTTAATGAGCCTAGCATGATTATGTATTCTAATATGACAGGTGAAGTATATCCTGAGAATAAGTCAGATATTATAGACACTATTGCAAAACAAGCATCTAATAGTGTTAAATGGGAAAGTATTATTCGTAGAATGTATGAAGATGGATGCGACACATTTATAGAAGTAGGTCCAGGTAAGACTTTATCAGGATTTGTTCAAAAGACATTAAAAGATGTTAAAGTATTCAATGTTTCAGATATGGATTCTTTGAATTCTACAATTGAAGAATTGGCATAGAATTAAGCTAATTTGGCAAAAATTTTTATTGAATAGAAGAGAATAAAATATAAAGTTAATTATTTTTAAAATCGAAAATACGTTATTAGAAGAGGTGACTAGTATTGTTAAATGGAAGAGTTGCTGTTGTAACAGGAGGTTCTAGAGGTATAGGAAAAGCAATAGCTCTAAAGCTTGCTAATAATGGAGCTAAAGTGGCTATATTTGCTACAAGAGAATCGGAGGCAGTTAATCAGACTTTATCTGAACTAAATGCTATTGGTAATGAAGCTATGTTTGTTCCTTGTGATGTGTCTAATTTTGAACAAGTTAAATCGTCAATAGATTCAGTTATAGAACAATTTGGTAAAATAGATATTTTGGTTAATAATGCGGGGATAACAAAGGATAAACTACTTATACAAATGTCAGAAGAAGATTTTGATGATGTAATAAGTGTTAATTTAAAAGGTACATATAATACAGTAAAAGCATGTATAAGACCATTTATCCGTAATAAATACGGTAAAATTATAAATATTAGTTCTGTAGTAGGCTTAATGGGAAATCCAGGACAAGTTAATTATGCAGCTTCTAAGGCAGGTATCGTTGGATTAACTAAATCACTTGCTAAAGAATATGCTGCAAAGGGCATAAATTGTAATGCTATTGCACCAGGGTTTATTGCTACTGATATGACAGAAGATTTGTTAGATAAGCAAGAAGGATTAATAAATATGATTCCAATGAAAAAGGTTGGTAATCCAGAAGATATAGCTAATCTTGCTTTATTCTTAGCTAGTGATATGTCAGCTTATATAACTGGAGAAGTTATTAAAGTTGATGGTGGAATGTACATTTAAATATAATGGAGGTATATTATGAGAAGAGTTGTTGTTACAGGAATTGGAGCTGTCACTCCAGTTGGATGTGATGTAGATACATTTTGGAATAGTCTTTTAGAAGGACGTTGTGGAATAGATTTTATATCAAAGTTTGATACTAGTGATTTGCAAGCAAAATTAGCTGCAGAAGTTAAGGATTTTGATGCAAAGAAATATTTTAAAACTCCTGGAGAAATTAGAAGAACGGATGATTATATTAAGTTTGCTGTTGCAGCTGCAGAGCAAGCAGTTGAAGATAGTAAGATTAAAGAAAGTGATATAGATGCAACAAGATTTGGTTGTTATTTAGGTTCTGGTATGGGCGGAATGGGAACTTTCCTTTCTGAGGCAGACAAGCTTAGAACTCGTGGTGTAGATAGAGTATCACCATTCTTTATTCCTATGACTATTGCTAATATGGCAACAGGTATGGTAGCTATTCGTCATGGTGCAAAAGGACCATCATTACCAATAGTTACAGCTTGCGCAACTTCATCTAATACAATAGGTGAGGCTTATAGAGCAATTAAACATGGATATGCAGATGCAATTATTGCAGGTGGTTCAGAGGCTTCAATTAATGAGTTAGCAGTTGCTGGTTTTGTTAATTGTAAGGCACTATCACTTAGCCAAGATCCTAATGCAGCATCATTACCTTTTGATGCTCGTAGAGGTGGATTTGTCATGGGAGAAGGCGCTGCAGTACTTATCCTTGAAGAATATGATAGAGCAGTCGCTCGTGGTGCTAATATATATGCAGAAGTTGTTGGATATGGTAATACATGTGATGCATATCATATAACTTCTCCAGATCCAGATGCAGAAGGTGCTATTAACGCAATTAGACTTGCTAAAGAAGAAGCTGGAATGACTGGTGATAACCAAATATATGTAAATGCTCATGGTACAGGAACACATATGAATGATGCAATGGAAACAACTGCACTTAAAGCAGTATTTGGTGAGGATGCGTATAAGTTACATATTAGTTCAACTAAGTCTGTTACAGGACATATGTTAGGAGCTGCTGGAGCAATTGAAGCTATAGCATCAGTATTGGCTCTTAAGAATGGAGTTGTACCTCCAACAATTAATTATAAAGAAAAAGACGAGGAATTAGATTTAGACTATACTCCAAATACTCCTGTAAAAGCAGATTTGGAATATGCTTTATCTTCATCATTAGGATTTGGTGGACATAATGCATGTATAGCATTAAAACGTATAGACGCATAGTAAACGGAGGTTGTTAGTGATGACAAATGAACAATTAAAAATATTTGCTGACATGTTCAAAGATTTGGGATTAACACAATTAAAGGTTAACGATAAGGATTTTGAACTTATACTAAAAAAAGAAGTTAAAGTTGTAACAGCTTCTGTAGAAAATGTTCCTGTAGTAAGTAGTAATCAAGCAGTTACTGCAACTAGTGAGAATACTGTTGAAGATGTAACTGATACAGATACTACAGAGACAAATTCATCTTTAAATGATGTAAAGGCTCCACTTGTTGGTGTATTTTATGCCGCTCCTTCACCAGAAGAAGATGCATATGTTAAAGTTGGTGATAGAGTAAATAAAGGTGATGTTTTATGTGCAATTGAAGCAATGAAAATGTTCAATGAAATTAAAGCAGAAACAGCAGGTACTATAGCAGAGATATGTGTTGACAACGGAAATGTTGTTGAATATGGTCAAACATTATTTAAGATAACTATGGATTAGTTAGGAAGTGTATATATGAATAAAGAAGAGATAATGCAAATTTTACCTCACAGAGAGGATATGTTACTTGTTGATGAGATAGATATTGTAGAAGATGGGACATGTATAGGTAAGTATACTGTAAGAGGAGATGAGTTCTTTTTAAGAGGACATTTTCCAGGTAACCCTATTGTTCCAGGAGTTATTCTATGCGAAATGACTGCTCAATCAGCATGTGGATTATTTAAAGATAATATGTCTGATTGCTTGCCAGTTTATACTGGAATTAACAATGTAAAATTTAAGAGACAAGTAAAACCTGGAGATACAATTACATTTAAATGTAATATAACTCGTAGTAAACATCCATTTTACTTTTTCCATGGAGAAGCATCAGTAGAAGGACAAATTTGTATGACAGGTGATTTTTCATTTGCAATTATTGAAAAAAATTAAGGTGGAATGAATATGTTTTCTAAAATATTAGTTGCTAATAGAGGAGAAGTAGCTGTTCGTATTATTCGTGCATGTAAAGAAATGGGTATACATACAGTTGCAGTATACTCAGAAGCAGATAAAGAAGCTTTACATACAGATTTGGCAGATGAAAGTTATTGTGTTGGTGGTCCAATGGTTAAGGACAGTTATCTAAATATTGACGCTATATTAACTATTGCATTGCATTGTGGTGTAGAAGCAATACATCCTGGATATGGACTTTTATCAGAGAATGCTGAATTTGCACGTAAGTGTATTGAGAACGATATAGTATTTATCGGTCCTTCTCCTGAAGTAATAGAAAAAATGGGAGATAAAGATGAAGCTAGACGTACAATGAAAAATGCAGGTGTACTTATTATAGAAGGTAGTGATATTGTAGAAACTGCCGAAGAAGGTGTAGCCATTGCAAATAAAGTTGGTTATCCAATACTAATAAAAGCTCGTTCAGGTGGTGGGGGAAGAGGAATTCGCCCTGTATATGCTGAGAGTGAGTTTGAAAGCAACTTTATAAGTGCAAAAGAAGAAGCTAAATCTGCATTTGGAGATGGAGCTTTATATATTGAAAAATATTTAACTAATGTAAAACACGTAGAGGTTCAAGTCTTAGCAGATAAACAAGGTAAAGTTGTTGTTCTTGGTGATAGAGATTGTTCTGCTCAACGTAAGAATCAAAAACTTATAGAAGAATGTCCAGCTCCTACTTTGACAGAAGATATTCGTATACGTATGCATGATGCGGCAAGAAAAGCTACAAGTGCAGTTGGATATGTAACTGTAGGAACTATAGAGTTTTTATTAGATTCATCTAATGAATTCTATTTTATGGAAATGAATACTAGACTTCAAGTAGAACATAGTGTTACAGAGATGGCATGTGGTGTAGATATTGTTAAATGGCAGATTAGAACAGCAGCAGGACTTGAAATACCATTTGATGAGAAAGATATACATATAGATGGGCATGCAATTGAATGTAGAATATGTGCTGAGGATCCTAAAACGTTTACACCTTGTTGTGGAGAAATTAAGATTCTTCATGTACCAGGTGGACCTAATGTTAGATTTGATAGTGCAATATATCAAAATTATGTTGTCCCACCATATTATGACTCAATGTTGGGTAAGATAATAGTTTATTCTAAGACAAGGGAAGAGGCAATTCGTAAAATGAGAAGTGCCTTATCAGAATTAGTTATTCATGGGATAGTACATAATAGTGATATGCATTTAGAGTTGATATCAGATGAACAATTTGAGTCTGGTACCTATACAACAGATTTCTTAAAGGATAGGTGATGTAGGTGAATTTTAAGGATTTATTTAAGAATGTATACAATCAATTAGAAGGAACTAGTGCGGGTACAGTTGAAAAACCTAGCTTTTTTAAGTGCGTTTCATGTGGCAATGAAATTCGTAGAAAAGATATAAAACATGCTTTGTATAGATGTCCTGTATGTAACTATTATTATAAAATGAGCGCTAGAAAAAGAGTATATTATTTAACTGATTTTGAATCATTTGTAGAATTTGATGCAGATTTTGTTTCAAGAAATATATTGAATTTTCCAGAATATGAGGAAAAGATTAATAAAGCAAGGACAAAGTCAAAAGAAAGTGAAGGTGTAATTACTGGAACTGCTTCAATTAATGGTGAAGAGTGTTGTATATTTGTAATGGAGACTGATTTTATAATGGCATCTATGGGAGCTGTAGTAGGAGATAAAATTACTAGAATATTTGAATATGCTACAAATAATAACTTACCTGTAGTGGGTGTAGTTGCTTCTGGTGGAGCAAGAATGCAAGAAGGCATTGTATCTTTAATGCAGATGGCAAAAGTTTCAGGAGCAGTAAAGAGACATAGTGATGCTGGTAATTTTTATTTATCCTTATTAACTCATCCTACAACTGGTGGTGTAGAGGCTAGTTTTGCTATGTTAGGAGATGTGATTATTGCTGAACCAAATGCTTTAGTTGGTTTTGCTGGTCCTAGAGTAATTGAGCAAACACTAAGAAGAAAACTACCTGAGAACTTCCAACGTGCAGAAGAAGTGTTAAAATGTGGATTTATAGATGATATAGTTGGACGTCTTGAGCAGAAGGACTATATTGGGAAAATGCTTAAATTCCATAAAGGAGGTGCTAAATAATGACAAGTTATGATAGAGTTTTAGCAGCTAGAAGTAGCGATAGACCAACAGCAGCAGAATATATTGATAATATTATTACAGATTTCTGTGAGATGCATGGAGATAGAAAATTCGGTGATGATGCAGCTGTAATTACTGGAATAGGATATCTTGGAAAAATGCCTGTAACGGTTGTAGGAATCGAGAAAGGTATTGATACTGAGGATAAGATAAAACATAACTTTGGTGCAGCACATCCTGAAGGCTATAGAAAGGCTCTTAGACAATTTAAGTTGGCAGAGAAGTTTGGAAGACCTATTGTATGTTTTGTAGATACAGCGGGTGCATTTTGTGGAATAGATGCTGAAGAGAGAGGTCAAGGCCAAGCTATAGCTGAGAATTTAGCAGAGATGATGACATTAAAAGTACCTATTATATCAATAATAATTGGTGAAGGTGGAAGCGGAGGAGCTATTGCTTTAGCTGTAGCTGATGAAGTATGGATGTTATCTAATGCATATTATTCTGTAATTTCACCAGAAAGTTGTGCTAATATTTTATGGAAAGATATTAATAAAGCTAAAAGAGCAGCATCTGCCCTTAAATTAACAGCAAAGAATTTATTAAGTCAAGGTGTAATAGAGAAGATATGTAAAGAACCAGATGACTTTTTACAACCAGAAGCAAGACAAATGTTCTTTGATACGTTAGAGAAAGAATTAATTGCTAAAATGAAGAAATTAAAAAAGACAAAAGTTGATGTTTTATTAGAAAACAGATATATGAAATTTAGAAAGATTGGTGAATACGATAGTTATTGTAAAAACTAATCTGTGCCGTGGAGGTTAGAAAATGGAAGCCTTATATAAAAAGTTTTGTAGGGAAGAATTCGATGAAAATGGAAGAATTTCCAAATTAGAATTATTCTGTGATGATAATTTTAATTTTGGATATGATGTAGTAGATGCTATTGCAGATGAAGAACCAGATAAGGTAGCATTAGTTTGGTGTGGTGTTCATGGTGAAGAGAAGATTATTACTTTTGGTGAAATGAAAGAAATGTCTAATAGAGCAGCCAATGTATTTAGAAATAATGGAATAAAAAAAGGCGATAGAGTAATGCTTATACTAAAAAGACATTATGAATTTTGGTATGCTTTAGTTGGATTACATAAATTAGGTGCAGTAGCAATTCCTGCTACACATATGCTTACAACTAAGGATATAGTATATAGAATTCAAAATGTTGATGTTAGAGGAATTGTATGTACTCCAGATGAAAATATGCCAGAACAAGTATTAGAAGCACAAAGATGTTGTCCAAACTTAACTAGTGTATTTATTGTAAAAGAGAATAAGGTTGGTATGATTCAATTTAACGAAGAATTGGAAAAAACTAGCCCTGTATTAGATAGAGTTGATACCAAGAAGACAGATTATATGTTATTATATTTTACGTCTGGTACAAGTGGAGATCCTAAAGCTGTTACACATGATTTTACATATCCAATTGGACATATATGTACTGCAAAGTATTGGCATAATGTAGTTAATGATGGCGTACATTTAACTGTTGCAGATACTGGATGGGCTAAAGCTGCTTGGGGTAAAATATATGGACAATGGTTGTGCGGAAGTGCCATTATGGTCTACGACTATGATAATTTTTATGCAAATGAAATGTTAAAGGTTATAGAAAAATATAAAGTAACTACATTTTGTGCACCACCAACATTATATAAGTATTTAATTAGAGGTAAATTTGAAAAACATGATTTATCTTCTTTAAAACATGTTACAACGGCAGGAGAAGCTTTGAATCCTGAAATATTAAATGTATTTAGAGAAAAGACAGGTTTAACTATAATGGAAGGCTTTGGACAAACAGAGTCAACGCTTATATTAGCTAATTTAGTAGGAGATGTAGAAAAGCCTGGATCAATGGGAAGACCATCACCTATGTATAATGTTAAATTACTTAATGATGATGGAGAATTTGTTACAAAACCAAATGAAGAAGGTGAAATTGTTATAATACCTGATAAAGGAACTAAACAAATTGGCCTATTTGCTGGATATTATAATAATGATGCTCAGTATGATTATGTATGGAGAGATAATGTTTATCATACAGGAGATAGAGCAACTTTTGATGAAGATGGTTATTATTGGTATGTAGGTAGAGTTGATGATATTATTAAGTCAAGTGGTTACCGTATTGGACCATTTGAAGTTGAAAGCGTATTAATTGAGCATCCTGCTGTATTGGATGTTGCTGTAACAGCAGTTCCATCTAAAAAAAGAGGTAGCCTAGTTAAAGCCACTATTATATTACATGATGAATATAAACCAACTGATGAACTTAAAGTTGAATTACAGGATTTCTGTAAAGCTAAGGCTGCATCATATAAATTCCCTAGAGTTATAGAATTTGTTGACAGTTTACCTAAAACTCCAAGTGGTAAAATAAAGAGAAATGAAATACGTAAGATGGATGCAAACCGAGTTTGGGACTAAAATTTAGATAAACAATAAGTCGTTTAGAAATGAGGCAAATGTGAAATATTCAAATATAATAAAATATAAAGATATTTTTAAAGAAGGCTATATAGCAGGAAGATATGTAAAAGCAAGTAGTCAAGATGAGGAAAGCTTAGACAAGAATGTAATATTAATACCTAATTTAGAATACACAAAAGAAGTTGAAGATTTTATAGATGAAGTATACAATATAGCAGATAAACATTACATATTAACTTTAAAATTAGCTAGGGTTAATATAAAAAGTTTTAAACCAGAAGAAATTGATGTAAACAAATTAGGTAGAAGAACTATTATAGCATTATTAACAGGCATAGTTCTAAATGAAAGATACAATGATGGACTTATAAAAGAAAATATTGAATCAGGCTTTATAAGAAAATGCCTTATTAGATTATCTGAAATAGGTGAATAAGTAAAATAGTAAATAAGTGACGAGACCTAGTTGGTATTTTTTATATTATAAGAAACAAGGGTTCGTCACTAGAATAAATCACTAGAATAATACATAAAACAAGCATAAACCCCAAGGATAAATCCTTGGGGTTTATAATACACACTTTACTATATAATTATCAGAAGAAAGCTTCTGAAATTAACTTTTTGGATGAAAGAGTCGCTTGCGACTCTTTATTAGTCTTCTGGAGTAGTTTCGGCACGAATAATGGAAGAAGGTGGACCCATTATTTCATTATCTTCTGTAATAATACATGCACGAACTTTATATCTGTATTCCCTACTTGGCATTAAATTATTAAATACTATTTGATTAACTGGAGTAGTATCTGCATACTCAAATCTATCTGATTGAGGATTAAACACATATACCTTGTAAGCATTTACACCAGGTAGTGCAAGCCAATTTAATTTAATTGAACTACTAGTGTGCGCAGACATTACAATTCCACTAACAGGGGATAATGTTGTATATGCTACAACTTCATCTGATAAAAGAGTCATACATTCATTATTATGAATAATTTTTATTGCAGCAACCTTAACTCTTAAGCTTGAAACACCTACAAGATTTGAAAGTGTAATATAATTTTCTACACATTCATCAACTGGTACAAATGTTTTCTTTATAGAATTATATGCAAATATTACATATTTAACTGCATCAGGAATGGAATTCCAACTAAATGATAATGAGTTACTTGTTGCAGCTATTGATTCTAAACCTGTTACAGCAGGAAGAGAAGTACTTATACTTACTGGTCTTGATGAAGCGAGTAAAGTACGTTTATAATTCTCATAACCATATGCTACAATTTTATATTGTTGAGTATGACTTGGAATAATTCCAGTTAATAAAGCCTTATTTGTTTTTATCTTTGAAACGTCATCATATAGTTTTGTTTTAGTATTAAAATGTAATAGATGATATTCTTTTGCACCTGGGTAAGGCTCCCATGATAAAATAACACTATTTGTACTATTTTGTTTTACAACAACATTCTGAATTTTATTAGGTGAACTGTACTCTGGTTGAATACCTCCATCTGTATTAGGTAATTCAGCATTACTGTCTTTTCTAAGTGGTTCAGAATTTCTATTTATAATTTCATCACTGAATAATAGTGAATTATCAAAATTACCATTAATAACACCATTATTATTTGAATTATTATTTGGATAATTATTTATTGGTAAAGGGTCTTGAATTGTATTCATACTATTGTTATCATATGAAGAATAATAATTATCATGTGATGACTTTTCAAGAGGTTCTGGTTCAGTAATATTATCAAATAAATCGCTTATATCTGACATAAAACTATTGTCATCATTTTCAGTTATTTCAAAACCTAAATCTTCTTCATATGAAGAAGTGTTAGTAGTATCATTATCTGAATAATTAAAGTCAGAATTATCAGTTTCGGTATTATTTGCAGAAACAAAATTTGATTTAGTATTTTCAAAAGTATTATTAATATCATTATTTTCTTCAAAATCAAAATCTGCATTAGAATATTGATTTTGAATAGGTTCAGTTATTGTTTCTTGAACTGCGTCTTGAAGTGACTCAGTAGTTTCAGCTTTTTCTTCTTGTTTAGTTATATTTTTTGGTTTTTTACTACCAAATAAAGTAAAACCACCTTTACTTTTTTGCTTTGCATCCTTGTAGAAGGAATTATTTGCTTGTTCAGAATTTGCCTCAAAATTATTTTTTCTTTCCGAGTATATTGATATATTTTTTATAGTTGCAAATTTATATGCAAATGAATCTGTTGGACATACAAAACTAAGATTATCACATTCTGTAAATGCAGAAGAGTCAATTGTAGTAACACTTCTAGGAAATGATACAAGTGATAAATTTTTATTTTTTGAAAATACAAATGTGCCTATATTTTTAATACCTTCTTCAATTGTTACTTTACTTAATGCTGGCATTTCACTAAAAGCTGAAATACCAATATCTTGAATAGAAGATGGTATAGTTACTTCTTGAAGATATAGTACACCATAAAAAGCTTGATCATTAATATATTTAACTGTTGATGGTATAACAAAAGATGTTTCTGTTTTGCCAGCTGGATATACTAATAAATAGGCTTGATTTTTAGAATATAATACACCATCTGAAGATGAATAAGTCATATTTTCAGGAGAAACATTAATGTCCACTAGTGAATTACAATGACTAAATGCACCTTTTGCTATATTATTTATATTTTTATGAATATTTATCTGAGTTAGTTTTTGACAATTTGTAAATGCAGCACATCCTATAGCTGTTAAATTAATTGGAAATGTAAATTCTTCTAAGTTAACACATCCAAAGAATGAAATTTCACCAATTGTATGTACGTTATCAGTCATATTTACTTTACGAAGATTTTCACAACCAGAAAATGTTCCTGGTTCTATTTCTGTAATGGATGTAGGTAAAGATATATTTGTTAAGCTACAGCAATTATGAAATACGTTTTTACCTAAAGTTTTTATTGTATCAGGAAGATTTATTTTTTGTAAATTCATACAATTAAAAAATGCACAGTGATCAATTGTTTCTATTGTATTAGGTAAATAAATACTTTGTAGATTAAGACAACTTGAAAAAGCACCATAACAAATTGACTTTACGCCTTCTGGAATAATATATTGTCCATTACTAATAGGTGCTTTTGCAGGACAAACATATAATATATCATCATCAAAACTATATAATATATTATCTACAATTTTATATGTAGCATTTGAACTGTCTAAATCTATATGATGTAAGTTTTTACACATAAAGAAAACACCTTCGCCTAAAGAGGTTATATTAGCCGAAAGAGAAATAGATTCTAACTTAAAACAATTTTCAAATGCATAATTTCCAATACTATTAAGTGCATTTGGAAAATTAACTTCAACTAAAGAAGAACATCCGCTAAATGCTTTCCATCCAATACTAGTAACCTTATTTGAAATAGTAATAGTAGTTAATGATTCACATTTATTAAACATGTAGTTACCTATGGATTTTAATTCAGATGGTAAATGTACATTTAATAATGATTGACATCCACTAAATAAGTAACTTCCTACACTTATTAATCTGTCTGGTAGATTAACTTGAGTAAGAGATTTACAATTTTCAAATGCATAGTTTCCAATGAAATTGACATTATCAGAGATTCCTATACTTTCTAGATTTTCACAACCTGCAAATGCATAATTTGCAATAGAAGTAACGTTATCAGGAATATTAATTGCTTTGATATCAGTACGTCTAAAAAATGCTTTTTGACCAATAGAAGTTATACCTAGTTCTGCCGGAATATTTACAATAGTATTATTACCATTATATTTTTTTAGAACACCATCACATATTAAAAAATCAGTGATAGGATCTTTGAAATTAGAATTTAATCCGGATTTTTTATCCATAACAGAAACGTTGGCGTTACCTTTTTGATTATTACCGCCAAATAAACCTAATTTACCTTTCTTTTTTTGCATAATAAAGCCCCCTAAAGAAAAAATATAGTAATGTGTGTTATATATAATAATTGTTAATACTGTTTATTATATCGACTAAATCATAAAAATTATTAACATTTTTTGCCATTTGTGCTCTAATTGCTAGTAATTTTTTTTCTGAAATATCAATTGTATTAGTATTATTTTCAGAAGAAATTATTCTAGTTAATTGAGATTGGTCAAATTGAACATATTTTGGCCTTGAATAATTAGTATTAAACGTACTTGTATCTGGAGAAAAATTATTATAATCTGACATAAGTGTACCTGATTTTGATAAAGTATCAATACTTATAGATTTATCTGGAACTTTTACACCTTTTTTCATTAGAGATTGAACTTTATTTACGTAAGATTTACAAAATGATGGAACACCATTGTACTTAGCAACATTACCAGAACCACCATTATATGCAGCTAAAGCTAAGGAAGTATTACCATTGTATTTTTTTAAAAGTTGTGAGAGGTATTTGGCACCTCCCATTATATTCTGAACAGGATCATATGCATCTGTAATGCCTAAAGACTTAGCAGTTGCAGGCATAAGTTGCATAATACCTTGAGCACCACAGTAAGAAGTAGCATTGGCCCTAAAAGACGATTCTGTGTATGCTACAGCCTCTAATAAATCTTTTGATATATTATATTTTTGTGATGCTGCTTCAAAAACATCAGAATAAGTATAAGTCTTTTTAGTAAACGAATCAAAACTGGTTTTTGATGTAGAATTTTTACTACTGGTTTTATTTGAATTATTTATAGAATTTGACTTTGTAGTATCAAAATTTTGTGTTTTTATATTATTTAAAATTGCCATAATTATGTACCTCGCTATAGTTAGTCTATCCATATACTCGACAAAAAATCAAAAATCTTTATACATTTATCGAAAAAAATTAGATAATCGATGAAATTTAGTAAAAATTAGAAAAAATAATGGCAAATATTGGTGATATTAACTAATGGACAATTATAGACTTTGGTGCTAACATATTACTTAGTTAAGTTCTTATATGAACGGGAGGTCAGGATACATGAGTAATAATATACCAAAGCAAGGAGAAATATATAGACATTATAAAGGCAACTTATATCAAATTACAGCAGTTGCATTACATACGGAAACAGAAGAAAAAATGGTAGTTTATCAAGCATTGTATGGTGATTTTAAATATTATGTAAGGCCGCTTGAGATGTTTATGGAACAGGTAAAAATAGAGGATAAATTTATTAATAGATTTGAACTTGTTAATATGAATAATAATAAGGAAAATGATGTTCATTATATTGAAAAACATAATCTAGAAAATAAGAAAGAGAACAGTTCAGAGCAAGTAATAATATTTAATTATAAAGAAGATGATGAAACTGAGGATGAAAAAGAAAATCTTTCATGTGATTTAATGGGATTCTTAGATGCTAAAACATATACAGAAAAGATGAATATTTTAAAAGAAATGCGTATAAATGGAGATTTAGACGAGCATATTTTAAGAAACTGTGCTTTATCAATTGATTGTATTGTCGATGAAAAAGGAATAGATGAGCAATATCATTCTATAATGAATTGTTTAAATATGCTTTCAAAATATGAATGTACAAGATTTAGATAGAAAAATGGGAAGACTAGTTTAAGTCTTCCCATTTTTCCATTAATTCTAAAAGCTTTTCGTCTAATTCTTCTTTTTCTTTTGATAAAGGCATTAGTTTTGAAATATCAGACGCAACATCTGGATTAGACATTTGTTTATCTAATTCTGATATTCTAGTTTCTATAGATGATATTTCATTCTCTATTTTATTGATAGCATTCTGACGCTTTCTTTCAGCAGCTTGAGCTTCTTTAGCGGCTTTCCAATCTAATTTAGATTCGCTTTCTACAGAAGTAGATACAACTGAATTAGGTGTGTTTATGCTAGTTGAAGTAGAAGAAATAGTAGCACCTTCTACAATTGTCTTCTTGTCTAAATAATAATCATAATTACCAATGTAGTTATATATTTGATTATTTGATAGAGACAAAATACGGGTTGCAGTAGTATTAATAAAGTATCTGTCATGGGATACATATAATACAGTTCCTTCATATGAATTCAATGCTTTTTCAAGTATACTTTTAGATAATATATCTAGATGGTTTGTAGGCTCGTCCAGTATAAGAAAGTTTGCATTTGATAGCATAAGTCTAGCAAAGGAAAGCCTACCTTTTTCACCACCACTAAGTGATGAAATTTGTTTAAATACATCATCTTCAGTGAAAAGATAATCTGCAAGTATGTTTCTTATCTGTGTATTTGATAATTCTGGTCTTAAATCAGATATTTCATCAAATAAAGTATTAGTAGGATTTAATAATTGTTGCTCTTGGTCATAATATCCTATAGTAACATTAGTTCCTAATTTAAACATTCCATTATCAGCAGGTAGAAATCTATTTAATATCTTTAAGATAGTAGTTTTACCAGTACCATTATCACCAATTAAGGCAACTTTTTCACCTTTTTTTATATCAAAAGAAACATTTTTAAATAAATGTAAGTCTCCAAAAGATTTTTCTAGGTTTTCAACATGTAGAACATCATTTCCACTTTCTATTTTTGGTTTAAAAGTAAGCCTCATTTGATTATTTACTTCAATAGGTTTATCTAGTCTTTCTATTTTATCTAAAGCTTTTTGCCTACTTTCAGCACGTTTTATGGATTTCTCTCTATTGAAGGATTTTAATTTATCAATAACTTCTTGCTGATGTTTAATTTCCTTCTGTTGATTTTCATAATGTCTTAAGTCTATTTCACGTTGCTTAGTATATTTTTCATTAAAATCTGTGTAATTTCCTAAATAAGTTGTTGCTTTGCAAAGTTCTATATGTATGACTTTGTTGACTAACTTGTCTAAGAAATATCTATCATGGGATACTATAATAATTGTTCCTTTATAGTTAAGTAAATAATTCTCTAGCCAATTAATTGAATTAATATCTAAATGGTTAGTAGGCTCATCTAGTATTAAAATTTCTGGGGCAGTAAGTAGTATTTTACCTAAAGCTATTCGAGTTTTTTGTCCACCAGAGAATTGATTTATAGTTTTATTATAATCACTTTCAGGAAAACCTAAACCATTTAGTATTCCTAAAACTTCACTTTTATAGGAATAGCCATTTTTTCCTTCATATTCTTGCGTTAGTGAAGTATATTTAGCAACTAGTCGATCCAATTCGACACCTGTAGATTGCTCCATTTTTTTATGAGTTTCTTCTAAATCAGCTTCAATTTTTAGAATATCGTCTCTTGAAGAGAGTATTTCTTCATATAAAGTATTATTGCTATCTATATCTTGATGTTGAGCTAAATAACCTATGTTTGTATTT
This sequence comes from uncultured Lachnospiraceae bacterium, assembly GCA_934432595.1. Lineage (GTDB taxonomy): Bacteria > Bacillota > Clostridia > Lachnospirales > Lachnospiraceae > SIG301. Next base: position 150,226 of record CAKRYR010000003.1, on the reverse strand, counting down.
TTAGCAGTTATAACTTCACCACTATCTGATTTCATAAGACCAACAATTATTTTTAATAATGTGGATTTACCACAGCCATTATCACCTACAATGGCAACTTTTTCATTTTCATTTATGTTAAATGAAACATTTTTAAGAATATCATTATCTAAAAATGATTTATTTATATTATTACATGCTAATATCATTGATATAGTAACCTCATTTCCTAGTATATGTAATCTCAGAAATTCATATCACAGTAACATTCAGCCATCTGCCGAATAGTTACGATTCTGAGAGCGTAAAAACAAGTTATTTTTGATAAGATAATTATAGTCAATGAATGCAAAAAATTCAATTATTAATAAATTTAATCAATAATATTAGTAAATATAATAAATGAGGCTAGTAGTTTACTTGTGAAAATTGTTAAAATATGGTAAAATTAAGTATAAGATGTCGTAAAAATGAAAGGTTTGCATGTGTATGCCAGATAATAAGAAAATTATATATAAAAATAAAACACTTCAAATAATGGCAGAGCAAAACTTTAAAATATTATTTTATTTGACCGTGTATACATTTGTTATGAAAACCTTGTTGATCTTACAGCAAATTTATTACTATAGCCAGAAACCAAGAAAGACTTATTTAGTATACATCGGGATATATATATGTGTGATAGGAGTAACAGTTGTATCCTATGTTGTGGCTAAAAAGAATTTGGCTAAAAAAAGATATGTAAATATGACAAAGGTTTATGATGTATTTGTTGTAGTTTCTTATATTTTAGTTTTGCTAAGAACTGTATTTGATATATTTAAGCTTGGAACAGTAGAGAGTTTTATAGGAACTTGTGTAGAACTTAGCTTTTTATATATAGCACCAGAAGTGTATATGCCTATATTTGCTATAGTAACACCAATTATTTACGCTGTATTAATAGCTAATTATGGCTTTAGTATAAGTTCAAGTGATATAATTATTAATAATATAATAATTATATTTGCTATTATGGTTTTTTCGATGATGAAGTATCGCAATAGAGAAATGGCAATTATGAAGCAGCTAGAGGCAGAAGATTTATACCAAAGAGATGCTTTATCAAATTTGTATAATAGATTATCTCTTAATAAGTATATTGAAGAGATGAGAAAGCAATCAATTGAAGGTATAATTTTACTTGATATAGATAATTTTAAATCCGTAAATGATACATATGGACATTTAGCTGGAGATAAAGTCATTGAAGAAATAGGAGAGGTTTTAAATTCTTACAACTCTGATTTAATTAGGACTTTTAGATATGGTGGAGAAGAGTTTTTAGTTTTAATTAAAAATATTAATGATAAGAGTCCATATGATATTGCAGAAGAAATAAGAAAAAAAATTAGTGATTTGACATTTGATGAATTCAAGGTGACTGCAAGCTTAGGGGCATTTGATAATAAAGAAGATAAGTTAGAAACGATAAAGGCAATTAGTTTATCAGATGAATTATTATATGAAGCAAAGAAGTCAGGCAAGAATAAAACAGAAACAAATAAGTAGATAAAGCCATTTGCTTATATGTAGAGGGGCAATAAAGCAAATGACTATCTAATATACACGAACTGTTGATGTAGGGGTATAGCAACAGTGAGGGGTTGTTAGATGAAAGCGGTGTGCAGGGGGCACACCGCTTTTACTATAATTCAATAAGAATTTTTTCAATTCTATTTTTATCTAATTTTTTTATAGTATAAGTTACGCCTTCGTGAGTTAATTTTTCTCCTTCAAGTGGAATATGAGACAATAGGAAGAGTAGATGTCCTGCTATTGAATCATAATTATCTGAGTGAAGGTTTAATCCAATAACTTCATTTACGTCCTCTAATTTGGCTGAACCGTCAACTATATATTTCTTATCTGATATAGCTTTTATCAAATCTTCCTCGTCATAGTCATATTCATCACGAATTTCACCAACTATTTCTTCTATAATATCTTCCATAGTTATCATACCAGCGGTTGAACCATATTCGTTTAATACTATTGCAAATGATATAGAGTCTTTTTTCATTTCTATAAATAAGTCAGATACCTTTTTGTATTCAAAAGTATATAGTGGTTTGCGAATTAGTTCTTCTATGTTGAAATTATCAGTGTTTTTATCATAAAAGAAAACATCTTTTAAGTTAATGATACCAAGAATGTCATCTTTTGAATCTCTATATACAGGCAATCTTGAAAATTTATCTTTATTAAAGGTTTGTATTAATTCCTCGTAGGTACAATTGGCATCAACATAACACATATCGATTTGAGGAACCATAATGTCTTTTGCTACAGAATCACCAAAATCAACTATGTTTGTTATCATTTTACGTTCTTCACTTTCGATAACACCTTCTTCATGACTTACATCTACTATAGCTCTAAATTCTTTTTCAGTTATTAAGTTAGTAGGTTTATTAGTGTTGACACCTAATATTTTTAATAGAATAGATGCAATTTTATTAATTACATAGCTTATTGGTGCTAAAATGTATGAAAGCATATATATTGCGTTAGCACTTCTTAAGGCAATTTTTTCTGCTCTTACTGTGGCTTGTGATTTGGGAGTTACTTCACCAAATATTAGAACCAATATAGTCATTACACCTGTAGAAATACCTGCACCATAATTATGAAAGTATTTTGTTGCTAAAACTGTAGCAAGTGAAGATGCTAGTATATTTACTATATTATTTCCAATTAATATTACGCTAAGCATCTTTGATGGTTGTTCAATTAGTTTTAGAACTATTTGAGCATTTTTGTTATTCTCCTCAGCTAATTTACGAATCTTAATTTTATTTACAGTAGTTAAAGCTGTCTCTGATGATGAGAAAAAACTACTTAAGCATATCAAGATTACTAATACTATTAGCATTATTATATCGGGGGTACCCAATTGATCATCTCCTTAAATATTAATTTGAGGTAATTATAATAGAAATTTATGGAAATTTCAAGAAAGTTCTAGGGACGATTTAAATATTTTAATCCTAATTTTTCTATATAATAATATAATATTATTTATTATATAGTCCAGTTTCGGAATGATTTGATGCATTTTTAAAAGATACCTTATAAATAAAGGATTTTTCATAGCCAAAGACTATTAAAATGATAGTTTTTGGCTTGTTTTCTTTATAAAACCTCATTTTAAGATACAAAATATATTGATATTCTGTTATAATACACTTAAAGAACTATTATGGGGGATAAGCAATGAGAGGGGCTGTTAACCATGAAAGTTACAAGTATAAATGATACATTTTCATTTGGAAACTTAAATGAAGAATTAGAATATGTAATACAATTATTAGAAGAAAATATGATGAACATTTATGTTGAAAATTTAACAGATTATAGTATTAAAGATGCACCACCTGTTGTTAGGGTTGTAATTCCTACTCTTGAAAATTGGTATGACACAAGAGACCGATTAGGTAGTAGATTATATGAAAGAATGGAGAATGTTGATTATGAATAATAGGACAAATATTAATAATGAATTTTATTTTAATTTTGTTAATGAGTTGCCGTTGTGTGGGGATGATATTGTAATAAAACAGATTAATGTAGCAGAACTTATGTATATAAAAAAAATAATGACTTTGATCAATATTTAATGTCATGTAGACCTGTATTTAATAGAACAGAAGATGAATCAAAAGAAATATTTAAAAAACTTATTACAAATGATAAAAATTTATTATTGGGGATTTTTTATTACGATGACATATTAGAAAGAGAAGAACTGGTAGGACGTATATCATTTTATGATTTAAATACTAGAAATCGTAGTGTTGAACTTGGGTATTTATTGTCTAATAAATATCAGGGAAAAGGAATTATGTCAAAGGCATTGAAAAATGTGATATTTGATATGTTTAATAAAACACAGTTAAATAAAATATATGCACAAACTGCTGTATTCAATAAAAAATCTATTAAATTACTTGAAAAGTGTGGATTTACTTTAGATGGTACTTTGAGAGAACATCATGAGTATAATGGTAAATTATATGATGATTTGATTTATAGTATATTAAAAGATAAATAAAGGAGTTTTTATGATAGATTTATTTATGTCCTACAATTGCCGTTCTATTTGATTATTATGACGATAAACCATTATTTTTAAATAATTCAAATGGATTATCTTATGGAAGTACATATTGTGAGGCAATAGTTCAAGGAATTTACGAAGTTGTTGAAAGAGATTCAATTTCTATAGAAATGCAAGTTTGCTTTTTATAATCTTTACAATATTTATAGCATCTACCACATGCATAACAATTTTTATTATTACAAGTAGGCTCAGAGCACAAGTTTGTAATAGGATAATTAAACCTATTGATACAATCATTAAATTTATGTCCCCAACTTCCAGTTTTCTTAAATGTAATATGATTTTTAACTTCTTAGGAAATAGTAGTGCAATCACGACATAATTCTCTTGCAATACTTTTAAAAGACTCCTTTTTATCTAACATATTTTTAATAGTTTGACGTTCGTCAAAAGTTAAGTGTTTTTTCTTCTTATTCATAATATTTATCCCCTTTCATAATTAAAGAGACCAGCATCACATATCTTAATTATAACTTATTAATTATAAGAGTAGTATTAATTACATTTCTAACATCTTCAGTAAAGTAAGGTAACGATAACGAATAGTATCGATAAAAAGTCCTTTGCAATACCTTACTTCACAGATTTCAGTGCTGCCTAACAAAGTTAGGTAGTGCTGAAACTGTAGAAGTGCTAGGTAGTGCAAGAAGCGAGAGCGATGACTTTTTATGATACTATTCGTTATCATTACCGAAAGATAATAAAGAAAGGGTAGAGATTGTAAGAGTAACTTCAACTCTTAAGGTTTGTAAGATTTAGTTCAACCCTTAGGGGGAAAGGGGGTGGAAATTAAATTTACAATCGACGATTTATAAGTTTATCCTGAGTTATTTAGATTGCTGATGACATTGATTAATACAAGTTGTATAATGAATTAATATTTGGTTTTGTAATTGTAGACAATGAAAAGCGTCAGCTAATATAAAACAAATTACAGTCGATATAAAAAACGGTATTGTGTTTTGAAAATTTTAGTGTATAATGTATAATGGACAAAAAGTGGAGATTTAATAAATGATATAAGACATGTTTTTAAATCATAAGCTTACAATAAATATAAGGAAAATATGGAGGTTGAGTTATGAGCAATTCGAAACATTGGTCAGCAAAAGAAAGAATAGAATATTTGCTAGACGAGAATAGTTTTGTAGAAATTGGTGCACTCGTAACAAGGAGAAACACAGATTTTAATTTATCAAGTAATGAAGTTCCTGCAGATGGCGTAATTACTGGATATGGTGTAATAGACTGTAATCCAGTATATGTATATAGTCAAGATGTATCTGCACTAAATGGAACAATTGGAGAAATGCATGCTAAAAAAATAGCAAATCTATATGATATGGCTATAAAAGTAGGTGCTCCAGTTATCGGAATTCTTGATTGCGGTGGACTAAGATTACAAGAGGCAACAGATGCCTTGGCAGGTCTTGGTAGTATATACACTAAGCAAATAGAAGCATCAGGTGTTATACCACAGATTACAGCAGTTGTAGGAAACTGTGGTGGTGGAGAAGCACTTGTAAGTGCATTAAGCGATTTTACATACATGTTAAAAGATGATGCAAAATTATATGTAAATGCACCTAATACATTGGAAGGAAATCATTCATCAAAGAAAGATACTGCAGCAGCAGACTTCCAAGCAGAGATAGGAAATGTAGACTTTGTATGTGAGAATGAAGAAGTATTATTTTCATCTATTAGAGAATTAGTTACATTTATACCAACTAATAATGAAGATGATGCTTCATATGATGAATGTACAGATGATCTTAATAGATTTAATGATGTAAATGGAACTAAAGATGCTCTTAAGATATTAGAAGGAATATCTGACGATGGTAGAGTAATAGAAGTTAAAGCTGATTATGCTAAATCAATGGTTACTGCATTTATCAGATTAAACGGTATGACTGTAGGTGCAGTTGCTAACAGAAGTGAGATAGTCACAGAAGAAGGTACTAAGGAACTTGAAACAACTATGACTGCAAATGGATGTTATAAGGCAGAACGTTTTGTTAAGATATGTGATGCATTTAATATTCCTATATTAACTTTAACAGCAACTACAGGATTTAGAAATACAGTATGTGGCGAAAAGAGAGTAGCAGTTAGTGCTTCTAGAATGATGTACGCATTTGGAGAGGCAACAGTTCCTAAGATAAATGTTATCATTGGCAATTCATATGGTAGTGCTTATGTTGCTATGAATTCAAAGCATATTGGTGCTGATATGGTATTTGCTTGGTCAAATACTGAGATAAGTACTATGGAAGCTGATATGGCAGCTAAGATTATGTATGCAGATGAGAAAGATGTCAATGTAATTAACGAGAAAGCTGATGAATATAGAAATCTTCAAGCTAGTACAGAATCTGCAGCAAAAAGAGGATATGTTGATGCTATTATCAATCCAGAAGTTACTCGTAAGAATCTTATATATGCATATGAGATGCTATTTACAAAGAGAGAAGATAGAATAAGCAAAAAGCATGGAACTGTTTAAAATGTTCAGAAAAGAGGTAAAAAATGATTGATATTTATCTTGCGACTGGAGCTAGCTTAGCTACTGCTGGAATCAATACTTTATTAGGTATGGGAACAGTATTTATTGCTTTAATAGTTATATCATTTATCATTTCTTTGTTAAAACCTATATCAGATTTATTTATACATGGTTTTAATAAAAATAAATCAGTTAATGTAAGTGAGGCAAACGCTACTGAACCTGTAGCAACTAATATTGGTAATGAAGAAGTAGATTTAAACAGTGAGACAGAGCTTGTTGCTGTAATTACTGCAGCTATAATGGCTAGTTATCAGGATAATAATTATACACCAGATGGTTTGGTGGTTAGAAAGATTCGTAGATTAAGTAAATAATATAAATTAGGAGGATTTAATAATGAAATCATATACAATTACTGTTAATGGAACAGCATATGAGGTTACTGTAGAAGAGACAGGAGCAACTAATCAAGCTCCAGTTGCTAGTGCTTCAGTTGCACCAAAAGTAGCTAAGGCACCTAAAGCAACAGGAAAACAAGGAAGTGTTAAGATTAATTCACCTATGCCTGGAAAGATTCTTAACGTTAAGGCAAAAGAAGGAGATAGTGTAAAAAAAGGTGATGTAATTATATTATTAGAAGCTATGAAAATGGAAAACGAAATAGTTGCCAGTCAAGATGGTGTATTAGCTAGTGTAAATGTAGCAGTAGGTGATGCTGTAGAAGCAGGAGATGTTCTTGCTACATTAGAATAATAAACTATTTTGAGTTTGGAACTATTAAGTTAATGGAGGAATTATAATGAATATGATAATTCATACTTTGGAAAATTTAGCTGCTCAAACAGCTTTTGCCAATTTGTATTGGGGTAATTATGTAATGATACTTGTTGCATGTGTATTCTTATACTTGGCAATAAAAAAAGGATATGAACCACTGTTGTTAGTTCCGATAGCTTTTGGTATGTTATTGGTTAATATTTATCCACCAATTATGCAAGAAGGTGGTTTGCTACATTATGTCTTTAAGTTAGATGAATGGAGTATTTTACCATCACTTATTTTCCTTGGTGTTGGTGCAATGACAGATTTTGGACCATTAATAGCCAATCCAAAAAGCTTTTTATTAGGAGCAGCAGCACAGTTTGGTATATATGCAGCATACATTATTGCTATTGTAATGGGATTCAATGGTAAGGCAGCAGCAGCAATATCAATAATTGGTGGAGCAGATGGACCTACATCAATATTCTTAGCAGGTAAGTTAGGTCAATCAGCATATATGGGTTCAATTGCAGTTGCGGCATATTCTTATATGTCACTTGTACCAATTATTCAACCACCGATAATGAAGTTATTTACAACTGAAAAGGAAAGAAAGATTAAAATGGAACAACTTAGACCAGTTTCAAAATTAGAAAAAATATTATTTCCTATAGTCGTTACAATAGTAGTTTGCATGTTGCTTCCAACTACGGCACCGCTTGTGGGTATGCTTATGTTAGGTAATTTATTTAGAGAGTCAGGAGTTGTAAAGCAATTACAAGAAACTGCAAGTAATGCATTAATGTACATTGTAGTAATTTTACTTGGAACTTCAGTTGGTGCTACAACTTCAGCACAGGCTTTTTTAACAATAGATACACTAAAGATTGTTGCATTAGGACTTATTGCATTTGCTATAGGTACAACAGCAGGTGTATTATTTGGTAAATTAATGTGTAAATTCACACATGGTAAAGTTAACCCACTCATTGGTTCGGCAGGAGTATCAGCAGTTCCTATGGCAGCTCGTGTTTCACAAAAAGTTGGAGCAGAAGCTGATCCTACAAACTTCTTGTTGATGCACGCTATGGGACCTAATGTTGCGGGTGTTATTGGTACTGCCGTAGCAGCAGGAACATTTATGGCAATATTTGGTGTTAAATAGTAAAAATGTTACTTAAACAAGATATTTGAAAAAATAAAAGTTTTTATAATTTAAAAAAGCATCTGTTGTGATGCAGAAAGAGGTAAATATGTCTGAAATTATAAAAAAACCAGTTAAAATTACAGAAACAGTTCTCAGAGATGCTCATCAATCATTGATAGCAACAAGAATGAAAACAGAGGATATGCTTCCTATTATAGAAAAAATGGATAAAGTAGGGTATAACTCAGTAGAATGCTGGGGAGGAGCAACATTTGATGCTTCTTTAAGATTCCTTAAGGAAGATCCATGGGAAAGACTTAGAAAATTAAAAGATAGATTTAAGAATACTAAGTTACAAATGTTACTAAGAGGACAAAATATATTAGGATATCGTCATTATGCTGATGATGTAGTTGAATATTTTGTTCAAAAATCAATTGCAAATGGTATTGATATAATAAGAATTTTCGATGCTTTAAATGATTTACGTAACTTAGAATGTGCTGTTAAAGCAACTAAGAAAGAAAAAGGTCATGCACAAATAGCAATTTCTTATACTTTAGGTGATGCTTATACTACAGATTATTATGTAGATATAGCAAAGAGAGTACAAGATATGGGTGCTGATTCTATATGTATAAAGGATATGGCTGGATTATTAGTTCCTTATAAAGCAACAGAATTAGTTTCTGCAATAAAAGGTGCCATAGATATTCCACTTCAATTACATACACATTATACAAGTGGTGTGGCAGCTATGACTTATATGAAAGCCGTGGAAGCTGGATGTGATATAATTGATACAGCTATAAGTCCATTTGCAATGGGAACAAGCCAACCAGCAACAGAAGTTATGGCAGAGACATTTAGAGGAACAGAATATGACCCTAATTTTGACCAAAACTTATTAGCCGAGATAGCTGATTATTTCCGTCCTATGAGAGATGAAGCTCTTGAAAGCGGATTACTTAATCCTAAGGTTATGGGTGTTGATATTAAGACTTTATTATATCAAGTTCCAGGTGGAATGTTATCTAACTTAGTTTCACAATTAAAAGAAGCTAAAGCAGAAGATAAATATTATGAAGTTTTAGCAGAAGTACCAAGAGTTCGTAAAGACTTTGGTGAGCCACCACTAGTTACTCCTTCAAGCCAGATAGTAGGTACTCAAGCTGTACTTAATGTTCTTAGTGGAGAACGTTATAAGATGATTACAAAGGAAAGTAAGGCTTTACTTAAGGGTGAATATGGTCAAACTGCTAAACCAGTTAATAAAGAGATTCAAAAGAAAGCAATTGGTGATGAGAAGCCTATTACATGTAGACCAGCTGACTTGTTAAAACCTGAGTTAGCTACTATTGAAGCTGAAATGAAGAAGTATAAGCAACAGGATGAAGATATATTATCATATGCATTATTCCCACAAGTTGCTACAGAATTCTTTGAATATAGAGAAGCTCAACAAAAAAAAGTAGATTTATCAGTTGCCGATAAGGCTAATGGGGCTTATCCTGTTTAGGGTTTTAGGTACAATTTTTTATAGTTTTGAGTTCTTATTCGTTAGAATAGCTCCAATTGTTTTTTTGGGGACGGTTGCAAAAGTTATAAATATGTCAAGAAAAATGCTTGACAATTGATAAGTGATAGTATAAAATATGGTATGTCAAGAAAAAAGCTTTACATACCATATTTTTTATGTTATACTAGTGAAGGTGATTTTATGGGCTCTAAGAATGAAGATAATATTTTGTTAGATAAAGAGTTTTTAGATGAGAAGTATAATCAAGGTTTGTTGTTTGATTTTTATGGAGAATTGCTTACAGAGCATAATAAAGAGATTTATGCTGATTATATTGTAAATGATTTATCTTTAAGCGAGATAGCTTTTAATAGAGGTATAAGCAGACAAGGTATTCATGATGTAATAAAGAGAACAACTAAGAAATTATATGAATATGAGCAGAAATTACACTTGCTAAAGAAATACGAGGCTATGCAAGATAAAGTTGATAATATACAAGTCTTAGTAGAATCAATCAAGGAAACTAAAGATTTTGATGATAATACATTTAAAAGACTTAACGAGATAGATAAATTAGTAAAAAATATGATAGATGAGATATAAATTTTGTAATCATAGTTTTGTAATTATAGAAAGAGATAATAAAAAGAAATATCGTTAATTTTTGGTGATAGCTTATATAGAAAATGAAGGGAATGAAGTTTAATGGCATTTGATAGTTTATCAGAGAAACTTCAGAATGTATTTAAAAATTTAAGAGGAAAAGGTCGATTAACTGAAGCAGATGTTAAGGCTGCAATGAGAGAAGTTAAACTAGCGTTATTAGAGGCTGATGTTAACTTTAAAGTCGTTAAACAATTTATAAAGGCTGTTAATGAGAGAGCTATTGGACAGGATGTTCTTACTAGTTTAACACCTGGTCAAATGGTTATTAAGATTGTAAATGAAGAAATGGTTAAGCTAATGGGTGATACAACAACAGATATTGCTCTTAAACCAGGTAGTGAAATTACAGTTATTATGATGTGTGGTTTACAAGGTGCTGGTAAAACTACTACTACAGCAAAGCTTGCAGGAAAGTTTAAGCAAAAAGGTAAAAATCCTCTATTAGTTGCTTGTGATATATATAGACCAGCTGCAATTAAGCAGTTACAAGTTAATGGAGAAAAACAAGGTGTGCAAGTATTCTCAATGGGAGATGGACATAGCCCAGTTAATATTGCTAAGGCAGCTATAGAACATGCGAACAAGAACAATCATAACGTAGTTATACTAGATACTGCTGGTAGATTACATATAGATGAAGATATGATGAATGAGCTTAAAGATATTAAAGCTAATATTGATATAGACCATATAATTTTGGTAGTAGACTCAATGACAGGTCAAGATGCAGTAAATGTTGCAGAGACATTTAATAATGCACTTGATATTACAGGAGTTATTCTTACTAAATTAGATGGTGATACTCGTGGTGGTGCAGCTTTATCAATTAGAGCAGTAACTAATAAACCTATATTATATGTAGGTATGGGCGAGAAATTATCTGATTTAGAGCAATTTTATCCAGATAGAATGGCTTCAAGAATTCTTGGTATGGGTGATGTATTAACACTTATTGAGAAAGCAGAAGCTGAGATGGATATGGATAAAGCTAAGGAATTAGAGAAGAAGATGCGTAAGGCAGAGTTTGATTTTAATGATTTCTTAGAACAAATGCAACAGATGAAGAAAATGGGTGGCTTAACTTCACTTATTAGTATGCTTCCAGGAGCTAATCAGTTGCAAGGCTTAGATATGATAGATGATGACGCGTTGAAACCATTTGAAGCTATAATTCAGTCAATGACAATGGAAGAGAGAACAAATCCAAGTATTCTTAATCCTTCTAGAAAGAATAGAATTGCTAAAGGTGCAGGCGTTGATATAGCAGAGGTTAATCGTGTTGTAAAACAATTTGAACAATCTCGTAAGATGATGAAGCAAATGTCTGGTATGATGAAGGGCAAAGGCAAATTTGGTAAGTTTAAGATGCCATTTGGATTCTAATAAGAGTCTAAGTAAATTATTATTGCTAGCAAGTCAATTTAGGCTTGATATAGATATACATTATCAAGGAGGTGAAAGGTAATGGCAGTAAAAATCAGATTAAAAAGAATGGGACAAAAGAAAGCTCCTTTTTATAGAATAGTTGTTTCTGACGCTAGATCACCAAGAGATGGTAGATTTATCGATGAAATCGGTATTTATGATCCAACTAAAGAACCAAGCGTAGTTAAGGTTGACGAAGAAGCTGCTAAGAAATGGTTAGCTAACGGTGCACAACCAACTGAAACAGTAAGTAAATTATTCAAGAATGCCAATATTGTTAAATAGTGAGGTGAAAGGTAATGAAAGAATTAGTTAAAGTAATTGCTATGTCATTAGTTGATCACCCTGAAGAGGTTGTAGTTAACGAATCTGAGAAAGAGGATGCTCTAGTATTAGAATTAAAGGTTGCAACAGACGATATGGGTAAAGTAATCGGTAAACAAGGTAGAATAGCAAAAGCTATTCGTACAGTTGTTAAAGCCGCAGCATCAAAAGAAGATAAGAAAGTTATTGTTGAAATTCAATAATAAGAATATATTTGAAGATGAACTATGAGTTCTCAAAATATAACTATGATGCTTAAGCCTCATATTATGGTATATTGCTGTAGTATGAGGTGTTTTATTTAAAGAAATAATGAGGAACAAGTACTTCATATGTGAAGAATAAATGTAGTTAAAATGGATTTTAGTTCTGAAATTAAATGGAGGTTTAATATAATATGGAATTGAAAAATCATAATAATCAAAAAAAGATTGCATTAATAAATGATTTTTCTGGTTTTGGACGTTGTTCATTGGCTGTTTCTATGCCAATAATATCTTATTTAGGTATACAGAGTTGTCCGATACCAACATCATTATTTTCTAACCATACAGGATTTGATAGCTTTTTCTATCAAGATTTAACGGATATTATGCCTATTTATATAAATGAATGGAAAAAGTTAGACCTTCAATTTAAGGGAATTGCATCAGGTTTTTTAGGATCTGAAAGACAAATTAATATAGTACAAGAATTTATAAAGAATTTTAAAAAAGATGATACGATTATTCTTGTAGATCCAGTTATGGGGGATTTTGGCCATGTTTATCCTACATATACATCTGAAATGTGCAATAAAATGGCAGAATTATGTACCTATTCCGATATAGTAACACCAAACATTACAGAGGCTTGTATACTTACAGGAACTACGTATAGAACTTCAGAATGGGATTATCAAGAAATTAAAGAAATAGCTTTAAAGATTCAAAAAATGGGCGCAAAGAATATTGTAATTTCTGGAATAGAAGAAAATGATACAGTTACTAATGCTGTTTTAAAAGAATCAGGAGAGTTTATTTTATCAACGCAGAAGAAAGTTGGTAAGACACGTTCGGGGACAGGAGATATATTTTCATCTATTATTATTGCTGATGCAGTAAATGGAATTTCATTAGATGATTCTGTACAAAAGGCAGAAAAGTTTATACAAGACTGTATAATTGAGACAGAAAAAAAGCAAATTCCATATACAGACGGTGTATGTTTTGAAGAAATATTATATGAATTAAATCGAGGTGCTGACGAATGATGACAATATTATATAAAGTGCATAATAATATATATGTAAATATGACAAATAAATGTACATGTGCGTGTACATTTTGCTTAAGACAAAGTAAAGATAAAATGGAAGATTCTGATAGTTTGTGGCTAGATAGAGAACCAACAGTTGAGGAAGTTAAGGCAGAGTTTAATAAGTGGGATGTTGAGAGTTATGATGAGATTGTATTTTGTGGATTTGGTGAACCTTCTATAAGAATATATGATGTTTTAGAAGTAGCACAGTATTTAAAAGAAAAATATAATAAACCAATAAGGATAAATACTAACGGTTTGGCTAACTTATATTTTGATAAGGATGTCACTCCATTGTTTAAAGATAAAATAGATATAGTATCTATAAGTTTAAATACACCAAATAAAGAAAAATATTATGAGCTTACTCGTAATCGTTTTGGTGTTGATGGATTTGATGGAATGCTAGATTTTGCTAGTAAAGTAAAACAATATGTAAAAGAAGTTGTATTAACTACAGTTAGCACAACTCTTACCAAAGAAGAAGAAGCAGAATGTAAGAAAATATGTGATGATTTGGGTGTAACATATAGAATTCGTCCATGGGAAGATTAATGAAATGAGGAAATTAAATGGATAATTTATTACGTGTTGGAGTTATTTCATCAACACACGGTATACGCGGTGAAGTAAAAGTATTTCCAACAACTGATGATGTAAAGAGATATAGTAAATTAAAAAATGTTATTTTAGATACTGGGAAAGAACTACTAGAATTAGAAGTTCAAAGTGTAAAGTATTTTAAGCAATTTGTCATTGTTAAATTTAAAGGAATTGATAATATTAATGATATTGAAAAATATAAGAGCAAAGAGTTGTATGTTACAAGAGAAAATGCTGTTAAACTGGCACCAAATGAGAATTTTATATGTGACTTGGTAGGTTGTAAGGTAATAAATGATGATAATGATGAAACAATTGGTGAATTAACAGACGTTATGATTACAGGTGCTAATGATGTGTATGTTGTAAATACTACAGATAATAAGGAAGTTCTAATTCCTGTAACAAAGGAATGTGTAATTGATGTAAATGTAGATGAGAAAGAGGTTAGAGTACATTTATTACCAGGTTTATTAGATATATATTTAGGTAATGATAAGTAATAAATGAGAGGACGATAAAATGAAATTTCATGTAATGACTTTATTTCCAGAAATGATTGAAGATGCGACCAAAGTGAGTATTCTTGGGAGAGCAATTAATAATGATTTAATTTCAATAGATGCTATAAATATTCGTGATTTTTCTGAAAATAAACATATGAAGGTAGATGATTATCCTTATGGTGGTGGAGCTGGAATGGTTATGCAAGCTATGCCAATATATAAGGCATATCAAAGCATAATTGATAAGAGACAGAATAAAAATAAAAAGCCACGTGTGTTATACATGACTCCACAAGGAAAGGTTTTTAATCAAAAAATGGCTGAAGAGTTAGCAAAAGAAGATGAGTTAATCTTTTTATGTGGACACTATGAGGGAATAGATGAACGAGTATTAGAGGAAATAGTTACAGATGATGTGTCTATTGGGAATTTTGTATTAACAGGTGGAGAGATGCCTTCATTAATGATGATAGATGCAATATCTAGACTAGTTCCAGGAGTTTTACATAATGATATATCAGCTGAATTTGAATCTTTTCAAGATAATTTATTAGAATACCCACAGTATTCACGGCCAGAAGAAGTGCTAGAAAGAAAGGTTCCAGATGTTTTATTATCAGGACACCATGGAAATATAGAGAAGTGGCGTAGAGAACAATCAATCATTAGAACTTATGAAAGAAGACCAGATCTGTTAGAAAAGGCAAATTTGTCTGATAAGGAAAAAGAGTTTTTAGAAAAATATATTAGAGAAAAATAATTTTAACTGTGTTTTAACTTACATTAATAAGAAAAATTATTACTACTTGCTGTGATAAAAAAATTGAAAATTGCTTAATTTTACTAAAAAAAACTAAACATTTAAAATTCTATTAAATATACTAAAAAAGCCTTGATTAAGGTGAAAAATTATGGTAATATAACAATTGTGAGACGAAGGTTACGATAATGAAAGCGTACCTTCAAGCCGATACTCAGATAATGGGTTCTCCGTCCGTATCTTAGTATTAGGCGTATAGACTAACTAGGAGGAATTAATTATGTTAAGTAAAGAGAAAAAAGAAGCAATTATTGCAGAATATGGTAAAACTCCAACTGACACTGGTTCAACAGAAGTTCAAGTAGCTTTACTTACTGCAAGAATTACAGAATTAACTGAACATTTAAAGGTTAATCAAAAAGATCACCATTCAAGAAGAGGTCTTCTTAAGATGGTAGGACAAAGAAGAGGTCTTTTAATGTATCTTAAGAAAAACGATATCAATCGTTACAGAACTCTTATTGAACGTTTAGGATTAAGAAAATAATATAATTAATTATGAAAGGTATAGATTAAGTTCTATACCTTTTTTGTTTCATAGGAAATAGAGCCGTATTTTATATGAAACAAAACATGACTTGATACGCTTTGTTCTTGTTCGAGTGACGATGGAAGAAAATATACGTTCTCACATTTTTACTATAAGTTTAAAGTTTAGATATTCCGATAGTTTATTTTGGAGTGAGTTTAGCTAGAGATTGGCATTTGTAACTATTCAGCCGATGGTTGAACTGTTACAGGCATTTTCTTATCACTTTAAAAAATTGCTAGTAATTTCTAATTATTAGTGTTATAATGTTAAAGGCTATGTTAGGCAGGAGTGTATCCGAGACTTCTGAAAAGGTTATTTTATTAGAAGTTTAGATAATATGTTATACATATATAAGATGTTAAAAGTTAGGGTATAAAATAATTTTTTCAGTTGTTTCGGCTTCTTGCCTATAGGAAATATATATAGCAGAGTGATTAATAATGAATGGCGTGTTGTATGGCATATGTTTAGTTTAAATCTAAAGAATGACCATAGTATAGCATTATTAGTCTAAACAAATATTATCAAAGGAGACTAGAAATTATGTACAAAAGTTTTTCAATGGAATTAGCAGGAAGAACTCTTACAATAGATGTTGGAAGAGTTGCTGCACAAGCAAATGGAGCAGCATTTGTTCATTATGGAGATACAGTAGTTTTATCAACTGCTACTGCATCAGATAAGCCAAGAGAAGGAATCGATTTCTTCCCATTAAGTGTTGAATATGAAGAAAAGTTATATGCTGTAGGTAAAATACCTGGAGGATTTAATAAGAGAGAAGGAAAGGCATCTGAGAATGCTATATTAACATCAAGAGTTATAGATAGACCAATGAGACCATTATTTCCTAAGGATTATCGTAATGATGTTACTTTAAATAACTTAGTAATGTCAGTAGACCCTACTTGTAGTCCAGAACTTACTGCTATGTTAGGTTCAGCTATCGCTACATGTATATCAGATATCCCATTTGATGGTCCATGTGCAACTACACAAGTTGGATTAATTGACGGAGAATTCGTATTTAACCCAACAACAGCCCAAAAGAATGTATCAGACTTAGCTCTTACTGTTGCTTCAACTAGAGATAAGGTTATTATGATTGAAGCTGGTGCTAATGAAGTTCCAGAAGATAAGATGATAGAAGCAATATTTGCTGCTCATGATGTTAACCAAGAAGTTATCAAATTTATTGATACAATAGTTGCAGAATGCGGTAAAGAAAAACACGAATATGAGAGTTTTGCAGTACCAGAAGAATTATTTAATGCAATGAAAGAGATTGTTTCACCAGAAGAAATGGAAGAAGCAGTATTTACAGATGTTAAACAAGTTAGAGAAGAAAACATTAAGGCTATTAAAGAAAAATTAGAAGAAGCTTTTGCTGAAAATGAAGATTATTTAGCAAAATTAGATGAAGCTTTATATCAATATCAAAAGAAAACAGTAAGAAAGATGATTTTAAAAGATCATAAGCGTCCAGATGGTAGAGCTATAACTGAGATTAGACCTCTTGCAGCTGAGATAGATTTACTTCCAAGAGTTCATGGTTCAGGTATGTTTACACGTGGACAAACTCAGATTCTTACAGTAGCTACTTTGGCTCCTTTATCAGAAGCACAAAGAATAGATGGATTAGATGAAACAGAGACAAGTAAACGTTATATGCATCATTATAATTTCCCATCATACTCAGTTGGTGAAACTAAACCATCTAGAGGACCAGGACGTCGTGAAATCGGACATGGAGCATTAGCAGAGAGAGCACTTGTGCCAGTTCTTCCATCAGAAGAAGAATTCCCATATGCTATAAGAACTGTTTCAGAAACTATGGAATCAAATGGTTCAACATCACAAGCAAGTATATGTGCATCAACATTAGCACTTATGGCTGCCGGTGTACCAATTAAGAAATCTGTTGCAGGTATATCTACAGGTCTTGTTACAGGAGATACAGATGATGATTACATCGTACTTACAGATATTCAAGGTCTAGAGGATTTCTTCGGAGATATGGACTTTAAGGTGGCAGGTACTCATGATGGTATTACGGCTATCCAAATGGATATTAAGATTCATGGTTTAACAAGACCTATTATAGAGGAAGCAATTAGAAGAACTAAGGAAGCTAGAACTTATATCTTAAATGAGATTATGGCTCCGGTTATATCAGAACCTCGTAAAGAAGTTGGAAAATATGCTCCTAAGATTGTTTCAATTAAGATTGATCCAGCTAAGATTGGAGACGTTGTTGGACAAAGAGGTAAGACTATTAATTCAATTATAGAAGAAACAGGAGTTAAGATTGATATATCAGACGAAGGAGCAGTATCAGTATGTGGAACTGATATAGATATGATTAACAAGGCTGTTAAATATATCAAAATAATAACAACTGATTTTGAAGAAGGACAAGTATTTACCGGTAAAGTAATTAGTATTAAAGAATTCGGTGCATTTGTAGAATTCGCTCCTGGAAAAGAAGGAATGGTTCACATTTCTAAGATTTCTAAGGAAAGAATTAAAAATGTAGAAGATGTTCTTACACTTGGAGATACAGTTAAAGTTGTTTGTCTTGGTAAAGATAAAATGGGTCGTATAAGCTTCAGTATGAAAGACGTAAAATAATAAAGATATAAAATATATTAGAAAAGAGTTTTCATATGGGAACTCTTTTCTAATATATGAAGTTTAGAGAGAAATTTTATATTATATTGTTTCTTAAATATATATTGTACGGAAATGAGGGGTATTGTGTGCAAATAATATATTTTCATATTAGTTAAATTTACTGCTTGGTGACGTGCATCCATATAAAGTTTGTGGGTGATAAGTATTTAAGATAAAACAGTGTTGACATTTGGTTTGTACTGTTTTAAACTTTTTCTATTATATAAGTAAGTAGAAAGAGGAGTAAATTTTATGAATAGATTTATAGAAACTGAGAGAATGATTTTACGTCCAATTAATAAGAATGATGCAAAGGATATATTTGAGTGGGTAAGTGACCCTATAGTTAATAAGTATATGCCTTATAATCTATATGAAAATATTGAACAAGTTGAAGAATGGATTGGCTCTCTTATAGAGGAAGAGAACAACTTTGTGTTCGAACTAAAAGATACCAGAAAAGTTATAGGTTCAGGCTCTATAACTTTTGACCCAAGTAGAAATGCTTACGAATTAGGATATAATTTAAATCGCAATTATTGGGGAAATGGTTATGCAACTGAAGCATCTAAAGCTATGATAAAATGGGCTTATGCTACATTGAGAGCAAGGAATTTTTGCTCAAATCATGCTACAGCAAATATGGCATCTGGTAATGTAATTAAAAAATGTGGTTTTAAATTTGAAAGGTTTGGGCAGTATTCTAGATTTGATGGTAGTGAAACATTTGATGCTACATTTTATACAATGCATTTAGATTAAGAATAGATATGAAAAGAGGAAAAATGGGATGAATACAGTTAATTTTTTGATTATAATTGCTTTGATATTATGTGTTATGTCTTTGATACATGGATATAGAACAGGAGAGTTTAGAGATAAAACTTTAAAAGAGTATTTATATAAGAATATTAAAGACACAGTACTATTTAGCATTTTTTTAGTAATAGTTTGGTTAGGTAAATATAAAGGTATAGAATTACTATTATATGTTCTTGGATATAGTGCCGGATTCTTTGTTATAGAGTGTATTATTGATATAATAATATATTATACATATAAAGCAATTATCAAAACAAATAATAAATAATGTAATATCATGCTAAATATGGTGATTATTCGAGATAACTACTCGCTGCAGATATAATTGGCAACATTGTACCGAGTAAAATGATAATTAAAACAGACAAAAGGCAATAACAAGGAGGAGTATATTCTACTCTAGAAGCACAAAGCGGATCAAGTCCCTTATGGGTGAGGGAAACAGGGACTTGTCCGCTTTGTTCTTATTTAATATCTGTTACTTCATAACCTTCTTCTAAAATAGCTTGTTTTAAAGCATCATCAGAAATCTCTTTTTCTAGTGTAACAACTGCTATAGCGTCTTTGTGACTAACCTTGGCACTTTTTACACCATCAAGTGCTTCGAGAGCTTTCTTAACGTGCATTTCACAATGACCACACATCATACCTTCAATTTTTAATATTTTTTCCATTGTTTTTCGCTCCTTTACGTTTGTATTTTTTAATTTGTTTTTGATTTTATAATCTTTACTTGAATTATACATTTTAAATAAATTTAATCGAAGTGCATTAGTTACCACGCAAAAACTTGATAAACTCATTGCCGCCGCAGCAAACATTGGATTAAGTTGCCAACCAAGTGATTCAATAAATACTCCAGCTGCTAAAGGAATACCAATAATATTATAGATAAATGCCCAAAATAGGTTTTCGTGAATATTTCGTAGCGTTGCACGACTTAAACGGATTGCCGCAGGAACATCGGATAATTGACTCTTCATAAGTACAACATCAGCAGCGTCGATAGCAACATCTGCACCTGCACCAATAGCAATACCGATATCAGCACTGGTAAGGGCAGGGGCATCATTTATGCCATCACCAACCATTATGACTTTTCCCTGTTGTTGCAAGTTGCGAATTACATTTTCTTTGCCATCTGGGAGCACACCAGCAATTACTTCATCAACACCTGCCTTTGTTCCAATAGCTTTGGCTGTTCGTCGGTTATCTCCTGTTAACATTACTACACGTATGCCCATATTTTGTATTTCTTTTATCGCTTTAGGACTATCTTCTTTAATAATATCCGCAACGGCAATAATACCGCATAACTCATTATCGTTAGCAAAGAACAATGGCGTTTTTCCTGCTTCTGAGAGATACTCAGCTTTTTCTTTTATTTTCTCAGGTACACTGATGTGATTGCTGATAAATTTATAATTGCCACCGAGCATGATTGCACCATTAAGAGAGGCGGAAAGACCGTTGCCTGGTAGTGATTTGAACTGTTCTACTTCGTCAGCAGTTATTCTTTCCTGTTCAGCTCTTTGATTGATTGCACGTGCCAAAGGATGCTCACTTTTCTTTTCTAGTGCATAAGCAATTGATAAAAGCTTGTTTTCACTGATATGGTTCATTGGAATTATATCTGTAACTACCGGTTCTCCTTGCGTTATTGTTCCAGTCTTATCTAGAACTACAATCTGAGTTTTACCAGCTTTTTCTAATGATACAGCTGTTTTGAATAGAAGTCCATTCTTTGCACCCATTCCGTTTCCAACCATGATGGCTACAGGTGTAGCAAGTCCAAGTGCGCAAGGACAGCTAATTACCAATACAGATATACCCCTAGCCAATGCAAATCCAATTGTATGACCAGCAAAGAGCCAAGCTATTACAGTTATTATTGCAATAATTATGACTGTAGGGACAAATACTCCTGATACTTTGTCTGCAACTTTTGCAATTGGTGCTTTTGTGGCGGATGCTTCGCTAACCATTTGAATTATCTGCGAAAGGGTAGTATCTTCACCAACTCTTGTTGCTTCACAGCGAATAAAACCTGACTGATTAAGGGTTCCTGCTGAAACTGCACTTTTTACTGTTTTATCAACGGGAACACTTTCACCTGTTAATGTAGATTCATCTACTGCACTATTTCCAGATAAAACAATTCCATCAACAGGGATATTTTCACCTGGACGTACTACGAATATATCGCCTTTTACTACTTGATCAATTGGTACAGTTATTTCCACACCTTCTTTGTATATTGTAGCGGTCTTAGGTGCGAGCTTCATTAGACTTTTAAGTGCATTGGTAGTTTTTCCTTTTGACCGTGCTTCTAGCATTTTGCCAAGAGTTATTAAAGCTAGTATCATACCAGCAGATTCAAAGTAAAATTCGTGCATGTAAGACATTACTGCATCTGAGTTACCCTTGACTACAGCATCTGTCATTGCAAATAGAGCATAAGTACTGTAAACAAAAGCAGCAGTAGAACCTAATGCTATTAATGTATCCATATTTGGTGCACGATGCCATAGGCTTTTAAAACCACTGATAAAAAATTTCTGATTTATTATCATAATTGCAATTGCTAATAATAATTGTAAAAGTCCCATTGCCACATAATTATTATAAAAGAAAGATGGTAAAGGCCATCCCCACATCATATGTCCCATCGAAATATACATTAGCACAATTAAAAATCCAAGAGACGCAATTAATCGTTTTTTAAGAATAGGAGTTTCTGTATCCTTTAGTTCATCTTCGTTAGAATAAGATTGTATATTTTTATCTTTACGATTTCTTTTAAGAGTTGCTTCGTATCCAGCTTCTCGAACTGCTGCTATAATTTCTTCTGAATTAGCAGTTCCATCAACCCCCATAGAATTAGTTAGAAGACTAACTGAGCAGGATGTTACACCTTTTACACTTGATACAGCTTTTTCTACTCGAGTCACGCAAGCAGCGCAACTCATACCAGTTACTAAATATTGTTCCATAGCTTTATCTATGACACCTCCATTTATTTCATTAACTTTTGAAGAGTTACAACTAACTCTTCAATTACTTCATTTTTACCATCACGAATATCTCGGGCAACACAACTACGAATGTGACTTGCTAGTAATTCTTTGTTAAATGAATTAATAGCAGCATTAACAGCGGCAGACTGAACTAAAATGTCTGTACAATAAGCATCTTTTTCTATCATTCCGCGAATTCCTCGTATTTGCCCTTCTATTCTACTTAGACGATGAATTAACTTTTTTTGTTCTTCATTTGAACGGTTTGTTAGCTTTTCACAACATTTACAGTTTTCTTTACCATTCATAATTATCATCCTTTCATACCCCCTATGGGTATTTTAATTTTATACCCATAGGGGGTATTTGTCAATAAGCAAAAGAATATGATGATATAATTGATTTTCTAATATTATATACAGTTAAACTCACTTAATTCTTATATGTTAATTGCAAACTGAATATTATATAAATGCTACAAAAATACAATATTTTAAATCGTATAGTTGTTAATAATTAAGAGAGAATTTTATTAAACGATAATTGAATAATTGCTTAATGACGTTAATACGCGTAAAAACTATAAAAAATGTACATACTAAGATTAATTAAAATATAGGAGAAGGTATGTATATGGAAAATAATATTGATTTAGAAAAAGAAGAAAAAAAAGATGAAAAAATTTGTGAAATGGGGCAGGTAATACTTGATAATAACAAGCATAATATACATTTATTAACTATTATAGGTGAAATTGAAGGACATGAGAATTTACCTTCAAATGCAAAAAGTACAAAGTATGAGCATATATTGCCAACTTTAGCAGCTATTGAGGATAATGAAAATATAGATGGATTACTTATATTGTTACAAACTAGCGGTGGAGATTGTTCTGCTGGCTTAGCTATAGCAGAAATGATATCATCTCTTAGTAAACCTACAGTTTCACTTGTAATAGGAGATAGCCACTCTATAGGAGTTCCTTTAGCTGTAGCAACTGATTATTCATTTATTGTACCAAGTGCTACAATGATATTGCATCCTGTTAGGATGAGTGGGACAGTAATAGGGGCACCACAGACATTTGAATATTTTAAAATAATACAAGATAGAATTGTTAGCTTCATAACAACTCATTCGTTAATGCAACCGGAAAGAATTGAAAAATTAATGTTAGCTCAGGGAGTATTAACTAAAGATTTGGGGACAATTCTGGTAGGAGAGGATACAGTTTCAGAAGGTTTAATCTCAGAAGTTGGTGGAATATCCAACGCTCTTAGCAAATTACATGAATTGATAGATAATTTGTCTTGCATAAGATAGCAATAATGTATATACTTATTAATGGAAATAAATGAAAGACTAGATAGTCGCTCAGAAATGAGGATAGTATGGAAATAAAGCAAGAAGTAAAAAAGAAACTAAAATTAGTTGGTATCATTGCAGTGATATTAACTATAGTCTTTATCATATTAATAGGTATTGCTAATAAATTTAATAAGACAGTGGATAAAGAGAATCATACAAATCCTAATGAAGATATAGAAGTAAATGATACAGAATATGAGGCTAAGTCAAGGGAAATAGCATCATTTATAGTAAATAAGGATTATGAGTCTCTATATAAGGAGTTTTCAAGAGATTTAAAAAAACAACTTACAATAGAAAGATTTACAGAAGAAAGTAATAGTATACTTTCGAGTGCAGGTAAATTTAAAAAATATGCAGACATAATTACAAATGAACATGAGGATTATGTATCTGCAAAGGCCTTTCTAAAATATAAGGAAAAAGGTATATGTATTAATCTCTTTTTAGATTTAAGTGGTGATATTGACGGAATTAGATTAGATTATTGTACTGTGCCAACTTTCACTAAAAACTATACAGAACAATACGTAGCAGTAGGAAAATATAGTCTTCATGGATTATTAACATTACCTAAAGATGTTGAAAACCCACCAGTAGTAATACTTATTGCAGATAGTGGTAATATTGATATGGATTCAACAATTTACTCTAACAAACCATTTGCAAATATAGCACATAGTTTGGCTAAGAAAGGAATTGCAACATTAAGATTTAATAAAAGATATAATCAATATCCAAAACTTGCAAGCAATAATTATTCAATACAAGATGATATATTAGAAGATGCTAATTCTGCTATTGAATTAATGATGAAAGATAAGAGAATAGATAACAATAATATTTTTATAATTGGTCATGGTTTAGGAGGAAGTTTAACCCCTAAAATAGCTAAGGATAATCCTAAGGTAAGAGGAATAATTTCATTAGCAGGTAGTCCTAGGCATTATGCGGATGTTTTATATGATCAGTATGTATGTGAAATAGGTGCCTCTAATTTAAAGGATAATGATAAATTACAAGAAATAAATCAAACTGAAAGAGATGTAGAGAAGATAAAATCGTTAAAAAAAGGTGGAGTAGGACTAATACTAGGGTATAGTAAGACTTATTGGAAGAGTTTAAATAATATAGATATAGAAAATATTGTTACTCAGATAGACATACCTATGTTGTTTCTTCAAGGAAAAGACGATTTTCAAATGTATTCTGCAGTAGATTTTAGTAAATGGAAAGAAATCTTAAAAGATAAAAAGAATTGTAGTTTTATTGAATACAAAGGATTAAATCATTATTTTATAAAATCGCATGGAAAAGATATAACAGATGCAGCAGAAGAATATAAGGGAAAAGGCAAAGTCAATTCAGATGTGATAAATGATATTGCAAAATGGATAGAAAAATATATTACGGAGGAAGATTATGAGCAAGAAAAATAAGCAAATGAAAAAGAATAATTCAATAAAAGAGAATTTAAAAAAAGATAGTGTAAAAGAAGATGTTACAAAAGAAAATATTACGAAAAAAGATGAAAATACAAATAAGAATACAAACTTAAAAGATAAACCACAATTATCTGATTTTATGGGTAATTCTAAGAATATATTTTCAACTAATAAGCAAAAATATGAAAGTACAATGTCATCAGCTATTATACTTCTTATTTTTGGATGTGGCGGAATGTTAGTAGAAGTACTTGCAGTTTTAGGTGTTATATATTTACCATTAATGCCTTTTCAATATGTACTTATGTTTATAGTGTTTTTGTTTTTTATTGTTTCAGGAACACTTTCTTATCACAAAGCAAATTCTTATGTAATTGGTATGAATGAAGAAGATGCTCAAAGAAATAAAGTTAACTATTTCTTAAATGATTTATTAACAGATCAAGTTCTTAAAGATTTAAAATCTGATGAATTATCAGAAGAAGAGAATTATGTATGTATTATTGAAAAATTAAAAGAAATGATTCTTGAAAAATATCCAGATTACAATGAAGAATTATTAGAATATATGATAGATGATTATTTAAATGAACATTTTTAAAAAATATTATATAAATATTATTATATGTCTCACTCTATTTAGTGTGGGACATATTTTTTTTTTTTGGCGCATATACATAGTATAGATGGGAGTTAGAAAAAATTGGAGATGACTATATAATGATGAATAAAAAAGTTATATCAAAAAGTACTTATAAGAAGCTAAAATTTGTATGTATTAGTATATTTATTATAGCAGTATTGATATCGATATTATTGACTTTATATTTATATAACTTTATTACATATAACAAAGCAAATACAATCCTTTCAAATAATATGATAGATGCAATTCGAAACTATAATGTATCCATAAAAGATATATTAAAACAAAAGTTTATATATAGAACAATAGAAATAGCGATATTTATTTTTTTTATATTAAGCAAATTTCGTGATAAATTCATGATATTATTTGGGGCTTACATTGGCTTGTGTACAGGATTTTTTATTACAATATTTATAAAAGAAATGGGATATCATGGAATATTTGACCTTATTTTAATATCATTTCCACAGAGAATATTTTACTTTGCAACAGTATTTTGCATTATTAATATGGTATATAATAATAGTAATTTAGAAGAGACAATATCTATAAAATATAAAATTTTTGATAAAATTGCTCCATATGTCAACATTATCCTCCTTTGGGGATGTGGAATACTAAGTGAAGCAGTAATAAATCTTTATTTAATTCAAAGATTCTTTTGAAAAATATTTAAAGTTTTACCTAATAAATAAGAATGGAGCCAACAAACCGGTGAACTTTTGAGGCTCCATTCTTTTATATATTAATTGTGATTACTTGGCTTTCTTTTATTAAATATAGTATATTCGAAAACTGTCGAAAAATCAAGATATTTTTTTAAAAAATATCTTGATTTTTCTAGTGACCTGATTTGCAAATTTAATAAGTCATTTTCTATCTCGTAAATTACAGCCCCCCAGGGCTCGTCTCTAGAACCTTTAAAACTTCATAACAGTTCAGCCATCGGCTGAACTGTTACAGAAATTTATAAAAAATAGTTATTTGTTATTGAAATATAAAAATAATTTAGTATAATTATTAGAAAAGGTATTTATAAATACACAAGTTTATTGAAAAAAGATGAGTGGACATAAAAGAATAAGGGTATATAATGATAATTTATTGTTTTGAGAAAATCGATAATCTAAAAAAGTGTTGTTATAATAAAACTTTTATCTTAAGTATTATCAAAATAATCTATAAAAATTTCTTTATAAAAGCTCAGATTGTATTTTAAATTCCACAGATTTATAATTAACGATTATTTTCTAAATATTATATTTAGAAAAAATAGAAAAATAAGGTTATTAAAAGAAAGGGCGATGAATAATGAAATTGAAGAAACTACATGTTAAAATTATTGCAGTAGTAGTAGTTTTTGCTATGGTACTCGGAATTGTTACTAATGGACAGATTAATTCTAAGGCAGGTAATACAGATGTTTTAGGAACAGAATTGTTACAAGATAATTTTGATAATTTAAAAGATATGTCAGAAGATGAATTAAATCAAATGTTTACTTCAAATAAGTATGAAAAAGAATTCGATAAGATGCTAAATACTAATGTTAATATAAATGTAAAAAGAGGCGGAAATCATCTTTCTCAAACTCAGATGAACAAGATATTAGATGATGTTAATAACCATTTGCCTTCTTCTATTAAAAATACTATTTCTACAAAAGGAATTTCTCTTAGCGAGATTATATCAGCTTTAGTAGCGTTATATTGTAGTCCAAATAGAGATGAACTTGTCGAGGATATAGTAATATTTATATCTGATAGTTTTGAAATTGATCGATGGACAGTAAGATTAATAATTGATATTATATTCTATATAATGGGATTTTATATTACATGTCCAGTTACTGGAACAGCAACAGCATTAGCTACGGATATGCCAACAGCTACTGTAACAACTACGACATCTAATATTAAGACTATGGGAGATAATACAGCTGCTAGTGCTTGTAATTTGACACTTGTAAATAGCAATTTTGATAATTTAGAAAATGGAACAGAAGTTGCAGAAATTACAACAGATGATGGTTATAAAGTTATTGCTAAAATTGTGGATAACAATGTTGTATTCTCTAAATATAATTCTGAAAATGAAATTATTTCTTCAGAAAAAATAGCGTTAACTGCATTTGATTTAGAAAATAATATAAAAGAAATACCTGTAAGAAATGAGCCAAATAAGTGGGAAAAATCAGTAAAAGAAAAATATAAAGAGAATTATTGGTATAGACATGGTAAAGATGAAAATAGTCATTTACTTAATGTAGGAAATTCATCAGTATCAAAAATTATAGATATGAACGAATTAAGTCCTGAAAATACAGAAAAATGTAATAATTATATAAATGCAATAGACAAATGTAACAGAAAGATGAAAGAAGCTAGAGCTATAAAAATTGGTTCAGCGGCAGTAATGTCGGTCGTATTAATTGTAATTAAAGCTTGTGAAATTGCTAGTGGAAATGACCTTTCATTAATAAGTATTATTTTAGGTATTCCTGGTGTTACTGGAGGAACAGCACTTATTAAAACGTTTATTGAAAAAATACTAAAAGTTGAAGAATGTTATAATAATGTGGAAGAATCTTATATAGAATTATTAAATTTTGCAAAATAATAGAATATAGTAGATATTTAAGACTAAAAGAGTATGTGAGAATAGAGCAATCAATTTTCGCATACTCTTTATTATGTAATTATAAAAGGTATTGTCTTCTAATGACACGTTCTTAAAATATATTTTTAACTTTAACACAAGGTGTAGAATCTTTTTGGGTTGGATTTATGGCAATTCCATTTATGACATTATATATAACATTTGATAATACTAAACTAGTTATTATAGTTGCAATACTAACGAACATCATAAATCTAGTAGGCGTATATAGACAATTAGATTTGGATGACAGGGCAGCAGATCCACTTATGCGTGGAGTATATATAATGGAAACTTGTTTTATTATTCTTTTTACACTAGCTATAGTATACTCAACTATAATAATAAAAAAAATAAATCAGAATAAGTTAGATGTAATTGAATCAGAAAAAAACAAAATAGATGAGGAATATGTTACTATTTATAATATTAAGCAAGAATTTAAACAAATGAAAAATAGAGTTGCAATTCTTAGACAAAATGTATTATCTGTGATTGATAAGGTAAAATCTATTATGGATTAAAATACGAGAATAGAAAGTCATGTTGCGTCTTTAGCAGCTTCTGACGAAGAAGTTAGATAAATATCTCTAATTTACTTGCATTATATGTTATTTTAAGCTAAACTATATCATGGTAAAATTGACTTCACAAATGTTTTGAGACAATAGATATATTGTCTCAAAACATTTGTGAAGTTAGTCATGAATATATTTGGAGGATAAGAAATACTATGATAAAGCCAGCTTTAGCAGATGATATTTTACTTACAGTTGATAAACCAGCAAGATATATCGGTAATGAGATAAATATGGTCAAAAAAGACCTTAATAAAATAGATATAAGATTTTGTATGTGTTTCCCAGATGTATACGAGATAGGTATGTCTCATTTAGGAATACAGATATTATATGATATGTTCAATAGAAGAGAAGATACTTATTGTGAAAGAGTATATTCACCATGGGTTGATTTGGATAAAGTAATGAGAGAAAGAGATATTCCTCTATTTTCTCTAGAAACACAACAACCTATTAAAGACTTTGATTTTCTTGGAATTACACTTCAATATGAAATGTGTTATACAAACGTATTACAAGTTCTAGACTTAGCTAAAATTCCTTTATTAGCAAAAGATAGAACTACATTTGAGTATCCAATTGTAATCGGTGGTGGTCCTTGTACTTATAATCCTGAACCAATTGCTGATTTCTTTGATATTTTCTATATAGGTGAAGGTGAAACTGTATATGAAGAATTGTTAGATTTATTCAAGGAATATAGAAATAGTGGTAAGACTAGACAAGAATTCCTTGAAATGGCAGCAGAAATAGAAGGATTATATGTTCCTTCATTGTATGATATTGAGTATAATGAAGATAATACAATTCGTTCATTTACACCTAATTCATCTCATGCAAAACCAAAGATAAAAAAACAAGTAGTTAAAGACATAAGTAATATTGTATATCCAACTAAACCACTTGTGCCTTATATTAAGGTTACTCAAGATAGAGTAGTTCTTGAGATTCAAAGAGGTTGTATTAGAGGATGCCGTTTCTGTCAAGCAGGTATGATATACAGACCTGTAAGAGAACGTGATGTAGAATTTTTAAAAGATGTTGCTAGACAAATGCTTGAGTCTACAGGTCATGAGGAAATATCACTTAGTTCTTTAAGTTCAAGTGATTATACACATTTACAAGATTTAGTGTATTATTTAATAGATGAATTCAGGAGTAAAGGAATTAATATATCACTTCCTTCACTTAGAATAGATGCTTTTTCACTAGATGTTATGAGTAAAGTACAGGATGTTAGAAAGAGTAGTTTAACCTTTGCACCTGAGGCTGGTTCACAACGTTTACGTGATGTAATTAACAAAGGCCTAACTGAAGAAGTTATATTAAAGGGTGCTATGGATGCCTTTAATAGTGGTTGGAATAAAGTAAAATTATACTTTATGTTAGGATTACCAACAGAAACAGAAGAAGATATAGAAGGAATTGCTACTTTATCTAATAAAATAGCAAGTGAATATTATACAATTCCAAAGGATAAGAGAAATGGTCGTGTAAGTATAGTATCAAGTACTTCATTCTTTGTGCCGAAGCCATTTACACCATTCCAATGGACTGCAATGACATCAAGAGAAGGATTTCTTGAAAAGCAACGTTTCTTAAATGGGAAAATGCGTGAACAACTTAATCAAAAGAGTATAAAATATAATTGGCATGAAGCAGAGACTACTATGCTAGAGGGTGTATTTGCAAGAGGTGATAGAAGACTTGGTAAGGTAATATTAGATGCATATAAATCAGGGTGTCTATATGATTCCTGGTCTGAATTCTTTGATTATGATAAATGGATGGAAATGTTTGAGAAAAATAATATTGATCCAGATTTCTATACTGTAAGAGAACGTGATAAGGATGAAATATTACCTTGGGACTATATTGATATAGGTGTTACTAAGGACTTCTTGTGGAATGAATATATGAATGCAAAGGCTGAAAAAGTAACCCCAAACTGTAAGATGAAATGTTCTTTATGTGGAGCTAATACTTTTAAAGCAGGAATATGTGTTAGAAAAAGAGGTGAGAACTAATGAAGGCTCGAGTAAAATTTAATAAATATGGCGTATTAAGATTTATAGGACATTTGGATGTAATGAGATATTTTCAAAAGGCTATGAGAAGAGCTGGAATAGATATTGGCTACTCACAAGGATATAATCCACACCAACTTATGTCATTTGCTTCACCTTTAGGTGTAGGTATAACTAGCGATGGAGAATACCTAGATATTGTTCTTAATTCAGATATTGATAAAGATGAATTTATAGATAAATTAAATGCACAAATGGTAGAAGGTATTGAAATATTAGACTTTATTAAACTAAATGATGAAGCAAAAAATTCAATGTCAAAAGTATCTGCTGCCGATTATGCCATTGGTATAAAAGATGAATATTTAGATGATAAATATCTTGGCAAAGAAGAAACATTTAAATTCTTATTTACTGAATTTATAAAGCAAAAACAAATACTAGTTGTTAAAAAAACTAAGAAATCAGAAAAAGAAGTTGATATTAAAGAGTTTATTTTAGATTATTCATTTAAAAACACTTTAGCTGAGAATACGGTGCTACCAGAATATAATAACAATTATTATGTATGGCTTAAATTAGTTGCCGGTAGTGTTAATAATCTAAAACCTGAGCTAGTTATGGAAGCTTTCTGTAAATATTGTAATACAGAATATAATAAATTTACATTCCAAACTCATAGAGTGGAAATGTATGCAGGTGATACTGATAATCTAATACCATTAAGTCAAGTTGATATACGAGAGGGGAAATAAACGACTTATTCAAAAAGCGCAAAAAGATGTATAGGATAAGCAATAAGTCATTATGAAAGACTATGAATAGAATAATTGTAACTAAAAAAGATGATAAAATAATAACGTGTAAATATGATGATTTTACGTTAAATAGAATTTCTGTTGCAGATGAGAAGGAAGAAAGTATTCTTGAGAATATATATGTAGCAAAGGTAAAAAATATCGTTAAGAATATTGAAGCTGCCTTTGTAGAAATAGCCAATGGAACTAAATGCTATCTTGAATTACGTGAATTAAGAAATCCTTTTTTTCTAAATGAGAAGAAAAATGATAAGATAGTAGAAGGTGACGAAATCTTAGTTCAAGTTGTTAAAGATATTCAACAAACTAAGGCACCAGTTGTTACAACATCATTTGGAATTAAAAGTGATAATCTAATATTAACACATGGTAAAAATAATATAGGAATATCGAATAAAATAGTTGATGATAAAGATAGAAATAGGTTGAAAACATTATTTAAACCTTATAAAAATGACAATTATGGATATGTAGTTCGTACAAGTGCAAAGGATGTAAGTGACGAAGATATTATTGAAGAAATAGAAGATTTAGCTAAAAAATATACTGATATAATATCAAAAGCAACCTATGCCACATGCTTTAGTTGCGTATATACAACACCGCCTACATTTATTTGTGATATTAAAGAAATGGTAAATAAGACTATTGAAGAAATTGTGATAGAAGACGATAACCTATGTGAGGCTGCTTCGAAACAATTAATGTCAATATGCAATAAAAAAGATATTAAGCTAAGACACTATAAAGACCCAACATTATCTTTGACAAAGTTATATAGTGTCGAATCTAATATCGCTGATTTACTAAAAGAGAGGGTTTGGCTAAAATCAGGTGGAAATATTGTAATTCAACATACAGAGGCACTTACAGTTATTGATGTTAATACGAGCAAATCAATTAAAATCAAGGGTGATTCTACTAAAACATTTTTAAAGATAAATAAAGAAGCTGCAAAAGAAATAGCATATCATTTGTCTTTACGAAATATTGGTGGTATAATAATCATTGATTTTATAGATATGAAGAGGGAAAAGGACAAAAGAGAATTGCTAGAATATTTCCAAGAATACTTAGAGATGGACTATGTTAAAGCTACGATAGTAGATATTACAAAACTTAATCTAGTTGAGGTGACTAGACAGAAAGTTAAAAAGCCACTTGCTAAGCAACTTAAAGGAATAATATAGATAGTATAAATAATATATATGGGTATATGATACTTATAAAATCTCATGGGCGAAGCTATTATCTTAGAAATAATTAAATAAGATTATCTAGGATAATGTTCATACGGAGGATGAAAAATAATGAATAAAAAAAGTAAATTACTAATTACTTTATTGCCTATCATGGCTTTATGTTTTGTATTATGTACCAATATCTCTTATGCAGACGTAAGAGTAAACATTACGGAGGAAAAGACAGAACCCTATAGTAATTCGGACGATACCAATACTATTACTATAGAAAATGAGGATAAGACACCTCTTAATAATACTAAAAGTACTCCGAAAGCTACATATAAAAGTGAAGTAGATAATGATAATACTACTTCAAGTAAGAAGAGTAACAAAAAAGAGAATAGTAGTTATGAAAGTAAAGTTGATACAGACAATCATCAAAGTGTAGTTGATGTAGATGAGCAAGAAGTTCCTGGAACAGATTCGTATTATAAAACTACATTCAAAGATAATAAAACATCAACAGATAAAGATGAAATAAACTATACTGATGAACATTATGTTGATAAAATAGATGAAAATGCTGAGTATGAAATAGTTGGTAAGGACCTAATCGTTCAGAATACAGCAACTGCTACTGATAAGGATAAGATAAAGTACACTACTTTACCAAAGGGGACAGAAGTAAAGGTAGTAGGCTTTACTAATCCAGGTTCTGAAAGATATGTAGAATTATTAGCAGATAACGGAACTTTATATTATGATAATGTTGAAAGTTTCTATAATAATTCAATAAAAACAGATGCATCACCATTAAAACGTTATTTCAAATCAATTATAAATGATGCTAAAATGCTTGGTTCTGAAAAAGGATATATGAGTTGTATCTCATTTGCCCTTATATATCTAATAGTAACATTAATATTGGTAAAATTCTTCGATACATCAATATTTAGATTACGTACAGGCGAAATTGAAACTTATCCATATATTAATTCAGTTGCAAGAATTATGCCGGGTGCAATGATTGGAAGCTTTATTGTAATAGCTAATATGTTTGATAGCAATGCCGTAGCATACTATTTTTTCAAAGGATTTAACATAATAGGTAAAAATTATGAGCTAATACATTGGCTTATTCAAATAGTATTATTATTTGCATTATATATGGTATGGAGATTTATATTAGAAGGATTTAGATGTTTTACATTCCCATGTATGGTAATTAGAAGTATAATCCTTATTGTTGCTAATATAGCATCTGCTTACCTATGTTACGCATTATCTTATGTAGGAATAGCAATCTATGTACTATTTGTACTATATCAATGTATATGTGTTAATTCCTATGGATGTGCTGACTTTGGTGAAGAAGACTTCGGTGAAGCTTCTGAAGATGAAGGTGGTGCTGAAGAAGGCGGAGGAGAAGAAGGTTCAGATGACGGCGGCGACGACGAAGGAGAAGGCGAACCTGAGGGAGCATAGAAAAAGAGAAAAAGAGAGTTGTTTGCGACTCTTTCACGCTAATGATAATAGGGAAGATAGAAAAGGATAGAGTATTAATGAATAATAAATTTTATATATATTATTTTGGGGTTATTATATCGAATATAGGAAATGCTTTAACGACTTTTGCCGTCCCATTGTTCATTTTAGATTTAACAAAATCAACACTGCATTTGTCTATAGTAAGTGCGTTACAATTAATACCATTTTTAATTTTTGGACTCCCTTTTGGTGCAATTATTGATAATGTAAATATTAAGAAGCTAATGCAGTATTCTGATATAGCACGTTTTGCAATATATTTGATATTTGCATATATTACTTATTTTTATAGTGGTGATATAGTTATCATTGCAGTATATATAACATCAATATTAAGTGGTATATGTTATGTGTTTCATACGATAGCGGAATCAACTTTAATTCCTTATTTAGTTGCTAATGAAAAATTAACAAGAGCAAATAGTTTGATTTATTCTATACAGTATGTAACTAATTTTATAGTTCCAATTTTAGGAGGTAAAATGTATGAATATGATCATATAGGATTATTTTTTTTGTTTGATGCAGTTACATTTTTGCTAAGTTTTTTGATATTATTTGTTTTGAAAATTGAATTTAAAGATAGTAAGAAAGGTAATAATTTTATATTAGGAAGTACTAAAATAATAAGTGATGTTAAAGAAAGTGTTATATATTTAAAAGAGAATAAGTTTTTACTTAAAGTACTTGTGATTGTTGCGATATCTAATATTATTATTTGTCCATATTACAACTGTTTAATTGATTTTTTAAAAAATAGTTTAGATCTTAAAGCGAGCATAATTGGTGTTGTTGAAGGAATATATTCTTTGGGCGCATTAGTTGGAGCTTTACTTGTTGATTATTTGGTAAAAAAAATCAACAAAATCAATATTGTAATTTTTTGTATAGGTATAGATGCTTTATGCAGATTATTATTACCATATAATTCGTCTATTATTTTTATATGTGTAATGATGATTATAATTGAGCTTACTAGTTCGATTTTAAATATTATGGTAATTACAATTCGACAGGAATCAATTGAGCAAGAATATTTAGGAAGACTAAATAGTATATTCAAAACTGTATTGTTAGGAGTTAATCCTATTGGATTATTGATAGGTGGTTTGATAACAATTAAAATTGGTTCTTATAATAATATGATTTTAATATCTTGTTTGTGTTTGATATTGTTTATTGTTTCGTTGACTTCATTTAAAGAGAAGAAATAGTTAATATAATGCTAGATATAGTTTTTAATTTTAAAAGTATAATTACAGTTTATAAATGTTAAAAATATAATAATTTTAAAAGTAAAAATATTATGAGGAAAATATAATATGAGTGATACAAACTTACAGTTACATTATAAGAAGTTAATTGAAAAAAGAGACAATTATAAACGTTATTTAGTCCAAGCTAAAAAAATGTATAAAAAAGAATTGAATAAGCACATAAGGATAGTTTTATATGGAAGTATTATTTGTATAATAATTTTTTTATATTTAAAATTGAGAGATTCTTATAATTATTTTTTGGCAGAGATTTTTTTTTCACAATTAATCATAGAACCTTTAACGTATATGTTGATTGTTTTATTAATTTTTATTTTACGTTCTGGTTTGATTATTTTTTTACTGACACGAAAAAATGAAATAATAATTTATAAATGGAGAATACGACGTGGAATAACTGATTTAATAGAAAAATTGGAAATATCTTTAGCTAAAGTGGAATTAGAATTGAAAGAATTTGAAGATAATTTTAATGATGAATAAAAAATAAAGGTATTACGCAATAATGCCTTTTAAATTTGTTATGTATATGGAATTGAAATGAGATGAGCGTTAGATGAAAATATTAAAAAAACATTTAGATATCCATTAGCATCAATTTTTTTATTGTTCGGATTAACGATAGCTTTTATAGGTGTTTTTTGTGGATATTCTATTTTTAATTATACTAGTAATTTACAAAAAGAATTAAATGAATATAGTTATAATACTAAAAATTACATAGGATTAGAAGTAGATGAATGTCAAGATAGCATAAAAGTTTTGAAATATTTAAGGACAAACATAGGAAATAGTATGCTTAATGATATAGAAGTAACAGTCGGAAATGATGGTAAAATGATATTAGCAGATATAATAATAGACATTAATGAAAAACTTCAATATGAATTAGAAAGTGGTAGATTTATTAGTGAAGAAGATATTAATGAAAGAGAAAGAGTTGTTAATATTGGTCGCAATATGATTAAGGATATATATAAAAAAAATAAAAAAAGATATATAAAAATAAATGGGGATGAGTATAGAGTTATTGGTATAATTGGAACACGTAATACCAAATTACAGGATAATGAAGTGATTTTATATTTTGATTGTATAGGTAATAATTTACACAAGGAAATAGACAAAACATGCAATCTTGTATATAGTATTGCAAGCAATAATAAAGAAGAACTAATAAAAAGTAAATTTGAAGAAATAAAAGATAATCTTATTGAAGATAAAAATATAAGCGTATATGAATATGAAGAAAAAATTGTAACTTCTAATATGGACAGGAAAATAAATGAAGTTATATTTTTTTTATTATATTTTTTAGGAATAATAAATTGTATAATAGTTTCTGAATTTTGGTTACTTAATAGGAAAAGTGAGATAGTTATAAGATTAGCATTTGGTTTTAACGAAAGAACATTGTTTAAAATGTTATACGGAGATATATTAAAAATTGCTACGATGGCGGCTTTTTTGGGTATTATATTTAGTAAATTAATAGCGTATGTGTTAAATAATACATTGGAAATGTTATTAAACTTCTCGGTAATTAATTGTTGTGCAATTTTGTTATTTGTTTTAGTCACAACATATATACTTACCAAGGTGCTGTTAAGAAGAATATTTTCTAAAAATATACATGATTATATATTTACGAAAGGTGTTGGCTGATTATGAAGTTTGGAAGTTTAATACGTTTTGCAACAGATTTTATATATAAGAAGAAAATAAATTTATTTTTTGTTTCAATGATGTGTATAATTTCAGTGATACTAATAAATCTAATTATAGTAGAGTATTATAGTATTAATTATGAAAAAAGAGAGATAGAAAGAGTTGTTAAATATAAACCTAAGGATATTGGATATATAAAGTATAGTTATGATGAATTAAAAAAAATGGACAAAAAAAAAGAAAATAAAATATTATTAGAACTAAAAAAAATAAAAGGAATCAAGCAATGTGGCACCTTTGATAATGTCAGTGTTTTATTTGATGAATTATATAAAAATGATGAATATTTGAAAATGCGGAAAGAAATAGTGAATAGTATGGTGGAGGAAATACATAGTGAATTTAACGAAGTAGAGCGCTTAATGATGAGTCAAACACTTTATAAGTATTCAAATGTTTTAAAAATTGAGCCTAATATGCTAAATTTATGTGATTTAGATATTTATAAAGGAAAAATTATTAAAAAAAAGAATGGATATATTCCTTTATTGATTGGATATAAATATCATGATTTTATAAAAATAGGTCAAATTCTAACGAGTACAACAGATAAAAAGAAATATATAGTTACAGGTATTTTAAAAAAGAATAGTAGATGGTTGACAAATGGAGACATTAGTAATGCATCAAACACAAGTATTAATTTAGATAATCTATTTGTTGCTATTGATGATGAAATGTTAAATTATGATAGTAGTTATATTATTTTTGATGAAAGTGATAATGAAAATACAAGAAGTAATGTATTAAAGATGATAGAAAAAGTTAGTGAAAAATATAAAATAAATTTTAAAATTTTAACAATAGAAGAAATAATATGTAATATGAAAAGTGATATGTTTCTTATTTCAAAGTCGTGGATTGCTTTAGCAATATTTTCCTTAATAATAGGTATACTTTCTATGTCCTCAGTGGCAATAGTCACTGTATTATCAAGAAAATCCGATATAGGAATATTATATGCTTTGGGTTTTTCAGAAAAAATTATAGGTATGATAATAATAATAGAAAATATATTGCAAATAGGCTTTGGATGTATTATGGGATTTTGTATTGCATTTTTTTTAAGCATTTATGATAATACCACATTTGTAGTAGAAAGAGTGATAGACATTCAATTTAAGCAAGGAATAATATCTATTACAGGAATTTTTATATTGTGTACATTAATTGCTTCAATAACCCCATTAATAATACTTAATAAAAGTAAACCATCAGAGTTGATTGAAAAATAGGAGGAAATAATATGATTCAATTAAAAAATGTAGTAAAAAAGTATACAGGAAGTGATTATGAAACAATTGCTTTAAACAATGTTACTATAGAAATATCTGATGGAGAAATGGTTGCTATAGTAGGTAAATCAGGCTCAGGGAAAACAACATTGTTAAATATAATTGGGTGTATGGATAGGTTGTCTTCAGGTGAGTATATATATAATGGAGAAAAAATTCATACTTATAATAAGGATAAATTTAATTTATTTAGAAAAGAACATATAAGTTTTGTTTTTCAACATTTTGCATTAATGAATCAGTATACAGTGTATGAGAATATTGAGATGCCGTTAATAGCTAAAGGAGTAAGTAAAAAAGAACGTAAAATAAAAGTAGAGGATATTTTAGAACGTTTTGAATTAACAGAAATAAAATATAAATATCCTGATAATATATCGGGTGGTCAACGACAAAGAACAGCGATAGCAAGGGCTGTGGTTTCAGGAAATGAATTAATATTAGCAGATGAACCTACAGGTGCTTTAGATAGGAACACTGGTAATAAAATAATGGATTATTTGAAAAAAATAAATAAAGATGGGAAAACATTAATTATAGTTACACACGATGATAATATCGCATCTAGATGTGATAGGGTGATTAGAATTGAAGATGGGAGGATTTTAGACTAAATAATATGGTGTATATATAATCTTTCTTACAGAACAATTTTAGAAATATAACCATTGCTCGATGACCTATATTTGTTTTTAGAAAAAATTGGAAAAAATAATCGATAATTGTAGAATGATACCTTTGATTGTGCTATAATAATGCTTCTTGATGTGTTCTCAAGAAGCATTATAAATTTTATTAGTATTTTTTTAGTTTTATGTTGACAGAAGCATAAGTAAAAAAAGAGAATACATGTTGAAGGACAATCTCTAATTATAAAATACAGCGAAAGAAGGTATATATATGAGGAAACATAAGGAAATATGGTTATTAGTTGGGACAGTATTTACTATATGGCTAATATTAACGCTAATTGATAATAAACGAATAGAAATAACACATTATGATATTAATAGTAATAAAATAAAGAACGAATGTACAATTGTTCAAATATCAGATTTACATAATACAAGTTATGGCAAAAACAATAAAATCTTATTAGATAAAATCAAAGAAGCTAAACCTGATATTATAACAATAACAGGTGACTTGATTGACTCTAGTAAGACAAATATTAATATTGCAATGAATTTTGTTAATCAAGTAGTAGAAATAGCACCAACATATTATGTGCCAGGCAATCATGAAGCTTGGGCAATGTCCAAATATACTACACTTAAAACTAAGCTAAATAAAGCAGGAGTAATAGTACTAGAGACAGCTTCTAAAGAAATAACAATAAACTATAATAAGATAAATATTCTTGGGATAACCGATCCTGATTTCACAGGTGAGTTTGGAATAAGTAATGTAGATGTTGTCAGTACAGATTTGGATAC
Source organism: uncultured Lachnospiraceae bacterium (assembly GCA_934432595.1). Classification (GTDB taxonomy): domain Bacteria; phylum Bacillota; class Clostridia; order Lachnospirales; family Lachnospiraceae; genus SIG301. The sequence goes on along the minus strand of CAKRYR010000003.1, from coordinate 109,441 downwards.
TTTAAATTATGATACAGATAACTTTACTATATTGTTATCACATAGACCAGAGTTATTTGAAGCATATAAAAATAGAGATATTGACTTAGTCCTTGCAGGACATGCCCATGGTGGACAGTTTAGAACAGCAATAGGTGGAGGTTTGATAGCACCTAACCAAGGCCTTTTTCCTAAATATATATCAGGGTTACATGCAAGTAAGAAAGATGAAATGCAGATGATTATAAGTAGAGGGCTTGGTAATAGTGTAATACCATTAAGAATAAATAATAGACCAGAGTTGGTAGTTATTAGAATACTATAAATATAAGTACATTAAACTCAAAATAGTACAAATAAAAAAAGGATATTGTAATTAGACTTTTGCTAAAATAGAACAATTTTAGGATTTTGAAATATTCAAGATTATCCTTTTAAATTTAGGAAATTATCAAAATGTTGTCCGCGTCTAACTTGTACTATTTTGCTTGACATTTTGGTGTGCTTTTTGTAAAATATATATAAGGACAACAGTATGTAAAATTATATACATATGAAATAGTATGTTTCATTAGGAAGGTGCACAATATACAGAGATTTTTTTATCTGAGTTGCAATAGGAGGGGTTATATGGCACGACAATATTCACAAAAATATAAAGAACATGCTGTTAAATATTACTTAGCTAATAAGAATCTTGGTATAACAAGATGTGCCAAGAATATTGGTATAAGTAAAAGTGCCTTGAGTGAATGGTATAAAATATATTCAGCCAATAATGGTGAAGTTCCTACAAGGGGACGAGGGAATTTTAGCAATGATATTGCCAAAGATAATGCTAGACTTCGCAAAGAATTACAAGATACTTACGATTCTGTAGAAATACTAAAACGTGCATCAAGTTCAGAGAAACTATGTACGAGTAATCTATTTAGCTCTCTATATAATTATGAGATTGAAATATTTAAGATTGAAAATCGTAGGCTAAATGTAAGTGGAGTCCTTAGAATATTAGGCATATCAAGAAGTGGCTATAATTCTTGGAAGAGCAGATGTAATATTGACTCTTAAAACTTTAATTTTGCAAGACTTAATAAAAAGTCTATTGCGAAAAATTGTAAATCTAGTTATTAAAAAGGGTAGTTTATTAGTTGGCAAAGGAAGGAGTAAACTTAATTAATAGGAGGATCAGCAATGGAAGAGAAAAAGAGAAAAATGGGAACCAAAGATAATAACCTACGCTCAATATTATTGAGCAATGGTATCTCAGCAGATATGACTGAACAAATAATAACTCAATATGATGAAAAAGCTGTTGATAATTATGAAGTACCACAGAACACAGCAATGATTGCTGTTATGACAGACAATCACACATTATCATATTACATTGATGGATATAAGAATGTGTCAATTGCAAAAGAAGAAATTCCGTCTCAAACAATTGTATCCGGTAATGTTAATGAGTTAGAAATGCTAGTAGGTGCTTTGGGAAGAAATAGAATAAAAACAATGAAATTGAAAGAGTGAGAATAAAGATTAAAGATATTATAACAAGGAATATATATTTTCTAGTCCTAGATGTAAATAAAGATATAAAGACTGTAACTATTATACGTATTATGTATAATGGTCGAGATGTTGATAGTCAACTTAATACTCTATATAATAATTAATTTAGTTATTAGAATATAGATATAAATACAAAATATATAAAGTTGTATTTATATCTATATTTTTGTTAGGCTTTAGCTTCAAGTAAAAAAACTCTTATGATATAAATAATCTCTCGCAATCAGTCTCACAAGCAGGAAGTTTGAAAATAATATGAAATTTGTTGACATATTTTTATTAGATGATATAATCTATTTTAGTTAGCACTCTATAATATAGAGTGCTAACTAAAATAGATAGGAGGATGCGTATGGAAGAAAAAAATGAACTAACAAATGGACCTGATATAGCAAAACTTTCAAATGAACTTGTATATCGTAATTACCTTATGAATAAGGAAAAAATAAGAAAATTCTTCGAACAAATGAGTATTCCAGAATATATTGCTTTACAAAACATAACACATAATGAAGAAACGTCTTCTATATATGGTGGAAGAACATATCTTAAAGAATTATCTAAAAAAATGGAGTTAACTATACGTCAAACCTCTAAAATGATAGGGAAACTTAGAGACAAGGGATTAGTTACATGGTCACATGATGGAAATGGAACAGAAGGAACATATGTAACTATAACAGATATAGGGCAGAATCTACTAAAAGGCCAAGAAGAAATATTGAAAAAATACTATGGTAATGTAATAAAGAAATTTGGTAAAGATAATTTAATACAATTATTGCAACTAATGAAACAATTAGAAACAGTAATGACTAGTGAAATAGAAGAGTTGGAGGTGCAAGATGGAGAAGATGATGAATTCAATTGATGAATATGTTAAACAACAAGAAGAGGTATGTAGACAAAATGATTACATTGCACCTTGCCTTTATGATGAATATGGTGTAAATCGTGGACTTAGAGATGAAAATGGTAATGGGGTCTTAACAGGACTTACCAACATATCTAAAATCGTTTCTTCTAAGATTGTAGATGGTAAGAAAGTATCTTGTGACGGTCAACTTTGGTATCGTGGATATAGAGTTGAAGACCTTATAGACAACTTAGGTTCAGAAGAAATGGGATTTGAAAAGATTGCATATATCTTACTTATGGGACAAATGCCAACTAAAGAGCAAGAGGAAGAATTTCGCAAATATATTGGAAATGCTAGAACACTTCCAACTAATTTTACAAGAGATGTAATAATGAAAGCTCCTACTGAGGATATAATGACTTCAATGACTAAGAGTATATTAACACTAGCTTCTTATGACAATAATTCAAAAGATACAAGTGTAAGCAATTCATTAAGACAATGTATACAATTAATAAGTGAGTTTCCATTATTAGCTGTATATGGATATAACGCATATAATCATTATGAAAAAAATGAAAGTATGTTTATACATCATCCAGACCCAACACTTTCTACTGCTGAAAATATACTTATGCTTTTAAGAACTGATAAAAAATATTCAAAAGTAGAAGCTAAGGTACTAGATACAGCATTAATTTTACATATGGAGCATGGCGGAGGTAATAATTCTACATTTACCACCCGAGTTGTAACGTCTTCAGGTTCAGATACTTATTCAACTATGGCAGCAGCTATGTCATCATTAAAAGGTCCAAAACATGGTGGTGCCAATATTAAAGTTATGGAAATGATGCAAAATATTAGAGAGAATATAACTGATTATTCAGATAAAGATGCTATAAGAACATATCTTGAAAAAATAGTGGATAAACAAGCTTTTGATAAAAAAGGTCTTATTTATGGAATGGGGCATGCTGTCTATTCTTTATCTGACCCTAGAGAAAGAGTATTTAAGAAATATGTTGAAGAGCTTGCTGTAGAAAAAGACAGAGAAAATGATTTACTTTTATATCAGAATATAGAAGAAATCGCTCCAGAGGTAATAGCAGCTAAACGTCATATATTTAAGGGTGTTAGTCCAAATGTAGATTTTTATAGTGGTTTTGTATACGATATGTTAGGAATACCACAAGAATTATATACAGCAATGTTTGCAATTGCAAGAATAGTTGGATGGAGTGCTCATAGAATTGAAGAATTAATATGCGCAGAGAAAATTATACGTCCAGCATATATGAGTGTCATGGAGGAAAAATAAAATGAATTTAAGTTATATAGCAGCACCTTTAGTAGGTTCATTAATAGGATATTGTACTAATTTTATTGCGGTAAAAATGTTATTTTTCCCAAAGAAAGAAATAAGAATAAAAGGACATAAGGTGCCATTTACACCTGGAGCAATTCCAAAAGGAAAACCAAGACTTGCCAATGCAATAGGAGATATAGTAGGTAATACACTTGTTACTAAAGAAGATATTGAAGAAAAATTGTTATCAGAAGAGGTAGTAACTGGATTAGCTGATAGCATAATGGACAATTTATCTTCAGATATTAAGACAACAATTATGGAAATAACTTCGCTTTCAGAAGAAAATTATTTATCAGGAAAAGAAAAGTTAGCCAATGTACTTAGCACAGAATTAGCAGATGCTTTATCTAAGATGGATTTGGAAAATATATTAGTTGAAAAAGGTGGAGCATTAATAAAAGAAAAATTAAGTGGCAATATGATGCTTGCAATGTTTTTAAATGATGATTTAATTAGGTCTGTTTTAGGTCCACTTGGAACAGAATTTCAAAAAATAATCGTAGAACAAGGGGCTGAGTTTATTCAACCAGCATTAAATGACAAATTGTCTGATATAGAAGAAAAGTCTTCATTGGAACTTATGAATAGATTTGAGATATCTGAAACTGTACTTAGAAATATAATTATCTCTTTATATAAGAAGGTTGTTAGCGATGGTATAGGAAAAATATTTTACAAGATAAATATTAAAGAATTAGTTAAAGAGAAAATTGACAATATGGATATAGATGAGTTAGAAGATATGGTTCTTACTGTTATGAAGAAAGAATTAGATACAATAGTTAATTTGGGAGCCGTAATAGGATTTATACTTGGATTGATTAATATATTCTTCTAATACATATCGTTGTTTATCGGCAATAATGTAACTATTCAGCCGATGGCTGAATGTTACTGTGATAAGCCCATTATATGCAACAAGTGTAGGTTATTCTAGTGATAGTATAATTACGAAAGAATTTTTTAGGCTCTACAAAGTATTGCAAAAATATTAATAAAATGTTACAATACTATGTATAAGATATATAGTATTGTAACATTTGTAATTTTATGTATAAATGTTATTTATAAGAAAAGGAGAATGTTTATATGAAAAAGAAAAGAATAACTGTTGCCATAACTTCTCTTGTTATAGTAGCAGTTGGTGCAGTTGGGGTTGTGCAACATTTTGTTTTGCCTAAAAAAAATGCTAATGCAAGTAAGTTAGAAGAGACAGAATATGAAGAAATTTTACCTTTAATGGAAGAGTTTTCAAAAGGTTATGCTAAAGCATATGCAGAGAATATTGTGGAAAATGTTGATTTTAATGTAAAAAGTGTTCCGTTATGTAATTCAAATAGTGATATAGTAGGATATTCAGTATCTTTATATGATGGTGACATACCATATGGTTATATTAATTTTGATTATACTACAGAAAATGCTATTGTAGATTATTGTATAAATAAAGATTCTAAAGGAATGTATGAGAAACTTGAAGAAAATCTAGTAGCTTCACAAGATGATATATCTAAAGAAGATTGTTTAGAGAAAATTTATTATAATGATGCTCTTAATTTTGCAATATCAGCTAAACAAGATGATTCATCTGAGGAACTATATTATGATGGTGTAGAACTATATCAAGAAGATGAATATATAAAATTACAAGAGGAAATTGCAGATGCTTATTTTGAGTATAACGGAACTCCAACTTCAGGTGGTACAGAAGTCAGAACTGGTGATGATGGTAATAAGACATCAGCTATAAAAGAAGGATTCATAGATTTTGTAGAAGAATGTTTCCCAAGTATTTATAATAAGTTATTTAGTCAAGATGGTTATAAAGTAACATTAAAATATAAGGATTTTCATAAAGCATTTCAAGATAAGGAAAATGTAATGGGAACAATAGAAGAAGAAAAATTCCTGGATTCATATTCTAAAGAAAAATCATTAATTTCTCAGGAAACGATTATGAAAACTACTAACAAATTCGCTTGTGCTTTAGTTGGTGCAGCAGAAATATGTCAGCAAGAGAACATTATGGTTAATAATAGTTTAAAAGATACTTTTGATACTTTATGGGAAGTTGCAGATTGTGAGAGTGCAATATATGAGACAACAAAAATGTACGACGATTGTGAGGTTAAATTAGCGTCTACTCAATCAGAAAAATTAGCTGATATTATGAATGCATATGGAAAGAAGATTGGCAAAGAAATTGTAGGAGAGTTTGTACCTGCTCCTGATTTTGAGCACTATAAAAATTGTGTAGATAATCAACGTCCAATGATTTTACACGCTTTAATTTTAAAACAAGGTCCTCATGCTGTAAACACTGTAGGATATGCAATTTCTAAAGCAGGTAAACATACAGTAAATTATTTAATTATTGCTGATGGTTGGGATGACGATGCTCCTAGATATGTTGTGTTTGATAAATATTTATTTGATTCTACAGCATGCACATCATTTGAGATAAAATAAGAAGTACTAGTGAAAATAATAATTTATACAATATAATTAAAAAATAAATAAATATTTTAAGCGTAGCAGTTACTAAAACTAAACTGCTGCGCTTTATTATGGGTTAAATACACGCCTTATTTATTGCAAAAGCATTACAAATGTATTGCGATAAGTGTAGAGTGATTTATAAGAATGTTTATATTTAATACCCCAAAGATATGTTCTTTAAGGTAATACGGTATTACGCAGTTTTAGTACTATATATAAAAATCATAAGTAAGACATTGCTTAAAAATGATGAGCAAAAAGTATATAAAAATTTTCTTAAAATTATTGACACTAGCTCATTTTGATGTTATTATATATCAGTGTGCCGCACAACGAGGTTAAAGTTCTATATTTTTTTAAGAATAACTTATCCTTAGGGGTAAATTTTCAAGAATATAGACACCATAGTTGGCGAGTAATGTAATTAGGAGGTGCCATATGTACGCAATTATAGCAACAGGTGGTAAACAGTACAAAGTATCTGAAGGCGATGTAATCAAAGTTGAAAAACTTGGTGTTAACGCTGGAGAAACTGTTACATTTGATCGTGTTCTTGCTGTAAACGGTGACAAATTAGTAGTTGGTAATCCAACAGTAGCTAATGCTAACGTTACTGCAACAGTTGTTGAAGAAGGTAAGAATAAGAAGGTTATTGTATATCGTTATAAGAGAAAATCTGGATATCACAAGAAAAATGGTCATAGACAACCATATACAAAAGTTAAGATTGAAAAGATCAATGCTTAATTTAATGTCGAAGTTTAGCTAATATTTTATAATATATAGCGAATGGATAGGTGTAGTATGATTGATATCGTAATATTCAAGAAGAAAAAATTGGATAGTTACATTGGTTTTGAAACCAAGGGACATGCAGGCTATGCAGAGCATGGTGAAGACATTGTGTGTGCAGCAGCTAGTGTGTTAGTGATTAATACAATTAATTCTATTGAAAGATACACTAACGATAAGTTCGTTTCAAAGAATAATGAACGAACTGGATTCCTTAATTTTAGGATTAAAGGACATCCAAGCAATGAAACCCAGTTATTACTGAAATCAATGATTTTAGGTTTAACAAAGATTGTTAAAGAATATGGAAACGAATATATTAACATTATATTCAAGGAGGTGTAGGACATGATGAAATTAAACCTTCAATTTTTTGCTCATAAAAAGGGAGTTGGTTCTACTAAGAACGGTAGAGACTCAGAGTCAAAAAGATTAGGTGCTAAAAGAGCAGATGGCCAATTTGTTTTAGCTGGTAATATACTATATAGACAACGTGGAACTAAGATTCACCCAGGTGTGAACGTAGGACGCGGTGGAGATGACACACTTTATGCATTAGTAGATGGTGTTGTTAGATTCGAAAGAAAGGGTAGAGATAAGAAGCAAGCTTCTGTTTATCCTGTAGAGAAATAGATATTATCAAGAAGCCCCAGTTTGTGTAGGTTTTTGTTGCATAACATTTATTTACCAAGTTGGGGCTATTTTTAAAGAGATTACATTGTTTGAAAGGTATAACATATAATCTAGAAAGTGAGAAAGGGTTATGTTTGCAGATAGAGCGAAGATATTTATTAAATCGGGAAAAGGTGGCGACGGCCACGTAAGTTTTCGTCGTGAGCTATATGTACCAGCAGGTGGACCTGATGGTGGAGATGGTGGAAAAGGTGGAGACGTTATATTTGTAGTAGATAAAAGCATTAATACACTTAATGACTTTAGACATATAAGAAAATACTGTGCTGAGAATGGACAAGATGGTATGAAAAAACGCTGTCATGGTAAAGATGGTGAAGATATTATCATTAAAGTTCCAGAAGGTACAATAATTAAAGACGCAGAATCAGGTAAGGTTATAGTTGATATGTCTCATGGACATGAGAGAGAAGTCCTTCTTAGAGGTGGTAATGGTGGTAAAGGTAATCAACATTACGCAACTCCTACTATGCAGGCACCAAAGTATGCTCAACCAGGGCAACCTGCCAAAGAAATGTATGTTACTTTAGAGTTAAAGGTTATTGCAGACGTTGGTTTAGTAGGATTCCCAAATGTAGGTAAATCAACTTTCTTATCTCGTGTAACTAACGCTAAGCCAAAGATTGCTAACTACCATTTTACAACACTTAATCCAAACTTAGGTGTGGTGGATTTACCAGGATCAGATGGATTTGTAATTGCTGATATACCTGGATTAATTGAGGGAGCTTCACAAGGTATTGGTTTAGGACATGAGTTTTTGCGTCATATAGAGAGAACAAAAGTATTAATTCATGTAGTTGATGCAGCTTCAACTGAAGGTAGAGATCCTATTGAAGATATTAATGCAATTAATGCAGAATTAGAATCTTATGATATAGGTTTAACTCAGAAGCCACAAGTAATTGCAGCTAATAAGGCAGATGTTTTCTTTGGAGACGAAGAAGAGACTGTTATTTCTATGCTAAAGGACGAGTTTGAACCAAAGGGCATCAAAGTATTTAGTATATCTGCAGTATCGGGTAAAGGTGTAAATGAACTACTTTACTATGTAAAAGAATTATTAGACGATTTGGATGACACTCCTATAATATTTGAAAGAGAATATTTTGAAGAAGAAGTTATATCTGATGAGCCATTTACAGTTGAAGTAGATGAAGATGGAATATATGTAGTTGAAGGCCCAAGAATTGAAAGAATGCTTGGATATACTAACTTAGAGTCAGAAAAAGGATTCTTATTCTTCCAAAAGTTCTTAAAAGAAAATGGTATCTTAACACAATTAGAGGAATTAGGTATTCAAGAAGGTGATACTGTTAGAATGTATGGTCTTCAATTTGATTATTATAAATAGTTGATTTAAGTTTAATTAGATCTGTATATAAACGTATATTTATTGATAATATCTTAATATACAATTTGAAGTTTTTGAAGGGAAGATAATAATGGAATTAACAAGTAAGCAAAGAGCATATTTAAAAGGTTTAGCTATGAACATTAATCCTATATTTAATATAGGGAAATCAAGCTTAACTTCTGAATTTACTGATAGTATAAATGAAACATTTAACAATAAAGAACTAATTAAAATTAGTGTACTTAAGAACTGTATTGATGATCCTATGGAAATTGCAAAAGTACTTGCTGAGAGAACTAATTCTACTATAGTACAAGTTATCGGTAAAAAAATAGTTCTTTACAAACCAGCTAAAAAGGAAGAAGATAGAAAGATTGTTCTTCCTAAAGCAAAGAAGAAAGCTGAGTAATTTAGCATTTAAGGAGAATATTTGTTCAATAAAAAGAGTTGCTTGCAACAAAGTGGAGGATAGAAAGATGGCACAAATAGGAATTATGGGTGGAACGTTTAATCCAATTCATAATGGTCATATTAGACTTGCTGATACAGCTTATAAAGAGCTTTCATTAGATAAAATATGGTTTATGCCATCTAAAATACCACCTCATAAAGATAATTCTACAATTGTGGATGAAAAACACAGAGTAAATATGATTAATTTGGCAATTAGTGATTATAATTATTTTGAATTATCAGAGTTAGAATTAAAAAGGGAAGGTACAACATATACTTCTCAGACTCTAGAATATTTAAATGATACTTATCCTAATGATGATTTTTTCTTTATTGTAGGTGCTGATTCAATATTTAGTATAGAATCTTGGAATCGTCCTTATGTTTTATTTAAACTTGCACACTTTATTGTAGCTTGCAGAGATGATATTGATTATAAACAACTAGAAGAACAATGTCGATATCTTCAAACGAAGTACGTTGCTAAGATAAGTATTATTCATATGGAGAAAATGGATATTTCTTCATCATATATCAGACAAATGTATTGTAATAAGAATAAATTGGATGATTTTAATTATTATATAGATAAACGTGTAAATGATTATATAATATCAGAAAGATTATATTACAATTAATTTGTTTTACTTAAAAGAATATGTATTTATATTTGTTTTTAAAATTATATTATATTGATATTTTATATAAAGATTAATTGTAATAATTTCTATGATTAGGATAGGATGATAAAATGGATATTAATTTACTTGAGATTGAGGTTAAATTAAAGAAAAAATTACCTGAGAAACGTTTTATTCATACTCAAGGTGTAAGATATACTTGTGCAAATTTGGCAATGAAGTATAATTATGATATAGATAAAGCACAGTTAGCAGGGCTACTTCATGATTGTGCGAAATACATGTCTGATGATGAAATGCTAGCTAAATGTAAAAAACATGATATAGATATAACAATAGAAGAGCAAAAGCAACCACATTTACTTCATGGTAAATTAGGTGCCTTTTATGCAAAAAAGAAATATAATGTAGACGATAATGATATCATAGATGCTATTACTTACCATACAACAGGAAAACCTGGTATGAGTTTACTTGGTAAAATATTATTTATTGCTGATTATATTGAACCAAACAGGAAAATAATACCTGGTTTAGATGAAATAAGAAAATATGCTTTTGAAAATATAGATAAAGCAGTTTGCATTAAAATTATTAATGTAGCAGAATATTTATTATCAAATGGTGTTGAACTTAAAGGTATCTCTAAGGATACTTACGAATTTTATTCTGACTATGCGAAAACATTACATTTATAGAAAATTTTTTTTCATATAGAGAACAAAATAATTAAGAAAATAGTATAAAAAGAGCAAAAAATTATTTATAAAAGTAGATATTAATTTGATATTGCTTAGAAATGAGGATTAGAATGGATAATAAAATAGAACAATTAGTTAAAATAGCATATGATGCATTTGCAGATAAAAAAGGTATAGATATTAAGATTTTAAAGATTTCTAGTATATCAACTATTGCTGATTATTTCGTAATAGTAACTGGTAATAACCCTTCACAGGTTAAAGCCCTTCAAGATAATGCAGAAGAACAATTAGCAAAGAATGGTTTTAGACCAACTAGAATAGAAGGAGTAAGAAACAGTAATTGGGTACTAATGGATTATAATGATATAATTTTACATGTATTCTCAACAGAAGATAGAGAATTTTATAATCTAGATCATATTTGGAAAGATGCTGAAGTTATATCAAGAAAGAGTTTAGACTAAAACTGGAGAGAGTTTTAATGAAGAATATTATTAAGAAAACAATAGGTTATGGTCTTTTGTTTGTTGCAATGGCCTTAATAATCATTTTGATAGAAGATAAGATTAGCACAGATTTGTATATTCCTTATAAAGAAACTGTATTAATTCTTTGCCTTATTGCAATATTTGCTATATCCGGGACATTGCTATTAGCAAGTATACTTACAAAAAAAGATTTAAAAATGAATATGATGAATACAATATTAGGAGTTTTATTAATAGCATATGTTATAGCACTTTTTAAAGTTTTGTTTTTGGATAGAACTAATATATCCGGTAGTCACCATATCTATTCAAAAGAAATGCGGACACTTAATTTAGTTCCATTTGAAACAATAAAAATGTTTATAAGAAGCTGGAATCATGGCTATCTTGGCAAAGGATTAATTATATCCAATATATTTGGAAATATTCTTATGTTTATGCCAATGGTTATTCTAATGTGGTGTATATTTAAAACACTAAGAAAACCATGGCTTGTAGTTATAATTAATTTTGTCATTATAGTCGCAGTAGAAACAGCACAATATATATTTGCAGTTGGTAGTTGTGACATTGATGATTTAATTTTAAATATGATAGGTGTAATCATAGGGTATATTATTGTTACAAGAAAATCTTTTCAGAAATTATGTAAGAAATTATATATTATTGAATAACTTAAAAACTATATTACATTAAAACTATATTACATTAAAACTGAAGAAGTAGTACTAGTAATTTTTCTAGTCTTACTTCTTCAGTTTTATGTTATTATGTTATATTATTATATTAAATTATAAAATAATAAATGTAATCAACTTAGATATAATAAATTTATTAATTATACATTCTAAACAATCCAATAACCTTTCCAAGTATTTCAACTTTCTCAACTATAATGGGATCCATATAGTCATTCTCGGGTTGTAATCTATAATGTCCATTTTCTTTATAGAACGTCTTAACTGTAGCTGAATCTTCAACTAAAGCAACAACAACATCTCCATTATTAGCAGTAGATTGTTTTTGAACTAAAACCTTATCACCATTATAGATACCAATATTTATCATGCTGTCGCCTTTAACATTAAGCATAAAAGTCTCTTCATTTGGCATATATTCTGAGGGTATAGGAAAATATGATTCTACACTCTCTACAGCAAGTAAAGGTTGACCAGCTGCAACTGAACCTATAATAGGAACATTTACCAATTCACGTCTAGTTAAATTAAAACTATCATCTATTATTTCAATTGCTCTAGGCTTAGTAGGGTCACGTCTAATATATCCGTTCTTTTCTAATGTCTCCAAATGTGCATGAACAGAAGAAGTAGAACGTAAATTAACTGCTTCACATATTTCACGAACAGCAGGTGGATATCCTTTATTTAGAATTTCGCTTTTAATATAATCTAGTATCTCTTGTTGCTTTTTTGAAATTTTACCATAAGCCATTATGTACACATCCTCCTTAATTAAACTAGGAATATTATAACACATGACATATATAAAAGTCAAACTAATGTTCGTTATTTTTTTGCTTTTATTGTAACGGTTCAGCCATCGGCTGAACTGTTACCTTTTTTTATTTTTTTACCTTATTAACATTATATATTGTCGAATAATAGGTTAATATAACAATTATTTATAAAATAAGAATAAAGAAATTCATATTTTGTAATATTATCTTGAAAAATACAGTATAAATGTAATATGTAGAAAATAAATATTTACAAACAAGACTTGAAAATAGTATTCAAGAAAAAATTTTTTAAAAAAAGTAGTTGACAACAGAATATTTGTTCGATATAATCTAATTAGAACAAATGTTCTTATGGGAGGTTTATTATGAAGAAGTTTATTTTTACAAACAGAAAAATAGCAGTAGGAGTTATTACAATGGCGTTATTAATAGCAGTAGGAATATGTATATCACCTGCAGTTGTTAATGCAAGTACTAAAGAAGCAACATCTTATGAAAGTATACAGATACATGATGGAGATACACTTTGGTCTTTGGCTAAAGAATATAATACTAGTGAATTATCAATCAATGACTATGTTAAAGAGATTAAAGAACTTAATAACTTGTCTTCAGACTGTATAAATGATGGTAATTATCTCATTATCCCTGTATATAATTAATAAAAATAATTAGTTAATTTATTTATATAATAAGGAATTCATAATATTTATCCATTATATTCACACGTTTACAGAAGAAAATGTGTAAATTTATAGAATAATATTGCTAATATATACCAATATTTGTTATACTAATAAAGTATGAAGTTTTGTGACTTAGTCTAAAATATTATTTATCAAAGTTATAAAACAATATAAGTACATAGATATTGGTAAAAGTGAAGTGATAAATTATGAATAAATACAAGTTGAAACACACCTTATTATTTTTAATGAATTTTATTGAAACAGTATGTTTGACTGCTTTATTTGCAGTAGTATGGTTAAGTTATTATGGTTATATTAATAATAAACCTATTTACTATAAAAATGGTAATATTTTAGTTTTCGTAATATATGGATTATTAATTTTAGTATTTTTTATATTATATGATGGATTTAGAATAGCAACGCTAACGGCAACTAACATTGTTTATTCCCAAACTATAGCAATGATTATGGTAAATGTTTTGATATACTTTATTATTTCATTGTTAGCATATAGATTACAAAATCCTATCCCAATGTTATTGCTGGTATGCATGCAGATTGCGGTTATTATAATTTTTACGTTATTATCGAAAAATACTTATAATAATATTTATCCACCAAGAAGAGTATTAATGATATATGGTAACGATTCACCAGAATCATTGATTAATAAAATGATTTTACGAAGAGATAAATATATTATATCTGCAACTTTAAAATCAAATAACTTTAAAACAATAAAATCAAAAGTTAAAGATTACGAAGCAGTTGTTTTATGTGATGTAAAAGACGATTTAAGAAATAATATTATTTCTTATTGTTTTAAAAAATCAATTAGAGTATATGTTACTCCAACAATAGAAGATATATTATTAAAAGGGTCAAGTAACATATCAACTTTTGATACGCCACTATTTGTAATAAAAGGTAAGAATCTTAATTTTGAACAACGTGTAGTAAAACGTTTAAGTGATATTGTAATCTCTCTTATAGGAATTATTATCACTGCACCAATAATGATAATAACAGCAATACTTATTAAATCATATGATGGTGGTTCAGTTTTATTTAAACAAGTAAGAACTACCTTAGATGGTAAAGAATTTAATATATACAAATTCAGAAGTATGATTGAAAATGCTGAAGCAGATGGTAAAGCTCGTTTTGCTAGTGTAAATGATTCAAGAATTACGCCTATAGGTAACATTATTAGACGTTTTAGAATAGATGAATTGCCTCAGTTATTCAATATATTAAAAGGTGATATGGCAGTAGTTGGTCCTAGACCAGAAAGACCTGAAATAATTAATAATTTACTTAAAGAAATGCCTGAATTTTCATACAGGATGAAAGTAAAGGCTGGATTAACAGGATATGCCCAAGTAATAGGTAAATATAATACTACGTTAAGTGATAAATTGAAAATGGACTTAATGTATATTGAAAATTATTCATTATTTCTAGATTTAAAATTAATAATGATGACAATTAAAATTTTATTTATGAAAGAAAGTACAGAAGGCGTAGCCGAGGAAAAATCCCATGCTTCTGAAAGTGAAACAAAATAAAACGAGTTAGATTTTCATTTAATAATAAATATAAAATTTTGAGTATATAATATATAACTCTTATTAATAATATGGCGAATAGATAGGCTATTAATAATAAAAAGTAACTACTACGCTAAATAGCAGTCTATCATCGCCGTATTATTTCAATTTACCAACTCTGCGACAAATACATATTTTTCGCAGAGTTGGTAAAGAAAAATGCACTATAACACGAAATATACGTCAAATGTGTATTTATTACAATATTTTAAAAACAAATACTTATTATAAATATTTATATATTTTCCACGCAAATTTTTAATTGTAGAAATGAGGAAAAACTATGGCTAATAATTTAAATAATTATCATGAACAAAAGAAAATTGAATATACGGAAAAGCTTCGTGAAATACTTTCAACTATGCCAACATTTTGCAAAGATTATTTTCGTGCAATTGATCAGACATCATCTGCCAAAACAAAATTATCTTATGCATATGATATACGTTTATTTTTTAATTATATTGTAGAAAATAATCCATTGTATAAAAATAAAAAAATAACAGAATTTAAAATAGATGAATTAAATAATATAAAAGTTCAAGATATAATTGAATATCAAGAATATTTAAAATTATATAATTCTAGCGATAATAAAAAAGTTACTAATACAGAAATAGGCGTTTCAAGAAAATTATCTGCTCTTAGAAGCTTTTTAAATTATTATTATAAGTATGAATACATAGAATCTAATCCTGCAATGCTTATAACTATGCCTAAAATTCACGAGAAGGCTATTATAAGGCTTGATGCAGACGAGGTGGCATCTTTATTAGATTACATTGAAGAATGCTCAGATTCCCTTACTGAGCGTCAAAAAATCTATTATAATATCACTAAATATCGTGATTTAGCAATTGTCACACTACTCTTAGGTACTGGAATCCGTGTTTCGGAGCTTGTTGGACTTGATTTAGAACATATTGACTTTAAAAATAACGGAATTACTGTTACTAGAAAAGGTGGAAATCAAATGATTGTGTACTTTGGTGATGAAGTATGCGATGTTCTTGTAAATTATATTGAAAATGTACGTTCTACTATTACTCCTCTTAAAGGTCATGAAAATGCTTTATTTTTATCTATTCAGAAAAAACGAATAAGTGTTCGTGCAGTAGAGGATTTAGTCAAAAAATATGCAAAAGCTATTGTTCCTTATAAGAAAATCACACCTCATAAGTTAAGAAGTACCTATGGTACTACCTTATATCGTGAAACTAATGATATTTATCTTGTTGCAGATGTTCTTGGACACAAGGATGTTAATACAACTCGTAAGCATTATGCTGATATGGATGACGCTAATCGCCGTAAAGCGGCTCGTGTTGTTAAGTTACGCGAGGAATAGGTTTTTACAATAATTAAATTTTATAATTTTTTGTAACGTTTTGAGTTTATGTTTGTCTAAGTGTATATAAAAGTGCTTTTAGTATATTTTATATATGTATTTCTGATATATCAAAAATATGTATTATAACGATGAGGAGGTGATAATATATATGAGTGCATATGATGAAATATATGATCTTTATGCTGAGAAGCTATACTACTACTGCTTTAAGTTAACTAAGGATTTATATATGGCTGAAGATTTAACTCAGACAACTTTTTTAAAGGCTATTGAGAAATTACATACTTTTGAAAATCAATCTAGTATTTTTACTTGGCTTTGTAAAATAGCTAAAAATGAGTTTATTAATGAATTAAATAAGAATAAGCGTCTTTCTTATGAGAAGATTCTAGATATATATCATGAGGATAACGTGGCAAATGTTGAAGATATTGTAATATCTAGACATACTATACGCATGCTAGCACGTATAATAAAAAAGCTTGATGAACCATTTAGAGATATATTTATTCTAAGAGTATATAATGAAATGAGTTTTAAAGAAATTGGTTCTTTATTTAATAAATCAGATACATGGGCTCGAGTTAATTATCACCGTGCTAGAGAGAAAATAATAGGAAAAATCCATAAGGATATATAATAAGGTACTACTCTTCTATTTATTAAATGTTTTGAGACATTTGATAAATTGTCACATACATAGTGTTATGTTTTCATAGAAAGAAGGTTTAAAATTATGAAATGTTCTATAATTAAAGATTTGTTGAATTTATATATAGATGATTTATGTTCTGAAGAAAATGATAAATTAATTAAAAAGCATTTAGAATCCTGTGAAGAATGTAAAAATACCTATAATGAACTTTTAAAAGAGAAACATAAAGATGAGGAACTATTAAAAAAAGAGGCAGTTAGTGATGATAATAAGATAAAGCAAAATCAGATAGATAACAATGATTCTAATAATAAACTTAAACCATTTAAGAAAATCAGATTTAAACTTGTAATAAGATATTTATTAAATGTTATTCTATCTTTAATAATAATATTTATGTTATTTCTTATAGGTACATATACATGTTGTGTAATAAACCAAGAAGAAGGGACGAAGGATTTAACAACATATTTAGCCGGTAGAAAAGCTAAGAAGGTTACAGAACAATTATTAGTAGGTAATATAGATGAATATGTAGAAAGTGTTGATTTAGACAGTATTAATGAGCATTATATATCAAATTATGATAAAATGATAGATAATATTAAAACTGAGTTAAATAAAGAATATAAAAAGAATTTGAAAGATAAAGTCTTTAAAGTAACAATAAATAACTCATTTTATACTTCTAGCACATATAAAAATCATACACAAAAATATATTCAAGTTTTTGTAGATATTGAATATGATAACAAAACAGCAATTACTCTTTCTTATCATTTTTATAATAATTACAATTATTATATTGAAAATGTACATTTCGAGGATGAGGAATATGAATCCAAAGATAAATGTATTGCTTTCAAAAAAACTGGTGATTTATTAGAATCATTAGTCGAGCTAAAGAATACTCATTTATTACAATATAATAATATTAGGCAAAATTTTATAGCTAATACCATAGATGAAGATTATCAAACTAGAGAAGGTATACTAGAATTAATGATAGTTTCTCACGATAAGACAAATAAGAACATGTTTAAAAAACTTAAAGCATTATTTGAAAAAGGAGTAAAAATAGACTCATGCTCTATAAATAATTTATCATATAATACAGATAAGAAACAAATAAATGGTGAATTAGTTCTTATTATGTCAGATGGTAAAAATAATAAATGGACACTTATTCAGTCTATATATTTTAATCCATTTTCAGAATATTATTCTATTCAAATGGTATGTAAAGATCAAGATGCTGAAATAATAGGTACTGTTCCTAAATCTTTAACGGAAAAAGATTTAAAGAAATTATTTAGATAAAAAAGAGTCGTTCATTATGATATATTATTTAGCATGTAGCTCAATTATATATTATAGTGAACGGCTTAATTTATTTCTTAGATAATAAAATTTTATGTTGGTCTCTCATATTTATATAGACATTACATAAACATTTTATCATTAGCAATTCTAAGCATTTCCATACGTTCTGCCTTGCTTAATCCATTATTCCGTGCATATTCCAACATAAATTTAGAAAATGATCCTTCAAATAATGTAGTTAATAATACTTCTGTTTCTATCGCTTGTACTCTCTTTTTACTAATCATTGGTACGCAAATAAAACCAGGTTCTTCACGTTTAATTGCACCTTTTTTAACTAATCTATTAATTACTGTATATGTAGTGTTGTTTTTCCAACCGATGTACTCTTTTATTATCTTAGCAATGTCTTTTGCAGGTAAGCTTCCATTACTCCAAAGTAATTCCATTACGTTAAGTTCACCTTCATGAATTCTAATCATTGTTTTTGCCATATTATCACCTATTTTTTACTTTTCTACTATAGAAGAATATATAAAATATTATTTTTTCTACTCCTGTAGATTCTACATTAATTTCCAAAATTTGTCAACATTATCAAAGGAGAATATATCACTTTCGCAAGGGAGTAGAAACTCAGTTTAGATTTTCTATTAAAAAACAAGACCCCATATGGAGCAATGTTTACTATTTTTATTGTAGAAAATTTTTTGCTACCAGACATACTATCAGATCTATCCAATACAAGAACAACATTTTGCCTTAGGATTACCTCCTATTGCAGCAGTAAGCTCTTGGGCAGTAACCTTGTTATATTTATAAGAAGTAAAAAATACATTATATAGAAATTATTTCCTATGAAAAAGCCCCCAAATACGTTGGGGGCTTATGAGGGGAGTATAAATAATTAATAAGGGTTGTAAATAAATAACATATCTGTTATTTGCTTATATGTTAGCACACGATTTCCAATTATGCAAGTAAAATTTACAAAAATAGGAATAAAGTCCTATTTGTATCCATAAAAATACAGATTTTAATAGTTATTTTTAGCAAAAAACATTAAAATCTGTATCAGTTTGTTAACTATTTATAATATTTTCCAATTACTTTAAATCATTTACAGTAAATTTTTAGTAAATATTGTTAATGATTTTTTTCATTTATTAATTGCTTTCTAATGTATAAATGTGTCTATAATTTCTGAGATATTAGCAGTCATTTCAGCTTGTTTTTCAACACTCTGACAGTTTAACATATTCCCATCTGCAATTAACCTGCACATGAATAATATTTAAATTTGTTAGAACCAGGATCTTTTTTATATAGAAGTATATTGGCTATAATAATTAATCCTACTATAAATGTTAATACAAAGGACAATGTAAAAGTTCTATATCCTAAAATTGGATTCATATAACATCCACCTACTAAAAGTACTTCAATAAATGAACTTGCAAATAAAGTAATTCTATTTACTCTTTCCATTTTAATATCTTCTTAGTTATATATGACATATAATTTTTATCGTCGTAATTTATAAAAGTATAAAGCCCCCAATTCGATGGGGGCTTATGAGGGGAGTATAAATAATTAATAAGGGTTGTAAATAAATAACATATCTGTTATTTGTTCATAGTTTAGCACATCATTTCCAAAAATGCAACAGTTTTTTACAAAAAAATACATTTTTTTATTATTTATTCTAATTTATTGGAAAAATCACTTATATACTGCTCTATCCTTAATGCATATTATCCTCCATTCCAAAGTGTTTATCACAATGAGCTGTGCATCCCCAGTGGAACGTTTTTATTTAATAAGAAATGCGACGCAGTTTCTTATTAAATGAAAAGAGAGCATCTAAAAGATGCTCTCTCTGCGTATAATAGGGTGGGAGTAGAAAGTGATATAAATCACTATACAAGTAGTACTATAAACTACTTTTGAAGATTTTGCAACCCCTTTTTTAAAATTTTTTTATTGTTCACTGTTTTTTCAAACTTTTTTTATTTATTTTATAAAATATGTAGGTTTGCATACTTTTAATCTTCCTCCTAATTTACAATTCACCCTAGCTTTACCCTCTCAACTTTATTAAAAATTGGTTCTTATCCAATTATCAAGGAATGTCATCTGTTCCTTAGTATGGAACCAATGTTCACCTTGCTCCATTATAGTTAATGTAGTATTATGTTCCTTTGCAAATTCCTTTATTGTATGAATAGCTGTAAGATTATCTTTATCTCCATATAAAATATCTGTTCTGACATTCCATGTTATTGGATGTTCCCTAACATAGCTTAGATACTCCAGGGACAAAGTCTCTCCGAATTCTGTCTCAATATATTTTTTCTCTTGTAAATCTTCCTCAGTAACATTTGCCCAGAACATCATATCAGTAATCAATCTTTCCATATTTACAATAGGTGAGATAAAGAATGCACGGTTTATTTTGTCATCTATATTTCCATTCATACTGAAGAAAGCACCAATACTATTAGCTATTAATACTATTTCCTCATATGTATCACTTAATTTATCAACTGCTTCACTAATCTCTTGTCCTGTCTCCCATGGTGTATTTGTTTTATAATCTAATCCTATTACTTCATATGATGTAAATAATTCTTTATAATGGTCTGCTTCGGCAGCAGAACCACCTTTACCATGTATGTATAATACTGCTTTTTTCATATTCTATGTTCTCCTATAACTTATCATTTCTATAGCAACACGCCATATTTGTAAAAAATAAGTCTTTATTATCTTTTGTTAAATCATACCCTAGAACCTTTTTAAATATTATCTTTACTTTCTGTTTTAGGAAAACTTCCATAATCTTGTCCAATAACCATTATTTTAGCATCTAAGTTTCCTTGCCAATAATTCCACATATTGACATGCTTCATCTTATCCTTAAGATCTTCTGAGATATTTGTAAGACATATCCCATCTTCACAAAACATTGGTTTCTTAATCTCTTTACAACATTTACAATTATGTATTTTTTCTACTAATTTATCGTAACGTTCTTGTTTATTGTCCATAAATATTCTCCTCGTATCACATATCTTCTACTAAAGGATTAAATATATAGCCAGGATTTCCTATACTAACAGCCACATTTATTTCATTCGAAGTAACTTTTAATAATCTCATAATATATGCTTTCATTTCACCACCAAAGCCTGATTTTGGTCTTTTCTTATCAAGATATACTTCTAATTGCATCATAAATTTTATATATTCCTTTGTAAATATAACACTGCTTATATTATCATCATTATAATCTATACATGATAATAAATGCCAAAACAATACACATTTTTCACCCTTTGTCCCAAAACAATGCTGTATATAAATAGCAAAATCTTCATTTACATCCATATTATTATAATACTCTCTTGCACTTATACAATTATCAACATCAAATAATTCCATTAAAAATTGAACTAACTCAATTTTTTCTTCTTGTGATAATAAACTCATATCTGCCATCTTTACAAAACTATCTAGCCAAAAATCTTTTATCATTTGTCTTCTAGTAAAAATATCATTAAGTGGACTCTTTAATATTAATTTTTCATAGCAATTATCCAATTCATCCTTTCTGTTTATTAATATACGTAGAATATCGTCATCACTTTTACCAACTAATTCATGTAGTCCTGTTACATCTTCTTGACGACAATCAAAAAAATGACTATTTAGAGAATAATTATAATTTTTATCATCTTCTTCAAAAATATCCATATATATTTGATAATCCATCATATCGTCATACAAATCATGTTTACCATTATGGTTCCAGTCAAAAAAAGCCATATTATCTCTTCCTTTTCTAATTTATAACAAATAATAATCTCTAGATTCATCTTATTAAAGATTCAAGTTTTTCATTCATTTTATCATAAGAAATCCAATCATCACTTGTAATCTTTATTCCTGCATATACTACTAAAGACTTAATAGCTTTAAATATTTGATTAAATGTAGTATTGTTTCCTAATAACTTCTGTAGTTTTTCTTCTGTAATAAATACTATTTCATGTGCAGCCATATTACGAACATTCTCTTCAACATCTCTCATATATTCTATATCTTTTTTTATTCTTAAATCATCAATATAAGATAACAATATAGGCTTTAGATTACTTATAGCAATAGGACAATCTCTAAATCATCCAAAACTAAATTCCTCATCTAATATTTTAATAAGCTCTTTTCCTTCTGATGTTTTATCTAATTCTGTTCTAATTATAAAATATACACCTTTTCTTTTTACACAATACTTTCTAATATCTATTTGTTTTAATACACCCCCTTGCGTTTTAATTTATAATACTATTTTTTATTTTTTCATATCTATCTTTAAGATTGTATATCTCATCAAATATTGCTTTTTTAACTAATTCTTCACTTGCTTTATCTTGAGAAGCTTTAAACGTTTTAACTTGTATTTCAAAATCATCTTCTCTTGAACCTTCTGCAAGATCGTCTGGTGATAATGCAAACACTTTGGATACAGCTCTCATACTAAATTCATTTCCCATTCCATCTAAAAGAACAGTTGATCGCGAATTATTATAATATGCTTGCAATTGCTCTATACTTGTTCTAGGCGAGTTTTTATTCCAAAATGAATTAAGTTTCCTATATTTGCATTCTAATATTATAGAACCTATATAAATATTGCTTTCATAAACATTAATCAAAATATCTGGCCTGTTGTGATTTCTTAAACCATGTTGTTTAGCAATATACAACGGATTGTTTATATCTGTTATTTTACTATCCAATGGTAAACACCTATCATATATAACGTCCAGCCTAGTATAATTATTATAAAACCTTATCTTTGTTCCTTCTTTTAAAAATGGAAATATTATTTTTTTTGAAAGTTGGAAGTTCCAATCATTATAATCCATTTTATATTCTTCTAAACAAAAATGACATATCTTAATAAAACACCACATCTCATATAAATAACTACTTTGTTTCCATGTGTAAGAGAACTTAGAACTAAGTTGTATACTCATAGTATCATTTTTTAATGCCATATGCATTTGATAAATAGTGTTATACCTTGTATCAAGGATAAATGAATGTGGTATATGAGGTTCATTTAAGTTACCAATACTTAAAAACCAGTCCTTTGTCTTTATAATTGCAGTGATTTTCTTTAATTTGTATGCAATTTCTTTAAATTCCTGAATACTATTAATCCATGAATTTCTGTATTGGACCGATGATCCATAATTAGTTGATTTTGCTATTTTTTCTGCTTCTCTGATTAATTTAATAAAAGCTACTAATTTCTTATCATACTCTTGTAACATATCTTTAAGTAATCTATTTTCTTGTATATCATAACAAGTTTTTTTTACTGGTACTTTATAAGTCGGCTCGGTCCCAGATTTTGAAGCATATCTTCTCATTGTCTCTTTATCAAAACGATATTTATCAACTTGCATAGCTAAGACATTTTCATATTCTGTCCTTATTTCATATCTTGGATTTTCTGCTATATCCATCAATGACATTATAACCTTATTAGAATAATTTTTTATTACCATAAAATCATATATTATTTTAGTTGGTATGTTCGTATCCTTATATTCTCCTATACCAATATTTCCTCTAACAATATCTTTTGTTAAACCATCTATTTCTTTTTCAAGGTCATCCTTCATCATTTGCCACTCATTTTTAGAAATTGGTTTAGGTAATATTTCAAAAACACCATAATACCATTTGTCATAACAATAAATTGAAATTTTATATGCACCAACTCTTAATGTATCATAATTTTCATTACTAGAATATAATTTAAAACTTTTTGAAGATGCTTTTCTATATAGATGACCGAACTCGTCCTCTGCAATACTATAATCATCTATAGGCATAATATCTAATGCCTCTAAGTATAATCTAGCTTCTTTGTCATTGGAATCAAATAATATTTCTATTTCATCATTTTCTTCTGCTGATAATGTACAAATATCCTCTACCCATATGTATTCTTCATCAAAACTAAATTTATTTCCTACATTCTCTTTATATTCTGGAAAATATTGTATTAATTTCAAATCAAATGGTATATTAGATACAATATCCATATGTTTCTAGCTCCTTTTGTTTTTGTTTAATTATAGCCCTACATTTTTTAAAATCAGATAATTCGCTATACTTATCAAATAAAGCAATAAAATTATTCTCATTATCCTCCTTCAATAAACTACCTATTTGAATTTCTGGTCCTCTAACTTTCGTTAAAACTCTTTGTTTTATTTGATAATCTAGTCCCATTTTAATGTCAAATTCCCCTATTGTGTTTTCAGGAAGATTATGTAAATATGTTTTTATTGATTTAACAATTCTAGGTCCAACACCATATTTTGAACTTGCTGATTGTAATAATTTATGTATATCCCATAATAACGATTGTATTTCATCCATTCTAACGTCTGGATTTTTTTTAATTATCCTATCATAATCATCTCTTGACCATGTAGTACTTGTAAGGCTTGCATATTGTTTATTCTTCCATTCTTTAGAATAATCAAGAACATCTAACTCTATAACATTTGCTCTATCTAATACTTTATCTGAAAAATGATAAGTAGATTCATCAATATTCACCGTTCCAATAAATCTAATATTATCCCCAATTATTATACTACTTGGATAATCTTTTGAATTATATAAACGCCCTTTATACTGATTATCATATAATTGTAATTCTCTCTTATTTGAAGGTCTCTCAAGTATTGATAAAAACTGACTAAAATAATGTTCTACTCTAGCTAAATTCATTTCATCAAAGCATACAATATACATATTTCCTTTATTTTTTTCTTTCTGTGCATTAACTAGAAAATCTACAAATCCTGTATCCGATGGTCTATATACATTATGTACTAGATCAACATATCCTAATAAATCAGCATCATCATTCCATGATGGTCTCACAGGAATAAATAATAATCTATCATTATTATCATTATTAATACCTAACGCTCTAGCATAAACCTCTACCAACGCAGACTTCCCTGTTCCACTTAATCCTGATAATATAACAAGATCACTGCTCTTAATTGCAGTATGCACATTTATTAAGTCTTTTATATCATAATACAAATATCGTTTTTGACTATGATAATCCATTAATTTAATTAATAATTCATCTGTTTTTTCCTTTGTATCTATCTCTTCTAATTCTTCATTACTTGGTTTAACTAATTCTTTTATACCTGTAATCTTATTATCATTATTCTCTAATACTTGCTCAAATGTATCAATGAATATATCTTCAGCTTTTTCTTCAATTTTTTCTTGTTTTTTTCTTGACACCTCCTCCTTTATTATTCTATCCTCTATTTCTTTATATATAGATTCTGGTATAAATATTACTGTAGGATTAACATCCATATCATATACAATAAACTTTATGTAATCACTTATATCTATTTTATATAATTTGTTACTATCTAACATTAATCCACCTAAAGAATTATAACTATATCCCAACACTTTACCTATAGCATATAATCTTCCTGCACCATCTTTCCATACTACAAATGAAGGTGTTCCTTTTTCAGCATCATAACAATACAAACTTCCCACAGATCTTTGTTCCTTAATTGTTTCGTAAAATTCATCCAATGATGTGTATTCTCTATATAAATTCCATCTTTTATAATTTTCCCATTCTTTTATAATTTCATCATTTTTTGAAGCAAAAACAGGAACAGCATTATAAACATCAGTTTCTTTATATCCAATAGGCTTTGATACTACACTTACTTTTGCCATTTTTTCATATTGACTATCACTATTTTTATAACTATATACAAATAACTTATTATCAATGTACTCTCTAAAATTTTTTTCACGTTCATAGTCTGGAAGATATTCATCATCAGTATAATCAAAATCTTCTGTAAAAGAGCTAACATACCCTGTATAAATATCATTTGCCCCAGCATTACTCATTATTGACCTAACAAAATACTGTATAGCCGAATATGAATTAATTATTACACTATCTCTCCCTGTTTCCTTCCTATCATCTACTAATATACCTATTATTTGTCTCTCTCTTGAACTCATTACATACCTCCATTAATCTTTTCTATTAATTCTCTTTCATCCTTTACATTTAATACAACAATATTTAAGTTTTTTTCTTTTATTTTATTTTCTATATCTCCTAGCATAATCTTTTCAGCATATGTAAATTCTTTTCTAATAATCCATATTTCTTCATAACTTTTTTTAAAATAGCTCTCAAAATCTTCACTAATAAAAACTTCATTATCAATATTATATCCTGATATTTCTTCTTTCAATTTTCTTTTTGAAAAACATAATATATTAGGTGCTTTATTTTTATATTGTTTTAAATTATTATTTTGAATATTTAGCTCTTCTATTTCTTTTTTTAAATTATCTATTGATAGATTTGCTTCCTTCAGTTTAACATTAAATTCTTTATTATTATTTTCTAATATAAAATTTAATTCCATATTTTTCTGTGTAATATTTTCATATTCATTTTTTAAGTTAGCATAATCCTTTTCCATTCTTAATATTTTTTGTAATAAATTATCTTTTTCTATCTTTATATATTGTAATTCTTCCTTATACTTTTTATTTCTTGTTTTTAATGCTTCAATTTCTGTTTTATACTCTTCAAAAATTGATTCATCAATCCTATCATTTTTTTTATTCTTACAATCATATTCTTCTGTATCGTCATTAGAAATAACTTTTTCATTATCCTGTTTAATCTGTAATTCTTTTTCCTCAAAATTTAATAATTCTTTTTCTATTTCATCATGAGAGTTGCCATCCTCTTCCCATTTAATAACAAAATCTAATAATTCATTTTGATTTTCTTTTTTTTCTGCAACTATTTTAATAGCATCAAATATTATTTCATAATTATAATTTCCTCGTTTATTCTTAGCATTTAATGTTTTATTTCCTACCGCAGACGAAACAGGTGGAGTAGATTTATTTTTTTTCCCTTTACAATTTGAAAATCCTGGGACAACATATCCTCTTGCATATGCTTCGTTGATAATCATTTTATAATCTACTTCATCTAATAATAGCAATACCCTTTTTATAAACTCACAATCAGTCATTTTCTTCTCCTTAATTTGTATTTTATTTCTTTTCTCTTTTACAAGCAAAACATTTAATTAAATAACTATTTAATTAATTATACTTTTTCTTAAAATTTTAATTCATTCCAAACATTTCTCCTTTAGAATTATTCTTTTTATCATTATCTCCACCTTTATCTAAGTCAATATGTTTTCTTACTCTTTATTTACTACTAACTATCTTATAGATTAATTGTATCTTATTTTAACTAATACCTAGTATCTTTTATAATAATTTGACCTTCTTCTCCTTATATACTCATATTCTTCTCTTTTCTCCTCATAATGACTAGTTGAAGAATCTAATTCAAAATAATCACAATTTCTCCATGACTTATAACCATCAACAGGTAAATATAATGGCCTTTTTGAGCAAGACTTATCTGAATTATCATAATAAATACAATCCTTACAATCTATATGTCTTTTAAGAGTATTATCATGTTCTATTATAAAACATTTCTCATATCCCCATGCCATACCAAATCATCTCCTATTAACACAATTTTTTTTATAATTATTAATGTTTAAATGTATTATCATCAATCTACTAATGTATAGATAACACTTCAAATTGCTTTGCCCCTCTTACCACTACATCTCCCACTTTTTTACCTAATAACAACTTTTCAACACTATACAATTCTCTTTCACCATCTTTAAGAGGTATATTATATTCCATATCATTATCACTAGGCATCATATGTACAAATACTCTAGAACCATACATTACCTCATTAATTTTACCTAAATTATTTTTAGTATTCTCACCTATATCACTAGTTAATAATTCTTTATATGTATTATAATCTACATTAACTTCTTCCAATATATCTTCTAAATTATTTTCTATTTCTTCTTCAACTAATTCACTGTTTTCTTCAACAAAATCATCTTGTACTCCTTCTCGAATCCTAAATATTTTTTCCACAAATAATTTTTCTATTTCTTCAGAAGAATACATGTCTAATAATACTCCTCCACCTATAGCATTTAAATACTGTAAAGCTGGTCTAATATGTTCTCTTGTTGTTATTTTAATACCTTTACTTTCAAAAAATCTAATTCCATAACATATTCCCTTCAATATTTCTATATTTGCAGAAAAATTATAACTATAAAAAATATCGCTCACCTTTGTTGAAAAATCATTTGCCCCAATATAATTTAACAATTTCCATCTATCATTTTCATATTTATTATATGTTAAAAATCCTACCCACCAGCATTTAGATAAAGAATTCCTATATAAACCAGCACGTTTACCACCACTAAAGAAAAAACGTGATAAAATGGCTGCTGCATCTTTTTCTACATCATTCATTTTTAAGGTTGCATATTTCCATCTTTTTCTTAAATATGAATAAAAAACACCATTACATAATCCTGCCCACAATCTTTCATCTGAAGCTTGTGATGCACTTATCCTTTCTAAATTTGAATACAATATCTTACAGTTATCTAATTCTATTTCTCCTGTTGTCCCTTCAATTTTACTCAATTCAAAATCAGGTACTTCCATAAAAAATTCAAATGGATCATAATCAAACAAATCTAAAATCCACTCATTATTACTATATCTATAATAGTTGATATATAAAGTATTTATATTTGCTTTTATATAATCAATAGCATTTTGTTTCATAAAATATAACTTCATTTATATTTCTCCTTGTTTCAATTCTATATAAGCTTTACTTAAAGGAAATTTTATCATTTCCTGTGCAATCTCTACGGCATTATTATTCGATTGAATAATATCACTTTCAAAATCTTTCCCCATAGCTTTATAATATTGATTCATTTTTACAAACCATAATCTTTTTCTATATGCTGAAGAATTAACTCTCAACTCTTCAATCATATATACAAGTGCCGGAAATACTAGTAATGCCATTGCTAGTGACGGAATATGTTGAAAACTTATATATGAATCATATGTCCTTTCATCAACCAATATCTTTATTCTATCTTCTTCCAACGAAAATATAATTGGCTTTTCTTCTTCTTTATCAATGTCCATTTTTTTTACTACGCAAAACAATGACTCATTTCCAGCTAATTCCTCATATTCTTTTGATATAAATATTTTGGACATATTCTTATATGCTAATATTGAAGCCTTATCAAATATTATTTTTTCGTCTTCATAATCAATATTTAACATTGAATTTGTATAATCCTCAATCTTTTTCTTTGCAACTATCATTACGACTACTGAAATTTCATTATTAACTCTACTTTTAGGTATTTCATATATAAGCTGATTTAAATCCGTTTTAATTGCTTTTCTAAATGATGTTGATGTCCCCTCAATATGTATAACATATTCTGCGTCTCCTCTTCTAATCAGATTATTAATTCCATCATTCTCTAGTTTCATCTCAAATGTTAATTTAAAATTAGATAATTTTTCTTCAAAAGTCATCTCAACATCAAAGCTGCCTTCTAAATAATCATCAGTTTCTTCACATAAAACTGGATATGGAAATAGCCTATTTTTAATTTCCATATGCTTTCACCCCCATTGCAAATTTTTTATTTCCAACTATTTTAAACTCTACAACCTGTTTTACATTTGCCTGAATATTAGATATTACAATATGTCCATCTTTTACACTTATATTTTCACCTTTAGCTTCTTTTACAAATAATTGTATTGTCTTGCCATTTTCACACCTTGATACAATTTGCATTTCACCCATAGATATATTTTCTTCCGTAGTATAGATTAATCTATTTGTCCCATTATCCTTACTTATTATTCTTGCAGATACATATACTTCTCTTTGTCCATCATAAATTGTATCTTCACCGTTATCTTCTTTTCTTCCTTTTCTTCCTGTTGCATTACCTCCACTTCTAGTTCCGGTTCTATGACGATGGCCTGTTGATGTACCTTTATCATCAATAATTCCACTTACAGTCCTACTACTTTTACCTTCTCCCCCACCAATATCTTTTATCTTCAATCTATTTTTTATTGGTGTATCTTCGATTATTTCAATATTCTTTACTGTATCAATTACTTGTTCTTTCTTATCATTATTCTTATAACTAGTATCATTTGGTACATAATTAAAACAATCTCCAACATCTATCAAGCTCTCTTCTCCACTAATCTCTACTAGCTTCTCATTAATAACATTTCTTACCCACTCCTCAACTTCACATTTATATACATCAGCTCTTCCAGAAAGTTTATGTCTTTTAGGTTCCCAAGCATCGTGTCTTGGATTCTCCATTCCTCTAAAAAACTCATTCAAATCTTCTCCTTGAAGTTCTAAAAAACCTGTATATGATATTCCTCTCGGTAAACTTGGAATTTTAGCAATTTTCATTCCGGAATTTCTTACTACTAATATTTTTCTATTCAAATCGTTTTCATATAGTAATCTTAATTTTAAAGTTCCTAAACTATGAAATTTTAATTTTTCTTCTATTACATCTTTATTATTTTCATTAATAACCTTATAAAATATATTTGCATTTTTTGCTTTTTTGCCAAGATAATTCAATATTATTTCTAAATTATTTTTATTTAAAACTCTTGCTCCAACTGTTACTTCTAATTTTCCTGAATATATAGAATATAAAAAATTATCAACTATTTCCACAAGTATTTTCTTTTCATATTCATCATCATTAGTTGGAATAATAAATCCTGGTATAAATAAATCCGTTCCATGTTGTTTTCGCATAAAGATATCATCTAATTCAGCTATTCTTCTTGAAGGTTTCTTATCCGCATTTTCTCCGTAATAACCAATAGATCTTCTTATAGGATCTTCACCAGTCAAACATTTTTTCTCTGGTATCTTATGAGCCATTAAATGTGATACTCCCATTGCTGCTCTCACACCACTCTTCTCAAATGTTCTGTAAAAAACAGTCTGAAAATAAGACGAAACAAAAGGAGCTGCTTTTCCTATCCCAAAACTTCCTGCAGCATTCTTTTCATCACTTTTAACTGAAAAAGCATTTCCTTTAACTAAACTCCCCCAAGGTGTTATGTATGCATCTGAAAATGCTCCCTCTACACCTTTTGTATTAAAATCACTAACTCTTAATACTACAAACTTTTCTTTATTCAATTCTCTTTTAGCATTCTTTAAGAAATTTTTTGTATTAATATCTCCTTTTTCTCCCCAAAATTCTTCACATAATTTAATAGTTTTCTTCATACTATTCATACCTGGAAATTTATCCACTTCCATATATGTATCTTGAAACTCTACCTTAACAGGCCTTCCTGAACCATCCGCTGCATCTAGTGAATTTTGACAAAGTTCTCTTGCTAGTGCTTTTAATGGATCACCTCTAAATTCTGCTAATCCTGCATCTGAAAAACCCTCAGTTGCGGCATATCCTCTTGATGGAAACTTCCATTCACCCATAATGTACCTCCATTATTTATCTATATTTTTATATATTTCTAAATATATTGTTCTCAAAAACAATTTCTACTTCCCCCTTACCTCTCCTCATACCTCCTCCTATAATACTCCATAGTCCTATACTCAATCACGTCCCTCATCTGCTGCCTAAATGCCTCATTCTCCACTACTCCAGCAAGTTCCTCCCTCATAGCAATTGTATATCCCTCTTTATCTACGAAATACCCTTTTCCGCCGCCTTGGTTCAATTTTCCACTTGACTCCTTTAAGAATTTCACAGGGTTCTTTTTTATATTACTTATATGTTGTTTATCCGTTATCTTCTTATACTCATCATAAGTTATGTTTGTCTTAAGGTCTTTCCAGTTAGTTCCTGTGTTGAAGAATTTCTTCCAAGCATGCAACAGTTCTTCATCTGTAAGTGCCATTCGTATATTTCCATCATTGTAGAAAGCGTATAGGATAGGCATTTTGTAGACCTTTGTCATACTGGTTGTTTCTATTTGTGCTATGAATTCTCGTCCACAAGAGTCATAGACTTGTTGTTCTTTATCATTTAGTTCATTTATTTCATGTAAATATTCCATATACCTTTTAAATGGATTTAATTTTGCATTTTTCATACACAATTCATATACATCGTCATCCATATATGTAAATAGTTCCATTCTTGTTGGCACTTTGCCTTCTAGCTGTTCTTTTACACAATAGAATTCCTTATTTATTCTGTCTTTTATAGACATATTGCGCTGTTCTAGTTCTTTGAATAAGTCAATTAATCTCATATCAAAGTCTACAAGACAGTCATCTGGGTATTCTATATCTGTATTGTCTGCGCCAGAGCCATTTTTCTTTTCAAAGCTAGTTCCACCACTTAGTAATAATGGTGCTTTACCTGCTTTTTCATAGTTCCCTATAAAGTCTAATACGTTTAAATATTCTTTTCCTTTACTTATACGTAGTCCACGTCCAAGTTGTTGCAAGAATACTATAGGTGACTCTGTTGGGCGAAGGAACATCACCATATCTAGTTCCTTAATATCTACACCTTCGTTAAACATATCTACTACAAATATTACATTTATCTCTTTATTTCTTAACTTGTTTATAGCCTCTTCTCTATCCATGTGATAATTTCCAAGAGCTTCACTATAGACTGCTGCCGATGGCACACCTCTTTTACAGAAGTTTTCCGCCATGGCCTCTGCATGTTTTCTTGAACAGCAAAAGCCTAATGCTCTACTTGAGAGATATTTCTTATAATACTTGTAGATAAGTTCATATCTATATTTATTGTCTATATATTTTTTATCCAAATCCTCTTCTCTATAGTGTCCGCCCACTAGTTTAAGTCCATCATAGTCTGTCTCATCATATATTCCATAATAATGAAATGGCACCAACATTCCTTTATTTATAGCCTCTTTTAAAGATATTTCATATGCCACATTGTAATCACATATCTCGTAAATATTCTTGCCATCCATTCTATCTGGCGTAGCCGTTAATCCTAGCAAAAATTGAGGCATAAAGTAGTTAATTATCTTCATGTATTGGCCAGCACACATATGATGCGCCTCATCTATAATTACTAGGTCAAAATGGTCCTTTTTAAAATAATTTTCATTCAAATATTCTTCTTTTCCCAATGTGCTAACTGACGCAAATGTAAGTGGCTTGTCTATTATTTTCTCATCACCATTAAAGAAACCTGTCTCGTCATTTGGTCTAACACAGCGAAATGTTTTCTCTGCTTGTTTAAGTATCTCCTCCCTATGTGCTACAAATAGTACTGTTTTGTAGTTAAGTGAGTCAAATGCAGCTAAAAATGTTTTCCCCACACCTGTTGCTGCAAATACTAAAGCTTTATTGGCTCCCTCTGCCCTTGTATCCTCTAAGGCATAAAGAGCTTCTATCTGTGCACCACGTGGTCTAAATATCTCAGTGACATTCCTTGATGCATTTTCACCATCAATTCCATTTCTTTCTATATTGTTATCTATACCTGCAATCTCATTATTATTATCATTTTCATTCTCATCATTATCATACCTTGCCAAATCCTTAGATACAGCAGGCTTATGCCAATTCTTCGAATATCTTTTTAATTCTTTATCATCAATTACTATAGAATGATTTTCAAACAAATCATTAAAAGTACCTTGGAATATTTCAAAATTATCTATATCCACAGAACTTCTGATTCTATAGTTCCATTCAATACCAGAAGTAAGGGCACTTCTAGATACATTTGATGAACCTATAAAGATATCACCATTATTTTCATCATAATGAAATATATATGCTTTGGGATGAAATGACCTGTTTTTATCATTGTAAAAACGTAAATCAACATTGTCTCCTAGTTCTCTCTTGATAAGATACAATGCTGAAGGTTGGGTAATTCCAAGATAATTACCTGTAAGAATTCGAATATGCACTCCTCTATCAAGTGCTCCCCGCAAATCCTTAAGTAGCATGCACACACCTGATTCCATAAGAAAAGATACTATAATATCAATACTCTTAGCCTTTGTAATTGCTAATTTTAACTGATAATATAAGTATCTGTCTTTATAACTATCACCTGTAATAGCGTTAATCTGTGTATATTCAATTGAACTGCTGTCTGTCTTTTGTACTGCCATTTCTACTCCTTGTGTTCCTTCATATGCTTGATGTCTCTATAATAAACTTTGGAAATATATATTTTCAAAACAAGTTATTACCATTCTCCTAGTAAGTGTTAGCTTACATTAATATAAATTATCAATAAAATCAAATGTCTTCTTCACAACCGCTTGATTTTCTTCCGATAACTTATGTTACCAAATAAGGCATAAATTGTCAAATATTAACATAATATCGATTATGTCACGATTATCATAAATATATCACAAAATATAAAATAAGAATGTAGGTTTTCCAGCATTTTTATTCTGTCTATCCTACATTCTTATAACATCATTTGCAATTATTATAAAATGTAAATAAATCAACTTAAAATAAATAATTGTTCATAATACAATTTAACTTATAAAACAACACTTCATAATTTTTTAATTATTTTATAAAGCTTTCTATTTACTAATAATCTATAAAAATTTATGCATATCATTATTGTTCAGATTTATTAATTTTAAATAATATTTTTTTCATATATTACCATCTCCTAATCATATTTATATTCTCTAGATATCTTACCTGCCCCATTACATTTCACAGTATGTCTAACATACCACTCTTGTATTATTAGACCTACACCTTTTATTTCAAGTCCCATATGAAAGTTTCCCGAACAAGATGCTGCATACGAATTACCATCTTTTTCCTTTTTTTATAATGTGATGATATTCCTATATCCTCTAATGACAATTCATCACATAAGATTGCATCATCCACAGTTTTCTACATAACCACCTACTATCACACCTACTGTTAGTAGCATAAGTAGTAATGTTACTACATATATTACTTTTAATTTACTTATAGAGCATACCTCTAAACTAATTATTTTAATCATAATTAAGCGTCAATTAAAGCCAATGTCATTTAAATAATTGCAACAAATTGACTTCATTTTTTGTAATTATCTTATTCCTTTCTTTGTCTTTTAAATATGTAAGTTCACGGGGTTCAAAGCCCTTTATTACACTATATATGCATTCTAAATAAAGTTAGCTTAAGATTTATGGATATCCAAATTTAATTCCATTAAAGTCTGATGAACTAATAAATACTTAGGATTATTTAAATTAACTTTAAATGTATACTAAGCTGAATCTAATCTCTTTCCACCAACCTCATTAGGAAGCTTTTTATAATCACCTACTTTAAACCAATCTTTACGACAATCACTTGTTCCGCTTTTTAAAATAAAATGGAATAGTACCCTTCACACGTCCCTGTGCACAATAATTTCTCACACTACGTTCAGATATATTCCATTTTTTTGCCGATAGTATCGATAGTAAAAAGCCGTTTACAACGCTTTCGCCCACAAACAAAAACATTCCTGCGTAATTCTCCTTATAATATAAAAAGGCTAAACCACCAGTCAACCCAGTAATTTAGCCTTCATTTTCTAATATCCTATCATTTTAATACTCTAATATTCTTAATTATTACAATCTTGGTTAGCAATTACAAAATAATCTTTTCCATTATTATTATCCCATTTTTCACCCTTATCAGTGTTAGCTTTAACACAATAGTTAATTGTTGAGCCTTCATCTACTGTAATTACTGCTTTGTACCATGTTTGTCCATCATAATCTGATTTCATCTTTACGTCCATTTTTACATCTTGAACATTATTCCATCCATTAATTCCATAATATAATACTACATCACCATTTGCATCTACTCCATTGCTTCCTGCTAGCCAATCAATCTCATATTGAATCTTTTTAACATTTGATTCATTTGCAACTACTTGGTAGTTCTTACCATCGTTGTTAATCCACTTAGTTGTAGCATTTTTATATGTTACTTTATAACAATAATCAATTGTTGTGCCCTTACGTACCTTAACAACTGCATTATATGCATAAGATGAAGGTATTCCGTGGTTCTTAGGCCCAGAAGTTACATACATATCTGCATCTTTTGTCTCATTCCAACCATCTACACTATAATGTAAAGTCATTTCAGCAATATTAGTACTTGCCATATAATCTGCAGGAATTGTTATCTTATAGCTAATTAGGTCATTATCTTTATTGTCATTTGAAGCTTTAACTGAGTTTTTACTACATAACATTCCCATTGTTACTGCAACCGCAACTGCAAGAGTCGCTAAAAATAATAATTTTTTCTTCATAGCTAATCGCCCCTTTGTCCTTTGTTTCTTCGGTAATTTAACTACCTCCTACATAATATATGATATATTAGAAAAAATCAAGAAAAAACTGAAAATTTTATAAAGTCCGTTAAAATTGTATAAAATATTTAATTATATATGATATATTTATACATATTTTCAAGTATAAATGTATAATATTTACCAATTTTTTCAAATATTTCCATATTGGTCATCATTTATATGAAAAATAATTTACTATTCCATTATGGTCAGATACATATTCATTATCATAAGTATCATTTACAACTGATCTGTTTTTGAAGCTTCTGCCATATTTTTGTACTTGATTAAATACTCTAGGAGGCCTTGCATCATAGTTCTGCAGCTGTTTTCTAGCATATTGTCGCGTATTATTCTCTATAGTACTACTTATTAAACTATTTATATCACTTAGTTTAGCCTTAAATGCTGCTGTCTGTCTTTTTGCTTCATCTAATCGTTCAAATAGTTTTGCTCCGTCTAATTCTTCGCTCCCCACCATCGCCTTAAGGACATTATAATCATCTATATCTGCTAGATTTACACTTCTTACCATATTTATAATATTAAAAAAGTTATCCTTTTTTAATATTATCATAGGTATTATTTTCTAACAAGTATTTGAACTTGTATGATTTTTCAGGTTTCCAGCCATTTCTTAATATATATTTATGAATCTCTTCCATTTCTTGTTTACCTATTAAATTTATGATATAATATGCATGTGCATTTAAAATTTTATTGTAACATTTATTATATTATCTAGATTGTTTTTACTATTAAATTACAAGGAGATGTAATTATGGAATCACAAGAACAAGATAATCAAAAACCTTCAGATTTAAAAATCTTTACAATAGCTAAAATTGTTATTTATAACATTATTTTTTATCTAATTTATGATTTTTCAATCAATTTACTACATAAAGGTACTTCATATACTGGTGAATATAGTAACGGTGGTGATTTTATTGAAGATTTAATATATAAAGCCAATAAAAGTAATGCCACCATAGCATTGCTTCTTATACTTATTTTTTCTATTATATTTGCTATATTATATTTTAGAGAACTACATATGTTAGAGGTAAATGATGTGAAAATTTTTAAAAATGTACTATTGGTAGTCTTTGAAATAGAAGCTATATTATTTTCTATATTCAATTTAAATTATTTGTATAAAATACATCAATTTTTTAGTGAATTAGACTTAGGTTCACCCATTTTAGAATTTATACGTAGTGTACTTGTTTTTGCTCCACCATTTATCTTAATATTATGGTTCTTAAGAAAACCTATAAAGAATTTTATTGATACTTATAAAGAATGATCAAATAAAGAGTTATTTACAACTCTTGCCCACGCAGATTGAAATATAATACAAATTTTCCTCCGAGAGATATTCATCTTCACGGAGGGTTTTATTTATCCTTATCTGGTTCTGAATAGCCATAGATAATGTTGTTATTAAAATTATTCTTTTTCTCATAATATTTTCTTCTATGTATTTTATCATACTCTCAGAAGCTTTTATATTTGCACTCTGAGTTATATTTTTAACCTATTAACATGATTCAATTTTATCTATCAAATAAGGTGTCGTCTGATATACAAAGTAGTTTAACCAATTAGAATAAAGCAGATTGGCTCCACTTCTCCATGTATTTCTAGGATTTTTTGTATCATCATTATCTGGAAAATAATTCTTAGGGACCTCTATATTAAGCCCCGCCTCTTTATCTCTCATATACTCTTTTCTCAAAGTATAAGTGTCATATTCTGAATGTCCTGTAATAAATATCTGACGTCCTCCATCTGTAGAGATAGCATATACCCCAGCTTCTTCACTTTCTGCTAATATCTTAAGCTTAGATATTCTCTCAATATCTTCTTTAAGAACTGTAGTATGACGTGATTGCGGAACCATAAATGTATCATCAAATCCACGAAATAATATAGATCCATTATGAACTACTTTATGTTCAAATACACCAAATAGTTTTTGTGGAAGTTCAACTTTCTTTATTCCATAATGATAGTAAAGCCCTGCTTGTGCCCCCCAGCATATATGAAATGTACTATATACATGGGATTTACTCCATTCCATTATCTTACACAATTCCGACCAATAGTCTACTTCTTCAAATGACATCTGTTCAACAGGCGCTCCTGTAATAATAAATCCGTCATAATAATTATTACGCACTTCATCAAATGTCTTATAAAATGAAATCATATGCTCCTCTGGTGTATTTCTAGGCACACGACTAACAGATAACAACTCCATTTCAATCTGAAGCGGAGTATTACCTAGTAATCTAGCTAACTGTGTCTCTGTATCTATCTTAGTAGGCATAAGATTGAGAACCAATATCTTAAGTTGACGAATGTCCTGAGACGACGCCCTCCCAGTATCCATTATAAATATATTTTCTTTCAATAAAGTCTTCGCTGCCGGTAAATCTGATGGTATACAAATTGGCATCACCAAACACCTCTTCATTCTATAATTTACATATATTTACAATTATATCACTAAGAGTATTACTATGTCTAGGCTTGATTTTTTGGTTTTAGGGACTTTTATTCAAATTGTCACTAGAATTCCAAAAAGAAAATCGTCCCTAAAACAAAAACCTAAACAGCAGCAAAGCCTTTTTCAAGATCAGCAATGATATCGTCTATATGTTCCGTTCCAATTGATAGACGAATCGTTGCCTGAGTTATACCTTGGTCGGCTAATTCTTCATCATTTAACTGTGCGTGAGTAGTTGATGCAGGATGGATAACAAGTGATTTTACATCAGCTACATTGGCAAGTAAAGAGAAAATCTCAAGGTTATCTATAAAGCGGAAAGCCTCTTCTCTTCCTCCCTTAATTTCAAAAGTAAATATTGAAGCTCCACCATTAGGAAAATATTTTTCATATAATTTATGATCTGGATGGTCTGGTAATGAAGGATGATTAACCTTTGCAACCTTAGGATGCTTTACAAGAAAATCTATAACCTTCTTAGTATTATCAGCATGACGTTCTAAACGTAGTGAAAGTGTCTCAGTTCCTTGTAGAAGCAAGAATGCTGCAAATGGTGATATAGCTGCACCTTGATCGCGAAGAAGAATTGCTCTTACATAAGTAACGAAAGCAGCCCCTCCTGCAACTTCTGCAAATGATACTCCATGGTAACTTGGATTAGGATCTGCTATTTGTCCATATTTGCCACTTGCCTTCCAATCGAATTTACCACTATCTACAATTATACCTCCAAGTGTAGTTCCATGTCCGCCTATAAATTTAGTTGCAGAATGGACCACAATATCAGCACCATGTTCTATAGGTCTAATCAAATATGGCGTTCCAAATGTATTATCTACAACTACTGGAAGTCCATGTTTATGTGCTATTTCTGAAATAGCGTCAATATCTGGAATATCACTATTAGGATTACCTAATGTTTCTATATATATAGCTTTTGTATTGTCCTGA
Organism: uncultured Lachnospiraceae bacterium; assembly: GCA_934432595.1. Taxonomy (GTDB): domain Bacteria; phylum Bacillota; class Clostridia; order Lachnospirales; family Lachnospiraceae; genus SIG301. The sequence goes on along the minus strand of CAKRYR010000003.1, from coordinate 69,018 downwards.
ATTGCGTTTTCTACCTCTTCAAGTTTATGTGCATCTACAAAAGTAGTATTTACTCCAAAGTGAGTTAATGTATGTGCTAATAAATTATATGTTCCACCATATATAGTCTTTTGTGCAACAATATGGTCTCCTGCTTGAGCTAGAGCTTGTATTGTATAAGTAATAGCAGCAGCACCTGAAGCAACTGCTAAAGCAGCTGTTCCACCTTCAAGGGCAGCAATACGTTTTTCAAATACATCTTGTGTAGAATTAGTAAGTCTACCATATATATTACCCGAATCAGTTAGATTAAAACGTGCTGCTGCATGCTCTGAATTATGAAAAACATATGATGTTGTTGCATAAATTGGTACTGCTCTTGAATCAGTTGTAGGGTCTGCCTCTTCTTGACCTACATGAAGTTGAAGTGTTTCAAATTTATAATTATTCATAATACAAATCTCCTTTATCTATTTATTTTTGTATTTTCTAGACATTTTATACCGTATAAAGATATTATTATTTGCTCTCTTTCTTTAATTGCATTTTATTTTCATACATATTTTTATCTGACATTTTAATAATCTCATTTATTGTGATATTCCTATGCTTATTATAGAAAGCACAACCATATGCAATTGAAAGCTTATATGGCTTATTATAAAAGTTATTGAAATTATTTATATTTGCATTAAACATTATAGAGTATTCTTTATATAATTTTTCAGCATCTGATGAATCTATTATAGCAATAAACTCATCTCCACCAACTCTATAAGTTGTACAATATTGACTAAATGTATTTTTTATTATGTTGGCCGCTGATATAATTAAATCATCTCCCATGTTGTGTCCAAGTGTATCATTTATTGTTTTTAAAAAGTTAATGTCAAATGTTACTATACCTAGATTTGAATATTTATCAATATTTTGTTCTATTTCATTTATTTTTTCCATATAAGCTGTACGATTATTTAACTGTGTTAAACCATCTGTATAAGCTAACTTACGTACAAATTTATTATGTGTAATTTTCTTATCAAGGTCATATAAATTTTGAAACGATATTATTCCTAGATATAATATTACAAACAAAACAGAAACTTTTGTAAATATTCCTATCTGAGAATTATGCTTACTGTAAAACATATATAGATCAGCTGATGCTAATAATCCCAATAGTATAAATACCAAATAATTCATTCGAATATATATCTTTGTTTTTTCTTCTTTAAATGACTTGTCCTTATTTGTTTTAAAAAATGCATACACCACAAATATAACACTTATTACTATTGCTATATGGGATAGAAATAGTGTTTCATGTAAATCCATAATATTTGTAAATTGTAATAGTAATGCTAAAATAAACAATCCTATATCTAATACAATATTATTTTTAATTATGACTTTATTCTTTAAATTAAAGTTAGAATTAATAAAGAACAATGCTGTAATTGGTATAAAATATAGTATTGCACAAGCAATAAATTGAACAGTTTGTGATACATTAGGTATTAAATCTATTAAATGTGTTGAACTAAATGTCCATATTGCCATTGAACATGCAAACTGTCCAATATATGATAAACTGTGTTTATTTAATTTTTGAGATATATTAATGTAAATGTTTAAAAGGATAAATACTATTCCCAAAAAAAATGTTAACGAACTAACTACTATTGAGAATAGTTGTCTTAATAAATATTGTTTAAAATAAGTTGCCTTATCCCCAATATAGATTTCATCAATATAGCAAGAGTTATCGTTATAGCAGGCATTAATCTTTATTTTATATTCTTTATTCAAATCACTTTCTTTTAATGTATACATATACCACACCAATCCTGGCGATGAAAGTGTAAATATCTTCTTATGGTATGGCGTAGTTAATTTCTTTTCATTTCCTATGTATAGAGTAACATCTGTACTTAATGCCCTAAAACAGATAGTGTCTCCTTCTTTTATTTCCTTATTAGGTTTGTGATAATATGTATAGGTCTTTCCCGCCTTAAAACCTTTATTATTGGAAAATGGATTAATAATGATAGGGTTATTATTAGAATCAAACCAACCATAATTAAAATCAACTAATTTTTCATCAGGAAATATATCTCTTTTATCACTATTACTTCTACAATACAAAAAAATTAAGGCTACTAATCCCCACATTATTATTAACATTATTATATATATTTTTTTTAATGATTTTGTTCTAAAATCCTTTATTTTTTTCATATTAATCCTCATTTCTGAGCAATTTATTGGAGCAAAGCGTCGCTTGCGACTCTTTTACATGCTTAACTTTTCCCTTATTCAGCTTACATTTTTCATTAGTACTATTTGCCTACTATATCTATTTCGGAAAAAATTTGAAAAACTTTTACCTATTAAAAAAATATATATAAACCCATCCGTGAAAATGAGAAGCTACCTTGAATTAACGCCATATTAAGCATACCCACAGCATTCTATCATATAATGTTGAGGGTATACAATACTTTAGTTTTTCCATATTTATGTCAAACAACACTAATTCTAACGTCCTAAGATCCTTTTCACTCACTTTATCTCTTTATATCAAACATTTATCTAAAACTCAATCATACTTAATATCATCTGCGACACTTCAACCATATTCGTTCCTGAGTCCATACTGCATTTTTGAATATAGCGAAATGCTTCTTCCTCTACCATATTATTTTTAATCATTAATGCTCGTTTTGCATCATCTATATACTTTTGTTCCGCACTACTTCTCTTCTTTGGTACAGATTTTTTCTTCTTTAATTGTCTGTTTTGCTGCACTAACATCATTTCAACCGTGTTAGACAAATCGCTTGCCCTAAGAGGCAATGTTAAAGTCATAATATCTGGTACACGCGTATCTAATCCTATCTTGGGAACTAGTAATAATATTTCAAAATGTTCCGGTTTATATTCTAAAAACTGTGTATAATACATATCAGAAAATCGCCGCGTACATATTAATATTCCACTTTCTAACTGTTGCATAGCCGAGAGTACTTTAGAACCAGTCGTACAGATAGCAGTCGTTTTCAGACCATATCTTCGTAGTATATCGCTAATATGCTTTGCATCTTCTTGTTTAGGCAAAGCTACTATGATATTACTCATTCTAACACCTCTCTATATTCTATTTAAATATTTTTCTATCTCCCAGTTAGATACTTGTTCCATATACTCATCCCACTCACTTATTTTTAACTCAGTATATATCTTAATAAAGTCCTCTCCTAATACTTCTGCCATAAAAGGATCTTCCTTAAATGCACATATAGCCTCTCTCAATGTTGCCGGCAATTTTTTAATTTCAATACCATTTTCATAGCACATTGGTGCTGGCATACCAGGATCTATTTTTCTTTCAATTCCATCTATACCTGCTGCTATACATATAGCAATAGCTAAATATGGATTAGCTGAAGGATCAGGAAATCTAAGCTCTACTTTAGCGTCTTCTCCTAAAGTTTTCCATACTCTAAGTAATGCGTTAATATTTCTCTTTGACCATACTATGTCTTTAGGTGCTTTCATTGCTGACATAAGTCTTTTATATGAATTAACAAGTGGATTAGTAATAGCGCATATTGCGTTAATGTGTTCCATTATACCTCCTATAAACCACTTAGCTTCTTTACTTGATTCTTTGCCACTTTCAACTGCTCTAAATATATTCTTACCATTTTTATATACCATTAAATTTAGATGCATACCTGATCCTTCTACACCTTGCTTTGGTTTTGGCATAAATGTAGCATGCAATCCAAATCTAGTTGCAGTTGAACGCACTGCTGACTTTAAAGTAATAATAGAATCTGCTATTTGCAAAGGTTCTGCCTCTCTAAAATCTATTTCATGTTGTGCTGGTGCTTTTTCATGATGAGATGATTCAACATCAAATCCCATTTCTTCTAGTGTCAACACTATGTCTCTACGAGCATTTTCACCTAAATCAATAGGTCCTACATCCATATATCCTGCCTGCTCATAAGTTATAGTAGTTGGTGTTCCATTTTCATCTGTATTAAATAAGAAAAATTCACATTCAGGATCTATCTTAAATGTATATCCTTTTTCAGTGGCTACCTTTACAACTCTTTTTAATATAGTTCTTGGACTTACTTTAAAACTATGCCCGTCACGTTTTTTTACATCACATAATAATCTAGCTACTTTTCCATGTTGGGGTCTCCAAGGGAGTATTACAAATGTATCCAAATCAGGAGACAAATATACATCCTCTTCTTCACCAAAATATGCTCCAAATACTGCTGAACCATCAAATACAAATTTATTATCCAATACCTTTTCAATCTGATTAGCTGTTACCGCAACATTCTTTAAATTTCCACACATGTCAGTAAATTGAAGACGAATAAATTCAACGTCCTCTTCTGCAATTAATTTCATTATCTCTTGTTTTGTTTTCATCTGTTATCTCCTTTTTATTTTATTAATAGAACAAAGAGTCGCTTGCGACTCTTTCGCGTGCGAGTGGGAACGCAGTTCAAACTTCCCTTCCGCGAGCTGTGCATCCTCACGGAGTGTTTTGTTTAATAGGAAAATTCCGAAGGAATTTCCTATTAAACAACAAAGTTCACGGCATAAATCAATCCTTTAGAAGAATTTTATTATGCCGTGAAATATAATTATTATAAATTAGTATAACCCATCATAGATTCATCTACCACTTTAGCAACTTCTCTTCCTTCTCTAATAGCCCATACTACCAACGACTGACCTCTATGCATATCTCCAGCTGTAAATACGCGATCTACATTAGTATTATATGCACCTTCCTTTGTTTTAACATTAGTTCTTTCATTGCATTCTACACCAAAATTATCTGTAACGTATTTCTCACATCCTACAAATCCTGCTGCAATTAGAACTAAGTCAACTGGAATAACTTTCTCTGTTCCACTTACCTTAACCATAGTTGTTCTTCCAGTTTTTTTATCATAATTTGGTTTCAAATCAATAGTCTTAGCACCACAAACCTTACCACTTTTATCTTTCATAAATTCAATAACTGTTGTTTGATAAATTCTTGGGTCTTTACCAAATACAGCTATTGCTTCCTCTTGACCATAGTCTGTCTTTAAGACCTTAGGCCATGCAGGCCATGTATTATCAGCTGCTCTTTCCTTAGGTGGCATAGGCATCATCTCTAACTGTATAACACTGGCTGCTCCTAAACGTATTACGGTTCCGACACAGTCATTTCCTGTATCTCCACCACCTATAACTAAAACTTTCTTATTCTTGGCTAAATCATATGGTACTTTTGTATGTTTACTATCTAATAATGTCTTTGTTACATTTGATAGAAAATCTACGGCATAATATATTCCTTTAGCATCTCTTCCTGGCACATCTATATCTCTTGGTTTAGATGCCCCACATGCTAGTATAACTCTATCATACTCTTTTATCAATTCTTTTGATGAAATATCTTTACCAATATTTACATTACATTGAAAGTTTACACCCTCTTGTCTTAAAATGTCAATTCTTCTATCAATTACACTTTTATCAAGTTTCATATTAGGTATTCCATACATAAGTAGTCCACCTAATCTATCATTTCTCTCATATACTGTAACACTATGACCTCTTCTATTAAGTTGCATAGCTGCTGCAAGACCAGCAGGTCCACTTCCTACAACAGCAACTTTTTTACCTGTTCTTACTTTAGGTGGATGTGGTTTAACTAATCCATGTTCAAAGGCATATTCTATAGCTGCTCTTTCATTATCCTTCGATGCAACTGCCTTACCGTTTAAAGTACAAGTACACGCAGCCTCACATAAGGCTGGGCATACTCTAGAAGTAAATTCTGGAAAACAATTTGTCTTAGTTAATCTAAGATATGCTTGTTCAAAATTACCTTGATAAATCAAATCATTAATATCTGGTACTAAGTTATTAAGTGGACAACCTGATGTCATACCATCTATAGTTGTACCTGCTTGACAAAATGGAACACCACATTCCATGCATCTAGCCCCTTGTAAACGTTGTTCTTCAAGGGGTAATCTTCCATGAAATTCATTAAAATCTTCTATTCTATTCTTAGGTGCTACATTTATACCATCTTTTCTATCATATTCTAAGAAACCTGTTGTTTTACCCATTCTCTCATCTCCTTGATTATTTCTTTCCTATTTTCCACTAATACTTGCATAAAAAGCTTCTATTTGTGCTTTTTCTCTGCTCATTCCTTGTTCCTCAAATTGAGAAGACAATTGTAATAGTTTCTTATAATCCTTAGGAATTATTTTCTTAAACTTAGGAATATAGCTCTTAAAGTTATCTAATATTTCCTTACCTTTTTGTGAAGATGTATTAGTAACATGTTTCTTAATTAATCTACGAAGTTCTTCTTCATCATATTTATTCTCAATCTTCTCCATTAGAACCATTTCTTTATTCAAATTTTTGTATAAACAATTATTTTCATCAAGAACATAAGCTATACCGCCACTCATTCCTGCTGCAAAATTCTTACCTGTAGTTCCAAGTACAACAACTCGTCCGCCTGTCATATATTCACAACCATGTTCTCCAACACCTTCTACTACAGCTGTAGCACCTGAATTTCTTACACAGAAACGTTCACCTGCCATACCTTCAATATATGCTTCTCCTGATGTTGCACCATATAACGCAACATTACCAACTATAATGTTATCTTCAGATATATATTTAGCATTCTCAGGTATAGAGACTATTAACTTACCACCTGAAAGGCCCTTACCAAAGTAGTCATTACTATCACCTTTTAGATTTAATGTTAGCCCCTTTGGTATAAATGCTCCAAAGCTTTGTCCGCCTGAACCTTCACAATTAATGGTAATTGTATCTTGTTCTAATCCATCTGGATGTTGTCTAGTTAATTCTGCACCTAGCATAGTACCAAAAGTTCTATCTGTGTTGTTTAACTTAACGTTTATACTCTTCTTTTTACCTACATCAAGTGCTTGTTTAATATCCTTATTCTTTAATAATAGAGACTCATCCTTTGTTTTTTCCAAATTAAAATCATATACACACTCAGGATTAAACACAGCATCTTTTCTATTTACATTAGTAGAAGTATTAATTATACGACTTAAATCTATCTTAGCTTCTCTTTCAGATAAGTTCTCTCTTTGTTTTAATAAATCTGTTCTACCAACCATTTCTTCAATAGTTCTCACACCTAGTTTTGCCATTATTTCTCTAAGTTCTCTTGCTACAAATAGCATAAAGTTCTCTACATATTCTGGCTTACCAGTAAATCTTTTTCTTAATTCAGGATTTTGAGTTGCAATACCTACTGGGCAAGTATCTAGGTTACATACTCTCATCATTACACAACCAAGTGTAACCAATGGTGCTGTAGAGAATCCGAACTCTTCTGCACCTAATAAAGCAGCAATAGCAACATCTCTACCACTCATTAATTTACCATCTGTTTCTACAACAACTCTATTTCTTAATCCATTAGATATTAATGTTTGATGAGTTTCTGCAAGTCCAAGTTCCCAAGGAAGTCCTGCATTATGAATTGAACTAATTGGGGCAGCACCTGTTCCTCCATCATATCCTGATATAAGAATTACCTGTGCACCAGCCTTAGCAACACCTGCTGCAACAGTACCAACGCCTGTTTCTGATACTAACTTAACAGAAATCCTAGCATATTTATTAGCATTTTTTAAGTCATATATAAGTTGAGCCAAATCCTCAATCGAATATATATCATGGTGTGGTGGTGGTGATATCAAGCTAACACCCGGTGTTGAATATCTAGTCTTAGCAATCCATGGGTATACCTTCTTAGCAGGTAAATGTCCACCTTCACCAGGTTTTGCACCTTGTGCCATCTTAATCTGTATCTCATCTGCACTTACTAAATAACGACTTGTTACACCAAATCTACCACTTGCAACTTGTTTTATAGATGAATTTCTATTATCATCTGAGCCCTTAGAATCAAGTCTTTCAGGACTTTCTCCACCTTCACCACTATTAGATTTACCATGTAAATGATTCATGGCAATAGCAAGTGTTTCATGGGCTTCTTTTGAAATTGAACCATAAGACATTGCACCCGTTTTAAAACGTTTTACAATCTCTTGTTCCGATTCAACCTCAGATATATCTATTCCCTTCTTAGGATAATTAAAGTCCATCAAACTTCTTAAGTATCCTGTATTTTCTCCATCTACTAGCTCAGAATACTTTTTAAACTTCTCATAATCTCCTTCTCTAGTAGCCTGTTGTAATAAATGTATAGTCTGTGGGTTATATCTATGCTTTTCGCCTTGACTACGCATTTTATGACGTCCTAAAGAAGTAAGTTGCATATCAGTATCCAAACCAAGTGGATCAAATGCTTTTGAATGTTGTTCATCTGCTTGTTTTGCAATGTCATCCAATGTAATACCACCGATTCTACTAACTGTTCCTGTAAAATAGCGTTCAATTACATCTTTATCTATACCAAAGGCTTCAAATATCTTACTTCCTTGATATGATTGTATAGTTGATATTCCCATCTTTGATGCAATCTTAACTATACCTTGCAAAATTGCATTATCATAATCATCAACTGCTGCATAATAATCTTTATTTAGTAAACCTTCTTCTATTAATTCTCCAATTGTAGAATGTGCTAGATATGGGTTTACCGCACTAGCACCAAATCCCAATAAAGTGGCAAAATGATGTACTTCACGAGGTTCTGCTGACTCAAGTATCAATGACATTGCTGTACATTTCTTAGTCTGAACAAGATGTTTATGAACTGCTGCAACTGCAAGTAATGATGGAATTGCTACATGATTCTCATCTACACCTCTATCTGATAATACTAATATATTTGCTCCTTCTCTATATGCCTTATCCACCTCTACAAATAGATGGTCCAAAACCCTATCTATTGGCGTACTCTTATAGAATATTATAGGTACAACTGCAACTTTAAAACCTGGCTTGTCCATATTTTTTATTTTAAGCATATCCAAATCAGTCAAAATTGGATTTCTGATTTTAAGAACTTGACAGTTCTGTGGTTTTTCTTCAAGCAAGTTACCATTTTTACCTACATATACAGTTGTAGAAGTAACTATTTTCTCTCTAACTGCATCAATAGGTGGGTTAGTTACTTGGGCAAATAGTTGCTTAAAGTAATAGAATAATGGTTGATATTCCTTAGATAATACTGCAATTGGAGTATCAACACCCATTGCACCTATATGTTCTGCGCCGTTAAGTGCCATAGAACCTATACTACTACGATATTCTTCATAACTATATCCCCATGCCTTTTGTAAACGTGCTCTTTCTTCCTTTGTAAATGAAGGAATCTTCTCATTAGGGATCTTTAATTCTTTTAATGTTACAAGATTACTATCAAGCCATTCACCATAAGGCTCTTTATTAGCATATTTTTCTTTTATTTCATCATCTGATAATACCTTGTGATTAATTGTGTCAACTAACAACATCTTTCCTGGATGAAGTCTTTCTTTTTTCAATATATGAGCCTCATCTAATTCAAGGACACCAACCTCTGATGACAGTATTAATCTACCATCATCCATAATATAATAACGTGATGGTCTAAGTCCATTTCTATCAAGAATTGCTCCCATTACGTCTCCATCCGAGAATAATATTGATGCAGGACCATCCCATGGTTCCATCATTGTTGCATAATATTGATAGAAATCTCTTCTTTCTTGAGAAATAGTATCATTATGTGACCATGGCTCCGGTATAGTAATCATTGCTGCAAGAGGCAAGTCCATTCCACACATTACAAGAAACTCTAAAGTACTATCAAGCATAGATGAATCTGAACCATCAGTATTAATTACTGGAAGAACCTTAGTAATATCTTTAACAGATAGACTTGAAGTGTACATAGTTTCTTCTCTTGCAAGCATCTTATCTGCATTTCCTTTTATAGTATTAATTTCTCCATTATGAACTATGAATCTATTAGGATGAGCTCTTTCCCAACTAGGATTAGTATTAGTTGAGAATCTTGAATGAACTACAGCTATAGCTGATTCATAATCTTTATCTTGTAAATCAAGGAAAAATGTTCTTAATTGATTTACCAAAAACATTCCTTTATATACGATTGTTCTACATGATAATGATGGAATATATGTGTTGTCATTACTTTGTTCAAATACACGTCTAACAACATATAACTTTCTATCAAAATCTATATCTTTATTTATTCCATTTGGTCTTTTTATAAACGCTTGACAAATAACCGGCATACATTCCCTAGCTTTATATCCTAATACAGATGGTTTAGTATCTACATCTCTCCATCCAAGGAACTCCATGCCTTCTTTTTCAACAATTATCTCAAACATTTTCTTAGCTTGGCTTCTCTTTAATTCGTTTTGAGGAAGGAAGAACATTCCCACACCATATTCCTTAGCCCTACCAATTTTAATATCTAACTTAGAGCAAACTTTTGAAAAGAATTTATGTGATATCTGTGTCAATATACCAACACCATCACCTGTTTCTCCCTTAGCATCCTTACCAGCTCTATGTTCTAGATTCTCAACTATACGTAAAGCATCTATCACTATCTGATGACTTTTCTTGCCGTTAATATCTACAATTGCTCCAATACCGCAATTATCATGTTCAAAACTAGGCTCATACAATCCTTTTGAAGTCTTCTTATTATCATTACCGTCTTTCATAAAATGTCTCCTTCCTTATCATATATAAAAGAAAAAGCCAAAAAACCTGCTTTAGCAGGCCTTCTGACACCTTTGTCATAAATTATATATATGAAATTTTTATTTTTCTAACTTGCTTATGATAACATCTATAGCAAATATATGCTCAAATTAATAAATACCCACATATATAATTTACCCTATTTTCCATATTTTGTAAAGCTTTTTCTTTAAACACAAAAAAATCTATTTATTTTATTAATTCTGCACTAACAACAGAATATGTTTCATCCTCGCATTCTATCTGATATTTCATAGTTCCCACAATTTCGTCACCTTTATATAAGATTGCTTCTAAATCATAATATCCAAAGTCTTCTTCACATGTTTTTCCATAAGAAAATTGACCTTTTGTTAATTTGATAGAATAATCCATTGGGAATGTTCTTTTTCTAACTACAAACATATGAGTCTCATTATCATAATATGCTTCAGATTTTTTGCTAAAATCATATATAGATTCATAAGCACCTGCACAGAATGCATAGTCTGTTAATTTCTCAATGTTTTGACTATCAAGATAATAATTATTATCATCTTCTGTATATTCTACAAGTGAAGCATCTTTCATATATGCAAGTAAATAACTTAAATCCACCTCATAGAAATTTCCTTGAAAAGGATGATATTTTACATTTTCATTATGTATATGAGCACCTAAACCTGTAAGAATAGGTAAAAATTCATCAAAAACACTTAAATCTACATCCTTCACCAAATCACAATCGTTAATTCTTGTTACCTCATATCCATACTCTGAATTTGCGCTAACATTTGTCTTAAAAACTGCAATTCCCACTCCAATAGTTGCAACTGCCAAAATTACTACCAAAATTTGTTTCTTCTTCATAGAATCACTCTCCTCTAATCTTTTTATACTAATCCTTTTACACAACTTTTTTATTATACAATATTGTACATACAATTGCAACAATTTTTTTAGGATTTTTCATTGGATTCTAGGGACGATTTCCATTTTTGTCTTTAGTACCATTAGGCTAAGCAACGAAGCGAAAGCGTCCATACAAATCGTAACTCTCTACCCTAAAAATGAAAATCGTCACTAGAAAAAAACTAAAAGCCCAGACATTTGGAAGCCACGAACATGCCGGCCATAGAAAATACTCCTAGTAAGCAAATAATTAAGAATAATAATTTAAAGAATAAATCAAATTTGCGTATTTTTAAATACGCTATTGGTGAGCATGATGCTACAACTAAAGACATATCAAAAGTTGCTAATGGAAACAAATTTACTAACAATATAGTTACACTAAAATATGCTATAAATTCAAAAATATATTTTATTCCTTTAACGATATAATATACTGCAAGCTGATTATCATTAAACATAATATCTTGTCCAAAAAATACTCTATAACTAATTACTGATGCACCAAATGCAACTAACATAGATATATACCCAGTTAATCCTATTAAACAAGATGCCTTTTTACTTCGTATAACGAAAGGATATTGTTTTGAAAATATTCCATTACTTGTTGCTGCAAGTATAAGACCGATTGGGTCAACATATCTATATATCTTCCATATTCCAGGACATTTTTCATTCTTATTGTACTTCTTGTTATATATCTTTATGTATATAGCATATGCTATTGCTTTTGTTAACTCATGGATAACCATAACAATAACTGCTGCCACTATTGCTATCACTACCATAACCAATGACATTAATAATTTATGCTTCACGTTAGCCCTCCACTACACTTCAATATTTATTTGCTCTTCATTACTCAACTGTTCTTCCGCCTCTTCAAGAGCTTGGGTCTTAAAATCTTCCACTTTATCAGCATTAATAATAGGTAATTCATCTAAAGAATTAATTCCAAAATTACGTAGAAAATCCTCAGTAGTACCAAATACAATCGGTCTACCAGGAGCATCCAAACGTCCTATCTCACACACTAAATTATATTCTACTAATTTATTTACAGCATGGTCTGATTTTACACCACGTATATTTTCAATGGCAAGCTTTGTAATCGGTTGCTTATATGCAATAATAGATAAAGTTTCAAGTAATACATCTGTAAGTACATGTTTCTTAGGAACATGTGTTATATTTATTAAATATTCATACATAGAAGACTTAGTCGCCATCTGATATGAATTCTCCAATTTAATTATTTGTATTCCCCTTGAATCATCCTTGTACTCTTCAATTAATTCATCCATTAATGTTTGTAATTGATTTTCAGGAACATCCAAAGCTGCTGCCAATCTTTCTAATTCTATAGCTTCACCTAGTGTGAATAATATTGCCTCAATTGCTGCTTTTGCATCTGACTTTTTCAAAATATTCCTCCGTTCGTCTTTAATGTGCTTTCAAAATCTTTTATATTATGCATTTATAAAATCTATGTATAAAAGATTCTAGGAGCACAATTATGCAAATGATAAATCATCTAAATCATCTAATTCGCCATTATTTTCATTATAGTCAATCATAATATCTTCAAATATATGCTCTTGAGCGACGTGAATACGTCCCATTTTTATTAATTCTAGAATTCCTAAAAATGTAACTATAATTTCAATCTTATCACATTGTTCCTCTAATAGTTTTTTAAAGCTAAATCTTTTATTCTTAGAGGCAAATTTATCTATAAAACGTATCTTATCTGATAAATTTACCTCTTCTCTTTCAATACGACCAAATTTACTTCTTATTGGATCAATTTTATCTTCCTGACGTTTAAGTAAATTTTGAAACACGTCATGAAGTTTCGATAAAGTTAAATCTCCTAATAGTTCATCTATATTAACTTCTTCTTTTATATTCTTAAGTTCTGGTGGCACCGTGTTAGGCTTAAATAACACTTTTTCAGCATCTAACTGTCTGTCCTTTAACTCGTTAGATATATATTTAAATTTCTTATATTCTAATAATCTCTCAACTAATTCTTGACGTGGATCATAATCTTCTTCATCTTCTTCCACTTCAACCTTGGGTAATAACATCTTTGACTTAATTTTAAGTAAAGCTGCAGCCATAACTAAAAATTCACTCATTACTTCTAAGTTATTTGAATGCAACTTCTTTATATAATCCATATATTGTTCTGTAATCATTACTATGGGAATATCATAAATATTAACTTTATTTTTTTCAATCAAATAAAGTAATAAATCTAAAGGTCCTTCAAACACTTCCAATTTAACTGAAATAGCCATACACGTCTCTACCTCTCTCTATTTATAGGGTTAACTAGTACTAACTCAGGTGGATTGAAAAATCTAAATCTAATTGTATGGGTTCCTAACCCTCTTGATAAAATCATTTTAGCCCCATTAATTGTATATAATCCTCCTGAATACTTTGGGAATAATCTAATCTGAGGAGATATTACTCCACCTAAATATGGCAATCTCATAATACCGCCATGAATATGTCCTGATATTACTAAATCTGCCCCCCAACGTTCGTAATAATCAAAATACATTGGATTATGAGCTATAAGGACATTATAATATTCCTTATTATTATCACCTAGCAGCTCAGAAATATACTCATCTGACATATCTGGTTGTCTGAATCTTCCGTAAAATTCACGACTTGTTCGAATACCATAAAATCGTACTTTTCCTACTTGATAATAAGAATTTGCAACATGTTCAAAAATATTCCCTTTTAGTACTTTATCACATATTGTTTCTGATTGCAAATAAGAATAAAAAGAAGTGAAATTATTTTCACTAAATTCACCAAATTCATCACTAAAAAATCCCTGTTCATGATTTCCATCTCCATAAATAATATTATATCTACTATGAAGTTCATCAATCAATTCTCTAGCTATTTGGTTATTATCTTCAGATGCATTATTAACCATATCACCTGCAATTAGTATAAACTCAGGTGATATGGCATCTATTGCTTTAATTAACTTTTCATTATTATTACCAAACTTACAATTATGTAAATCTGAAAGAATAACAAAAGGTTTATTATTTGAAATATCATATAATTCTTTTGATTCTATGTCATACGTAGTTATTACAAAACTAAAATTAGCCAAATATCCATATATCAAAAATAATATAAATAAGATAACTAAAGTAATTAATATTATGTGTATTAATTCCATCCTGCACTTTTCTCCTAACGTTATCCCTTATTATGTTTAATGTATTATAAATACACTCTAATCTTTTTATATAATTCTCCCAAATATTTATCTTAAAAATCCTATCATACTCCTTACTATACTTTCAAGACCTTCATAATCATAATCATCCATTAATTGTCTACAACGGTCAATATAAGCATACCAAGATTCTGGTAATTTAAAATCTTTTATCTCATTTATTATTTTAGATGCAGTCTCTGAATCATAATTAGACACTGCCTTACCAAGAGCAACCAAACAATCTCTGAATTCATTTTGAGACACTCTCTTTTTAGGCTTTTGTGGTTCAGAACCAGCATTTAATCCTAAATTCATAAATATTTCATTTATAACCTTTTTATATAAGTCCAAATATTCATGAAGATTTGCATTAATAAACTGCCAATCATTATTTTTGCCAGCCATTTCTAGGTTATACGAAAGTTCTGATAATTTCAGAGCACCTATACTCTTTGCAGAACTTTTAACACTATGTACATATGTTGTAAAATTACGTATATCTCCCATCTTTGCACAGTTAGTAATAAGGTTTATGTTCTTACTTCCTGATTTAGCAAATATACTAAGAATTTCTTTAAATGCATTCTTATCATTCATACAGCTTTCTAGACCTGCCTTAACATCAAGATACATAAATCTTAATTCTCCCTTATCATCTGATAATTGAATGCTTGTTGTTTTTTTATCCTCATAACTTGAATTTTCCACTTTTTCTTGTTTCTCCTTTGGTATCCATTTTAATAATAACTGTTTCAAAGCCTTTAACTCAATAGGTTTAGCTAAGAAATCATTAAATCCATTATTTAAAAACATTAGTTGTGCCTCTTTAACTGCATTTGCTGAGAAAGCAACTATAGGTACCTTTTTACAATAAATATTATTAGTGTTACGTATTAATTTCACTGTGTCAACACCATCTATTTGAGGCATCATATGATCCATCAAAATCAAATCAAAATTTTGATATTTCATAACCAAATCTATCGCCTCAAATCCACCTGTTGCAGTCGTAACTTGTATCTTAAATTTATTTAATAAGCCTTCTGCTACTTTTAAGTTTACAAAGTTATCATCTACAAGAAGTACCCTTGCACTTGGAGCAATAAATGTATACTCATTCTGAGTTTTTCTAATTGCAGTAAGATTTTCACCATTAAGAACAGGTACAACAGATAATAAATGTAATGGTTTATGCATCAATGTAATATTTTCATCAGGAGTTGAAATATCATAATCATTTTTCCATACCATCGCAATCATCTTAATAGGAATTCTCTCATCACTTAACTTATGCATATAGTTAAAACCTATATCATGGTCAAAGAATGCATGTGTATATTTCCTACATTTTATTAATACTTTGAATTCTTCAAAATCATCCGTAACATCATGTTTTACTTGTAACGCTGTAAGTAATGCTGATATACTATTTAAAACATAAGGATCTACATCAAATACAATTACTGAACATGCACGTGGATTTTTAAGTACAGCACATGGTCTTGTAGATTTCATTCTTTGTAGTAAGGTTACAGTAACTTTAGAACCTATTCCATATTTACTTTCAATATTAATGGAACCTCCCATTAATGTTGCCAATCTCTTACAAATTGCTAATCCAAGACCTGTACCTTGTATATTTCTATTACGTCTTGTATCAACCTGTTTAAATTCATCAAATATTACCTTTAAATCTTCTTCTTTAATACCGATACCACTATCACTTATCTCAAGTTTTAGCATTATAATATCATTTGAAACCTTCTTAAAGTTAATATTAAAAATAATAAATCCTTGTTTAGTAAATTTAGCTGCATTTGATAAAACATTAAGTGCTATCTGTTTAACTCTTAACTCATCTCCAAACAAATCTTCTGGAAGATTAGGATTAATATTAACATTAAATGATACTTTTTCTTTATCTATTTTTGTATTAATAATATTTATTATATCTGTAATTGTTGAACCAATATTATATTCTTCTTCTACAATATCTAACTTACCAGCTTCAATTTTTGAAAAATCTAGTATGTCATTTATAAGAGAAAGCAATCCATCAGACGCTGTCTTTATAGTATTGACATACTCATACTCTGTATCCGATAGTTCATTTTGCATCAAAAGTTCTACCATACCAGTTATAGCATTCATAGGAGTACGAATCTCATGAGACATGTTTGCAAGAAAATCAGACTTTGCCTGGTCAGCACGCTCAGCTTCATTTTTCTTATCCTCAACTTCACGTAGAAGATCTTGAACTTGTTTTGTTTTATTCTTAGAACTTGCTAATGCATTACGACAGAACACCAAAAGAATTACTATCATAAGCTGTCCAATTATTAAGGAAAATAGATTTATAAATATTTCAGACTTGTCTAAAGTGCTAGCATATATTTCAGGTCTCATCTTTAAAATATACGTATAAAGCACAAAGGAGTACACAATAATAAGGCCTGTAATAACAAAATCTGCGTACAAAGATGCTATACAAGAAATTGCAAGTATTAGAATTGTAATAACCCCTAATTTCTTAGCCTCAAATCCATACAACGTAACTAATGTTATTAATAATACAGGCACACTGAATTTGGTTATAAATTGTATTCTCTTACTGCGAATAAGTGTTAACAATCCGCCAAACACTGCAGAGCCGACTGCAAATACAATTAAGTATCGTGGCAAATTCAATTGTTCCGACAAAATAACGAAATAACCACACAATATTAAGTGTACATACAATACGGCTTTTGAAACCATATTATAATCAAACACTTTTTAGTCCTCCTCAAACCTCTGAGATAATTCTCTAAATGCTTCTGAACATTGTAAAAAAGCATCTGCTAAAGTTGGATCAAAATGGTCTCCTCTAAGTTGCATCATAATATTTACTGCTGAATCATGACTATATGGTTCTTTGTATGATCTTTTTGTTGTTAAAGCATCATAGACATCAACTATAGCCATAATCCTTGCAGATAATGGTATCTGCTCCCCTACCAAACCATTAGGATATCCTTGTCCAGACCAACGTTCATGATGACATAATGCCATATCTCTTGCAATATGTAAGAATCTATTGTCTGGCAATTCTTCTAATGCTTTTTCAAATGCCAATCCTCCTAGTATCGTATGTTGTTGCATATATGCGAATTCTTGATTATCAAGACCACTATTCTTTGTTAATACATTATCATTTATACCTATTTTACCTACGTCATGTAAAGGAGCCGCTCTTAACATATCAATTATAACATCTTGCGTAAGTATTGGTGCATACTGTGGTAAATTTTTTAAGAAATTTACAAATACCTCAAAATATTTACCTGTTCTCTTAGCATGACCACCCGTAACCTTATCTCGAAACTCCACAAGGTCAGTTATACTTGATACTAGAACATCTTGTAATTTTTCAACTATATGAGTTTTATTCCTAACCATTTGTTCTAGTTTGTTACGATATAAAGAAAGCTCAATCTGTAAGCTTACTCTTTGCAACATTATCTCAGGAACAAAGGGTTTTGCAATAAAATCTGCTGCGCCTAAACTAAGAGCATTAACCTCACTTATTGACTCAGACTTAGCTGTTAAAAATATTACAGGTATATCTTTAGTATATGGATTAGCCTTAATATGTCTAATTGTTTCAAATCCATCCATTCCCGGCATAAGTATATCCAACAATATTAAGTCTGGTCTATTCTTCATAAGAAATTTTAAAGCTTGTTCTCCTGAAACCAATAATGTTACTCTATAATGTGGTTTTAATGTATTCTCTGCTAATTTAAGGTTTGTTGTGTTATCATCAACAACAAGCACGTGGTTTTGCATATATTGAAACCCTCCTACATGTTATTAACCTAAAATAAACCTGTAATTACTCCCTCTTTTGTTACATCAATATTTTCTGCTGCAGGTTTCTTAGGCAAACCAGGCATAGTCATAATAGTTCCTGTAATAGCAACTATAAAGCCGGCTCCGGCATTTACATATATTTCCCTAATATTTATACTAAAATTCTCTGGTCTTCCAAGTTTGCTTGGGTCATCTGATAATGAATATTGATTTTTCGCCATACAAATAGGCAACTTATCATACCCTAATTCTTCTATCCTCTTTATCATAGTAAGTGTAGATTTATCATAAGTAACTTCCGTTGCACCATATATCTTACTTGCGATTGTATATATTTTATCCTTAATAGACATATTAACATCATATAAAGGTTCAAATTTGCTTGGTTTATTATCAATTGTGTCTATTACTTTCTGAGCTAATTCTAATCCACCTTCTCCACCTTTTTCCCATACTCTTGATAATGCAAATTCACAATCATGCTCTCTACAGAAATCAGATATATAATTAATCTCAGCATCTGTATCAGTAATAAATTGATTAAGTGTAATAACTACTGGTACACCATAATTCTGAATATTCTCAATATGTTTCTCTAAGTTAACAATTCCTTTCTTTAATGCATCAACATTTTCATTAGAAAGTTCATCTAATTTAATTCCACCATGATATTTTAGTGCTCTAATAGTCGCAACAAGAACTACTGCATTGGGCTTAATATTAGCACTCCTACATTTTATATCAAAGAACTTCTCTGCACCTAAATCTGCTCCAAATCCAGCTTCAGTAACAACATAATCTGCCAACTTCAAAGCAGTCTTAGTAGCTCTTACACTATTACAACCATGCGCTATGTTAGCAAATGGTCCACCATGTACTATTGCTGGTGTATGTTCTAGTGTTTGAATTAGATTAGGTTTAATTGCATCCTTTAATAAAGCCAGCATAGAACCTACTGCATTTAATTCTTTAGCTGTAACTGGCTTTCCGTCATATGTATAGGCTACAATAATATTACTTAATCTATCTCTTAAGTCTTCTATATCATTTGCTAAACAAAGTATCGCCATTATCTCAGATGCAACAGTTATTATAAAATGGTCTTCTCTAACAACGCCATCCGCTTTACGACCTAGACCAATTACTATATTTCTTAATTCTCTATCATTAATGTCCACACATCGTTTCCACATTACTTGATTTGGATCAATGTTTAAAGCATTACCTTGATGAATATGATTATCTAACATAGCAGCCAATAAATTGTTAGCAGATGTTATAGCATGAAAGTCACCTGTAAAATGTAAATTAAGGTCTTCCATAGGTACAACCTGTGCATATCCACCACCTGCTGCACCACCCTTTATTCCAAAACATGGACCTAAAGAAGGTTCTCTAAGTGCTATAACTGACTTTTTACCAAGCTTATCTAATGCTTGACCTAACCCAACAGTTATAGTTGTCTTACCTTCTCCTGCTGGAGTTGGATTAATCGCTGTTACTAATATCAATTTTCCATTTTTATTATTGCTTACTCTATCAATTAATTCATCGGATAACTTAGCCTTATATTTACCATAATACTCTAAATCATCCTCTTTAATGTCTAATTTTTTAGCAACATTTAATATATGTTCTAATTGCGTATTCTGTGCAATCTCTATATCCGTTTTCATTTTAAAATCCTCCAAAAACATCCCAATATTGAAGAGTTATTTCTCTACATAATATTTACAAAAGTGCATAAATATCCCTATAATTATAATTATAACAAATAAAGAACATTATTGCAAATTTTTACCAATTTTATCTTAAATTTGTCTAATGTTCTTTAGATATTTTTCATTGATTCCATAAAATTTCCAGTCAAAACATAACCCCTGCTCTGTTTTGGAAATAGTATTTCTTGTCGCGGAGATTTTAGTTAGCCAATAATTTGTAGAGCTGGTTTTGCAGCATAGACCCCCAGACTACAAATAGCGAGAGATTATTTTATTCATGTACATTTGAACTATATCTATGTTGCTTGTTTTGTAGAGCATTCGGCTTCCAACCACGTCTTCTATTTCGTTAAATAAGAATTTTCCTTCTCTATCTATTATAAAGTCAACGCCTACATAGAATAATCCAGATGTTTTATCTCTTAAATATCTTTCTTTATTAAACCACGCAATTATTTTATCAACTACAACTCTTTCTTCCTTAGATAAAATGTATTCTTCTACATCACCACCTAAAGAATAATTTGACTTAAATCCTTCCCTAGCAGTTCTTTTAACAGCAGAAACTATTGCATTATCAAGTACATAAACTCTTACATCTGCATTTTCCCCCTGCACAAAAGGTTGAACAACTACATCTGTAGGAAAGTGAGCCTCTGGATAATCAGAAGCTAAATATACTTCTGTTCCTCCATGACCTGATGTTGATTTAATAACTTTATTATCTAAATTCTTATTTTCGTCTTCACTTACTGCATTCAATCTTTCAATCTTTTTATCTAATACATCTGCTGATACGAACTCAGAAGGTATCACTTCTATACTTGAACCTGCTAAAAATTGATATGTTTTTGCCTTGTCATTACATATATCAGCAACAAAAGCATTATTATATACATCTATTCCCATTAATTCTAACTGTTTTGTAAACAAAGGATTTCTCATTCTACCTATAACAAACTTTGGTAATTCCACCCTTTGTTTATCATATAAAATAAAGTATTCTGAGTGGCTATTTACACCATATGAGAAATTCTCCATAAATTTCAATTCTAGCGTAATGCCGTTTTTATCAGCTATTTCTTTGTGCATTTCAAAATATTTTTTATTTTTATTATAATCTTCTATATTGTATATCATCCATCCTGTCATTTGGAATTACTCCTTTCTGTATCAGTATTTTTATATTATTATTTTTTAAATAAATATATGATTTCCTTATTCCAACATATCATTTATATATTTCATTATCTCATCTGCCACATTTATCCCTGTACAATTATATATGTTAATAAAATGGGCGTTAGAATTAATTTCACATAATATAGGTTTATTATTCTCTCCAAATAAAATATCCACACCTGCAAAATCCATTCCAAGGTATTTACAAGCCTTAATTGCCATGTATATTTCTTCATCAGATGGTTCATAATTCTTCATTTTACCACCATTAGTGATATTAGCCCTAAAGTCTGTATCTGAGTATCTATACATAGACGCTACAACATTATCTCCCACAACTTGTAGTCTTATATCATGCCCTTTAGAGGAACCAATATATTCTTGAAAAATTATATTATTAGAATCATATTTATCAATCACATCTAATAATTCCATTTTAGTATTTGCCATATGAACTTGAGCTCCAAAAGACCCTCTACGAGCCTTAACTATCATGGGATAACTCATTTTTTTTTCTATCTCTTCTATAAAGTTCATAACTTTCGTTTCATTATAATTGTATTTTTCATCATATGTAAATGGTGGTACAATTGTTTTAGGCATCTTTATTCCACTATTAACTAACATAACATAGGTTAATGCTTTATCATCACATATTTCAATAGCATTTGATGAATTAAATACCTTAAATCCTAAATTTTCTAAATATCTAGCTAATAATACATCTTTATCCCAGAATAAGATAAAATCTATTGTATGAATATCTAATTGTCTATCGTCAATTCCTATCATAATTTCTCTATTAGTAAGAATATCAAGATTTATATTAAATCTTTCCGCACTGTTTTTTAACCACTGATATAATTCTTTAAATTTTGAACTATTTAGAAATTCATTTACTACTAAAATTCCATTCTTATTCATTATAGTTTTCCTTTCATCTTTTTCGACAAATATTCAAAGTAAAAGAAGCTGCACACTAATAATTTAGTGTAACAGCTCTATTACCCATTTTATTATATAAGTTAATTAATTCGTATTTACATACTCATTAAATTGGTCATGTGTCATAAGAACTTTTCTAGGTTTTGTACTATCTTCACCACTTACAACACCTGCCTCATATAATTGATCCATAATTCTTGCTGCTCTATTAAATCCAATTTTATACACTCTTTGAAGCATTCCAATAGAAGCTTTATCTTTTTCTATAATGAATCTACCAGCTTCTACAAAATATTCATCCTTATCAGGTGCAGTTTTTACAGTAGTTTCTTCAGTTTCTGCTACAGAAGATGATTCAATCTGACTATCTATTTCATCATCATATCCCGCACTGTATTGAGATAAATATTCAACTACATCACTTACTTCCTTATCTGATACAAATGCTCCTTGCACACGAACAGGTTTTGGATATCCTGACGGATAGAATAACATGTCACCTTTTCCAAGAAGTTTTTCAGCTCCACCACCATCAATTATAGTCCTTGAATCAATTACTGATGTAACTGAAAAAGCAATTCTTGAAGGAATGTTTGCTTTTATTAAACCTGTAATTACATTAACAGATGGTCTTTGAGTAGCTATAATCAAATGAAGTCCCGCTGCTCTTGCCATTTGAGCCAAACGACATATTGCATCTTCAACTTCTCCTGGTGCTACCATCATTAAGTCAGCTAACTCATCTACTATAATGACAATCTGAGGCATCTTCATATATTTAGGAACTGCACCATTCTCAGCTTGTCTAGCCACTTTTTCATTAAATCCTTTAATATCCCTTACACCTGCTGCAGCAAATTTCTTATATCTGTCATTCATTTCGGCAACTGCCCAGTTAAGAGCACCTGATGCTTTCTTAGGATCAGTAACAACTGGTACCAATAAGTGTGGAATGCCATTATATACACTAAGTTCAACCACTTTAGGATCAATCATAATTAATTTAACATCTTCTGGATCTGCCTTATATAACAAGCTCATTATCAATGTATTAATACAAACTGATTTACCTGCACCTGTTTGTCCAGCAATAAGTAAGTGAGGCATCTTAGCAATATCTGCTATAACAACTTGTCCACTAATATCTTTTCCAACAGCAAATGCCAAATTGGATTTCTTTTCTTTAAACTCACGAGATGTAACTAATTCTCTAAGCATTACTGTACTATTTTCACCTTTATTAGGAACTTCTATACCAACTGCTGCTTTTCCTGGGATAGGAGCTTCTATACGTATATCAGCAGCTGCTAAATTTAGTTTTATATCATCTGCTAAATTAGTGATTTTACTTACTTTAACACCTTGATCTGGTTGTACTTCATATCTTGTAACAGCAGGGCCTGCACTAACATTTGTTATCTTCGCACCTACTCCAAAGCTATCAAAAGTTTGTTGTAACTTTCTTGAAGTTTCCACTTGTTCTTTCTTAGCTAAAGCAGAATCAAATGGTTCTGGTTTTGCTAATAAATTATAAGTTGGTTTTCTATATTTCTTTACATACTTTGGTTTAGATCCAACTTTAACTACTCGTCCGACTTCTTCTCTAGGAGAATTATTTTCTGACATCATATCATTTTCTCCATCACCATTGTCATGTTTTACTCCGATTTCTGTTATTTCTTTCATCTTACCAGAATTTATATCAAATACATCATCAGTAGTCAATTGTTCAAATGTAACATCATCTGCTATTACATCAATATCATCTAAATCTTCTTTATCTTCTTCTAATGTTCCATTTATAAGGTTATTAGCTAATTTACGTATATCTCCATCATTTTCTACATTGTTATGTGCTTTACCAAACTTTCTATTAATCTCTTGTTGGAATACAGAAGAAGCTGTTATTAATTCATCTGAAGCATCTATATTGTTATCTATATCTTCATCTTCTGTATATTCTTCATCTTCATCTCCGAAGTATTCTTCTGATTCTTCATCTGAATCTTCTATATCGTTTTCATAATCTTTATTATGAATAAATGTAAATGTCTTTGCTATTCTCTTTCTCTGTGGTTGTTCAACTAGTTCTTCATCATAAGAATCATCTTCTACATATTCATCTTCTACATATTCATCTTCTTCGCTAAGTCCATTAATTTTGTCCATAAATGAATTAAATCCCTTTGTAACAAATCTAATAAAAGTCTTTTCAGAAATAATTATTGCACTAATAATTCCTAATAGAATTAAAATTACTATTGATCCACCAAAACCAAATAAGTTATTAAGCACTCTACATACAACACCACCAACTATACCTCCACCTGATTTTTCAGAAGCAGAAATTGTATAGAACTGCGTTATCTTATATGAAGCATCATAATTTGTCATTTGAATCAAAGAACAAGTAACAATTAATAATGTTACTGCACTTACACATTTACGATATGCAAACATATTATTTCTATTTGCTAAATAAATAAGAACCACAAGCACTAATACAATTGGTGAAATATATGCTGGAATACCGAATATTCCAAATAATACACTATTAACAAAGGAGCCTACTCTACCTGACATATTAAAGTTGCTCATTACTAGCAATATTGCTGCTGCAATACTTACAACTGCAATTATTTCATCATGATATACAGCTTTTGGTTTTTGGTAAACATCGTTGTCATCCAAAATTTCTTCTTCAAATTCATTTTGAATTTTTTCAGCAACATTCTTTGCCATAATCTTCCTCCAATCTAAAGCTAACAAAGCGAAGCATAATCAGCAAGCTATAGCAAATATTTCTAAAACAAAGCCATAAATTGAAAAATCTAAGAACTTCTTATTTTTAACTACTTTAAGCATTGTTTTAGTTCATATATAGCCTACTACATCCGCAACTACAATTCCCATTAAATAATTTATTATTAATTCACCACTAATATTATTATCGTCAAATGTATATAATTCTAAAACCGCTGCTTCCATAATAGTTGTTCCTGATCTAGCTCTCTCCGGTAATTTTGATTATATATATGTGGACACAAAAATCGGGATACAGCAATATAAAGATTTGATATCAAATCTTTTAAATGCTAAATCCCTCAATTATTAATTCCTTTATATCACCCGCACACTGTATGTAGATACACATTACCAAGCAGTAAATGCTTGGTGCTGCCCGAACTCTTACAATAATATACATTATTATACTCTTTTAGCCTTGATTTTGCAAGGGAAATTTATAATAATTCTAGTGACGAGCCCTTAAAATTCCATAACAGTTCAGCCAATAGCTAAACTGTTACTTAATATGTAACAAAGTAAATTACTTTAAATATTTCAATTTATAAGCTAGAATAGATGAAATTGTCTTAGTATCTTGTATGGTTCCATCTAAAATCATTTTTTCCAATTCACCTATAGAATATTTTTTAACTTCTATATATTCGTCATCATCTAAATGTTGTTCTTTTTCCTCTCCTACTTTAGCAAAATATACATATATTATTTCATTACAATACGCTATTGCTGTATAAATATTTGTTAACGGCTCTATACTTTTTACAGTATATCCTGTTTCTTCCTCAAGTTCTCTTGCTGCGCAAACCATAGGATTTTCTCCTGGGTTTAGTCCACCTGCAGGTATTTCTAATGTTTGTTTCTTTATAGCATTTCTATATTGTCTAACCATTATTATATTTCCTTCATCATCTACAGGTACAACAGCAGCTGCTCCCTTATGATCAATATAATCCCATATTACCTCTCTTCCATCTGGTAATTGAATGGTATCCTTATAAAAATCTATTATCTTTCCTTTATATATTAAATCTCTATTTTTAACTTTAATATCTGCCATATTTAACCTCTTTTCTTAATCATAAAAATGTCATAATAAAGTGTTTTATTTAATAGGAAATGCAACGCAATTTCCTACACATTAAGAAAAAGCTAAGGGAAAAACCCTTAGCTTTCTATGTCTTCTTAATATAACCAACTTGTCAAAATCTATACAAAAATAACTAATAAAATAATTATTTAATGTTATTTAGCATACTCCACAACTCTGCTTTCTCTAATTACATTAATTTTGATTTGACCTGGATATTCTAATTCAGATTCAATACGTTTTGATAAATCTCTACCAAGTATAACCATATCATCATCACTGATTTGGTCAGGCACAACCATAACTCTGATTTCTCTACCTGCTTGAATAGCAAATGACTTATCAACTCCTTCAAAGCTATTTGCAATATCTTCTAATTGTTTTAGTCTGTTTGTATATGTTTCTAATGTTTCACGTCTAGCACCTGGTCTTGCAGCTGATATAGTATCTGCCGCTTGAACGATACATGCTATAAGTGTTTCTGGTTCTACATCTCCATGATGTGCCTCAACAGCATTTACAATAATGCCTGATTCCTTATATTTTCTACATAAGTCAACACCAATTTGAATATGTGATCCTTCGATTTCATGATCAAGAGATTTTCCAATATCATGAAGCAAACCTGCTCTTTTTGCTGTTCTAATATCAACACCTATTTCAGCTGCTAATAAGCCAGATAAATGAGCTACTTCTATTGAATGTTTCAAAGCATTTTGGCCATAACTTGTCCTAAATTTCATCTTACCAAGTAACTTCACCAATTCTGGATGAATTCCGTGAATACCAACCTCTAATGTTGCTGCTTCACCTTCCTCTTTAATCATTACCTCTACTTCTTTTTGTGCTTTTTCTACCATTTCCTCAATTCTTGATGGATGAATACGTCCATCAACAATCAACTTCTCTAACGCTATTCTAGCAATCTCTCTTCTAATTGGATCAAAACCTGACAATATAACTGCTTCTGGTGTATCATCTATTATTAAATCAACACCTGTCATTGTCTCTAAAGTACGTATATTACGTCCTTCACGTCCGATAATACGTCCTTTCATTTCATCACTTGGAAGTTGAACTACTGAAATAGTACTTTCTGCAACATGGTCTGCAGCACATTTTTGAATAGCTGTAATAACCAAATCTTTAGCTTTTTTATCAGCTTCATCCTTTGCTTTAGCTTCATACTCTTTAATCATTATCGCTGTATCATGTTTTACATCATCTTCAACAGTTTTTAAAAGATATTCTTTAGCTTGTTCAGGGGTTAGTCCAGAAATACTCTCAAGTTCCTTAATCTTCTTATCTTTCATTTCAGCTAATTCAGCTTTAACTTTTTCGATTTCAGATTCTTTAGAGGCAACTCTTGATTCTTTCTTTTCCAAAGATTCAATCTTCTTGTCCAATGTCTCCTCTTTTGACAAAACTCTTTTCTCATAACGTTGTATTTCTGCTCTACGTTCTTTAATCTCTTTGTCTAGGTCATTCTTAGTACGTATTGATTCTTCTTTTACTTCTAACAATGCCTCTTTTTTAGTAGTTTCAGCAGTCTTATATGCTTCGTCTATAATTCCTCTTGCCTTTTCTTCGGCGCTACCAACTTTAGCTTCATAATTTCTTTTTCTATTCTCAATAGCTATAAACCAAGTCAATGGTGCAGAAATCAATAGTACTACAATTCCTACGATAACTGCTGGCAAGATAACTGAACTACTTGCTAGAGCAAAAATAGAGTTATTTATCAATGGCACATTAGCACCTCCCTATTTAGTTTTCATAGTACAAACTACAACAAACTTATTCTATACTGTTTTCCAACAAAAGTCAAGTAAATTTAAATTTCCAGGCTTGTTTTGTTATGTTAGGTTATGTTAGGGTCGATTTCCATTTTAGTGTTATGAGTGACGATTTGCATATAGTTCTATATATCCACATTTAACACATTTTATTACTCATTATTCTCCTTTATCTAATACTCGAAGTATATTATTTTTATCATAACCTTTACGATATAGCGAGGCCATTATTTTTTGTCGTTTTTCTACAGGGATATTTCCTTCTGAGTCCCTATATTTACGGACAATTTTTTCTATATTAGCTATTTCTAATTCTGAACTATCTAGTTCTGATAAAAGTTCATCAATTATTTGTCTATCAATTCCACGTTTTTGAAGTTCAAATTTTAGCTCCCGCATACTTTTTTTATTCTGGTATGATGCAATATATGCTCTAGTATATTCATAATCATTTAATAGATTATATTCTTCTAATAATGCTATTACCTTATCTATTACATTATCACCAAAGTCATTTCGTCTAAGTTTAGTACGAATCTGTTCTTTTGAACTCATTGTTTTATCTAAAATTGCTAGAGCTTTTTTCTTAGCTCTAGCAAATAGGTATTCTTCAAATATAACATCATATAGAACCACATCAATCTCGCAGTCTTCATGTAAATCGAGTTTTTTTATCTCACTGTCATACAGATAAAAATAAGTGTCATTATCTAATAATATTTTATTTTTTTTATTCTTTTTATTACCATTAGGTTCTATACTTATTATTTTCATTTTTACAAAGACCTCACTTATATGTGATTTATTACCCTAAAACTATTCATATATCTTCTAACTAGCATAAGTTATTATTGGGCTTTATATTATAAATTTAATTCTTGTTGACCTGACTCTTCTTTCTTAGTTGATTTTCCTTTACTTTCTGATTCATTTAAAGGGAAACCAAATCTTTCTCTTACTTTATTCTCAATTTCTCCAAATACTTTAGGATTATCTCTTAAGTATACTTTAGCATTTTCTCTACCTTGTCCGATCTTATTACCTTCATATGCATACCAAGCACCACTCTTAACTACAATTCCTTCATTAGCAGCTAAGTCGAGAACATCTCCTTCTCTTGATATTCCTTTACCAAACATTATATCAAACTCTGCTTCCTTAAATGGAGGAGCAACCTTATTCTTAACTATCTTAATTCTAGTTCTATTACCTATAATTTCTCCTGCCATCTTAAGTGCTTCTATTCTTCTTACATCTAATCTTACTGAAGCATAGAATTTAAGAGCTCTACCACCTGTTGTAGTCTCTGGATTACCAAACATAACACCAACTTTTTCTCTTAATTGGTTAATAAATATTACTATACAGTTTGATTTACTTATAACAGCTGTTAATTTTCTTAATGCTTGTGACATTAATCTTGCTTGAAGACCAACGTGAGAATCTCCCATCTCTCCATCTATTTCTGCCTTAGGAACCAACGCTGCAACTGAGTCAACAATAACTATATCAACTGCACCAGATCTAACCATAGTCTCTGTTATCTCAAGTGCTTGTTCTCCGTTATCTGGTTGTGAAATATATAGATTATCAATGTCAACACCTATATTCTTAGCATATACAGGATCAAGGGCATGTTCTGCATCTATAAATCCAGCTATTCCACCACGTTTTTGAACCTCAGCAACCATATGTAACGCAACTGTAGTCTTACCACTTGACTCAGGACCATATACTTCAATAATTCTACCCTTAGGAACTCCTCCAACGCCCAAAGCTACATCTAGACTTAATGAACCCGTTGGAACAGCCTCTATGTTCATATTAGCACCTTGTTCTCCAAGTTTCATAACCGAACCTTTACCAAATTGTTTCTCTATCTGCGCTAAAGCAGATTCTAATGCTTTCTTCTTGTTATCGTCACTCATTTTTCAATCTATTCCTTTCTCTTTCTATCTCATAATCAGTACTATTTTTTTATAACACATTAACAAATTAATTTCAAGTACTTTTTCGAAAATTTGTTCTGTTTTTTTTATATTTTATCAAATACAACTGATATCTGTGTTTTTTATACAAATGTTTCTTGTTGTTTTTTCTTTCTTTTAAAAAACGTACTAGTATAAAGAGTTGCTTAATGCTCTGACTCGTGCGAGTAGGAACGCAATTCAAATTCCCATCCACGAGTTGTGCATCCTCAGTGGAACGGTTTTACTAATAAAAAGTCCCAGATTAACATACATTTGCTAGTTAATCTGAGCCCTATTTCAAAACTTAATAAATATTTTTTTCCGCCTATACTATCGTTTAGTTTTTTTCTTCAATACACTCTTATTATTCTGTACTTG
This sequence comes from uncultured Lachnospiraceae bacterium, assembly GCA_934432595.1. Lineage (GTDB taxonomy): Bacteria > Bacillota > Clostridia > Lachnospirales > Lachnospiraceae > SIG301. Next base: position 38,362 of record CAKRYR010000003.1, on the reverse strand, counting down.
ATTTAATCTATCTTCTGCTATATTTTTAGATACTTCTTTAGTAAAATGTTCATTATTCTCATTCTCTTCAAAGAGATTATATTGAGGATAATACATATATTCAATGTCTTTGCCAACAGAGCCATTTCTATTTTTAAAAATACTAATTTCCATATTTCTAGGATTCTGCTCCATTGCTTTTATTATATCCTCTTTATTCTCCTTTGGCCCTGCTAATTGTAAATTAAGCAGAACATCACTTGAATAAATTATAGAATCTTCTGAAATAGCAGAACTAATACCTATTATTGGCATTCTAAGGTCTCTAGTTATTCTCTTAAGTTCAACTATATTCTGTCTTATATTTTGATTACTGCTTCTATGTTTCTCATCACAATCTGACATAATCTGTATATAATCAATAATAGCAACAACTTTACGACCAGCTTTACTTGTATTCTTAATATGCTTTTCTATTTTTTCCCTAATATCATAAGCATTAATATCATCACATATATGCATATAAATATTGCTTGCATACTTTTCATAACGTTTACATGCTTCTTTAATAAGCTGCTTATCAGCTTTATATGATTCCTTTAAAGTAATTCCTCTAGTTGTTTTAGCATTACTAATTTCTACATTCTTTTCTAATGATAATTTCGCAGTTAATCTACTTAAACTCTTAGCTATCAATTCATTTCGTGATATTTCTAGCGCAAAAATAATCACGTCTGTTGTATTATCTCCTGCAGCTATATTATCAGCCATTTGCAATGCTAATGACGTTTTTCCAACAGAGCTTGCTCCCTCTAGAATATATAACCCTTCATATAATCCACCGTCTAATACTTCATCTAGTTTTCCAAATCCAGTTTTTATTACTGGTGTATTAAATCGGTCAACAATACCTTTTTTAAAACTTTCGATATATTTTATATTACTATTAGCCAATTGATATTTTTTTACTTTTCCTAAGTTATATTCTTTTGCCTTTTTTAATCCTTCGCTAAGACTCTTTTCAAAATCACTCTTATTAAAACATAAGAAATCATTTGCGCTACTAAATTTCTTTGCTATATTAAATACTATAGAATCTTGTTTTAACTCAGCTAATTTAGATTGAATATCATATATAAGTTTCTCTGCATCTTCCTTTGTATCATCAATGCAAAGAATTAATAAACGTTTACAGCCATCACATTCTAGTATATCAAAAAAAGATTTTATATTATAAAAGCCACCAATTGCTATAGCATCATATCCACATTCTATCACACTTAATGCATCAAGTTCATTTTCAAGCACAAATATAGGGGAATCGCCATCATTTAAACACTCTCTGTTAAACAGAAATGATTCACCTACTCTTTGCACTGGTGCAACATTTTTATTTGTTCCAACGTAGATTGCAGCATAACTAGCACTTGTTGATGGAATAATTATTCTAGGTGAGGCTGATATGTATTTTTTCATATCTTCACTAGTAGCTGGACTTATCCATTCACTACAATATCCAATATTAAAACGCTCTTGAATTTCTTTACTTATATTCTTTGTCTGCAAATAATTGCATTTATCAATATTTTCAATACACTCATTGTAAAATAATTGATAATCGTCATCAGAATTATCATCTATTTTTACATAATTTAAGTATGAAGCCTTCTCCATTCTCTTTGTTTCTTCTTTTTCGAATTCTTCATCATCTAACTTAATTTCCAATTGATCAACAATCATCTTTACAATATTATTTTCATTATTAGTTTTAGTTTTAATACCAATAATTCCAATAATATCTGCATTAGAAAAGCATCCTAAAGGACATGTAAAATGTACTTTATCTTGTGAAGATAAGCCCTTTTCACCCTCGTCACTTCCACATCTACATATTGGACATATTAACCTATTGCCACTTTCATCCTTTTCAAGTAATTCAATACCTCTTTTAATAACCTCTTCCCTTGCATCTTGTAAAGTCATATTGGTTATCCGACCCTTTCTTATTTATATTTTTTAGTATAAACTACTTGGCATTTCCTCATTTACTTCGTATCCAGCATCTTTTAACGCTTGAAGTATTTTCATTTTATGTTCATGTCCAAAAGCTTCAAGAGTTATTGTAAGTTCAACTGCAGCATTACGATTCAAACTTACAAATTGGTTATGCTCAAGTTTAATAACATTTCCTTGTAAATTAGCTATAATAGTTGCCACATTAACTAATTCACCTGGTTTATCTGGTAATTGTACTGAAAATGTAAATATTCTATCACGTTGAATAAGTCCATTTTGTACAACACTTGATACAGTAATAATATCCATATTGCCACCACTTAAAACACTTACAACCTTTTTACCCTTACAGTTTAAATGTCTAAGAGCAGCAACCGTTAAAAGTCCTGAATTTTCTACAACCATCTTATGATTTTCAATAACATCAAGAAAACTAACTATTAATTCTTTATCATCAATAGTTATTATCTCATCTACATTTTTTTGAATATATGGAAATATCTTTTCACCAGGACGCTTAACAGCTGTACCATCAGCAATTGTATCTATATGTTTTAATTCAACAACTTTTCCTTTTTTTAAAGATTCTTGCATACAATTAGCCCCTGCCGGTTCAACACCAATAACCTTAATATTAGGGTTAAGCTGTTTAGCTAAAGTTGAAACACCTGCCGCAAGACCACCTCCACCGATTGGTACTAATATTATATCGACAGTTGGTAGGTCTTTGAATATCTCCATTGCAATAGTTCCTTGTCCAGTTGCTACAACTTCATCATCAAAAGGATGTATAAATGTATAGCCTTCTTTTTCTGCTAACTCCATTGCATATTTACAAGAATCATCATATACGTTACCATATAAAATAACCTCAGCTCCATAACTCTTAGTTCTATTAACTTTTATTAATGGAGTAGTTGTTGGCATAACAATTATTGCCTTAGCTCCGTAATGCTTCGCAGCAAAAGCTACACCTTGAGCATGATTTCCTGCTGAAGCAGTAATCAAGCCACGTTCTCTTTCTTCTATTGACAAGGTACTTATTTTATAAAATGCACCTCTAACTTTATATGCACCTGTAAACTGCATATTTTCTGGTTTTAAAAATACTTTATTACCTGTCATAGCAGTAAAATAATCACTATATACTAGTTTTGTACGTAAAATTACTTTTTTAACAACTTCTGTTGCTTCTTCAAATTTGTCTAAAGTCATATGATGTCAACTCCTTAATCTCCCCTATCAATTATCTTCTACTCGCCTGTATATTTAAATTAATAAGAAATCATCTTATATCTCTTATTAAAATGTAATTCTAAATATAAAATCTTTTAAACTATACTATAATTCTATCTATTCATCAGCTTCACTATTTTCAATGTCAAATAACGCATTAACAAAGGCGTCTGAATCAAATCTTTGCAAATCTTCTATTTGTTCACCAACACCTATATACTTAACAGGAATATTAAGTTCACTTTGTATAGCAATTGCGATTCCCCCCTTTGCAGTTCCATCTAGTTTAGTTAGAATAATACCTGTCAAATCAGTAACTTCACTAAATTGTTTAGCCTGACTTAAAGCATTTTGTCCGGTTGTACCATCTAGAACAATAAATGCTTCTCTTCGAGCATCTGGGTACTCTCTTTCTATAATTCTACCAATCTTCTTTAACTCTTCCATAAGATTTTTCTTATTATGAAGTCTACCTGCCGTATCACATAACAAAATATCTGTATTTCTAGCCTTAGCAGCATTTACAGCATCATATACAACTGCCGCTGGGTCGGAACCTTCCTTTTGAGCAATAATATCAACGCCTGAACGATTAGACCATTCCGTTAACTGTTCAATTGCTGCTGCCCTAAAAGTGTCTGCTGCTGCCATAAGCACCTTTTTACCTTCGCTTTTATATCTGCTTGCAAGTTTACCTGTAGTTGTAGTCTTACCAACTCCATTTACACCGATTAAAAGCACAACTGATTTTTCATTTTCGAAATCATATGCTTTTTCGTCAACTTTCATCTGTTCTTTTATACTATTGACTAATAGTTGTCTACATTCTTCCGGCTCTTTTATCTTATTTTCTTTTACTTTTTCCCTTAGGCTATCTATAACTTTTTCTGTTGTGTATACACCCATATCAGCCATAATCAGTATTTCTTCTAATTCTTCATAAAAGTCTTCATCAATCTTTGAAAATCCACTAAAAACACTATTAATAGATGATGCGATGCTATTTCTTGTTTTTGTCAAACCTGAAACTAATCTTTTAAAAAAACCTTTCTTCTCCGCCATACTAAAGACCTTCCTTTTTTTATTTATCTAAATCTCCTTCAATAAGATTAACAGATACAAGTGTTGAAACACCCTTCTCTTGCATAGTAATACCATATAGAATATCAGCTGCTGACATTGTACCACGTCTATGAGTAATTACTATAAACTGTGTATGTTCTGTTAATTTATTTAAATATTGTGCATATCTTTTTACATTGGCATCATCAAGTGCTGCCTCTATTTCGTCTAAGAGACAGAATGGTGATGGCTTTAAGTTCTGAATTGCAAATAATAATGCTATCGCAGTAAGTGCTTTTTCACCACCTGATAATTGCATCATATTCTGCAACTTTTTACCTGGTGGCTGAGCAATAATTTTAATTCCTGCATCTAGTATATCTTCATCTTCCATTAATTCTATGGTTCCTTTTCCTCCACCAAATAATTCTTTAAATACAATATCAAATTGTTCCTTAATGAAGGCAAATTTTTCTTCAAATTGCTTTCTCATTTCAACATCTAAATCCTCAATAATTCCAAGAAGAACCTTCTCAGAATCTACTAAATCATCATGTTGAGTTTTTAACAAATCATATCTTTCTACAAGATTTTTATAATCTTCAATAGCATTAACATTAACATCTCCAAGATTCTTTATCTTAGATTTTAACTCCGCTACTGATTTTTTAAGTTGATTATAACTTAGTTCTTCATCTGTTTTATATTGACTTGCCGTTCCATATGTAAGTTCATATTCTTCCCACATATAATTAACAAAAGTCTCTAACTGTTCTTCTAATTTTTCCTTTTGATTATTCAAACGGAAAATTTCTTTATCTAACCTACTCATTTCATTAGATAATTCTTCACGTTTTGAAAAAAATGATTTATGTTTAATTGTAATAGCATCTCTCTCTTCTACAGATTTTTTAACAATTTCTTCTTGCTCTTCAACATACTTCTTTAATTCTTCAATCTTTAAAGTTTTAGCAGTAATTTCTTCTTGCTTATTATATATATCAGAGTCAGCTGAAGATAGTTTTGAACGTAGCTTCTCTAACTCTTTAGTTAATCTGTTTATATCATCATTAATTCTCTCTATATTACTCAAAGTAAAACGTTTCTTTTGATCAATAGTAGAGATTTGAATTGCTATATCTGATATCTTACTTGTATATTCTTTTTCATCTTCTCTGCTCTGATTTAATTTTTCTGTTAATTCAGAGATTTTGCTTTCTTTTTCTTCAACAATGCTATCATGTTCTTGAAGCTTTTTATTTAACAATTCCATTTCTGCTTTAAGATCAGATTCTCTAGTTTTGATATCAGCATTTTCCACAGAAATATTCTCATAGAATTCTTTAGTCTCTTCAAATTTATTATTTGCTTGATTCCAATTAATCTTTGCCGTATTTTGCTCTATTGATAATTGATTTAACTTATTCTTATTATCATTAATTTCATTAAGAAGAGCTTCTCTTTTATTTCTTAATGTATCTAATGATGTTTTCACTTCATTAACTTCAGAAGCTAAAACAGTAATTTCTTTTTCAATATCCTCTAATTCACGTCTTCTACTTAAAAGATTACTTGAATTCTTAAATGCTCCACCTGACATAGAACCACCTGGATTCATCAAATCACCTTCAAGTGTAACAATCTTTATCGAATTCTTATATTTCCTAGCAATTAATATAGCATTATCAATATTATCAACTACTAAGACTCTTCCTACTAATGATTCTATTAAGCTTTTAAATTTATCCTCAGTAGAAATTAAAGTATTCGCAAGTCCTATAACTCCTGGCTCATCTAAAGCACTAGTATAATTAAATCCACCTCTACTATTAACTGTTGTTAAAGGTAAGAATGTAGCTCTACCATATTTATTAACTTTTAAAAATTGAATTAAATTCTTAGCAGTCTGTTCATTATCTGTAACAATATTTTGTATACTTCCGCCTAATGCTGTCTCAACAGCTGTTTCATATTTTTTATCAACTTTAATAATATCAGCAACAACGCCTTGAATTCCCGGTTGACGATCTTTTTGTTCCATAACTCTCTTGATGCTGTTACCATAACCTTCATATCTTTCAGTCATATTTTTTAGGTTTTCTAGCTTAGAACGATTTTTCATCAATACTTGTTGCTTTTCATTTAATGAAGCCTTTCCTTCATTAATTTGTCTTTGAATATTTTGTATTTCATTATTATTAGCAGTATTCTTATCATTTAATTCATTTATTTTAGCATTAACTCCATCTAAGATTTCTGCATTCTTATCTATTTCTTCTTGAATCTTATTCTCAATGGTTTTTTGTTCTAGTAACTTTTGATTTATCTGAACTTTATTAATATTTACTTGCTCAAGCAAAGTCTCAACACGTTCTATTTTAGTCTTATATTCAGACTTATTATTCATCAATTCATATATTTCATTTTGAATTTCTTCTGTTTCTGATGAAAATTCTTGCACTTGAGAAGATAAAGTTGAAAAATTCTTTGTTATTCCTTCCCTTACTTTACCTAATTCCGCAATTTGTGTATCACAATCAGACAAATTAGAATTAGCGTTCTCTAACTCTTCTTGTCTATTCTGCAAATCGCTCTCTAGATTATGTATTCTTTCTGAATAATGCGTATTATTAATATTAAATGAAACTAATTGCTCATTTAAAACCTTTATTTCACCATCTAGTTTTTCAATATTAACCTTATTATCACTAAGTCTTGACTTATTTTCATCAATTTCTGAATTACGTCTTTCAAGGTCTTCCTCTAACTTTGTATATTCTTCCTTAGTGCTTTCATATTCCTTACTTGTATCTTCTAATTCTTTTGATGCAATATCTAACTTACCATTAACGTCCTTAGAAGTTTCATGTATTCTATCATAATCCATCAAGAACATATTAACTTCATGTTCTTTTAGATTATCTCTTAATGACAAATACTCTCTTGCAGTTGCAGATTGCTTTTCTAAAGGTTCTAATTGATTTTCAATTTCACTTAATATATCTCTAACACGTGACAAATTAAGTCTTTCTTCCTCTAAATTCTTCTCTGCTGTATTCTTACGTTTCTTATATTTAACGATACCTGCTGCTTCATCAAATAATTCTCTTCTATCTTCTGGCTTACCACTAAGTATTTTATCAATCTGTCCCTGTCCAATAATAGAATAACCTTCTTTTCCAATACCTGTATCAAAAAACAATTCTTGAATATCACGAAGACGACAATTATTGCCATTGATTAAATATTCACTTTCACCTGATCTAAACACACGCCTAGCCACTTTTACTTCATCAAATTCTATTGGTAAAACATGATCAGAATTATCTAATGTAATTGCAACATATGCAGAGCTTTGAGGCTTACGTACTTGTGTACCTGCAAATATTACATCTTCCATCTTAGCTCCTCTAAGTTGCTTAGCACTTTGCTCACCTAAAACCCATCTTACTGCATCTGCTACATTACTCTTACCACTACCATTCGGTCCAACTATGGCAGTTATACCATCATTGAAATTAAACAATATTTTATTGGCAAATGACTTAAATCCATTAACTTCTATGCTCTTTAAATACATGTATTTTTCTCCTACTTGTTAGCTCTTAGTTTTAAAATAGTTTTATATGCAGCTTCTTGTTCCGCAGCCTTCTTAGTCTTTCCACTGCCATTTTCTACTACCTTATTACCTATTCTTAGTGCAACATTAAAAATCTTATTATGATCTGGTCCTTCTTCACTAATAAGTTCATAACATATGTCCCCCATATGTCTTCCTTGGGTGATTTCTTGTAAAATTGTCTTACTATCATAAAATAACTTCTTATCTTCTACATCATTTAAAATATATTTAGTAATAAACGTCTTGGCACTCTCTATTCCACTATCTAAATAAATAGCACCAATAAGGGCTTCCATAGCATCAGAAACTATAGATGGACGTTTTCTTCCACCCGTTGCTTCTTCTCCCTTACCCAATAATATAAAGTCACTTAAATTGATATCTTGTGCACATAAGAATAATGTTGGTTCACAAACCATACTTGCTCTTGTCTTAGTTAACTCTCCCTCATTTACATTCCTATATTCATTATACAAAAATGAACTTACTGTTAGTTCAAGAACAGCATCACCTAAGAACTCTAAACGTTCATTATTCTCTAATTTCGAATTATTATGTTCATTAGCATATGAACTATGTGTCATAGCTAGTTTTAATAATTCTTTATTTTTAAAACTATAACCTATTATACCTTCTAATTCTTCTAATTCTTCTAATTTTTTTAATATTTCTTCCTTATTCATCATACCATATCTTTTCTTTCCATAAATTTAATTACATTAAAAGATATTTAACTCATAATTCAAAACTCGCTAACGAATTTTGAATTATAAGCTAAATCATCTAAACATCACCTTAACCATTTTCCATTATACAGAGATACTATATAATTTGCAAGAAAAAAGAAAAATTTAACGCACTCATCTAAATTTAATATAAAGACAAGTGCGTTAGCTTTTACTTTTTTATCTACGACAAAATTAATTAGTTGCTTCTTTAATTTGATCAACTGCATCCTTTACAGTAGTGATTTTTTCTGCAGCATCATTTGCTATTTCAATATCAAATTCTTCTTCAATTCCCATAATAATTTGGAATACATCAAGTGAATCTGCACCTAAATCATCTACAAATGTAGTCTCCATTGTTATTTCTTCTGGTTCAATATTAAGAACTTCGCTTATTATTTTTTGTAATTTTTCAAATTCCATAATCATTCAACCTTTCATATATGAATATTTTTTTCTATCCTTATGAGTAAAATATTCTCATAAGATTTCTTTCAGAAGCGACACTTCTGATTATTTCAATTATTCAACATTAGAAATCTTCTCTCTAATTTTTCCTTGAATATCTTCTTTCTTAAATTGAATACATTGTGCTACTGCATTCTTAACTTCTGTATTATGAGAACTGCCATGAATTTTAACAACCAATCCATTTAATCCAAGTAAAGGAGCACCGCCATATGTATCAGCATCAAATTCTTTAAGTTTTTCTTTTATAGCTGATTTACACAATAACGCACCTATTTTACTCTTAAATGTGCTCTTCATTCCATCTTTAATATTTTTTATTAAAGTAGCAGCCAATCCTTCGTATAACTTAAGAATAACATTTCCTACAAAAGCTTCACAAACTATAACATCTGCATCTCCCTTTGGAATATCTCTTGCTTCAATACTACCTATAAAATTAATATCACTACAATTAGCTAATAAAGGATATGCTTCTTTAACTAACATATTACCTTTTTCTTCTTCTGCACCAATATTTACAATTGCAACCTTAGGTTTTTCAATACCTACAATGCCTTCCATATAGGCACTACCCATTTTAGCAAACTGAAGTAAATGATTAGCTCGAGCGTCAACATTAGCACCACAATCTATTAAAAGTGAAACACCTTTCTCAGTAGGAATTAATGGAGCAAGAGGTGGTCTATCTACACCTTTTAATCTACCAACTATAAATTGTCCTCCAACTAAAACTGCACCTGTACTTCCTGCTGATAAAAATGCATCAGCTTTACCTTCTTTAACTAGCTTCATTCCCACTACTATAGAAGAATCTTTCTTTCTTCTTACAGCCATTACTGGTGGTTCATCACAAGTTATATTCTCCTCTGCATTAATTATTTCTATTCTGGATTTATCATATTCATACTTTGATAAACCTTCTTTTATAATATCTTCTTTACCAACTAAAATAATATGAACATCCTTATGTATATTAACGGAATCTACTGCACCTTGTATATTACATGTTGGCGCATTATCGCCACCCATAGCATCTATAACTATTCTTGTTATATCGTCCATTATTAAATCCTCCTAAAAGTATAGCATTACTATACTAAAATTTTCCATATAAATCAACACATTTTTTCATAAAAATATGTTTTGATAGCTTCTAAACCAAACTGTTTACAATTAACTATCTGTTCTGAACTACCCACAAACAATATTCCTTTCTTTACAAGGCTCCTTGAAAACTTTACATATATCTCATCTTTTGCTTCTTCTATTAAATATATAAGTACATTTCTACATAAAATCAAATCAACATCTCTTGGATATCCATCTTTAAGTAAATCCAACTGTCTAAAAGTAACTCTTGATTTAATATTATCACTTATAGCATATCTTTCATCGCCAAGATAAGTAAACCATTTTTTATAATTATTAGGTATCACATCAAAATTCTGTAGACGATAAATTCCTTGTTCTGCTTTTTTCAAAACTGCTTTATCTAAATCTGAAGCTATAATCTCATAACTATTTGTTGGGAGCAACTCATCCAAAATCATAGCCAAGCTATATGGTTCTTCACCTGTAGAACATGCTGAACTCCAAACCTTAATTTTGCCTTTTCCTTCTCTCAGTCTAGGTATTATCTGTTCTTTTAATAGTACCCATTGTTCAGAATTTCTAAAGAATTCAGAAACATTTATAGTCAAATATTCTATAAAATTATTTAACTCATATGTATCTTTTGAAATAAGTTCATAGAACTGTTTATAATCTAATTTCATTCTTCGATAAACTAAAGTATTAATTCTTCTTTCCATCTGTTGTTCTTTATATTTATTTAAATCAATGGAAGACAATTCATATACTTTTTGTTTAAACCACTTAAAATCATATTCCAATTCATCACCATCTTTTTTAAAAGCTATAAATAGAACCACTTTGGTCGTATTTTATTTAATAGTAAATGAGATACAATTGCCTTTTATACAAATAAAACTTGCCAACTTATAAAAAAGGTTATAAGCTGACAAGTTAGTATAATCAAAACACTAAATTATTTCTCTGTAGAATCCACACTAACATCATCAGTAGAATATACAGTCTCACTTGCATCGCTATTATCAGCTTCTTCTGCTTTAGCATTTTCTTCTGCTTTAGCAGCTTTAGCAGCTTTTTCAGCTTCGATTTTATCAAGTTCTAAAGCTTTAACACTTAAACTTATCTTTTTCTCATCTAGATTAAAGTCTACAACCTTAGCTGTAATTTCTTGACCAATCTTTAATACATCTGCTGGTACATTAGTATGTTCTATAGCTATCTGTGATACATGTAATAATGCATCAATACCTGGTTCTAATTCTACGAAAGCGCCAAAATCAGTCATTCTTGCAACTTTGCCAGTTACAACAGTTCCTACAGCATATTTGTCTACTGCAAGACTCCATGGATTTTCATTGCTAAACTTCATACTTAAAGCTATCTTATCACCAGACATTTCTTTAACAAATGCCTTAACAGTATCTCCAACTTTAAATAATTTCTTAGGACTTTCAATACGTCCCCATGACATTTCAGAAATATGAAGTAATCCATCAACTCCACCTAAATCTATAAATGCACCAAAATCAGTAACATTCTTAACTTTACCTTCAATTGTCATTCCTACACTTATTTTACTAAGAGCTTCTTTCTGTAAAGCTTCTTTCTTAGCAACTAACAATTGTTTTCTATCACCAATAATTCTTCTTCTCTTAGCATTATATTCGGTGATTACAAATTCAACCTCTTGATTTAAATACTTACTTAAATCTTTTTCAAAAGTATCTGAAACTAAGCTAGCTGGAATGAATACTGTAGATTCTTCAAAATTAACACTAAGCCCACCAGCTTGTACTTTAGAAACCTTACCTTTAAGTACAGTTTTATTGTTAAATGCTTCTTCAAGTTTCTTATTAGCTTTATCAATTGCTATTCTCTTATATGTTAATAAAACTTGACCTTCACCATCATTAACTTTAAGAACTTTAGCTTCCATAGTGTCGCCAACATTAACAACTGTTCTTAAATCAATATCCGGTGAATTTGAATATTCACGTCTAGTGATTATTCCATCAGCTTTATAGTTGATGTTCAAAGCAATCTCGTCTTCCTTTACATTTATTACAGTACCCTTTACAAGCTGACCGCTGTAGATACTAAGCATTTCCTCTTCATTTAATAATTGTTCAAAACTCATTTCTGACATTGGTCAAAAACCTCCTTAATTATATTGTTCGGAGTTGAAGCACCGGCTGTTATACCAATCCTTGCATCCGAATCGATTTTTTCAAGTTCAATATCACTTGATTTTTGTATATAAAATGTATTGCTACATTCTTTTTCACATATATTAAATAATTTCTGTGTATTAGAGCTATTCTTTCCACCAATAACAATCATAACATCTGATTCTTTTGCTAAAGAAATAGCTTCTTCTTGTCTTTCATGAGTGGCATTACATATGGTATTTATAACATATGCATCACTATATTTTTCTTTAATTACATTCACTATTTCAAAATATTGTTTATAATTAAATGTAGTTTGAGACACTACACATATTTTATCGTTACAAATCGTTAAATCTTTAACATCTTCTACAGACTGAACAACATAAACATTTGACATACACCACCCTTTAATTCCTTCAACTTCAGGATGAGCGTCATTTCCTATTATGATAACATCTTGACCTTCTAACGAACATTCTTCAACAATCCTATGAATTTTTCTTACAAATGGGCAAGTAGCATCTACTACTTTAATATCCTTAGCAGTAAGAATATCATATATACGCTTAGGTACACCATGAGACCTAATAATGACCGTTCCCGTCTCAAGTTGCATTAATTCATCTTGCGTATTAATCACTCTTACTCCTTTACGTTCAAGATCTCTTATGACTTCTTCATTATGAATAATCGGGCCATAAGTATACACTTGATGGGATTCTTCACATTGGGTATAAACTAAATCTACAGCTCTCTTAACTCCAAAACAAAAGCCTGCTGTCTTAGCTACTTTTACCTTCAATTCAGATCATTCCTATCTCTTAGTTAATATGTTACAATTACGTTCAAGCTCTATCAATTCCATTATATACAATTTTTTGTAAAAATACAAGATAAATTGTAATTTTTTTGAAGAAGAATATAACATTTCAGCCAACACCAAACATTTACTACTTGGTGCTGTGGATGTACATATAACTCTTTTCTTACATTCTTTTGTTTGCAAGATTATATATATTATCAATAACTTCATCAATAGTCATATCAGAGCTATCAACTAGCACAGCATCATCTGCTTGCTTAAGTGGCGATACTTCTCTTGTCATATCTTGATTATCTCTTGCTATAATGTCTTCTTCTATCTTATTAATATCACATTCGATACCTTTTTCCTGATACTCTTTCCATCTTCTTTCTGCTCTTGTCTTAGAAGATGCTGTAAGATAAATTTTAAGATTAGCATTAGGCAATACACAAGTTCCTATATCTCTTCCATCCATTATTACATCTTTCTCTGCTGCTATAGCACGTTGAAGTTCTACCAGTTTTTCTCTAACACAGGCATTCTTAGATGATGCAGATGTCATAGCACCTACCTCTTCTGTTCTTATAAGCCCATTAACATTTTCGCCATTAAGCATAACTACTTGTGTACCATTATCATATTCTAACTTAATATTAATATCATCTAATACTGATTTTATTCCATCAACATCGTCTGCTGCTATATTTTTTCTAATTAAATACAACGAAATTGCCCTATACATTGCACCAGTATCCACATATATATATCCTAATTTCTTAGCTAATTGCTTTGCAATTGTACTTTTTCCTGCCCCTGCAGGTCCATCTATTGCTATGTTAAAACTCATAGCGCACCTCCAAATTTAATTATTTTGGCCTGCTAAATATCCAGTAGACCAAGCTATTTGTAAATTATATCCGCCTGTAACAGCATCAACATCTAAAACCTCTCCAGCAAAGAACACGCCTTTTACAATTTTAGATTCCATAGTAGAAGGATTAATTTCCTTTACACTAACTCCACCCTTAGTAATTATTGCTTCCGCATATCCTCTAAAGCTTAGAAAATCATAATCTAGGTTCTTTATAACACTTACTAACTTATTTCTTTCTTCTTTTGTGACAAAAGATACTTTTTTATTCGGATCTATATTTGACCTTCTAATTACAATTGGTATTAATTTCTTTGGTAACAATTCATCTAATGAATTACTAAAATTCTTATTAATATTCTTCTCAAAGTCTCTAAGAATTCTTCCATCTAACTGTTCAACTGTTAAAGCGGGTTTTAAATCTATCGATAATTTAACATCTATATTATCTAAATCCTGTCCTTTTGCTTTCTTTTTCTTATTTTTATTATTAATCTTATCTAGCTCCTTAATTAATATAGGGCATGATGATAAAACAAGTGGTCCACTAATTCCAAAATGAGTAAATAATAATTCACCCATATCTTTATATATTTTCTTATCATTAATCTTAACAGTTAAATCTACATTTCTCAGTGACAAACCTTGTAACTCTCTATATTCAGAGCCTTTTAGATTATATGGTACTAAACTTGGTCTTAATTCAGTAACTGTATGTCCTAATTTACATGCAAATTCATACCCATCTCCTGTTGAACCAGTTGAAGGATATGAAAGACCACCTGTTGCAATAATTAACTTATCTCCATTTACTTTCATCTTTTTACCATTTTGAGATACTTTAATAGCAACAAATTTACCTTCTTCTACACAAACGTCTTCTACATTAGCATTGTAATAAAGTTTTATATTATTTTTCTTCATTTCCTTTTGCAAAGCACTTATTACATCAGACGACTTATCTGAAACAGGAAATACTCTATCTCCTCGTTCTACTTTTGTAGGACATCCTAATCTATTAAACATATCTATGGCATCTTGATTGGTAAAATTATAAATGGCACTATACATAAATTTACTATTACTCATTATCTTTGGAAATAATTCCTCTGTTTCACAAGCATTAGTAATATTACATCTACCTTTACCTGTTATATATATTTTCTTACCTGGTTTTTCATTATGTTCATAAACAATAACTTCATTACCTTCATACGCAGCTGATATAGCAGCCATCATACCTGCTGCTCCAGCTCCTATAACCAAAACTTTCACTTATTATTTCTCCTCATACTATATTTCATCATTTATGCTTTATATACATTTAAACTTTATACTGTATCTTACTCTAACAGTTCAGCCATCGGCTGAATAGTTACTCTTACTCTAACATTTCCAATGCCATATTTATTGCATAGTCAGTCGCTTGACTTCTGACTTCATTTCTATTTCCAATAAAAATAGGCTTACCAATTCTAATTTTATCATTGACCTTACAAGCAATGTATACTAATCCAACTGGTTTTTCTTCTGTACCGCCATCTGGTCCTGCAAGTCCAGTAACAGCAATAGTTACATTAGCATCAGCCAGCTTAGATGCCCCCATCACCATTTCAATTGCTGTTTCTTCACTTACTGCTGTATAATTATCAAGAGTTTCTTTATTAACTCCTAGATATTTCATCTTTGCTTCATTACTATATGTAATATGACACTCGTTAACAGCCATAGATGCACCTGGTACATCAATTAAAGTTGAAGCAATCATTCCACCTGTGCAAGATTCTGCTGTAGTTATAGTATAACCTTTATCTATAAGTTTTTGTATCAATAATTCTGCATTATTCATTTCATATACCTACTTACCATTCAACATCAAAACTAAACATAATATAATATTTTTTATATTATTATAATTACTTACTATCTAAAAATAATTTCCTATTGCTATAAGTATATTCTACTAATGAAATAATAGTTAATGCTACAGATGCATACATTAAAACTAATGTTATTATCTTAAATACCTTATTATCTATATTTAAAATCATAAATATTGACATAAACATTTGAGCATTTGTCTTAATCTTTCCTAACATATTTGCTGCAATAACAGTTCCATTATCAGCAGCAATAAGTCTTATACCACTAACAATAAATTCTCTTCCGATAATAATTACTACTGCCCAGGATGGAATATATCCTAGTTCAACAAATATAATTAATGCAGAACATACCAACAATTTATCTGCTAATGGATCCATAAACTTTCCAAAGTTAGTTACTAGTTTCCACTTTCTTGCAAGATATCCATCAAAAAAGTCTGATATACATGCTATGCAAAATATTACACAAGAAATAATGTTTTTATATGGAATTATACCTTGTGGTAAAAGCATTAGTACAACAAAAACTGGTACTAATATAACCCTAAACAAAGTTATTTTATTAGGTAAATTCATTTTTAGTCCTCCAATCAAATATATATTATCTAATAAATTATATCCTTAATCTTTTTTTGTTTAAATTATATAATTATCCTTCTATCGCTTTAATCATGATATTTAATATACATGTTCAGCAATTAAATCATAACCATCTGAATTAGTTATCTCAGCCAATATAATATCACCAGACATTAGCTGTTTGTTACTATTAACAAACACAAGTCCATCAATATTAGGAGCATCCATATATGTTCTTCCAACATATACATCATCATCAACCATATATCCTTCAATTAACACCTTAGTTATATTACCTACTAAAGAGGCCATATAATCAAAAGTTATATCTTGTTGCATCTCCATAACGGCATTTCTTCTTGCCTCTTTAACTTCTTCAGCTATCTGTTCATTCATTTCTGCAGCCTTAGTTCCTTCTTCTGCCGAATAAGTGAACACTCCTAATCTTTCGAAGTTCATATCATATACAAAATCTAATAACTCTTCAAAATCTTCTTCAGTCTCTCCTGGAAATCCTGTAATTAAAGTTGTTCTAATAACAATATCATCAATCTCTTTTCTTAATTTTCCAATTATTTCAACCAAATCAGCTCGATTAGTTCTTCTTCCCATTCTCTTTAGGATATTATCCGAAGCGTGTTGAATAGGCATATCTATATATTTACATATCTTGTCCTCTTCTTTGATAACTTGGATAAGTTCATCTGTTATCTCTTCAGGATAAGTATATAGTATTCTAATCCATTCAAATCCTTCTATTTTACATAATTCTCTAAGTAATTCTGGTAACTTTTTCTCACCATATATATCAATGCCATATAAGGTAGTTTCTTGAGCTACCAATATCAACTCTCTAACACCCTTATCTGCTAAAAATCTAGCTTCCTCTAGTAATTTTTCCATAGGAACAGACCTAAACTTACCTCTAAGTTTAGGAATAATACAATAAGTACAATTCTTATTACATCCTTCTGCTATCTTAAGATAAGAAGTGTATCCACCTGTCGTTATTACTCTATTAGATGTATTAGGTGTCAAATAACTAATATCTTTATATGAATTAGCTACCTTCTTATCTTCAAGTATTTCTTCCACAATATTTACAATATCATCATATGCTGTAGTTCCAATTATAGCATCCACCTCAGGAATTTCTTTCTGAATTTCATCTTTATATCTTTGAGCTAAGCATCCAGTAACTACCAAAGCTTTAAGATTGCCTTCATCCTTAAGCTTAGCCATTTCTATTATATTCTCAATACTTTCTTCCTTGGCATCATGAATAAAACAGCATGTATTTACCACAATAACATCTGCCTCATTCTCATCATCTGTAACTGTAAATTCATTATCACAAAGCATACCTAACATATGCTCACTATCTACCAAGTTCTTATCACATCCAAGTGATATAAATAAAATCTTCATATCCCCAATTTCCTCTTTCTAACCATTAAGTATATTTAATACATCAACTAAATTCATATTGTATCAGAAAAAGTTCTCTTTAGCAATATAATTAATAACAATGTATTAAATAAAATGGCATATTATCTGTAGAATCACTAGAATAGATAACTTTTGTAATTTCTTCAAATGTAAAATTATGTCCAGCAAGTGCTATATAACCTTGCTCTTTATCAGACTTATCACTCTTACCTCTAACATCTATCAAGAACACATTTTTAACTGACTTCTTTCCAACATTATATGTATAACTGTTTCCATCATATTCTAATGTTCTTTCATACTTATCATTATCACCTATTTTAATGCTTACTTTACATGCTTTCTTCTGTGCTGCAGTTTCTTTAAATTTTGTCCATATCTGTTCATTTTCTATTTGAGCTTTTTGAAAAACAACTGTCCTATCTTTTGTTAATACAACAATTAATACAATTATAGCCAATACTCCAGCTGCTATTCCTGCTCCAATAAGTACTTTTCTATTTATATTCATATGAGACCTCCATTTTCTTTAGTTAAGTTCATAAATATTATTATCAAATATAAACTTTACTATAATATAGAATTTACGCAATTATACATAAGCATTGCAATAGTCATAGGTCCGACTCCACCTGGAACAGGTGTAATTGCCTCAACCATATCTTTTACATCGTCAAAATCCACATCGCCACATAATTTATTCTCACTATTTCTATGAATTCCAACATCAATAACTACAGCACCTTCTTTAATATATTCTTTAGTTATAAACTTTGGTTTTCCCAAAGCAACTATAAGAATATCGGCTCTTTTAGTTATTTCTTTTAAATTTTTAGTTTTAGAATGGCATACTGTAACTGTTCCATTTTCTCTTAAAAGAAGCATAGCCATAGGTTTACCTACTATATTACTTCTTCCAAGTACTACACACTCTTTTCCTTCAATATCAATATTAGAACGTTTTAGCAATTGTATAACACCAGCTGGAGTACATGACACAAATCCTTTCTTACCTATACTTAATGCCCCAACATTCTGTGGATGGAATCCATCTACATCTTTAGCTGGTGAAATTGCACTAATAATAGCATCTTCATCAATATGCTTTGGTAAAGGTAATTGTACCAATATTCCATTAACCTTATTATCATTATTTAATTTATCAATTAAATCTAATAATTCTTCCTGTGTAGTCTCTTCTGGCAATTCATGTGCAATTGAATTAATCCCAATATAAGCACATGCATTTTTCTTATTACGTACGTATACACTTGATGCTGGGTCTTCACCTACCTGAATAACCGCTAAAGTAAGCTCTATACCTTGTTCTTTTAGTTTTGCTACTTGTTCTTTTAATTCATCTTTTATCTGCAACGAAATGGCCTTACCGTCTATTAATTTCATATTTTTAACCTTTCTATTTCAAAAGTCTCTTTTGCTGTATTATTTTTAAACCATGTATTATAACATAATACTTTTGTTATTTTAACATTTAACACTTAATTAATCAATATATATTAACAATATTTTAAATATTTTGGGAATTTTTACCATTTTTCTTTAAGAACAAAAAGTTGCTTATAGATTTTCTCATGATTTATAGTTCTGTAACATTATTACAAACGTATGCTTTTCATTAACCTTCATTTTTCTCAATTCTACCTTTGCCACACCATTGGTTGCACCAGCTACATTATTATCCACAATTCATTAATTATCAATATTTACCTATTAAAAATGTACACCGCAAGGCACACACTAAAAGAGACAATATCTCTATACGATATTGTCTCTTGCTAAACATCAATATGAATATTTATCACATATACTTAGCATGAATTTAATCCAAGCTCTAAATTTAAATAAATTATTTTTCTATATTCATTTCCAAATAATTTATTAATTTATCCGGTTTCCCTGAAATAGTAAATGTTCCATTCTCATTAGGTAATAATAATAATCTTTGAGAATATTTGCCATCTAAAGGCATAAATAAACCATCAAATTTAACATTTACATATTTGTCTTCTTTTGAATCATAAAAAGAGTTATCTGCTTCTTTCTCAAACTTAACTTCTATTCCCTTTCCACTATTTTTAATTTCATCATTTTTACCTTCAATGGTATCTTTATCTAAAAATTCACAAGTAGCAATACGTTCTTTCATTAAACTTATTACTTTATTTCCTTCTTCAGAATCAACTTTAATATCATATTTTTTACCATTATTATAATATGTTATCGTTTTTACTTTTTCTTTAAAATGTGTTCTAGTTGCTGTTGCTTCTTTTCCGTCGTATTCATCAGTTGCTTCTGGATCAACATCATTTACTTCTTTCACAACTTTTGTTTTACTTTCTGTACTCTTTTCTTCTGAATTGCTACTACATCCAACTAACATTGATATTCCTATCACACTTATTAATGCATAAGTTAAAACTTTTAATTTCCTTTTTTTCATATTACAGCCCTTCCTTAAATATTAAACTTACTTTTTACTTTGGAATTTATAAAAGACAAAATAGAATTATATAAATAATATACCCATCCTATACCTTATTCCACTTCCTATTGATATCAGCATTGGTAGTTTACCATTTACACAAAACAATTACAAGTTATTTTTTATTAAATTTGTTTTACATTTTATTTACTTTTTTATTGATTCTAACAAAACATGAAACAAACCACATTCCTGTGGTTTATTTCATGTTTTGTTTCTATCCTCTATAATAATTAATTAAGCAACCTTTTACAATAATCTCTCGTTCATCATCGGTTAGATTACCAACTGTTAAATCTATCTCAGTTTTCTTCACTCCATCTTTACCTATAACATAAGCCTTTATGTTATCTACCTTTTCTTCTATAGCTTTACGTATGTCTGGAACAAAGATATAATCATCTTTTTCAAATGGTAAATCTATATCTTCAAATAAGAATGGTAGCATTCCCCAGTTAATTAAGTTTGAACGATATCTCTTAGTTGCATATTCATGTGCAATATTTGCCCATCCACCTAATACCTTCTGGCAAGAAGCTGCTTGCTCTCTTGCTGAACCATCACCAGGTTTTACTGCATATATTGTACTACCAATTCCTGTATTAGATAAATCTGCTCCAAACTCTTCTTTAATGCTGTCCATTACTCTAGTAACTTCTACTAAACTGTCTGAATTATAGTCCTTATCTAACCTAGCCTTTTCTGATTCTCTTACTTCTTTAGCCTTACCTACATAAGCAGGATCTTTTCTTGATAAAGTAAATTCTGCAAGTGCATGTGGATTAGAACGATATGATGATGTTTCACCAGATGGAATCAACTCATCAGTTGTTGTAACTGCATCTTTAATAACAGATACAACTTTTAATAATAAATTATCTGTTAATGGTGACATATCTGGCCAGTTAGCTATTCCAGGACCAAACTTAACCTCAACATTCTTGTCTGCCTTCTTATATCCATCATATACTCTATTTTCATATATTCTTCCATCAAAATAATATTTTGGCTTAGTAAAATCAACATCAAAATTCTCAGCAGATGTTAAATATCCCTTATTTGCTGCTGTTGCCGCAATTGAACGTGCATCCATAAGTGCAACTGAAGCAATCTGACCATTAGTAACTTTAGAGCCTTCTCTATTAGGGAAGTTACGAGTAGAGTGTCTAATACTAAGTCCATTATTTGCTGGCACATCTCCTGCTCCAAAGCAAGGACCACAGAATGCTGTTCTAACAGTAGCTCCTGTAGCTAATATATCTGCAATCTTTCCATTTTTAATAAGTTCCATATATATTGGTTGACTTGCTGGATATACGCTTAATGAGAACTCATCATTTCCTATATATTTATCTTTCAATATATCAGCTGCATCGCATATATTTTCAAAGCCACCACCTGCGCAACCTGCGATAACACCTTGTTCAATATATAGCTTTCCATCTCTAATCTTATCTTTTAATGTATATTTTACATTGTTATTATCAAGGCTAACTAAAGCTTTCTTCTCAACTTCATCAAGGATATCGTACAAGTTAGCATTTAACTCATCTATTGTATACACGTTACTTGGATGGAAAGGCATAGCAATCATAGGTTTAATCTTAGATAAATCCACATAAACCATACCATCATAATAAGTAACTGCTCCTGGATTCAATTCAGCATATTCTTCTGGTCTTCTATGAATCTCAAAGAATTCCTTAACCTTTGAATCTGTTTTCCATATAGATGATAGACAAGTAGTCTCTGTTGTCATAACATCTATTCCTATTCTATAATCAACTGATAGATTATCGACACCATCACCAATGAATTCCATTACTTTATTATTAACGTATCCATTTGCAAATACTTCACCTATTATTGCTAATGCAATATCTTGAGGTCCAACACCTTTATTAGGTTTGCCTGTTAAATATACTGCAACTATACCTGGCATATCAATGTCATATGTTCTACTTAGTAATTGTTTAACTATCTCTGGTCCACCTTCGCCAATAGCCATTGTTCCAAGAGCACCATATCTAGTATGACTATCTGAACCAAGAATCATTTTATTACATCCAGCTAACATCTCTCTTGCATATTGATGTATTACTGCTTGATGAGGTGGCACATATATTCCACCATATCTTTTTGCACATGATAAACCAAACATGTGGTCATCTTCGTTAATTGTACCACCAACTGCACATAAGCTATTATGACAGTTTGTCAATACATATGGTACAGGAAATTCCTCTAGACCACTTGCTCTTGCAGTCTGAATTATTCCAACAAATGTTATATCATGTGATGTAAGTTTATCAAATTTTATTTTCAAATGCTCCATATTATCAGAAGTGTTATGATTTTCTAATATGGAATATGCAATAGAATTTTTCCTTGCTTCTTCTATTCCACCCACGTTATACTGCTGCATTTTATTCTCAATTATTTGCTTATTTTCAGCATTATTTTCTAATATTTCATTACCATTTACAACATATACACCGTTATCATATAACTTTATCATGAACTCACTCCTATTCTTTTCTTTCCATATATTTACAACTATTATCTATACTAACAAAAACTTTATGCTTTTTCAAGGCTATTCTAGGGATTATTGTTCATTTTAAGTAAAAGTTCAGCTGTTGGCTGAACTTTTATGAAGTTTTAAGGGTTCTAGGGGCGATTTTCATTTTTGGGTATATAAGTGACGATTTGAATATTTGTATTAGTGGGTGGTTATACGTTACGATAGAAAATTATATAGTTATTCATATATCTGTATACTGAAAATTTATTACAGTATATTCATAAACTATAAAACATACATGCTATAAAATCAAAAAATACTTCCTTTCAAATATTTTTATATCCAAAAGGAAGCATATTTCTTTATATCCAAATACATAAAATAAAATGTATTGTTTTATTGACATTTTTAATATTCAAATATCAGTTAATATTAAAAATTACTTGGCGTATACCTAACCGTAACAATAATTACCATTTTTTCGGTCATTACATATATTTCTCTAAGTCCTCTGCGGCACTAAGTAGTTGGTTCATTACCTCTTTTGTATCATGTGATTTATTTCTATTTTCTTCATTAACTATTAATGCCTCTTCTGTACAAGCAGTTACATGTTCACTTGATGCAGATAACTGTGATATGTGCTCTATTATTGTATTATTAGAATTAACCACATCATTAGTACTTGAAAGAATAAGTTTCATATCTTTATCAAGGCCTTCCATATCTTGTTCTATTTGCATAAAGTATTCTAAAGTTTCCTCTATCGTACTATTTTCTTCTTGGATTGCATCTACAACTCCTTCTATAACATTTTGTGCTTTGCTTGCATTGTTTTCTAGCAAATGTACTATCTTTTCTATATTATTAGTAAGTACACTTGTTTGTTCAGCAAGATTTCTTATCTCACCTGCAACTACTGCAAATCCTTTACCTACTTCTCCTGCTCTTGCACTTTCTATAGAAGCATTTAATGACAAAAGATTTGTTTGGTCTGAAATATCAATTATTCCTTCAGTAATTTGCTTAACTTTCTTAGCATTGTCAACGAAGTCACGCATTACCAATATAACTTCTTCATTTGACTTTGAGATTCTATTTGACATTTCCTTTAGTCCAAGTACAACTCTTTTACCTTTATTTATTCCACCTATTGAAGTCTTCGTTGCAACTACAGCTTTATTGGCATTATCAACCACTTTCTCAATCATAGATGTTATATTAGCTGTAAGTTCTGTCTGTTTTTCAACACTTTCAGAATTTTGAATATTACCATTTGCAATATCTTGGAAAATATTCAATGTATTATTTGTTGCAACATCTAACTCTTCAATATATTTATTTCCTCGTTCTGCATTATCCTTAACCAATTTTGCTATTTTCAAAACATCTTTAAGCATTTTTTCTGATTTATTTCTTTCTTCTTCCAAAAGTTCTGTTTTTGTTGCATTGACTTTATTGAACATATATGTAGTAATAGATAATATTGTAAAAAATACAATAATACTTAATACCTGTATAATTAAGCTACTATTGTTTATTGGTGTACCAGAAGCCATTGTGCCATTTCTTGTATGGTATATCAAGCTTGATATATTTAAAATATTAGCATAAATTCCAACCAATATCACAAATTTCAAATCATAATACAAAGTATAAACACTTATAAATAAAAACATAATAACGTATGCATAATCATTTTTTCCCATAAACATCGTAACTGTACACAGTGCTAAAAAACCAGTTATTGATACATATTTAAAGCTCGCCCATTCAGGATTTTTCTTCAAAACTAAAATATTTGTTATGGTTGAAATAATTATAATCACCGACATTATTGCAGCTAAATGCACTGTTCGATTGCCAGAAAATGCATCATAATAATAACCTGCATTTAATAAAAAATACAATCCAGTTAATGAAATAAAAGTTATTTTATTTATTTGTTTCACACCAATACCTCCCGATATTCATAGTTATGTATGCTATATCGGAAGAAATTGGAAAAACTATATATATCATCCTAATAAATTCTTCAATCCTTTTCTTCTCCTAACAGCAACAGGTACTGTATTTTCATCATAATCTTTAAATGTTATTTTCTTCTCACTAACACTTTTTATTTTATCTACTGCAACAAGATAAGACTTATGGCTTCTATAAAAACCATAGTTACTAAAACAATCATCCCAATTTTTTAAAGATTTCCTTGAATAAAAAGAATTTTCCTTAGTTACAATAACACTATTATCGCCTATAGATTCAATATATAAGATATCCTCTACATCAATTACATGTTTCTCAAGATTATCTTCTACAACAACCTTATCTTTTTTTAATACTTCATGTAGAATTTCATCTAATGTACTTACTACATTCTTCTTAGAACTACTTCTTAACATTGCAGTATTGGCTTTAATTCTAAATGCATATAATAATTCTTCTGCATTATCAGCTATTGCAACAACATAAGAACCAACATTCCTAAGCATACTTTCAAGTTTACTACTAGCCTTATGCATAATTTTACTCATATTAACAAATAAAATATCTAATGCATTATTTACTCTTATTTCATTATCAAGATAAATAACATCATACGATAAGTCTAGATTAAAAAATAAGCTTTGGACGTTTTCTTTCACCTCTTTGAAAAAATTGCAATTTTCTCCATAGATCCCAATTTTTAAACTATTACACATATTTTGCTCCCCTTGTATTTTTATTTGACGCATAATACCTATAATTATTATAAATAATTAATTAGGTATCAAACTCCCTTGTTGTTTTTTTATCCATCAACTTTTTTACCTTTATTTACATCTACTACGGCCTCATTTAGAAAATCTAAAAGCTTCTTTCTTACATCCTTTGTAGATGAAATAGCTTCTGCATGACTTAATAACATCATTATTGGATTACCTACGTTATTAATGTATCCTAACAATGACGCAACTGCTGCTGCATCAATAAATCCCTTTATGGCACTATTACTAAAAAACAATAGCCCTCCTACTCTTAATATATTAACAGCCAATAATGCTAACGTAGAATTATATGCTTTTACATTGTTCAACTTTAAATTTGTATCTTCTAACTTATCTGTAGCTTTATTAAAACGTTTCATAAAATTAGCACCATTTCCAACACCTTTAATTGTGCTAAATCCATTAACCATTTCTTGTGCTACACCAGTATAGTTCTTAATTTCCTCAGAACTTCTAACACCTTCATACGCAATCTTTTTCTTAAGAATAAATGGCTGAATTAAAGGTGCTAATAGAAAAACCATAGTTATCAATAGATATTTCCAACCTATCATAGCTATAGCAACTAACATAACTAATAACTCAAAAATATTATTTATAAAATCAAATATCTTTGCAAAATAATTTTCCTCCAACATAATAACATCATTAGCTATCATAGATATATAATATGTAGTCTCTCTCTTTGAATAGTTAGAATAGTCTAACTCATATACTTTATCAAACAAATCACTTCTCAAGGAATTAGATATATTATTTAATGCATATCTATACACCCATACTTGATAAATTACTAAAAATAATAAAGCTACAAGTATAACTATACTCATAATAATTATCTCTCTAACTCTACCATAATCATTCTTTTCAACAACATCTGTTATTAAGCCAAACATTTCATATATTCTTGTACAAATTATATATATTACAATGGCTAAAACAGTATAGATTGCTATATTTTTTTTGTTTTTAAATAAATATTTTGTCATTGTTTCTCCCCAATTCTAAAAAATTTAATTTAAAATATATTATTCACTGCCTTAATTGATTGACATACTTTCGCACAAGTATTATACCCTAATTTTTTCAAAAAATTTTTTTTAACGATAAACGTTACAATTTTGACGACGAACGTCAAAAGACACCACCAAATTATTGGTGATGCCTTTACATTAAAAATATTATATATTATCATATACTATATTAGGACGTTATTGTATAAAAAAATACCACAACAAGCAATTTTACTACAGATACAAAATATCTATAATAATTTTACATCAACAGAGCACTCCCAATATGCAAAAATCGAAAACTTAATTTGTTATCGTCTACACATTGTAAGTGCTCTTTATTCTATTCCTAATTACTTTTTATTTACTTTTCTTTTCTTAAGAAGCTCTTTCTTAATATACCTTAATGTAGGCTCTTCACCTTCATTAGCCAACATTGTCAATAATTTTTCCAATAACTCCATTGTATCTTCATGCATCGTATAATGACCTTGATTCTTTAAAAAATAATTTAAAGGACTATCATTTCTATAATCATCACCATAATATGTCTTACAAGCTGCCATTCTATCAATAAACATCTCAACAACATATCTAACAGGCATTTTATTGCCTTGCAAACCAACTTCTGCGTTTGGAGAATAATCTAACCAATATTCATAATGATGTTTATTTCTCCCTTTATGATGTAACCATGCTGCAGAATAACCTTTTTTCTCTCTTTCTGCTGCATTTGGGCTTCTAGTTCCTTGATAATATTTAACACCTAATATAAACTCACTTGGCGAATATTTTGACAAATCATGTAGTAATCCTTGTTTATACAATCCCACCTTAAAGCAATACTTCATTACCAAATGTCTATGTTTCGTAATTGTAACAAAATGATCGACTACCTTCACAAATACCAACCTACCTCTCTTACAAATTTACATTGTATACCAATAGGCAATATATTTCAATATAGTTCATGAATTTTTCTTATTTTCTAGTGGCGAGCCCATTTTAATATACCCTAATATTATCTAAATAAACAAATTCTTCGTGGGCAGTTCCCTTACCGGTAGTGCTACAATTATTATATGCCTGAACATTGCTTATATTAATATCAGTTTCCTTTGTAATAAAACGTATATTATCATTGTTAAAGCAAAGTTTATCATCAAGCCATACTTTAAATACTCCATTTGCTTCAGAAACATCATTTAATTTAACATACATTTTTACCTTTGACCATGAGCCCTCTTTTATTTTGCCAATCTCTTGATATATATTTCCACCAACATTAACATCATTTACAGAATACACACATGGATAAAGATAACCATAATTATTATATATTAACATTGCGTTAAATCCATCTTCATTTATATCTTGCTCTGTTCCATTGTAAAATTGTCCACCTGCAAGACCACTTAGCATTCCGCCTTCTTGCCAATCAAAGTCAGACTCATTACCATCAAAGCACATCTCATACTCCATATAATACTCTTTCTTGCCTTCTATAACAGTATTAATCTGTGCTCCAGAACTACTTACACCTTTGCCACCTCTTGGATATTGCACACATAATGCATCTTCTTTAATAAATAATCTTTCAGTTCCATTAACAAAATTTATCTTACCAAAATCTTGTTGAATAGCATTATAACCATATGTATAACTATCTGCCCTATTATTAAATTCAATAACTTCGGAAATATTAGAATTAGCACTTCCTTTAGAACTATCTTTTGTGCTTAAAAAGATATATAAGCATACCATAGCCACTACAATTAATACAAGTACAGCAATAAATTTGTATATAGTTTTAGCTTTGATAGCTTTCTTTGGTTCAACTTGCACTAGAGCCCTCTTCTCATATGCATAGTTATTCATGATAACCCCTCCATAAATCACTTCAAAAACATTTTACATAACTTACCCTACACTAATTATAACGTATTTTTAATATATATTCAATATTTTTTTAATAATTTTAATTTTTAATTAATGTCTTTACAAATTTTTCTTTTTTCTCTACATCTATCCTATTATTTATTTTCAATTTATGCTTTCATATAAGTACTTTAATGCATTGACTTCTAAAAAATATCTTCAAGTATATTACTAAAATAATCCATATAATCAGCTTTTCTTACACCTTTTTTAGCTACAATATCCCTTTCGCCTATTTTCTTACCATTCATAAAATATTCAATTACCCCTATCTTATCTCCAGATTTTATTGGAGCAACTACATTATTTATGATTTTCTTATTAGTTATTTTCACTCTCTCATCTATATATACATATGTAAATGGACTTTTCACCTTACCATCAACATACTTTGATACACCCTTTTCCACCGGAATTCCTTTTAATTTACTTTCTTTATATGTATGTTCATATTTAACACATTTTCCGAATCCATAATCTAATAATTTTGAAGCCTCCATAAATCTAAGCTTATGGTCAGGTGCCCCCATTACTACAGCAATCATATCCACCTCATTTCTATTAGCCGTTGCACTAAGACAGTATTTTGCCAAGCTTGTGCTTCCTGTCTTAAGTCCAGTAATTCCCTTATAAGTTCTAACTAGCTTATTGGTATTAGTAAGGCCAAATTCACTTTCACCCTTTCTTGTTGTATGAGTTATAGTATCCATCCAGGTTGTAGTATATTTTATAATCTCAGGATGCTTAGTGATTAACTCCTTTGACATAATTGCCACATCCTTTGCAGAAGAATAATGCCCTTCTACGTCTAGACCGCAGCAATTAACAAAATGTGTATCCTTCATTCCAAGCTCTTTTGCTCTCTTATTCATTTTATTTACAAATGCTTCTTCGCTTCCACCAATATGCTCTGCCATTGCAACTGCTGCATCATTTGCAGATGCTATACTTATACATTTTATCATAGTCTCTACACTCTGTTGCTCATTAGGTTCAAGAAATACTTGTGAGCCTCCCATACTAGCAGCATGTTCACTTACAGTAACTTTATCTGAACTCTTTATTTTCCCATTATCTAAATTTTCATATATCAATAGCAAAGTCATTATCTTAGTTATACTTGCAGGATTAAGTCTTTCATTTGGATTTTTCTTATAAATAATCTTGCCTGTGGCACCTTCCATAAGAATTGCAGATTTTGATTCTATACTTACCTTATTATTGCTGCTATTATTAATATTGTTCCTCTCAATATTATTCTCACTATTTTCACCATATACAATTTTGCTCCCACTAAATATTATAACATTTACTAATATTAATCCTATTACAACACAAGACAAAACAATGCTCTGACATCTCTTTTCCATTTTATCACCATAAAATAGTTTAAAATATCATATGCATTGTTTCGTTTTATTATTACTATGTGTTTAAAAGATATCTATATCAAACATGAACTAGTAACCTTAAATAATTAAATATTAATACATATACAAAAACTAGTTCTTATGTCAATTCCATTACTTTCCTACATATCTTGTTATACTACGTAAAGTCTGATCTTGATTTGAGTTTAATGTAGTTAACTCTGCCGCGTATTTTTGTAAATTTCTAATTTGAAATGAACCATCATAATATGTATTATCTAATACAAAATCTTCTACTGAACCTTCTGTTCCATTTACATAATGTGCAAGAACATTCTTAACAACCGCCTTAGCAGCCTTATACCTAGTTGGAATATAAGAAGAATTATCTGCCTCCTTAATCTCTGATGATTCATGTGAAATATATGTCATATTATCGTTATATTCAGTATAAGAACTATGTGCGAACACATCTGCTACTGTGTGCATTGCCATTCCCCAAAGTAATATTCCTCTATTTTCTTCGGTATTTTCATATCCTAATAATACAGGTCGTTTAAAAAAATTACCGGCAAGCTTTTCTGTTCCTCCGAAGTTAATCAACTTTAACTTTTCATCCATCTCAGCAATATTGCCGGTTGTATTTAATAAATCACTTTTATTTTGATTATAAGTTCCGGCTAAAGCACATCTTGTCAAATATATGTAACCTGCTAAATAATTATAAGCTTGCTTTGTTGTCTCATAATCTTTCTTTTTATTATAACCATGAAAATATGGATTAGTAGTCATTCCTTGTAAATTTAAACTTTTATCTGAATATATAGCTCCCCATTTTAAAAGTTTTATCTGAACTATGTTTAAATTAGCGTTGGCACTAGCTTCAATAACAGTCCTTTGGTGATCAACCTTTCCCCAACTCCCTGTAACATAATTTTCTGTGTCATCAACTGACAAATAAGTTAGATTTATATTATTACTTGAGCTATCTGTTTTTTCTTCATAATTATATGTATCATACATATCCAATGCATATTTCAAATCAACTATACCTTGTTTAATATTTTCATTTGATTTATTAGCACTGTCTATGATTAAATTCTTTATGAAATCTGCACTTTTAGATATATCCTTCTGCCATAATACACTTGCCACACCAACCACATGTGGTACCGCTATACTTGTTCCGGATACTATAACTTCTCCATCAAAAGAACCTAATGAACGAACCTTTTCTCCTGGTGCAAATATATCAATCTTTTTTCCTTTAGAACTTTCAGAAGAGATATTACCCTTGCTATCAACACCTCCAACTGCAAGTACATTTTCAAATGCAGCTGGATACTCTACAACATCACTATTCTCATTTCCTGCTGCCGCAACAACCAATATTCCTTTATCTGTAGCTTCTTTTATGGCTAGTTCTAGAGCTTTAGAATAATTTGTTGTTCCAAAACTAATACTAATTATATTTACTTTATTATCAATTGCCCAATATATACCTGCTATGACTCTACTTATAGGTGCCTTGTTTTCCTCATCAAGTACTTTTGCTGAATATATCTCCACATTAGAATTTACGCCTCTTAGTGTGCTTCCAGTATTAGTCCTTGCTGCCAACACACCAGCTACACTTGTTCCATGTCCAGAGATATCTTCAAACACTTCATTTCCAGGTAGCTCTCCTGGTAAAAATGACTTTCTTGATACAACATTAAGTCTCTCTGAATATTCAACACCTGAGTCCAATATAGCCACCTTAATTTTATTTGTAACATTCATATTGTCACCAGACTTTGCATTTATCATATTTATATTCCATTCTTCTGAATCCTGTTCTATGCCTGTTAAATTATCAACATCTATATTTCCTGTAGCTTCAACTTCATAATTTTTTTCAACAGCAATTATATTTTTCTCTTTAGCTAACTGATTAGCCTCTCTTAAATTAATCTCAGTAACCATAACATTATTGTCTTGCAATGTCTCTGTAGTTTCCTCAGACTCACTTTTTACATCGTCATATTTTTTGTTAATTGTATTAAATGTACCCTCATTGTTAGTTACGACTATATAATCTTTTTCTTCTTCTAACATTGCATAATGAGCATAAGCTTTCTTTATCTGTTTTCCCCCCATAACAATACTAAAAAATAATGCTAGTACTAAAACAAAAGCAAATTTCTTCTTCATATATTTTCCCCCATTTCAAAGAGACTTCCACATTTATGTTTCCCATAGTACTAGTATATATTTATTTTTTTACATCATCAATAAACCTATTAATATTTTTGTAATCTTTTCTTTTGTATTTTGTAATATTTTATAAATATTTAATTATTAAAGCTTTTTAGCATTTTATTCAAAGAGTCGCGTGCGACTCTTTCGCGTGCGACTCTTTCGCGTGCGAGTGGGAACGCAGTTCAATATCTATTAGATTAAGAAATGGTAGATATACGTCCTTTCTCAATATCTAGAATTTGCCCTGTACTTCCATGTATCTCATATTCATATTTAATATCATTATCAATAAATTCTACATCATATACATAATGGCCATCATCTATTTTCAAATTGCATTTTGTATACTCTACTTTAGAAGTATCTACACCGGCATTTTCAGCAGCAATAGAATATGCTTTCTCTCTTGATATGGTATTCTTTGCAGACTTATTAGCAATGCCTTTTGCCAATGCCCCACCTGCTATAATAAGAATTACACAACCTAATACAATATAAACAACTAAAAATTTATTTTTAGCCATACAAACCTCCATTATGAAATATTTTTTGTTTAATAAATTTCTAAATATAAGTTAGTATGGCTAAAAACATATAATATTATTCAATTTCTTACTCAACTTCTTGATTAAAAATAAATCTACTTACATATATCCTTATTGGCATAAAGATGTTACAACTTGATTAATTAATTTTCCATCAGCTTTACCTTTAAGCTCTCCCATTGCAACTTTCATAATTTGTCCTTTATTCTTAGTTGCTATAACATCAGCAAATTTCTCATTAAGTATTTCTTTAATCTTATCCTCAGACAATTGTTCTGGTGCATACTCATTTATAACATTATATCTTGCTGTATATTCATCAAGTAAATCTTGACGAGATGTTGGACAACTATCGATTTGTTCCTTAACACTCTTAATTTCCTTCAAAATAACCCTATCAACTAAATCTTCTGTTATGTTATCCCTAACTCCTTCATCTATAGCTACTTTTTTCACAGCAGAAATTAATGATGAAATACTATCCTTTCTACTTTTATCTTTAGCCTTCATAGCAGCTATCATATCCTTTTGTAATTTCTCAAATTGCATTATAACTTCCTCCTTGTTTGTTCTATACAAAAGAGTCCATAAGGACTCTTCATTATCAATTAATATTAATATACCCTTCATCGTCCATATCTATATCAAAGGAAATGTTCTTGTAATAATCTCTAATCTCCTGCGCCTTACTATCCTCTGCTATATAAGTTTTATATGAACTAGATTCACACGGTATAAATTGTGCTTTAATACTATTATCTTCATTGATAATTGCCTTTAAAGCCATTGTTTTATTATATCTACCATTGAAAATAAAATTTCCTAAACTATATGTAATCAACTTACCATTATATACTTCCATTCCCTGTAAACAATGAGAATGTGCACCAATTACCATATCTGCCCCTGCATCAATATATTTTTTAGCAAGTTCTCTTTGGTAATCTTCTGGATTTTCTGCTCTTTCAACGCCCCAGTGAACAAATACTATAGTCACATCTGCATTATTTTCTGCTTCAGTAATCTGAGCTACCAAGTTTCTTGAATCATAAGTTGTAAATAATCCTGCTCTATCATCAGTAGCATTCCATTCAGAAACAGGAATAACTCTTGTAGCACATAAAAAAGCAACCTTCTTATAATTCTTTTCAATATATTTAATCTCTTTAGCCTCATCCAAATTATTACCAGCACCACCATATAAAATAGATGCGCCCTTTAAAGCTTCCATAGAATCAATAAGTGCATCAACGCCAAAATCAAGTGTATGATTATTAGCCAAGGAAACTATATCTACACCCATTTCATTTAGTATCTTAACATTACTTGGATCTACTCTAAAAGTATACTGTTTATCCTGTGCTTGGGTTCCTCTATTACTATAGGGGAATTCATTATTAACCATTGCAATATCGGCATCATTAAATTCTTTTTGCAAATCCTCTGACATAATGTTTTTCAAGCCTTCACCATTTTTATTATAAGCATTTAGCATCTCATTTGACAACAGAAAATCTCCACCAAATATCATAGACACCTGGTTTGATTGTACTCCTTGAGTCTCGCTATTATTCTCATTAATATTTGTCTCATTAGCACTTACATCATTTGTAGTCATCCTATTATCATTTTTTAATAATCTGTCAAACACAAATACTTTAAGTACAATTGTTAACATAATGGATGCTAATATTCCTAAAATTACTGGTACAAATATTTCCCTCTTATTTTTCACAAAACCCCTCCCTCATCTTCAATAACTAATTTGAAGCTGAACTTGCCGCAGCCGAATCTGCACGGTTTGCTGCATCAATAGCTAAAACAAGTAATAATGCATTCAATTCATTCTCTTCATTCGCATAATTTATTACATATGTATCGCCCCAATGAAAAATCTCTTTATCTATTCTAGCCACAACATTATATCCATTAAAAACATTGTAATTCCAACCAAGAAAATTTCCTTCAACTCTCCATCCATTATAATCTATATCATAATTATTAGAAAACATCTTAAATTTTTTTCTTATTGTTCCCACAATTTGACCTTTTATTTCCACATCAAATTTAGGCATAAAGGAGAAAAAACGCTGTGTAATTATGCCTATCTCATTGTCATATTGATCATAAACCGTTAGTTTATACTTTAACGAAAACAATGATGACTGTACTTTATATTTTATATTTTCATTTTCATCATATACGTTAAATTTATCTCTTATACTAAATACCTTTTGCTTTATTAATAACTTTCCCATTTGTACCTCCAAAATTTATCACTATATTCCTAATTATACCACTCCACACATATTTTAACAATAAACAATATTTTTATCCAAATATTACATAATATTCCTAACAAATATTCCTTTGTAACTATTTAGCCAATGACAGAACTGTTACATCATTTTTTTCTATTACTTTCTATATTAAACCGAATATTATTTATGATATGGTTCATTCTTTATAATTCTATATGATCGATATATCTGCTCTAACAAAATAACTTTCATCAGCTGATGTGGAAAAGTCATCTTAGAAAAACTAAGTAAATAATCTGCCCTTGATAAGACCTGTGATGATAATCCAAGTGAACCACCAATAACAAAAACAATATCACTTTTGCCAGTCACTGCAAGATTGTCTAAAGTTGAAGCCAACTGTTCAGAACTTAATTGTTTACCTTCAATTGCTAATGCTATTACATATACAGAATTCTTTATATTCTTAAGGATTCTCTCGCCTTCTATCTCTTTAATTTTATTATTTACTGTTTCACTTACATTATCAGGTGTTTTTTCATCCTGAACTTGGATGAAACTTAATTTACAATATTTCGACAGACGTTTACTATATTCGTCTATTGCCATTGTTAAATATTTTTCTTTAATTTTACCAACTGATATAACTGTTATTCCCATTCATATTACATACCTTTCTTAAATTGTTTTACTCTCAAACCTACCTTACCTAAATTAAAGAGTTACTTGCACCCTAATAGGAACACATATTACTATTATTACTATAAAGATTAAAGTGTCAAATCTTCAAAAAATTATTCTAGCAATGAAATTGTACTTTTGACACCTTAATACTATAAATTCTGAAAATTCAAAATTAATATTCAAAATGTTAATATTTTCTTCCGAATATGTACATAATTCAGACATATTTAAATATTATAATTATATTATAGAAAAACAATTCACTCTCTTCATTTTATAATATAATAATAATATTTTAGAACTATCTTACATATATTGCAAGATAGTTCTTTTTTGTTAAATAAGAAATTATATTGCAAGTTATATTGCATTTCCTATTTAACAAAATACGACTTGCATGTCTACTCCATTTCACATTTTCATCACATTTCGAACACGTTTTAAACACATTTAATTCCTATAATATCGTTCGTATAGTGATTTATATCACTTTCTACTCCCACCCTATTATACGCATTGGTATTTTTATACCACAGAAAAAGAGCCTTATGGCTCTTTTTTTGTACTAGTTTATCTTAAGTCAATCTATCTACTAAAGATATCTATTATAAAATGCTCCACTATTAAAACTCGAATAATATGAACCATTATTTCCATATAGACTTCCATTAACTGCAGCTAATTGATTATTCGCCTGATTAGCAATCTTAGATGCATATGAAGTTATCATACCAGCATATGAACTACTTCCATTAAATAAAGACTTAACTTGATTCATATCTGAATCTATAAAAGTTTTCTCATCAACGCTAAGTTTACCATCAGTTCCAACAGTAACACCTACTTTATTCAAACTATTACTCATTACATCTGTCATTCTAGTCATATTATTTCCAACAGTCTTTATAGATTTATTTGTTACTGTATTAAGAGAATCCACTGTACTATTATAACTACTTACAAATTCTTTAACTGAATCATATATTTTATCCTTATCATAATTATTCTTATCTACAAATAAGCCATCCTTTTCAGTACTTATAAGTTTATTACCAGCATCTACTAAACTTGTAGCCTTTGTCTTTGTTTTTGAAAACTCTTTACTATTAATACTAAAAT
Organism: uncultured Lachnospiraceae bacterium; assembly: GCA_934432595.1. Classification (GTDB taxonomy): domain Bacteria; phylum Bacillota; class Clostridia; order Lachnospirales; family Lachnospiraceae; genus SIG301. The sequence continues at coordinate 1,429 of CAKRYR010000003.1, read as the reverse complement.
TTGATAAATAATCTTTACTTATAGAATAATTATCTTTTTTATCAGTTTTAGATGATGTATTCTTTTGAAATAAAGCCTTAGTAGCTTTCTTATATGCACCAGACTTTATACTACTATATTGAGATAAATTACTATAAAAAGATGACGTAGAATTATCTTTAGAAAACAAACTACTATAATTATACAAACCATAAAATCTTGACATAATAACTCTCCTCTCCAATCAATCAAAACCTATCTCACCTAGCTCTCCATTATATATTATTATCGACACATTTCCCCATTAATTTAATATAAATTTGTAGGCTTAGGGTTTTCTGTTCTAGGGACGATTTTCATTTTTGATGTTATAAGTGACGATTTGAATATTTATATTAGTGGGTGGTTATTCGTTACGATAGGAAATTATATAGTTATTCATTTGAAAGGACGCTCTCGCTTCGTTGCTTTGCCTAGTAGCACTAAACTCGCACTTCGCTTTATAAGCTTGTGCTTGTTAAGTGCTAAGGCACGCAAATACCTTTCAAATTGAATAATATATATTTTTCTATCTGTATACTTACAAGCTCACTAATATAAATCTTCAAATCTGTTTACTAATGAAAATGTAAAAATGAAAATCTGTCTACTACAATTTATAGAAAAAAAAACCTACAAATTCTTGACTAAACTAAAGCTCCGCGAGATTTATACAGTACAGTACGAAATTTTACAGCATGCCAGTCCAAAGTGCACTTGAACACTACTTTAGACTGGCGTTTGATTCATTTTTCGTTAAATTTCATTAATTTTGCCAGTCCAAACAAGTCCTCTGCTTATTTTTAGACTGGCATTCGACTCATTTTTCATTAATTTTCATTAATTTTGCCAGTCCAAACTGCACTCCAACGTTATTTTGGACTGGCATTTAACTCATTTTTCATTAATTTTCATTAATTTTGCCAGTCCAAACTGCACTTGAACGCTATTTTAGACTGGCGTTTGATTCATTTTTCGTTAAATTTCATTAATTTTGCCAGTCCAAACAAGTTCTCTGCTTATTTTTAGACTGGCATTTGATTCATTTTTCGTTAAATTTCATTAATTTTGCCAGTCCAAAATGCACTCCAACGTTATTTTAGACTGGCATTTGACTCATTTTTCGTTAAATTTCATTAATTTTGCCAGTCCAAACTGCACTCCAACGTTATTTTGGACTGGCGTTCGACTCATTTTTCATTAATTTTCATTAATTTTGCCAGTCCAAACTGCACTCCAACGTTATTTTAGACTGGCATTTGACTCATTTTTCGTTAAATTTCATTAATTTTGCCAGTCCAAAGTGCACTCCAACATTATTTTGGACTGGCACTTGACTCATTTTTCGTTAAATTTCATTAATTTTGCCAGTCCAAACAAGTCCTCTGCTTATTTTTAGACTGGCATTCGA
>CAKRYR010000002.1 GCA_934432595.1 uncultured Lachnospiraceae bacterium | reverse complement strand
GAAACAATTAATCAAAATCTTCTTATTCTCTTAGGAATTTTCAAGGTTGTTTCACTGTTCAATTATCAATGTTCATCTTAGTTAACAATCGTCAAAACCCTTTTGTTTAAAGGCTTTTCTCTCTTGCGACGTTTTATATCTTATCACATCTTCAAGAGCTTGTCAACAACTTTTTTCAAAAGTTTTCACTTGTTGAAGTCCAACGGAGAAGGTGGGATTTGAACCCACGCATCGCTATTAACGATCTACTCCCTTTCCAGGGGAGCCCCTTCAACCACTTGGGTACTTCTCCAAGTGTTGCAATAGACTTTCGTCTAAACGGAGAAGGTGGGATTCGAACCCACGGCCCCTTTCGGAGTCACCGGTTTTCAAGACCGGCTCCTTAAACCACTCGGACACCTCTCCAAACAGTGCTTTTTAAGTATATCAAATTCAAAAATGTTTGTCAATACTTTTATTTATTAGTTATTCTAATAAATAATTTAGTGTTAAATATATGTTTCAAAACATTCTTTGCTCTTTTCCTCACCGGCGATACAAACCAAATGTTTTTAACATTTAATCACTTCATCATATGTTAGCTTTTTCCATTTCTAACGAGCCAACGAACTACATTATACTCACTTGTTGTTAGAAAATCAACCCCTTTTTTTCACTTTTTTAAATTTTTTTATATTTTACACATTTAATATGTTATTTCAAATAATTTACAATTATTTCCAAGTCTGATTTTGTTGTGACTTTTATATTTTCATATTCACCTTCAACGATTTTAACTGGAGCACCCATATATAAACTCCAGACTTTTGCATCATCGGTTATCTGCTTTTCTTCATCTTTAATTGCACTTCTATATGCTTTCTTTATTCCTTCAAATTCAAAAGCTTGTGGTGTCTGGGCTTGCCATAAAGCTCTTCTATCAGGTGAATCTATTATCACACCAGCATATACAATTTTAATTGTATCTTTTACTGGAACTGCCATAATACATGCCTTATCTGTAATCACTCTATCTATCATCAAATTAATTAATTCAGGTTTTATACAAGGTCGTGCCCCATCATGTATTAAAACATAATCACAATCATTTATTTCTTCTAGGGCATTATATACAGAATTATATCTTTCTTTTCCCCCTGCTATAACCTTTTTAACTTTATTAAAATTAAAGTATTGTACAATCTCCTTCGTACAATACTCTTTGTCTTTTTCTCCACATACTATTATAATATCATCTACGTTACTTTCCTCAAATGCCTTAATAGTATAAAATAAAATAGGCTTTTCATTAACTATTAAATACTGTTTAGGTCTATCTGTTCCCATTCTTTTCCCCATTCCTGCAGATAAAACTATTGCCGTAACCTTATTTTCCACTATCTTCTCTCTCCTATCTTAAGATTTGGAATAGCATTTAAATCAAGACCATGTCTTATTCCATTAATATATTCATAATATCCTGCAGCTCCTATCATAGCTGCATTATCTGTACATAGCCCAATAGAAGGATAATATAAATTTATCCCATTTTCATCACATGCTTTTCTCATACCTTCCCTTATACCACTATTTGCAGCAACACCACCTGCTAATGCTACACTCTTTACATTATACTCCTTAGCAGCCATTATAGTATGTGAAACAATCACATCCACAACACTTTCCTGAAATGATGCTGCAATATCCTCAACACATATTTTTTCATCTTTCATCTTAGCTACATTAATATAATTAAGAACTGCTGATTTCACTCCACTAAAACTAAAGTCAAATGGAGCACCCTCAATATGTGCTCTTGGGAATTCTATCGCCTTACTATTACCTTGCATTGCCAATTTATCTATTTTAGGTCCTCCTGGATATCCTAATCCTATAGCCCTTGCAACCTTGTCAAATGTTTCACCGGCAGCATCATCTCTAGTTTTACCTATAATAGAATATTTACCATAGTCTTCAACCATAACTAAATGAGTGTGTCCACCAGAAATAACCATAGCTAAAAATGGCGGTTTTAAATCCTTATTCTCGATATAATTAGCTGATATATGACCTTCAATATGATTAACACCTACAAGAGGCTTATTTAAGGCATAACTTAAAGCCTTAGCTTGTGCAACACCCACAAGTAAAGCTCCAACTAATCCTGGTCCATATGTAACTGCTATAGCATCTATATCATCATAAGATAAACCACTTTCTTCCATGGCTTCATCTATAACTTGATTTATATTCTCTATGTGTTTTCTTGAGGCTATCTCTGGAACAACCCCTCCATATAATTTATGTAATTCAATTTGTGAAGAAATAACATTAGATAATACTTCCTTACCATTTCTTACAACTGCTGCTGCAGTTTCATCACATGATGACTCTATTGCCAATAATGTTATATCTTTTTCCATTATACTAATCCTCCTTATCCTCATCTTTTTTATTCTCTACATCTTGAGGATCATCTGAAGTATTGCTCCATGATAAAATCTTCCATTTACCTTTATCATCTTTTCTTAGCACATATTCTTGATAAACATCTGTGTAACTCTTCTTACCAGTCATATATATATGTGCTTTAATAGATGCCATTTCTGCTTTATCATGTTGCCAATATTTTGTTTCATCACTTTTCTGAATTACAAATTTAAGTAGTTTTATTTTCTTTCTTTTATACTGTTTTATCTCCGCATTTCTTCCTTTAACGAACTCACTATACTCATTTTTCTTTAATAATTCTTTATCAAATAACGCTCTTTCTTTGTCAATAAGTTTAACCACCTGTTTATCCGTAGCCTCTCCATTAAACATGCATTGTAATACTTTGTAATAATATTTAATAACCTCTCTAACTGAAGCTGGATACTCTTCATCTAAATTCTTCATAATTATGTTATCAATCTCTGATACTGCTGTTTTTTCCTCTGCTTGTGTTGCCTTTTCAGATTGTTTCTTTTCATAAGCCACGTATGATAGAACAATAACAACTGCTATTGCCACTACCATAGTCAACATTTTAGCGTTTTTCCCTTTAAATGCACCCATTCTTCTTCTCCTTGTCGAATTCTATTCATCTTTATCAAATTCTAAAATTGTAGTTCTCCTGTCTCTCGGTACCTTTGTATTCGCAAATATTTTTCTTACTTCTTCCTTATATTCTTCAGGATATGTTAATGATGGACTATAGTGAGTTAGCCATAGCTCTCTAACTTTTGCTTTTTCAGCAATCTCTGCCGCCTCGTAAAATGTCATATGTTTATTCTCTTTTGCCTTCAAAATCTTATCCTTTTCTCCATACATACCTTCACATATGAATAAATCTGCCGAATCCGCATGTTCTATTATTCCATTAGTCGGTCTAGTATCTGTACAATAAACCAATTTTATACCCTTTCTTTTAGGGCCTAATACCATATCCGGCGTATACTCTTTACCATCAACAATATAATTTTCACCTTTTTGCAAAATTGACCAGCTTTGAACAGGTATACCTAATTCTTTAGCTTTTTCTGGCATAAATCTTCCAACTCTATTTATCTTTATACTATATCCATAACATGTAACATTATGCTTTACTCTAAAAGCACATATTTCATATCCATTAATATTTATTATTTCTTCTTTATTTTCTAATTCAATAAATCTTAATTCATAAGGTAGCTCTGGAGCAATAGTCCTTAAAGCTGATACTACAGAAACCAATCCCTTAGGTCCAATAAGTGTAACTGGTTCTGTTCTCTGTGCATTTCCCATAGACAAAAGTAATCCTGGCAAACCACTTATATGATCACCATGATAATGGGTAAAACATATTACGTCTAAACCATGAAAACTCCATCCCTTTTGTCTAATAGAAATCTGTGTTCCTTCGCCACAATCTATTAATAAACCACTTCCATTATATCTAAGCATCAATGATGTTAACCATCTATTAGGAAGCGGCATCATTCCACCTGTACCTAGTAAGCACACATCTAACATTAACTACAACGCCTCTTTCTTATCCAAAATCATAACTGGAATAACAAATTCTTTAACTAATTCATCATAGCATTTTTCACATAAATTAAACCTATGCGTCTGCAAGTCTTTATTTGAAAAATACCCCCATTCCTTAGTTGCTTCAAAAAAGTCTTCCTTTAAAACTCCCTCTACATACTTTATTGTCTTTCCGCATTTATTGCACGATATTTTCATCTTTTTTTGCATAGTCATCCTCTTCTTTATAAGTTATTTAACCATAACATTATAACAAAGACCTACTTTTAATAATAGTGGAAATTATTTCAATTATTATCTAACATTAATTTCTATCGACTAACCACATAATAAGCGCATCCTCATCTGGTTTTGAATAAAAATTTTTACGATATCCGCTATCTTTAAAACCTAAATTATGGTATAAATTTATAGCAACACTATTTCCAGCTCTAACTTCTAAAGTAAATGCTATTAACCCATTATCTTTACCATATTCCATCAAGGTTTTCATTAACTTAAAACCGATTTTCTTATTACGATGTTCCTTCTTAACTGCAACATTGGTAATCTGTCCTTCATCAACAGTTCCCCACATGCCACAATATCCTAATATTTCTCCATCTTCTTCTGCAACCAAATATGTGTTATCTTTTGAGGTTAACGAGTTACTAAACGACCTGTAACTCCACGGTTCCGAAAATGTATCATTTTCTATATCGCATACTTGTTCTAAATCCTTATCTATCATCGGTCGAATTTTCATTATTTATTCATTATCCTTTCTTAAGTACATACTGCTTCTTTAACTCTAATTCTCGTTCCGCCTGAGATTTACGTAAATACACAGGCTTGAAATCTTTACTCTGAACATATTTGTTCTTCTTAATATAATCAAATGCTACTCCTACAACAGAAGATGCTTTTTGTTCTCTTATATATGCTGGTGCCAAAACATAATCTACTCTTAAATAATTTCTTATATAATCATGATGAACGTTTACACCATCACCAACAAAAATAACATTTTTTCCAAGAGAATTAATATCATTAATTAAATCTTCAATAGGTAACGCTTCTTGTTGTCTCACAACTTCAAGTCCACCATTACTTCTACTATACATTGCTGCAAAAACATTTCCACGTCTTGCATCCATGATTGGACAAATAAGTTTATCTGAATCTACAACATTATAAGCCAAAGCCTCTAATGTTGGAACATTTACAACTGGTATATTCAAAGCTTGTGATATTCCTTTTGCTGTAGCCGCTCCAATTCTTAAACCTGTAAATGAACCTGGTCCCTCTGTAGCAGCAATATATTCTATATCTTTCAAATCTACCTCTGCAAACTGAAGCACTTTATCTATCATAGGTAATAACGTCTGAGAATGTGTCTTTTTATGCTTAATTGTATATTCCGCAATAATCTCTTCTTCAGAAGCTATGGCAACCGATGCTACAATTCCAGATGCATCTAACGCTAAAATTTTCATAATTTCTTTACTCCATTCCATCTACAATTATAACCCTGTAATCAATTCCCTTATCTAAATCTTTAGAAATATTCACCTTAATAACGTCTTCTGGTAAAATTTCTTCAATCAATGATGCCCATTCTATTAGGCATATACCATCTCCATTTATATACTCTTCAAATCCAATCTCATACATTTCACAAGGATCCGATATTCTATAAACATCAAAATGATAAAATGGAACTCGTCCATCCTCATATTCTTGTACAATTGTAAATGTAGGACTTGTTATACATTCTTCAATTCCTAAGCCATCTGCAAATCCCTTAGTAAATATTGTTTTACCAACACCTAAATCTCCATCTAAACAATATACTGAAGATGGTTTTGCATTCATAGCCAAATCTTTACCTATGTTAAATGTATCCTCCTCACAAAAACTTTCTAACTTCACAATTAATTCCCCTTTAACTCTAATTTACAAGTATCATCTGAAACTTGTCTTCTAATCATTGTCTTTATATCTTCACATTTATCCTCATATTGAGATTTTGGCAAAATATATCCATTCTTCGGTGATGAATACACAAGAATTAAATTTTTTGTCTCTTTTACTTTTACAATATCTTCCCATGGAAGTAATGCATCATCATTATCCTGTGATACTAATATTCCTTCCTCAGTAAATGTATATTTCAATGCCTTACTAAGAACAGGTGAAAATTTTACTATATTAAATGACCTACTCAACATCTGTATAGGATAAATTACTGTAAACATAAGTGCTGCTACAATCAACATAATATTAGTAGTTACATTATTAGACTTATAAGTTGATAATAAATAAACCATGGCAAATAAGCTTACTAATAATGAAATAATCCCTGTTGCTGTCAAATAAGAATGTCTCATCTGAAATTCATACATATGTCTTGTTTTTAGCTTAATATTTAATTCAATATTATCCATCATTCCACATCCTTGTCTATATATTCATAGTTAACTGAATTCTCTTCTTTGCGATATCTACACTCATCACTTTAACATCCACAACATCTCCTACACTTACAACTTCTAATGGATGTTTAACATATTTTTTAACTCCTAACTGTGATATATGAACTAATCCATCTTGATGCACACCTATATCAACAAATGCACCAAAATCAATTACATTTCTTACTGTTCCTTTAAGAATCATACCTTCTGTCAAATCTTTCATGTCTAATACATCAGTTCTTAAAATAGGTTTTGGCATTTCATCTCTAGGATCTCTTGCTGGTTTCTCAAGTTCCTTTACTATATCATTAAGAGTAATTTCACCAACTCCAATTTCTGAAGCTAATTGTTCTCTATCGCCAATCTCTTTAGATATTCCAGACAATCCTTGTGCCTTAACATCTGATAACTTATATCCTAATTTTTCAAGTAACTTTTTAGCTGCCTCATATGATTCTGGATGAACGCTTGTTGCATCTAATGGATTATCCCCATCTGTTATTCTCATAAATCCAGCACATTGCTCATATGCCTTAGGTCCTAACTTGGCAACCTTTAATAATTGTTTTCTATTTTTAAACTTGCCTTGTTCTTCCCTATAACTTACTATATTCTTAGCAATAGTCTTGTTAATTCCGGATACATACTCTAGTAAAGATGCTGATGCTGTATTTAAATCAACACCTACTTTATTAACGCAATCCTCAACCACACCACCTAATGTATCACTTAATTTCTTTTGGTTCATATCGTGTTGATATTGTCCAACTCCAATTGACTTAGGTTCTATCTTAACTAGTTCTGCCAAAGGATCTTGAAGTCGTCTTGCAATAGAAGTTGCACTTCTTTGTCCTACGTCAAAGTTTGGGAATTCCTCTGTAGCTAACTTACTTGCAGAATAAACTGATGCGCCTGCTTCATTAACAATTACATACTGAACATTTTCTGGAATTTCTTTTAACATATCAACGATAACCTGCTCTGACTCTCTTGATGCTGTTCCATTTCCAACAGATATTAATGTGATTCCATATTTCTTAATCAAATTATAAACAATTTTCTTAGTCTCTTCTATTTTATTCTGTGGTGCAGTTGGGTAAACTACAACCGTATCTAAAACCTTACCAGTTGCATCTACAACCGCAAGCTTACAACCTGTCCTAAATGCAGGATCCCAACCTAATACAACCTGATTTGCAATCGGTGGTTGCATCAGTAATTGCGTAAGGTTCTTGCCGAATACTTCTATGGCTCCATCTTCTGCTTTCTCAGTCAACTCATTACGAATATCCCTTTCAATTGCTGATGCAATCAATCTCTTATAACTATCTTCTATAGTTTCCTTAAGCACTTGTGTTGTATTAACGTTGTCTCTTATAATAACTTTCTTTTCTAAAAATCTATATATCTTATCCTCTGGTGCTTCTATCTTAACTGTTAAATATTTCTCAGCTTCACCACGATTAATTGCTAAAATTCTATATCCTGCTATTTTTGCAACCGGCTCTGTAAAATCATAATAATTCTCATATACCGACTCTACTTCAGCGTCCTTTGCTGTAGAAACAAGATTTCCTTCTCTATAAGTAACATTTCTTATATATGTTCTATATGAAGCATAATCTGAAATCATCTCTGCAATAATATCTTTTGCTCCTGCTATTGCCTCATCAGCATTCTCTACACCTTTTTCTTCTGATATATAAACTTGTGCCTCTTCCTCAAGAGACTTATTAGTCATTTGTAATAAAATAATATTAGCTAATCCTTCTAAACCTTTTTCCTTAGCTATAGTTGCTCTTGTTCTTCTCTTTGGTCTATATGGTCTATATAAATCTTCTACAGCTACTAATGTCTCTGCTGCTAGTATCTGAGCCTCCAATTCAGGTGTAAGTTTTTCTTGCTCTCTAATACTACTTAAAACTTGCTCTTTTTTCTCCTCTAAATTACGAAGATAAGTCAATCTCTCATCAAATTTTCTTAAAATTTCATCATTTAATGAGCCCGTAACTTCTTTTCTATATCTAGCAATAAAAGGTATAGTACAACCTTCATCTATTAACTTAATCGTTGCCTCTACCTGACTTGTCTTAATATCTAATTCTTTCGCTAACGCTTTAACTATATCCATATATTCCTCCATCTATCATGCTATATTCTTCAATATTTAACACCAAGATTTTTACTATATTAAATCCCAAGATACAGCATTCCATTCAACAATGAATTATACCCTACTTAATATAATATTTCAAGTGGTTAAATCCTTTAGTTAATTAGATTTAGCTTTTTTCAAATTTTTCTAAATTTACTATTTTTCAAGCTAAATATTATAAATAAACATCCGAAATATAATATGAAGTATTACAATTGAAAGGATGTGATTGTATGATTGGTATTAGTCCTATAAATTATGCTAATAGTTTAATATCCACTTCCAAAATAACCCCAGTTTACACTACTCCAGTACCACCGGTTCATCGAATCGAACCAATAAGCAAAGATACTGTTACTTTTCCATTAGATGCAACAAAAACTTCAAAGCCTTTTGAAAGCACATTAAATAAATACATAGCTAAATACGAAAATCAACAGCAAATTTCATATAATTCAAATACTCCATATGATAAAGCATCAAAGCAATTAGAAGAAAGTATCGTTCTCGGAATGAATATTGATTTACAAGCATAAAAAGTCCACTAATGTATCACATACACTAGTGGACCTATTTTTTAATACTATTTCTCATATCCTAATGCAAATTTATTATGAACTGCATTAATTGCTCTTTCTACATCTTTATCCTGTATAATAACAGTTACTCTAATCTCAGATGTTGCAATCATCTTAATATTAATTTGCTCATCATATAAAGCTTCAAACATTTTAGCTGCAACTCCAGGATGAGTCATCATACCTGCACCTACTATTGACAATTTTGCAATTGATTTTTCTACATCTACTTTATCGCATCGAAGACTTCCTTCTCTATGACGTTCAACTATATTTACAGCCTCATCAACATCATCTAAATTAACTGTAAATGAAATATCTTTTGTTCCATCACGTCCCACTGACTGTAAGATAACATCTACGTTTATATCATATCTTGCCAAATGGTTAAATAATTTAAATGCTACACCCGGCTCATCTTTTAAACCTATAACCGCAATTCTTGCAACTTGTCTATCTACTGCAACTCCACTAACCATTAATTTTTCCATTGCCTTTGTCTCCTCCTTAATAACTGTTCCTTCTGAATCATTCAAACTAGAACGTACCACCAAAGGTACACAATACTTTTTAGCCAATTCAACAGAACGATTATGAAGTACTCCTGCTCCTAAAGTGGCTAAATCCAACATCTCTTCATACGTAATCTCATCTATTTTTCTAGCATTAGGTACCAATCTAGGATCAGCAGTATATACACCATCAACATCTGTAAATATCTCACACTTATCTGCATGTAAAGATGCTGCCAGTGCAACTGCTGTTGTATCTGAACCACCTCGTCCTAATGTAGTGTAATCTCCAAAATTATTAATACCTTGAAAACCTGTTATAATAACAATTTTATTATTCTCTAATTCTGTTTCAATTCTATCAGTATCTATCTTTCTCAACTTTGAGTTAGAATAAACTGATGTTGTTTGCATTTGTACTTGAAATGCATTAAGAGAAACTGCTGGTACACCCAAAGAATTCATTGCCATTGCCATTAAAGCTACTGATGTTTGCTCACCAGTTGTCAATAACATATCCATTTCTCTCTTAGGTGCCTTAGGATTAATATCATGTGCCATATTAATTAACACATCTGTTTGCTTTCCCATAGCTGATAGAACAACTATTACTTCATTCCCAGCCTTATAATCTGCTATACATCTTTTAGCAACATTAAAGATTCTTTCTTTATCTGCTACCGATGTTCCACCAAACTTCTTAACAACTCGCATAATATCCTCCATTCCGATTAATAACTATCACATAGGTTAATTATTCATAAATATAATAATTAACTAATTAATTTATCTATTGTCTTATACCCTTCTTGAATAAAATTACCGCTCTTAGCAGCATCCTTTTCATTATAACTCAAACCGCTCAAAGCCTTATTCGTATTATCATATATCATATATGGAACTGGATCACTAGTATGAGTTCTGCATCTAATTGGTGTTGGATGATCAGGCATTACTAACATCCTATACTCAACACCTTTCTTTCCGAACTCTTCTACTAATACTTTAACAACTTTCTTATCAATATTCTCAATTGCTTTAATCTTACGCTCAACACTACCTTGATGTCCCATCTCATCAGGTGCCTCTATGTGTATGTACGCAAAATCATACTCATCCTCTGTTAATGCCTTAATTGCAGCGTAAGCTTTACCTTCATAATTAGTCTCTAGTGTTCCATTAGCACCTTCAACATTTATATTAGTCATATTAGCACCTACTGCAATACCTTTTAACAAATCAACTGCTGATATCATTACACCTTTAAGTTTTGTCTTTTCTTCAAATGAATCTAATGACGGTTTAGTTCCAGCTCCCCAGAACCATAAGCAATTAGCTTTATTTAACCCTTTTTTAGCCCTTTCAATATTAATTGGATGATTGTTTAAAATATCATAGCTTGCTTTCATCATGTCTACAAAATCCTTTTGTTTTGGTAAATATTGTCCTATCACTTGTCCTAACACATCATGTGGTTGAACCAAGTCGACAACTTCACCTTTATCCCAGATACACAAATGTCTATAACTAGTTCCTAAATAAAATTTATAACCAGGCAATTTAATATTTTCAATTACTGCATCCAATAATACTTTTGCTTCTTCTGTTGATATCTCACTAGAGCTATGATCAATTATTGTTTTCTCTTCAAAAGGCTTATCATCATCTGAAATTGTAACCAAATTTGTTCTTATAGCAATATCACTATCTGCAAGGTCTACCCCTATGCTCAAAGCTTCAAGAGGTGAACGTCCCGAATAATACTTTTGTGGATTATATCCTAATACAGCTAAATTAGCAACATCGCTACCTGGCTTCATACCATCTGGAATAGTTTTAGACAAACCTATCTCAGAAACCGATGCTAATTCATCCATAATTGGAGTATTAGCATATTCCAATGGAGTCTTATTACCTAAAACTTCTAACGGTTCATCTGCCATTCCGTCACCTAAAACTATTACATATTTCATAACAAATCAAATCCTTTCATCCACATTCATCGCACAACAAATGCTATAACTATTTATATTAAGGAACAAAGTAATTTCCTATTATATAATAAACTAATTCTTTACTCTTATATAACTAATTGCCCCACCTATACCTTCTATCTTATCCTTAAATTCTTTCTCCGTTAATACTGATGTTACAAATGCATATTCTGTAGTTTTGCCAATATTGATTTCACTTACATCGCCAAATATTTTATTAACCATTTCTTTCTTAGTTCCATCACTATTTTCAACTCTTACAAAAAATGCATTCTGTATATCTTCAAATTTATTTAAATCTATTTTTTCTTTGTTCCAAGGTAATGCCAAATGTCTATTTAAATTTCTTGCCTCTGCAATTATGTCAGAAACAACTGCACTAGCCGTAGGCAATTTGCCTGCACCTGAACCATAAAACATTATATCATCTAATGTATTACCTTTTACAAATACTGCATTATACACATTATTTACATTATATAATGGTGATTCAGAATCAACCAACATTGGTGCTACCATTGCTGATACAGTACCATCTATTACCCAACTTGTTGCCAATAATTTGATACTCCTATTCATAGCCTTTGCATATTCAAAATCCTCTGGACTAATCTTGGTAATTCCTTCAGTATATATATCTTCAAAATCTACTTGTTTACCATATGCTAGAGATGATAAAATAGCAATTTTTCTACAAGCATCATATCCTTCTACATCTGCCTCAGGATTTCTTTCTGCGTATCCTTTATTTTGCGCATCTTTCAATACAACATCAAAATCTAAGCCTTCTTTTGCCATCTTTGTTAGCATATAGTTTGTTGTACCATTTAATATACCTGTTATTTCCTTTACCTTTTCTGGAGTTAATGAAGCTAAAAGTGGTCTAACTATTGGAATTCCGCCACCTACACTTGCCTCAAATAGAAAATTCACATTATTATCTTTAGCCAATTGAATTAATTCTGAACCATGTTTTGCAACAAGTTCTTTATTAGATGTACAGAAATGTTTTCCCTTAGATAACGCTTCCTTAGCAAATGAATATGCTGGCTCTATTCCTCCCATTGCTTCGGCTATTATCTTAACAGACGGGTCATTTACTATCACATCATAATCATGTACTAATACCTTATTAATTGGATCATTCGGAAATTCTCTCAAATCTAATACATATGATATATTTAATTCTTCGCCAACCTTCTCGGCAATATCCTGATAATTTGTCTTAATTACTTCTACAATTCCAGAACCAACAGTACCATATCCCAAAACTGCTATATTTATCATAACCTCATCTCCTATCTAGTCACATATTCAATTTAGTCATTTTATAATTAACTATATATTATGATATGACGTAAGGTATTCTCGTGCCAAATCATAAACCATATATTACCATATTTATACAAAATAATCAAGTTAAAAACCATGGATAACGCTCATTACCCATGGTTTTTTCCCATAAAATTAATTAAATTTGCTTACCATTTCATCCATTGCATTAATTTCATCTCTTGAAATAATACGTTTCAAATCAAGTAATAAAACTAGGTCATTTCCAACCTTTCCAACTTTAGATACATATGATGTCTGCTCACTACGTGCAATCAATGGTAGGTCAAATAAATCATTCGCTTCCATATTAGATATTTCTTTAACATCATCAATTTTTATTCCAACATTAGTATTTCTAATATTAACAATAACAACTTTATTTGTTTCATCAGCATTCTCTTCCAAACCAATTTTTCTTCTAAAACTATATATAGGAATAAATTCTTCTCTTAGATTCATTAGTCCCAAAACATTTGACTCTGCACTAGGTAAAGTAGTTATATAGCATTTTTCTTTTATTTCAACTACATCACTAATATCAATTCCAAAAAATTGTTCACCGATACGTACTATAACTTGCTTTGTATCTTCCATACATCTTCCTCCTATGAATTAACGCTTATCCATTTTAAGTATGCATTAATAAAATCATCTATATTTCCATCTAGAACGCTACTAACATTACCTATCTCACAATTCGTCCTATGATCCTTGACTAAAGTATAAGGTTGCATAACATATGAACGTATTTGACTTCCCCAACCAATTTCTTTAACATCCCCACGTATGTCAGACTCTTTTTCCATATTTTCCTGTTCTTTCAAGAGATATAATTTTGCCTTTAACATCTGCATTGCCTTATCTTTATTCTTATGTTGTGAACGTTCATTTTGGCACTGTACCACAATTCCTGTAGGAATATGAGTAATACGTATAGCGGATGATGTCTTATTAATATGTTGTCCTCCTGCTCCACTAGAACGATAAGTATCTATCCTAATATCATCATCATTAATCTCAATATCTAGGTCTTTCTCAATATCTGGCATTACATCACATGAAACAAAGGATGTCTGCCTCTTACCAGCTGCATTAAATGGTGATATTCTTACTAGCCTATGAACGCCTCTTTCGGACTTAAGATATCCATATGCATTCTCTCCAGCAATTTCTATAGTTACAGATTTAAGCCCAGCTTCTTCACCATCTAAATAATCTAAAATTTGAGATGTAAATCCTTTCTTATCAGCCCATCTTTGATACATTCTTGCCAACATCTGTGCCCAATCACAACTTTCTGTACCACCAGCACCTGCATGTAAAGTTATAATTGCATTATTATCATCATATTCTCCTGAGAGTAATGTTTCTATTCTTAAATTATCTAGAGTTTTAACAAATCCATTAAAAGTATCGTTAATTTCATCCACTAAAGATTCATCATTCTCTTCCAATGCCATCTCAATTAAAGTCTGTGTGTCTTCATATTGTTCTTTAACATCTTCATATTTTTTAACAATACTTTTAAGTGTGTTAACCTCTTTCATATATTTCCCCGATTTCGTTGCATCATCCCAGAAATCAGGCTCTTCCATAATTTTTTCAATCTGCTCTATACGTTGCTTCTTATTAGCCAAGTCAAAGTGAATCCCTCACTTCATTTAATGTATCATAATAAGTAGTCAACGTATATTTCAATTGTTCTAACTCAACCACAGATTCAACTCCATTCTTCAATATTTCAACAATATACCTTTGCTAACTATATCAATGTTAAAATAGTAATCCATAATATATATTATCTAATCTAGGCTCTTCTTCCACAGCATTGTTTATACTTAAGTCCTGAACCACATGGACATTTTTCATTAGGTTGAATCTTCCTAGTTGCTCTTCTCTTTGGAGCATTAACAGCTGAATCATCTTTATTTGTACCAGTAACCTTAGCAACTTGCTCTCTCTCAACTTGTTGCTCAACTTTTACGTGCATTAAAGCTCTTACTGTATCTTCCATAATAGATTGTTCCATCTCACCGAACATATCATATCCACTGAATTTATATTCTACTACTGGATCTCTACTACCATATGCTTGTAATCCAATACCTTGACGAAGTTGGTCCATGTCATCAATATGATCCATCCATTTATGGTCAATTACCTTAAGCAAAATAACACGCTCTATCTCACGTAAATGTTCTGGCTCAGGGAACTCAGCTTCTTTTTCTTCATATAGTTTAACTGCTGCTTCCTTCAACTCTTGAAGTAAATTATTCTTTCTAACTTTTAATAATTCTTCATCTGTATAAGACAAAGGCTTAATAGGAATAATAGGTATAAGCAAATTATTTAATTCTGATATATCTTCTTGCTCTGGCGTACCATCATCACCTATACAAATATTTACGCACTTCTCAACAACTTCATTAATCATCTTATAAATTGAGTCACGCATACTTTCTCCATTTAATACCTTACGTCTCTCTGCATAAATAATTTCTCTTTGTTCATTATTTACTCTATCGTATTCTAAAAGATTCTTTCTGATTCCGTAGTTGTTATTTTCTATCTTCTTTTGAGCATTCTCTATAGCTTTACTAAGCATTTTATGCTCAATCTCATCTCCTTCTTGTATTCCTAAATTATCAAATATAGTCATAAGTCTCTCTGAACCGAATAATCTCATCAAGTCGTCTTCAAGAGAAATGTAAAATCTTGATTCACCAGGGTCACCTTGTCTACCAGCACGACCTCTCAACTGATTATCAATACGTCTAGACTCATGTCTTTCTGTACCAATTATCTTAAGACCGCCTACTTCTACAACGCCTTCTCCTAATTTAATATCAGTACCACGACCTGCCATATTAGTTGCTATGGTAACTGCACCATATTGACCAGCATCTGCAACAATCTCTGCTTCTAACTCATGGAACTTAGCATTCAATACCTTATGTTGAATATTCTTCTTCTTCAACAATTCGCTTATCTCTTCTGAAGCTTCAATTGTAACAGTACCAACTAAAACTGGTTGTCCTTTCTTATGTGCTTCAATAATTGCATCGACTATTGCATTTAATTTTTCCTTTTTAGTCTTATATACTGCATCATTTCTATCTACTCTAGCAACAGGAAGATTCGTTGGAACTTCAATAACATCCATTCCATAAATATCTCTAAATTCTCTCTCTTCTGTTAATGCAGTACCTGTCATACCTGATTTCTTAGCATATTTATTAAAGAAATTCTGGAAAGTAATAGTAGCAAGTGTCTTACTCTCTCTCTTAACTTTAACATGTTCCTTAGCTTCAATTGCTTGATGCAATCCATCAGAGTATCTACGTCCTGGCATAATTCTTCCTGTAAATTCATCTACAATTAGGACTTCATCATCTTTAACTACATAATCTTTATCTTTAAACATCAAATTATGTGCTCTTAAAGCTAAGATGACATTATGTTGTATCTCTAGGTTATCAGGGTCAGCTAAGTTATCAATCTTAAAAAAGCTCTCAACTTTCTTAACACCTTGCTCTGTTAAGTTAATGTTCTTATCTTTCTCATTAACGATAAAGTCTCCGTCTTCTTTTTTCTCTTCACCCATGATTGCTTCCATCTTTGAAAGCTCACCATTAAATGTCCCTTTTACTAATTGTCTAGCTAATATATCACATACTTCATATAATTTAGTAGACTTGCCACTTTGTCCTGAAATAATAAGTGGAGTTCTTGCTTCATCGATAAGAACAGAGTCAACCTCATCAATAATAGCATAGTGTAACTCTCTCATTACCAATTGTTCTTTATAAATAACCATGTTATCTCTTAGGTAATCAAATCCTAATTCATTATTAGTCGCATACGTTATGTCACAGTTATATGCTGCACGTCTCTCATCATTGTCCATGTCATTTAAGACTACACCAACTGTAAGTCCTAAAAATTCATGAATTTGCCCCATCCACTCAGCATCACGTTTTGCAAGGTAATCATTGACTGTAACAATATGAACACCTTTTCCTTCTAGTGCATTCAAGTATGCAGGTAGCGTAGATACAAGTGTTTTACCTTCACCTGTTCTCATTTCTGTAATTCTTCCTTGATGTAGGATTACACCACCCATTAATTGTACTCTATAGTGTCTCATTCCTAGAACTCTTTTTGATGCTTCTCTTACTGTAGCAAATGCTTCCACTAATATATCATCTAATGTTTCACCATTTCCTAATCTGTTTTTAAATTCGTTAGTTTTTGCTTTTAACTGATCATCTGATAGTTTTTCAAATTCTGGTTCTAACGCTTCTATCTTATCTACGATAGGTATTACATATTTTAGTTCTCTTTCACTGTGTGTTCCAAATATTTTTGTAAATATACTCATTCTGGTCACTCCCGATTATTATTATTATTTTTTGTCCATAAACCCAACCTAATCACCATTGTACCATTTATTCCCAATTTTATCAATGTACATATTTTGAACAAATTTTAAACGTTTCGTGAATACGAGGTTTGGGTGGATTTGGAGGTTTCCTTTCTAGGAAAGTCTGGTGAATGGGGTTTTGGGGTTTTCCTTTCTAGGGAAGTCTGGTGAATGGGGAAGTAGGAAGGTGTTCTAGGGACGATTTGGATATTCCCTTAGGGGGATGGTGAGATATACGAGAGAAAATTTATATAATCATTCATTATCGTGGGCGCTTTCGCTTCGTTGCGTTAC
The DNA here is from genome assembly GCA_934432595.1 of uncultured Lachnospiraceae bacterium. GTDB lineage: Bacteria > Bacillota > Clostridia > Lachnospirales > Lachnospiraceae > SIG301. The sequence continues at coordinate 184,888 of CAKRYR010000002.1, read as the reverse complement.
CTAATGGTTCTATGGCTGAGGTATTATTATGCTCAAGCATAACAATACCTCATTCCATGAACCAAGGTACACAAATACCACTTTAATTGAATAATATATAAATTTTCTCTCTGTTTACTAATATACTCCTAAGGGAATATCCAAATCTGTTTACTACAATATATCTTTCAATTTCAGTTCAAAATTCCAATATAAAACTGTACTTGCTACTTGTTTGGACTGTCAAAACTTATGATTTTCAATAAAATTGGCGTCTAATGACCGTCTAAATCTCTGCCACGCGCTTGTTTGGACTGTAAAACCTTTCAAATTTGGTTCAAAATCTTGGTTAGTGTATGAACTTGACGTAATATTAAGATTTTAGTCTACTATATATACATTAATATAATAGTTATAACGTTTACTGCATAAAATACAGCAACTATAGTAACTATGTTTAAACAAAGAAATAAGCTACTATACTAATATCAGCAATTATTCCTATGAGATAAATACAAAATAATGTACTACTTGTAATATGTAAAGCTCTATGTTCCTTTGAAGTAATCCAACCTATTATTGCCATACCAATTGCAAGTAAAGTCATAAAAATATAAATTATAAAACCAGCCATAGGAACCAAACATAACAGTATTCCCAAAATCTCTACTAGTATAGACAAACTAATAAATATAATAGCAATTATTTTCTTCTTATCATTTATCATTAATATAATTCTCCTCATAATTTTCATTACATGCTTATTATACATACTTTGATATTCAAAGTAAAGTAATATTGATTACATAATTAAAAAGCATTTTAATTGATATTTTTCTATTAGATAAAACAAAAACCTCGTATCAAATTAGATTTCCATTTCAACTTTCAGATAACAGATTTTGCTTGAAGTTTTTCAATTAGGGAAACCTTTAGAATAACAGATGACATATTTATATATTATTCAATTTGAATACTATTTGTTGACCTTGGTACTTAACAAGCAGGAGCTGCTAAGCGAACTGCGAGTTGTAGTACCATTAGGTTCAACAACGAAGCGAAAGCGTGTATTCAAATGAATAATCATATAAATATATCATTGTGACTTGAACAGCGCTCCCTAATAGAAAACGCAAAGCAAAATCGTCACTAGAATATCAACCTAAAGCTTGTGCGGAGCCCTACTTAATCCCTCACCAAACTTCACTAGAACACCAACATAAAACTCGCGCGGAGCCCCACTAAATCCCTCACCAAACTTCACTAGAACAAAAATTCCAAAAACCCAAAATGCCATCTAGAAAAATCTAGATGGCATTTAATATACTAAATTATTAAATTTTAATATTCTGGTTCGATTAGGCCGTATGTATTTCCTTTTCTCTTGTATACAACATTGATTTCATCTGTCTCAGCATTTCTAAAGGCGAAAAAACTATGTCCTAAAAGTTCCATCTGTACACAAGCCTCTTCAGCATCCATAGGTTTCATCTCAAACTTCTTACTTCTAAAGATAGTAATCTTCTCTTCGTCATCATAATTCTTATCGTCTAAGAAAGTTTGATTAAAGTTTGTACCTGCTTGCTTATATTCAGTAAGTTTTCTCTTGTACTTTCTTAATTGACGTTCAATTACATCCTCTACCAAGTCTATAGAAGCATACATATCATTACTAACCTGCTCTGCTCTAATAATATTACCCTTCATTGGAATAGTTACTTCAATCTTTTGACGTTCTTTCTCAACACTTAAAGTAACATGAACTTCAGTTTCTGGAGTAAAATACCTTTCTAATTTTCCTAATTTGTCATAAACTGCTGATCTAAGACCATCAGTTACGTCTATATTTTTGCCACTAATTATAAATTGCATAACTCCAACTCCTTTACTAATTCATTATACATTTAATTATAACACACTTGGATATTTTTTCCAACAAAATTTATGCAAAACTTACTAATACTTAATGCCTATTGTCAAAAATATGCTATAGTTGTTAAAAAATTACAATGTCAACCACAATTTTATAACAAATTATATTTTCATCATATTGAACAAAACATTTGATTGTTTTTTCTTCAAAAAAATAATCAATCAACAATTCTTTTGAGGATTAATTTCTGTGGATAATGTGGATAACTTTGTGCATAACCCCATTTTTTACCATTTTTTAGTAATTTTTATTGTTGATAACCAATGTTTATCAATTAATGTTATCCACAACCATTTTTTTAAAAAAGCTCAATTTATACATTTTTTATGCAACTTGTACAAATCGAGCTTTTTTATATGTTTTTTATTTATTTAAAAATTCAAAATATACTATTTTTATAAACAAATTGTCTAATTATTCTCTTTCTTCAAACTTTCTGCATATTTCTCAACCTTATGAGCAAGAAAACCTGCAAGTCCGACGAACTCAGCCCCATAAAAAAATCCTTCATCAATCTCCATACATCTAACAACTTTCACGACACATCTAAAATATTCCTTCTCATCTAATCCAATAGTAGCATCAAAATAGCATCCTACTGGCATTACATTCTTACTTGTAAATCCAATACCACCTTTAGATATATCTGTAACATTTATATGAGCATCAACAATTTCCACTTTGTCAACTGCCTGCTTAAATAGTTTACTGACTTTTAAATTACAATCAATTGGGAGTCTTTCATACTTTCTTCTTTCTTTACTCATCTTATATCCTCCACTAAAACATCATCTTTAATATACTTCGTCATTAATTTTCAAAATATTATACCCTAAATACAATGCTCTTTCTATACAAAATATATGTGAATCCACGTCACCAAGCAGTAAATGCTTTGCCGGATGAGCAATTACTATAAATTTCTGAATAATAAGAAATATCACACTATTTCTTATTACTCAAATAAAAATGCCCTAGAATCTAGGGCATTTTTATTATTTTATATTAATTTATTACACGTCTTGCTCTTACTGGTGTTCTATATCTATAGTTAGATACTTTGATACCATCTTTTGGATTACTTGCATGGACAACCTGTCCACCACCAATATATAGTGCTACGTGATTAATTCTACCTGATGAATTTGAGTAGAATAATAAATCACCAGCTTGTAATTCGCTCATACTAACGATTCTACCAGCACCTGAATATTGGCTACGAGAATCTCTAGGTATACTATAGCCAAAGTTTCTATAAACAGATTGTGTAAATCCAGAACAATCTGTACCATTTGTCAAGCTTGTTCCACCATATCTATAAGGATTACCCTTAAATTGTAATGCAAAGCTTGCAACACCACTTGCTGTCTTAGAACCAGCTTTTGAATATGTTTTCTTTGAACTTGATCTTCTACTTGAAGACCTTCTTGTTGAAGACTTTCTTGTTGAAGACTTTCTGCTTGAAGCTTTCTTAGTTGACTTCTTAGAGCCACTTGAAGAATTATCGCTTACTTGCTCTGCCTTTTCTTCTTCTTCCTCAGCAAGAATCTCTTTCATTGATTTTGCTGTAGCAAATTTCTCTGTTACTTTAACATAATCTTTTAATACATATCCAGCTTCACCATCAACCTTAACCTTGCACCATTTCTTACCTTCGATAAGAATCTTATATTTCTCTTCTTCTCCTACAAGAGTTAAGACTCTAGAATCTGTATTATTCTTTTCTCTTACTTTTAATGTAACCGTATTAATCACTGCGTACTTCTTAGCATACTTAGGAGCAATTTTCTCAGCTTCTTTTCCTGTCGCTATTAAGTCTGCTCTAATGTAACCTTTTACTTTACCTGATTTAACCTGTGCCCATCCATTCTTTAATTTAAGAGTCTTGCACATTGCACCTTTTTCAATCTTACCTACAACCTTTGAAGTTGTATTTGCTTTTGCTCTTATATTTCCAACATCCACAGTAGCTATTGCCTTATTAGCATACTTTGATACTTTCTTAGTTGTCTCAGTCTTTGCAACATTTGCTGTACCTGTTGTCTTAGCTACTACTCCTGTATTCCCTTCAACTTTTTCATTTGCATTTTCATTAGTAACTGCGTTAACAGTTGTCGTACTTCTAACTTCAGTTTTTGTCTTCTGTTCAGTTTTTTCTTTATTAAGTTCAGCTTGTGTGCTTGACGCCACATCAGTTACCTTATCACTAATAACATTATCAACTGTTTTACTACTCATGTTTTGCATCATCAATGCTGATACCGTAACTGGCTTCTCACTAATAATACCATTCTTATTACCAGCAGCTTCTGATACAGTTGTAAAACAAGTTGAAGCAAATAATGATAATGATAACACACTCGCTGTAACCTTAATCATCGAGTCACTTTTCATTTTAAAATAAACCTCCACTACTTGTTAAACAATTTTTTGTGTTTTATTACAAAATTGTTAATCAATTACTTGTCATATTATATAACCTTTTAATTAATTTGTCAAGTCTTTGTAAATTATAATAATTTTTTGTAATTCTTGCATATTTATTACAATATTTTATTAACTTTTCCAAAATAAAATATACCATAATGTTCGAGACCCCTTATATATAGTGCATTTCCGAAATTTGTAAATTATTATTTTTTTATGCCAATTTTTATAGAATAATGTCAGCTCTCTTATATTTATAAATTTTTCTATATAGGTAATTAGTCCTATTTTTTATAAATTTTTTTATTTTTATATTACTTTTGGACAAAATATTACTATTTTTTATGTATTTGTTGTTAAAAAAAGAAGATTAATTTCATGATTAACATTTTAATAATTTATGACATTCGTCATAATCTTAATTCATAATCATAAAAATCAATCTTCTCTTATTTATTAACCAATAATTACACTTCTATTTGTCCCTATGTAGTCATAAATTCTATGCATATCATATATACAAAGCTCATTAACATAGCACAAATCAGTCCTGGTGACAATAATGACACATTTTTACCCTTTTTATTTTTCTTACTAAAACTTAAATGTTTCTTCAAATAGTCATATCTATTATTATATTTTGCTATAAATATCAAAATTAAAATAGCTATTGATAGTGCAATAAGAGCCATGCAAGCCCAAGGTATTAATGTATTAATTGTTATTACATTACTGTCTGCAATTTCTACATTTTTAGACAAAAATGCACTTAAAATAGAATTACCATTTATTAAAAAATGGCACCATATTGTAGATATAACAGTATCTGTAGCTTCCACAACCAAGGAAAATACTATTCCCATAAAAAATGCATAAGCAAATTGGTTAAAATTGCCATGTAAGAGTCCAAATAACAAACCATTTAATATTAATGCTTTTTTTATACTAACTTTTCTATGTGTATTATATAAAACTCCTCTAAACAAAGTTTCCTCAACAAATGCTGGTAGAACAGCCACTACAATAATTCCAAATAGTAACGATTCCTTACCAACTATTTCAGTTACAGTAGAAGAAATTTTATTCTTTACAAACATCATAGATACCATATTTATAAAGCTCATTACAGGTAACATAGCATATGTAAAGAACGTTAATGCTATAAGTGTTACTACATTCAGCTTATTAAATCGTATTATTTTCTTAATGTGTTTCTTCCTATTAATAATATATATTAATGTAGGTAATATTATCAGTGCCTGAGATAATATCATACCAATCATAGGATTATTTAATATTTCAAAACATTTTTTTGTTAAAGCTTTGCCATCTATCCCTAATGGTGTAAGTACTTTACCAACCATAGAGATAAATCCATAGATTACATTAAAACCAAGTGTTACTATTATTACTGTAGTAAAAAATAAATTATTTGAACTTCCTATTATTTTCTTTAAATTACTATTATTTTCTGACATTATTTCTTCTTATTATAATGTGTTTCTTCTTATTATAATGCAACCTTTCTTACAAATATATTTAACCAGCTAAATCGGTCATCCTTATTTCTTCTTTTTGTATACATATTTATAATCTCTAATTCAGGATGTTGTCTAAATATCTCCTTAATTTCACCTGTCCTATAATCAGAATAATAGCGACCATCTCTCATTCCTTCATAATCACCATGTTTTACTGACATATATAAGACTCCATCTGTAACGAGACTTCGACTTACCTTATTAAGGATATCATGTATATCCTTTTTCTTAACATGTAATAAAGATGCACAAGCCCATACACCATCAAATACATTATCAAATTCTAAATCTTCGAATCTAATATTGTGTACTTCTTGTCCAATCTCTATCTTTGCTAACTCACACAATGCCTTAGAGCCATCAACAGCAGTAACATCAAAACCTTCTTCTATAAAATACATACTATCTCTTCCTGAGCCACACCCTAAATCTAAAATTGCTCCATCAGCAGGAATTAATTTAATAAATTCCTCGATGATATCTTCCATCCCTAACTCAATTGTCTGATTATAATACTCTGCTGCATTTTTATTATAATAATCTATTGTGTCCAACAATATTTCCTCCTATATACTACTTATAAGCTATTGCTTCAACTTCAATTAAAACATCTTTCGGTAATCTTGCAACCTCAACACATGATCTAGCAGGGAAATCGCCTGTAAAATATGATGCATATACTTCATTTATTCTACTAAAATCATTCATATTTTTAATAAACACAGTAGTCTTTATTATTTTATCTAAAGAAGAACCTGCGTCTTCTAGTAACCCCTTCATATTATCAAATACTTGCTTTGTCTGTTCCTCAATACCACCATCAACTAAAGTTCCATTAGCAGGATTAATTGGTATAATTCCTGACGTAAAAATCATATCGTTTATTTCGATTGCTTGTGAATAAGGTCCAATTGCTGCTGGTGCCTTAGGTGTACTTATTACTTTTTTCATATTTTTACCTCATTTCTTATTATTTATATAAATATTAAATACTCGCAAATTGTATTGTGAGATAAACTGAACAAATACGCAATATATTTCATATTGAATTGTAAATTTATTCCAGCTTATACTATTTTACTTTTTCTTGTTAAAAAAATCAATAATTTCTTGTGCACTTTTTTTATCCATAGATGGTAAATTTGCTAGTTCTTCTAAAGAAGCATTTTTTATCTCATCTATAGATTGATAATATTTCATTAGTACACGTCTTCTTTTCTCCCCAATCCCCTTTATATCATCTAATATTGAATGTACTTGTTTCTTACTTCTAAGACTTCTATGATATTCAATTGCAAATCTATGAGTTTCATCTTGAATACGTGTAATCAATTTGAACATCTCTGAGTTCTTATCTATATCAATTTCTACATTATTACAATACAATCCTCTTGTTCTATGGTTATCATCCTTAACCATTCCACATATAGGTATGCTATATCCAGTGTCTTCCATAGCCTTAAGTGCAACATTAACCTGTCCCTTTCCACCATCCATAAGAATTAAATCAGGATACTTAGAAAACGATGAGTACTCCTCACTTAACTTCTTTTCTCTCTTCTCATCCTCTTCCTTACGACCATGAGTAAATCTTCTTGTTAGCACTTCATACATACTTGCATAATCATTTGGACCATCTACTGATTTAATCCTAAACTTTCTATAATCATTCTTCTTAGGTTTTCCCTCTTCAAATACAACCATAGAACCAACTGATTCAAATCCACTAATATTAGAAATATCAAAAGACTCTATTCTATTAATCTTACCAATTCCAAGAGTTTTTTCTAATTCCAATAATGCTCCTTTAGTTTTCTCCATCTCTCGCTTAATTTTCTCCCTATCCTGATACAACACTAATCGAGCATTCTTCTTAGCTAACTCAATCATCTGCTCTTTCTTTCCCTTAACAGGTACTTTTATGCTAACCTTTCCGCCTCTTTTCTTGCTCAACCACTCCTCTATCAATTCTTTATCTTCTATATCTTCTTGAATTAATAAAGTCCTTGGTAAATAAGGTGTTCCTGCATAGAATTGCTTAATAAAATTATTAATTATCTCACTTTTTGAAGATAGCCCTTCACTAGTCATATAATAATGTTCGCGCCCAATTAACTTACCATTTCTAACAAAAAATACCTGAATTAAAGCATCATTATATTCAGTTACACATGCAATTATATCCTTATCATCCTGCTCTGAATTATCATTTATCTTCTGTTTCTGAGCTATATGCATTACACTTTTTAGCAAATCTCTATACTCTGCTGCCCTTTCAAAATCAAGTTCATCTGAACATTTCATCATTTCATCAGTAAGATACTTCTCAACCTCAGCATAATTCCCATTAAGAAAACTAATTATATCCTTAACTGCCTTATTATATTCCTCTTTAGTTACATTTCCCGAACAAGGTGCCAAACATTGACCTATATGTGCATAAAGACAAGGTCTTTCCTTTCCTATATCTCTAGGTAAAACCCTTCTACAAGTTCTTATTTTATATATTTTTCTTAGAAGTTCTAAGGTATCCTTAACTGCGTTTACACTTGTATAAGGTCCGAAATACTTAGCTTTATCCTTATTTATTCTCCTTGTAAATAATACCTTTGGATAATCTTCATCTACTGTTACCTTTATATAAGGATAGGATTTACCATCCTTTAACATAGTATTATACTTTGGTGAATGTTCCTTTATCAAATTACATTCTAGTATTAACGCTTCTATCTCTGAATCAGTAACTATATATTCAAAATAAGCTATCAAGCTAATCATTTTCTCAATCTTAGATGATCGGTCACGCTTTTGAAAATACTGCCTAACTCTATTCCTTAAGTTGACAGCCTTCCCAACATATATAATCTCATCGTCAGCGCTATGCATAATGTATACACCTGGCTTATTAGGAAGTTTCTTCAATTCCTCTTGTATATCAAACATGTTATTCCTCATTTCTAAACAATTTATTGCAAATAAATTATTCAAATCGTAACAGTTCAGCTGATGACTGAATGTTACTGTTTATCTTATCATAATACATTAAATCAATAAAGTCCAGAAAGCCTTTATATCCAGGTCTTTCTGAACTTTACTTTTTCACGCTATTAACTTATATGATTATTTTTCTTTATCTGAACTATCTTTTTCTTTATAATCCTCAGATTTTTTTTCTTCAAAAATCTCTTCTTTATCCTTTTCTCCCTTAGAATCCTTTTTCTCAGAAGTTTTTTTCTTGCTCTTATCTTCCTTAGAATCCTCTTCTTCAGGTTCTGGAATTCCTTTAACCTCTCTATACAATTTCATAAACTGTTTACCAGAGATTGTCTCTTTCTCAAATAAATATTCTCCAATACTTTCAAGAGCATCCATATTATTTCTAATAATCTCTTCAGCTTCATCATAACATTGTTGAAGAATCTTCATTACTTCTTTATCTATTTCACTAGAAGTTTCCTCACCACAATTTCTCACAGGACTTCCATCTAAATATCTGCTCTCAACAGATTCCAATCCCATAAGGCCAAACTTGTCTGACATTCCGTATTGCGTTACCATTGAACGAGCTAAACTAGTCGCCTTCTCAATATCATTAGAAGCTCCTGTTGTAATTGAATCAAATATAACTTTCTCTGCAGCTCTTCCACCAAACAAAGTTCTGATTCTTGTAAGTATCTCTGCCTTAGACATTAAATACTTCTCTTCTTCAGGCACTTGCATTACATATCCTAATGCTCCCATTGTTCTTGGAACAATTGTAATCTTCTGAACTGGTTCAGAATTCTTCTCAACTGCTGTAATAAGTGCATGACCAACCTCATGATAAGCTACAATCTTCTTCTCTTCCTTACCAAGAATTCTATCTTTCTTCTCTTTACCTGCGATTACTACTTCTACAGATTCGAATAAATCTTCTTGAGTAACAAATTTTCTTCCTGCCTTAACAGCCATAATTGCTGCTTCATTTATTATATTGGCTAAATCAGAACCAACTGCACCTGATGTAGCCAACGCAATATCATGCAAATCAACTGATTCGTCTAACAATACATCTTTAGCATGAACCTTAAGTATATCTATACGTCCTTTTAAATCTGGTTTATCAACAATTATTCTTCTATCAAATCTACCTGGACGTAATAACGCTTTATCAAGAACTTCAGGTCTATTAGTTGCTGCAAGAACAACTAATCCTTTTGAAGTATCAAATCCATCCATTTCAGCTAACAACTGATTCAATGTTTGTTCTCTTTCATCATTTCCGTTACCATGTTGAGTATCTCTGCTCTTACCTATAGCATCAACCTCATCTATAAATATAATACAAGGTGCTTTTTGTTGTGCTTCCTTAAATAAATCTCTAACTCTTGATGCACCAACACCAACAAACATTTCTACAAAGTTTGAACCAGATAGTGAGAAAAATGGAACCTTTGCTTCGCCTGCAACAGCTTTAGCTAATAATGTTTTACCTGTTCCTGGTGGTCCAACTAGCAATGCACCTTTTGGAAGTTTGGCACCTATCTCTGTATATTTTGTAGGATTATGCAGAAAATCTACCAGTTCTGTCAGAGATTCTTTAGCTTCTTCCTGTCCAGCAACATCTGCAAATGTAACCCCTGTTTCATTTTCAACATATACCTTAGCATTACTCTTACCGACACCCATCATTCCGCCACCTCTAGTAACCATTTTCCATGCCAGGACTACCATTAATACTGTAAGTCCAAGTGGTATAACCGACATTAAAATGTCAAACATTTTACTAGACTGGCTTTCTAGTTTCATCTTAAATTCTAGCTTATTGCTTTTATATGCTTTATTTAACCTCTCGACTAATTGTGGATCTTCAATTATTCCAGTATAATAAGTCATAGGTTCATCTGTTATTTTCTTTTTATTCTTAGATTTTTTTGGTGTTAAAACTAATCTATCTCTATCAATTATAACAGATTCTAGTTTTCCTTTTTCTAGTTTCTCAAGAAATTCACCATATGATATTTCTACATTTTGAGTTTCATCTATTTTGTCTTTTACATATGCAAATAATATAATAATAGCAAAGATTAATATCATGCATATAATCACAGATATTTTTAATTCACCATTTTTCTTTCCATCATTGTTCTCATCATTTTGCCCATTTGGGCCGTTTGATCCATTTTGACCGTTTGGTCCATTTTGTCCGTTATCCATGTAGAAATCCTACCTTTCATGTTTATTCTATAATGTCATCTCTTCTAGTATAGTAATAGTTTTACCATAAATCAATAAAATACACACTAATTTCGTAATTATATGGAAATTTTTTCCACTCTAAGTTTTATTTCGACAAGATTATATTTTCTATTAAGTATTTTTTATTCTAGGGACGATTTTTAATAGAAAGCTATTATTTAAAATCTGTTTACAGAAAATTATCTGATATAAATGTTCAAATCAGTTTACCTACGAAGAATTGGATATCCCTATTGAAACATTTTATATAATAAAATATGTTAAGTTACATCGTATTATTTTGATTTAGAACAATTCTTTTTTAATAAGAAATCTACTAAATTCATATGGATTATTCCATCTCTTGAGAAGTTTAGTTTATCCATTGATATGACGTATTTTGGATAGTTATCTTCGATATATTTATATGCTCCGAATTCTCGTTCTATTACGTTGCCCTAAAAGAACAGGAACCTGTAAGAATAAGCACCATACGATAGAAATACTATTATTTCTAACTTATGGTGCTCTATTTATTCTAATAATTATTCATCACATTTTTTACTTAAAGATGACCTCTATCTAGCTGTTATATATTCTTTAGCTACCAATAGTTCTGCAATTAGCACAGCTCCACCTGCTGCACCTCTCTTAGTGTTATGTGATAATCCAACAAATTTATAATCATATATTTTATCTTCTCTAAGTCTTCCCATACTTACACCCATACCATTCTCAAAGTCTCTATCAAGTTTTGCTTGTGGTCTATCATCTTCTTCATGGTAGTTGATAAATTGCTTTGGAGCACTTGGAAGTTCAAGTTCTTGAGGAACTCCTTTGAATTCTTTCCAAGCTTTTAATATCTGTTCTTTAGTTGGTTTCTTCTTAAAGTTAACAAATACTGCTGCTGTATGACCATCTGATACTGGTACTCTTAAACATTGAGTTGTAATAACTGGTGTATTAGCCTTTACAATCTCTCCATTTTCAATATGTCCCCATAATCTAAGTGGCTCTTGCTCGCTCTTTTCTTCTTCTCCACCTATGTATGGTATTACGTTATCTACCATCTCTGGCCAATCTTTAAATGTCTTACCTGCTCCTGATATTGCTTGATAAGTTGTAGCTACAACTGTCTCTGGCTCAAATTCTTTCAAGGCATGTAATGCAGGAGTATAACTTTGAATAGAACAGTTAGGTTTTACAACTATAAATCCTCTCTTAGTTCCAAGTCTCTTCTTCTGTGATTCAATTACCTCTAAATGTTCTGGGTTAATCTCAGGAACAACCATAGGAACATCTGGAGTCCATCTATGTGCACTGTTGTTAGATACAACTGGAATTTCTGCCTTAGCATAAGCTTCCTCAATTGCTCTAATCTCATCTTTTGTCATATCTACTGCACTAAATACAAAGTCAACTTCTTTACTAATCTCTTCTATATTATTAACATTCTTCACTACAAGTTTCTTAATTCTATCACTTAATGGTTCTGTCATTTTCCAACGACCATCAACTGCTTCTTCATATGTCTTACCTTCACTTCTTGGACTTGCAGCAACACATACTACTTCAAACCAAGGGTGATTCTCTAATAAAGTTATAAATCTCTGTCCAACCATTCCAGTTGCACCAAGTATACCTACTCTTAATTTTTTCTCCATATCCTAGCCTCTTCTCTAATTCTTTTTCACTTATATTACCCTATTTTTACAATTTTTTCAAGTTCTTGTTGTTTTAAAAAAGTATAATAAAGATTCTTTTTCATTATTTAAAATTATCCAAGTTACTTTATTCATGAAATCATTTTCAATATAATATAAATGAACCACTTTAAATATTATTACAATGTATAATTGAAGGGCAAAAACAGTAACTATTCAGTCGATGGCCGAATCGTTACTAAAAACAAGCATTATTAAATTCAAATGCTCCCCTCAAAATATTTAATGGAGATTAATCACTATGAATACAAAGGAACTAGAGGATTGTATATATACCTATGGTAAAGATATATTTGCTCTATGCAAGCAACTTACATCAAATAATTATGAAGCTGAGGAATTATATCAAGATACATTTTTAAAAGCAATTGAACTAAAGAATAAAATAGATAAACAACATAACCCACGTAGCTATTTGGCATCTATTACTATTCGATTATGGAATAACAAGCGCCGTAAATATGCTTGGCGTCAAAGAATAGCACCAACGGAACAATTAAATGACCAATTAGATACCTTTCCAAATAAAGATTCCTTAGAGGAAATATATTTACACAAGGAGCAAAAGATGATAGTGCAACAGGCTATAAAAGAACTTTCTGATAAATACAAAGTTCCGATATACCTATACTATATTCTACAGCTTTCAATTGATGAAATTACGAGAATACTTAAGAAACCAAAAGGAACAATCAAAAGTAGGTTACATAAAGCAAGACAACTTTTAAAAGAAAAATTGGAGGTCATTTTTGATGAAGAAAAATAATGATAATGAAAAAATAGATCAAATACTACGACACGCCCTTTCTCCAACAGAAGAACCAAGCTATATGCTTAATAAACAAATACTTAACACAGTAAAGGAGAAAAAAGATATGAAAAAATTCAATAGAAAGAAAGCACCTGTAATGGCATTTACAATCATTTCAGTAGTAGCACTCGGAGCTGTATCCGCCTTTGGTGCAATAAAATATCTATCACCAGCAAACGTTGCCACTGAGATAGGAGATACCAAACTTGCAGATGCATTTTCAAGTAAAAATGCAATATACATTAACAAAAGTCAAGTTGTAGGTAATACAAAATATAGCCTTTTAGGAATGATTTCTGGAAAATCACTAAGTAAATATGTTGAAAAGGATAAGCGTGGTAAAGTAAAAAATGACAAGACGTATATTGTAACTTCAATAGAAAATACAGATGGAGGTAAACGTCCGGCTATATCTGATAATGATTACTCTGGAAATGATGTGATAGTTACTCCTCTTGTAAAAGGTATTAACCCTAGCGAACTTAATATCTATACAATGGGCGGTGGTTATAGTGAAATAGTTGAAAATGGTGTTCTATATCGTATGCTTGAATGTGACACTATTGAAATGTTCGCTGACAAAGGCGTATACCTAGCTATATGTGATAATAATAGCTTCAATACACTCTATAACTATAACAAAACTACTGGTGGCATTACTCCAAATAACAAATACGACGGATTGAACTTATTATTCACCCTTCCTATGGATAAATCAAAAGCTAACCCTAGCAAGGCTAAAAAATACTTAGAAGAATTGGCAGCTAATATAGAAAATGATAATGTAGACAATACAAATGAAGCTGAAACAAAACTTGAAAAATTAATTACTGAAATATCATCTTGGTCTGCTGAAAAAATAATAAAGAACTGCACTAAGCTTGATAAATTAACACAAACTCTTACTCCTGATAAAGATGGTTACATTGAATATTCATATACTATTGGTGAAGATGGACAAAGCTCAGAAGCAAGAATATTGGCAAGTGAAGTACTTAAAGATAAGAAAGTAGGGGAACAAGTTTTACATAATATATCCAGTTCGGATGAGGATAGTTTGTATGTGGAGATGCTTTGTAAGAATGGAGATGGGAATGTGGAGTTGAGGGTTTATAAGTTTGGGAAGTAGTGGATATTAGCCAATGTCATTTTTACAAAAATAGGATTTTAGGAAGTATTCTAAAAAAGAAACATATATGGTAACAATCTCTGTTATATATATGTTTCTTTTATTATTTTCTTTTAAATATAATTATTTCTATACATTATCGTTCAGTATCAGCCACTATTTCATCATCTACACCAAATTTTTTTACAGTAAATATATAGTTTTCATTCTCTATTATTATATAAACATTTGAATTTTCAGCATCATATACTTCTGAAAATCCTGTCCATTGTGCATCGTCTTGACCAAAAGAAGCTCTTAAATGTATTTTTAAAAATCCTGCATTAGCTGCTTTAGTTGTGAGTACTCCTCCCTCAACTAATCCATCCCATGCAGAAGTAGAGTATACCCCATAACCATCTGCTGGAATTATTTCCCTACATTTTGTATTTATTGCAGTTGCACCAACACTCCAATCACCACAACTTTCACCGCTACCATCTCTATGAACATCAATTAAATGAATAGTCCATTTTAAGTTCTCATCTTCAATATTTCCTTTTTCATCACACTTGTGTAGGCATTGCTGTTACAACTACAGTTGCTGAAAATGCTGCAACACAAGATTTCATAATTACTCCTACGTCTCTCCTTCTCATATTTCTTTCCTCTCTCCTTTGTAAATAATATTGCTATATAATGTCCTGCCTTAGAGACATGACTTAAAGCTCTTATATAATTACTAACCCTATTTACATTCCATCATATAATGCTATTTTCTATCAACTCAATCTAACAATTTCAGTTATAAAATATTCTTAGTAAAGTCAATTAATTTTAAGTAATCTACATTTCAACTTATATTTATGTACAAAAATAACAGCATTCAAAATCAGATATACTTCGATATATCCAATTAAAAATCCTGTCACCTAACATATTATAAATCTGGGTACTATAAGAAACGATGGTACTACATCGCATAGATATCTGTCTGTCTGTCTGTCTGTCTGTCTGTCTGTCTGTCTGTCTGTCTGTCTGTCTGTCTGTCTGTCTGTCTGTCTGTTAAGATTTTCCCACAAGTTCATCTTACTTTCAACTCCATTTTTCAAAAAACCAACCATTACACACAAGTATAAACTCCTCACATAAAAGATTAAAAACTATAAAATCTTTTGCCCTATCATACTTATGTTACTGCTACATAAAAATATTATCATGCATAATTATAAAGAACTTATAGTTGCTTTCCATTATTTTACATTTTGTGATATGAAAGGTCAATAGAAATTTTCCTTATTAACATTCATTTAACACAAAAATTCTTCTGACTATTAATATATTATGGAAACCTTTTCAACTATGCTTGTGACAGAAAGAATTGCAAAAATAGCACTATCTTATAGGGTAGTTTGAATCTATAAGATAGTGCTATGTATTCTATATCCAGTCTAGGATATCTTCCTTTGACTGATATCCCGATATTTTCTTGGCAATTTTTCCATCTTTAATAACTACAAGTGTAGGAATACTTATAATACCGTATTTTCGTGCCAAATCAGGTTCATAATCAACATTTACTTTGCCGATGAGAACGTCAGGTCTTTCATTGGCTACCTCATCTAGTATTGAATACATGTCTCTACACGATGTACACCATTTTGCCCAAAATTCAAGCAAAATCACTTTCTCAGAAGTCAAGACTTTAGTTTCAATGTTTGACTTAGTCACTGCAATAGTAGCCATACGCATCATCCTTTCTTAACTTGCCAATTTTTGGAAAATATCGAGTTTGGTTTCTGAATTGTTATCACTATAACAAAATTTTATTATATTTTTCAGAAAATTTCAAGTAATTCAAGAAATTTTTTGTAAAACATTTTTTTTACAATTTTTACTGATTATTGTTATATATAACATCTCCATTTTTTAATGTTTTTTCGTATAAATTTACTATTCTAAATGTTTTTAATATTATTTTCTCTTATTAACTTTCACAATCCCACACATGCCACTCATATGTTGCACCGTCATATTTAAGTTTACTAAACAACGTAAAGTCTTTATAATCAGGCCATGTAGTACTTCCGCTTACAGAAAATTTAACATATTTCGTCTGCCCTGGTTTTATTTTAACTGTACTTTGCTTTTTCAACTTACGGTCCCAAGTTTTATAATCTTTATCTTCAACCTTACCACCCCTTCGCACAACATATACACTATATATTCCACCTATCCAGTAACCTTGCCAAATCATCATAACTCTCCACTTGGTTAACATAATTACGTAATTTAGCAGCATTATTATACCCAGTAGTATACCAAGCTACATGCTTACGCATCTCACGAATTCCCATATACTCTCCCTTGAATTCTATCTGCATTCTAGCATGTCTTAGAATCATTTTAATTAATTCATTCCTATCTGGCTTTGTCAAATGTTCTCCCGTACTAAGATAATGTTTTATCTGACTAAATAACCATGGATTGCCTCTTACACCTCTAGCTAGCATAATTGCATCACACCCTGTTTCCTTGAGCATCTTCTCGGCATCCTCAGGTGTAAATATATCTCCATTACCTATTACAGGTATAGATACTGCCTTTTTTACATCAGTTATTACATTCCAATCTGCCTTACCACTATAATATTGTCCTCTACTTCTTGGATGAACTGCAACTGCAGAAGCTCCATTTTCTTCAGCTATCTGTGCTATCTCCACTGCATTTAACACATCTTCCTTAAAGCACTTTCGGAATTTAATAGTTACAGGTTTATTAGTTGATTCTACCACACTCTTTACTATTTCACCAATAAGTTTTGGATTATCCATAAGTGCAGAACCTTCACCATTATTAACTATCTTAGGAACTGGACATCCCATATTTATATCTATTATATCAAAGTTCCTATCTTCTATTTTATGAGCCATATCACCTAGAATTTTAGGGTCACTTCCAAATAGCTGAAGTGCAACTGGCCTTTCTCCTTCTCTTACTTCTAATAATGGAATAGTATTCTTATTATTATACATTATTCCCTTAGCACTAACCATCTCAGTATATATTAAGTCAGCACCTTGCTCTTTACATAACATTCTAAAAGGCAAATCAGTTACACCTGCCATTGGGCCAAGAACTAATTTGCCTTTAATTTCAACATTTCCTATTTTAAAACCCATTTTGATCTCCACTTCAAAGATTTATAATAAACCATAACATCAACATGATTAATTATTTTACCTTCGTATCTACCAACGATTTATTCTTCTCATATATTATTCTTAAACCATACATTGTCAACATCTGATCATATACATCTATCTTAGGAGATGCTTCTGATATCATCTTACCTAGACCACCTGTTGCAACAACCTTTATATTATTAATTCCAGACTCTTTCTTGATTCTATCAATTATATATTCTGTCTGACCTATGTAACCATATACTACACCAGCTTGCATACTAGTAATTGTATCCTTTGCAAGAATTGAATCTGGTTTCTTTATCTCGAATTCCGGCAACTTAGCAGCATCACTCCATAGTGCATTAGCAGTACTTCTTATACCTGGACTTGTAACTTCTGCTACAAATTCTCCATTATCAAGTACTAAATCATATGTAGTTGCTGTACCAAAGTCAATTACTATAACCGGTCCGCCATATATTTCATACGCTGCTACTGCATCAACGATTCTATCAGAACCAAGTTCCTTAGGATTAGTTGTACTAATCTTAATTCCTGTTTTAATACCAGCCCCAACTATTATAGGCTTTTTATTAAGATATTTTATTATTCCACTTGTAAATGAATGCATTATATTAGGTACAACTGATGAAATAATTACATCTTCAATTTCATCTACATTAACACCTTTCGCATTCAATATACTTAATATAAACACACCATATTCATCTGATGTTCTCTGCATCTTAGTTGTCATTCTAAAGCAACTAAGTAACTTATCCCCATTGAAAATACCCATTGTAATATTAGTATTTCCAGCATCTGCTACTAATAACATTTCCTATATCTCCTCATCTAGAAAAAATACTCTATAATACATCTCTAAAGATTCCAATAATTCAACTTTTTCCTGTTGAATTTGTTTAATCTTAAGTACACTACCTATCTCATCAAATAATAAGTCACCTTCATCTGCAGTAACTTTTAGATTAAGATTTCCTTCTTCATCAAATTCTAATTCAAGAATTCCACCAACATCCTCTGTGTACAATACACACATTATCTTAAGTTCATCTTTAATCTGTTGAGGTAGTTGTTCAAAATCTTCATTTAAATAATATTTATGTTCATATGCACTTGAAGCACATAAAACTACATTCTCTTGATACAATATCCTCTTCCTTTCACTACCCTTATTTCTTAGAAAAAGCAATGTCATAATAAGCTTAACATTGCCTTTCAATAAATTATTTCAATATAATTAACGTTCCTCTAATGGAACATAACCTCTATGTTTTGCAATGCTCTTATATGCCGGTCTTATAATCTTACCACCATTTACTAGCTCCTCTATACGGTGTGCACTCCAACCTGCTGCCCTAGCCATAGCAAACAAAGGAGTATAAAGTTCTAAAGGCAACTCTAACATACTATATACCAATCCGCTATAAAAATCAACATTAGCACTAACACCTTTGTATATCTTTCTTTCTTTTCCTATAACTTCTGGTGCCAATCTTTCAACCATATCATATAATGCATATTCTGCTTCATTATTCTTCTCAACTGATAATTTCTTTACACATTTTTTGAAGACCTTTGCTCTTGGGTCTGAAATCGAATAAACAGCATGCCCTATACCATAGATAAGACCACATTTATCAAATTCTTCCTTACGAACAAGTCTAGTAAGATATCCTCTTACTTCATCTTCATCTGTCCAATCTTTTACCTTTTCCTTCATATCAGTGAACATTGCTACAACTTTAACATTTGCTCCACCATGTTTTGGTCCCTTTAAGGAACCTAGAGATGCAGCAAATGATGAATATGTATCAGTTCCTGAAGAAGTAACAACATGTGTAGTAAAAGTTGAATTATTACCTCCACCATGCTCAGCATGTAAAACTAATGCTAAATCCAAAATCTTAGCTTCATATGGTGTAAATTTACCATTAGATCTTAATGTATATAAAATATTCTCTGCAATAGAATACCTTGGCTTAGGATTACGAATTAATAGACTACTATCTAAATGATAATGTTTATATGCTTTATATCCATAAACTGATAAAAGTGGTATTCTTGTAATTAATTGAATACATTGTCTTAACACATTCTCAATTGAAGTATCATCTGCCTTATCATCATATGCATATAGAGCCAACACGCTTCTAGCAAGTGTATTCATAGTATCTGCACTTGGAGCATTAAGTATTATATCTCTTACAAAAAAAGGTGGCAATTGTCTACATTTAACCAATAATTTATTAAATTCCTTCAACTCTTTTTGAGATGGCAATTCTCCAAACAATAGTAAATAAACAGTCTCTTCAAAGCCAAATCTATCTTCTTCAATAAATCCAGCCACTAATTCTTCAACATCTATTCCTCTATATCTCAATATACCTTCACATGGAACATAATCCATATCCACAACAGTGTAAGATATAATCTCTGATATTTCGGTAAGTCCAGTTAAGACACCTTTACCACTTAGATCTCTAAGACCTCTCTTAACGTCATATTTAGCATACAAATTATGGTCTATAATACTATTAGTTTCACATTTATCTGCTAACTGTTTCATCTTCTTATAATCAATATCAACAACTTCCTGCTCTACTATCAAATGCTAGCCCTCCTTAGTCAAATAGTGCTTCAAACTCTTGACGAGTAATTCTTTCTTTCTCAAGAAGTAACTCAGCACAAGCATCTAATACATCTTTGTGTTTTAATATAATTGCTTTAGCATCTTCATAACATTTACTGATGATTTCTTTAACTTCTCTATCTATAGCTGCTGCAACTTCCTCACTATATCCTTGTGTATGACCAAAGTCTCTTCCAATGAATACTTCATCATCATCATCATAGTTAACTAAACCAAGATTCTCAGAGAAACCAAACTTAGTAACCATAGCATGTGCTGTATTAGTTGCAACTTTAATATCTTGAGATGCACCTGTTGTAACATCATCAAATGTGATTTCCTCAGCAATTCTTCCGCCTAATGAAACCATAATATCTTGAATCATCTTATTCTTTGTATTAAACATCTCATCCTTCTCAGGTAATGGCATTGTATAACCTGCTGCACCTTTACCTGTTGGAATAATTGATACAGTATAAACTGGTGGAGCATCAGGCAATACATGAAATAATATTGCATGACCTGATTCGTGAACAGCAGTAATTCTCTTCTCCTTTTCAGAGATAATTCTACTCTTCTTCTCAGCACCTATTCCAACCTTAATAAATGATTTCTTAATATCTTCGCTTGTAATATATAATCTATCTTCTTTTGCTGCTTTAATTGCTGCTTCATTTAATAAGTTCTCTAAGTCAGCACCAGTAAATCCTACTGTTGTCTGAGCAATCTCAGATAAAACAACATCTTCTGCTAAAGGTTTATTCTTAGAATGTACTTCAAGAATTTCTTCTCTACCTTTAACATCTGGTGCACCAACCATAACCTTTCTATCAAAACGACCAGGTCTTAAAATAGCTGGATCTAATATATCTACTCTGTTAGTTGCTGCCATTACGATAATGCCTTCATTAACACCAAAACCATCCATCTCAACAAGTAATTGATTAAGTGTTTGTTCTCTTTCATCATGTCCGCCACCTAATCCACTACCTCTTTTACGAGCTACAGCATCTATCTCATCGATAAATATAATACATGGAGCATTCTTCTTACCATCTTCAAATAAATCTCTAACTCTTGATGCACCAACACCAACAAACATTTCTACGAAATCTGAACCTGATATACTAAAGAATGGTACACCAGCTTCTCCTGCAACTGCCTTAGCTAATAAAGTTTTACCTGTTCCAGGAGGTCCCTCTAGAAGAACACCCTTTGGAATTCTTGCTCCTACTTCAATATACTTCTGAGGTTCTTTTAAGAAATCAACGATTTCCTCTAATTCCTCTTTTTCCTCTTTTAAGCCTGCAACCTTATCAAAGTTTACATCACTTGCATCTGTATTAAGCTTTGCACGGCTCTTACCAAAGTTCATAACCTTAGCATTACCACCGCCACCTGCACCTGGATTTGCTCTGCTTGTAAGTAAAGTTAAAAACAATATAACAACAACTCCACCTATTATCCAAGGCAACATAGTCTCAAAAGTACTAGGTTCCTCAATAGGTTTAACAGTGTAGTTCTTAAAGTTCCACTCTTTTAATTCATTCTCTACTTCTTTAACATCTGTTACATTTAATCTCTTAATGATTTGCTTTTTATTACTAGCTTTTGTCTTATAAGTTACTATAATAGTACCTGTTGGAACTTTCTCATTCTGTGTGATAATAACTTGGTCAACTTTATTAGTTCTCTTTACATTATCAACTGTATTCCTAATATCTTTCTCAAATTGTGCAGTAGTATACTTATCAGCATCCTGATTTTCCAACGATTTAGTATAATGAATTGCACATATTATTGCAAAAAATGCTATTATATAAAAACTTAGTCCTTTTATATATCTCACTCGTAGTTCTCCTTCCAATATGTTACATTATATTTCTTCCACAACACCTACGTATGGGAGATTTCTTAATTTTTGTTCATAATCTAGACCATATCCAACTACAAACTTATCTGGAATTACAAATCCTGTGTAATCCACACTAATTGTACATTCTGGTATACGTCTATCTGGTTTATCTAATAGTGTACAGATTTTAACACTCTTTGGATTACGACTACTTAACATTTCATATAAATTCTGTAATGTTCTTCCAGAATCAATAATATCTTCAATAATAAGAACATCTTTACCTGCAATACTTTCATCTAAGTCTTTAAGAATTCTTACTCTACCTGTACTTTCCTTTGCGTTTCCATAACTTGAAACAGACATAAAATCTAAAGTAACCGGAACTGTGATACTTCTAGATAATTCACATGTAATGTATACAGATCCTTTCAATATACATACAAGTACTAGCTCTTCACAGCCATCATAATCTTTGCTTATCTGAGCCCCCATCTCTGCTAATCTCTTACTAATTTCTTCTTGACTAATTAAAACACTTATTTTACTCATTCTTATCTCCTATCTCTTGTACTAACATATAGCTTATATCCAAAATAGTTGACCTAATATCTAATACATTTATATTTGAATTAATACACTTTTACCTGTAATATCCTTGTTGTACTATCATCAACTCTATATGCTTCACTATTACGTTTTCCTATTAACCATAGTACATTAGAGCCTTCAGCCACCAATGGAATGCTATCCCTCTCATTTTTATTAATTTTTAAATTTATCATCAAATCCTTCAACTTTTTAGTAGTTCCCTCTGGATTTAATTGCATCTTATCTCCACTCTTCCTATTACGCAAAATAAGTTTTTGGTCTATTTTATCATAATCAAACCATTTAACACACTCATCTTTAGGAATATTAATATCTTCTTCTCTATCTAGAACTTCAAATATTATATGTTTATCATAATACCCTAAATAATATTCATAATTCAACCTTATTTCTTCAAAAATTTGATTTTTTTCTGTATTTATTTCTTGTAAATTATCTTTTATAGATATCTCTATTGAATTATAATCCCTCTGAGCAATAATATTGTAAGGTATTTCTATCCTCTTCCCTACATTTTTATCGGATAATTTTAAAATATCTTCAATATGTATATTAGAAACATCCTTTAATTTACCCACAATGTTATATATACATTTTCTTATAATCCTTTGTTGTATAATATTTTTTTCCCTATTTAAAGCTTTAACATCTACAACAAGTTTTATACTTTCATTTATACTTACCAGATTAACAACCTTATCATATACAACATCTGTATACTCAGCCATAAATTCTTCAGTATCTTTAGCAATCATAGCCATACTATTAATATGTTCAACAACATTTGAATTAATATTCTCCTCAAGATATGGAATAACTTTAAGTCTAATCCTGTTTCTAGTATATTCCTCTTCGAAATTAGTCATATCCTGTCTATATTCGACATTAATACTATATAAATACTCCTCAATTTCTTTCCTTGAAACACATAATAGTGGACGTATTAGATCATCTTTCTTATTAATAATACCTTTGAGACCATTTATACCAGTTCCTCTACATATATTAAATAGAACTGTCTCAGCATTATCATTTAAATTATGAGCTACAGCTATCTTATCAGCATTATACTTATTCTTAATCTCTACAAAAGCCTCATATCGGACTTTTCGTCCCATCTCTTCTTCAGATAACTTCTGTTCTTTAGCCATAGTAGGTATATCATAAAAAAATGAAAAATACTTAATTTTATTATTCCCAACTATCTCTGTACAATATTCCTTTACGAACTGTTCATCTTCATCAGCTTGTACACCTCTAATACCATGATGTATATGAACAACATATAGTTCTAAACCATATTCATCAATAAGCCTGTTAAGGACATTTAATAAACACATAGAATCTGCTCCACCCGAAACACCTATAATAATCTTATCTCCATTTTGTATCATTTTATTATTAATAATATAATTATGAACTTTATCAAAAAAAATATTATTTTTATACATACTAACCCTCAATTCTAAATTATTATAGTTACACAAAGTACATTCTACAACTACGTACTAATTTTTTCAACTAATTTTTCCAAATATACACCATTTTTTCATATATTTACCGTATAAGACTTATACTTCCATAATAATTAATCTGACTGAGCTGTCAGATTATTCCATATAACACCCACAAGAATAGTTATATCATCCGTAATTTCTTTATCTGATAATACTTCTTTTACTAATGTATCAACTATGGTTTTCGGATTACAACTTCCAATATTTTTAATAATATATATCATTTCCTCTTTCCAATCCACATACTTAGATATACTATCAATTAAACCATCAGTCACCATTATAATTACATCGCCGTCTAATAATTCAATTTGCTTTCTTTCATACTCTGCACTATTAAACACTCCTAAAGGTAATGTCTCTGAGCTTATCTCTATAACTTCTCTCCCTCTTTTAATATATGATACTGCTGCCCCCATCTTAATAAATTCTCCTATTCCCGAGTATCTATTCGCGACACAAACATCTAATGTTGAATACATCTCATTTTTTTCATAATTCATATAAGAAGCAAGATTTACCAAATTCATTGCAATATCTTTATTAAATCCTACCTCAAGAAACTCCTCTACCATCTCTATAGTCTTTTTGCTTTCTTCGTATGCCTTTCTGCCTGACCCCATTCCATCAGATATTGCTAATACAGTCTCAGCTACATCACTTTCTATAATAGAATAATTATCTCCACTACAATCCTCCCCATCTTTTTTTATACTAATACTAGCAGTCCTTATACTAAATTTTTCTTCCCTAATTAGATTTATCTCCGTTATTTTTTTACCTATCACCCTAGGTGCAAATTCTCCTAATTTATATTTTTCACCTAAAACCTCACTTATACCTGCAGCTATATCTAAAGATTTAATATTTCTTCCAGTTGATTTTAAATCAATAATTAATTCTTTTACCCCTTTATGTTGAAAACAGGCTATATCCCTTACTTGTATCCCCATATACTTTAGGGCTTGTCTTACCTTTTTATATATCTTATTATTTATTTTCACATTACGATACATATTAGTTGTAAAATCACTTATAGAATTTGATAAATCAGCCAATTGCATAGTCATTATTCTCCTCATCTCATCCACCTTATCCTGCCACCATATATTATTTCTAGCTAACTCTAGATTAATATTGGTCTCAGATATAATCCCCTCACTATTTCTACATCTTACAACAAACTTTTGTGGCAAATCATCTATAGTTAAAACCCCATTTTCAACACCTTTTTTCATCAACGCATTTGCTACTTCATATGATTTATTAAACTCTTTATCCCAACAATAACTACATTTTTCACAAGCTGCACAATACTTTTCAGAAACCTTCTCAAAGATGCTACTCTCTTGTTCCTTATTTATATCTTCATTTTCACGTATCATTGATATACTCTTAGACATTTTCATTATCATATCAGCATATTCCTGCATCTTATTATAAACCAGATTGTTATACACCATTCCCTTTTGCTCCTCTTTATCACACTCCTTATTATTTCTCATATCCAATATTATTTTATAAATAACTGTACCTAAAAATGCAAAAATGTATATAATAACAATTTTTAATAAAGTAACATTTTCTTTTCGTGCTTGAATGATATATATGCCTAACAAAGTAATAATCAATGACAAACTTATTTTCTCTTGCATCTTCATTTCTTTTAATACATCTTTCTTAGCCAAATATTCTATTCCGACATAAAATATTAAATAAGAACTAGTTACAATTAGTGTTTCCAATATCATTATTAACGTATTTAAAAAATGTAAATCTTGATATCTACTACCTATTTTTATTGCAGAGAATATTATTAAAAATATCATTGCTAATGTTGTATCGTTTAGTTTTTTATTATATTTCTTTAGGATAAAACAGAATACCGCAAATGAAACTAAGATTAATATGTTATTCATTACGTTATAATCATAAATCAAAATATTACCTATTGCTGTTGCAAAAATACTTAAATACACGTTATATCCAGCCCCTATTGCCGATGCTGCTAGAGCAATTCCAAATGGATTAACACCTGCAATTGTTATTTGATTTAAACAAAATATCAAAATATACACAATACATTCTCTTTTCAATCTATGTATCACTCTAATTCCTCCTCTTACACATATATTTATATTAGTATACAATTTTTAGATTGAAATTTTTGTCATAACGTGTATGGAAAGAAAAAAGAGCCTTTGTTTAATAGGGAAATTAGGAAGGAATTTCCTATTAAACAAAAAAGCAAGTAACCTATGTTACTTGCCTTTAATATATCAGTAGCGGAGAACGGACTTGAACCGCCGACACTGCGGGTATGAACCGCATGCTCTAGCCAGCTGAGCTACTCCGCCAAACGACAATCATTATTATACATATTATATTGTAACTTGTCAACAACTTTTTTTAATTATTATTTTTCTTCTTCAACTTCAAAAATCACTTCGCCTGGATATACTAATCCGAGCTTTTCTCTTGCAACTTCTTCTGCAAATTTCTTAGTCTGAACATATGCCTTATACTCTTTAATCTCGTCTACTCTTTTCTCTTCCTTATCAAGGTCCTTCTCTATAGAAGCCAATTGTCTTTCACAAGCTAATTGTTCCTTTTGTAAAGACAACTTCTTATAGCTTAATGTTATACATATTACAATAACAACTACAATTGAACCAATAAGTTTTATTCTATTTAATCTCTTACGAAGTTTATAATCTGAATTAACTAGTCGTCTAACATTTTTTATAAAACATCTCATAGCGTAAAAAAATTTCATATTTACACCCTCTTCTAAAATCTTTTCTTCATCGAAAAGTCAAATGGTACTTACGTATTCATCTCCCAGTTTTTAATTATGAGCTATTTAATATCATAAATACTAACAATAAGCTACTTCTCGTAAACTTCATTATACACTGCCAATTGTAATAAATCAACAATTTTTGGTGATTATTTTCTAAATTTAGCTATTCTTTTCCACC
The DNA here is from genome assembly GCA_934432595.1 of uncultured Lachnospiraceae bacterium. Taxonomy (GTDB): domain Bacteria; phylum Bacillota; class Clostridia; order Lachnospirales; family Lachnospiraceae; genus SIG301. Next base: position 157,342 of record CAKRYR010000002.1, on the reverse strand, counting down.
TTATATTCTTATTTATCGTAATTTTTCCAACAATTCTTAATAAAAAAATCATTTTTTTCTTAATTTTTATTAAAAATCCACTAAATAAGCCAACTACAGAATTTGAAAACAACTTAAAATATATTGTGCTTCCCAATAATAAAAAAACAAACATAAATACTCTTACTGTTCCATTATTACGTTCCAAATTGATTGTAAATAAATATATACCAATTCCTAGACCATAAAGGATATCTTCTGTGGATATTAACCATTTTTTATGTTTAAAGACATGTCTAACAATCCTAAATGCATCATATAACATTGAAAGAATGAAACCATTTATAATACATAATAGTAAATATCGAAATTCTCCATTAATAATTTGTTCCATAGCATAAATCTCTCCACAATATACAGATTATCTAAATAGTCTAGCAAGTAGTCCTTTTGCATTACCATCAGATAAACTTTTATTTGAATAAATTATCGCATCAATTTTTCCTTCAACATCTACGTTACTGTATTCTAAGTTTAACTTACTAATATGTAAATCATTTCCCTTAATTAGCAAGTCACCAAGTTGAGTAGTCAATATAATCTCATTTGCATCAAAGGATATGACATTACTTACACCTGATAGTTCCATTCTATTTCTATTAAACAGTAAACATTTATGTTCTTTAGTTTTATTATTCTTATTATCAACTTGCCTATCTTTCCTTAAATCTTCCATGCAGACACCTCACCTATCCATAATATATTTATATTCTGTATAGTGACTGCATATTACTCTTATTCTCTAAGGCAAAATTCTATACATTTCAGCAGCCTCTTCTTTTTTCACCACATTTTCTATATTAAGTACTTCTGCCTTAACTTCTTTCGTACCGAATTTAACACATATTATATCACCAGGTTTTACATTCATAGAGGCCTTGGCAACCTTTCCATTAACCTCAACTCTACCTGCATCACATGCTTCATTTGCAACTGTACGCCTTTTTATAATTCTTGCCACTTTTAAAAATTTATCTAATCTCATACATACCTCCATATTTTCTATTAAAGAACAAAGAGTCGCTTGCGACTCTTTCGCACGCGAGTGGAAACGCAGTTCAAATTTCCCTTCCGCGAGCTGTGCATCCTCACGTAGTGTTTTATCTCATAGGAAATGCGACGCAATTTCCTATGAAATAAAAAAGGGACTGTCCTTAGACAATCCCTAAAATTACAGTATATTAATTACGCATTAACTGTATCTTTTAAAGCCTTTCCTGCTTTAAACTTAGGAGCTTTTGATGCAGGAATGTGAATAGTTTCTTTAGTCTTAGGATTGATACCATCTCTTGCTGGACGGTCTGCTACTTCGAAAGTACCAAATCCAACTAATTGAACTTTCTCTCCTTGTTTTAATTCATCAGTTACGACATCAACAAATGCCTTTAACGCACGCTCTGCATCTTTCTTAGTTAATTCTGTCTTTTCTGCGATTGCAGTGATTAATTCAGTTTTATTCATTGATTGAATCCTCCTCCGATATAATGGTATAATCTGTTATTGTCTTAAGAATAAATATTATTCCTAACAAACTCTACAAGTCATTTATAAATGTAAAACACCCATTTGTCAAGCAAAAATATACATTTTTTGGTATTATTCTCTAATTTTAAAACCCATAGTTGTTGTTTGTATACTATTACAAATTATAATGTTTTATGTTTCAAACTGTTTACCTAGAAAAAGTACTGCACAATTCACCATTTTAATCTCTGTTTCACCTAATTTTTCTTTATTTTCCCTATTAAAAATTATAATCGAACCAACAACATCACCTTCAGAAATTATTGGACAAATTATATATTCATTATACTCATAATCACTCTCTATAATTCTGATTAAATTATCATCATCAATAGAAGCTATTACTAATCTTCTCTTATCAATAATTTCCTCTAACTCTCTCGAAATTCTAACTCCTACTAATCCCTTAGAGTTAGCTCCGCTTGCAGCTATTATCTCATCTCTATCTGTTATACACACTACTTTCCCCATAGACTGTGCAAGGGCCTCTACATATTTCTTAACAAAATACTTCATTTCTCCCATAGGTGAATACTTTTTTAAAATAACCTCTCCTTCCCTCTCAGTGTATACCTCTAAAGGATCACCCTCCCTTATTTTTAATCTTCTACGTATTTCTTTTGGAATAACAACTCTCCCAAGATCATCAATCCTTCTAACTATTCCTGCAGATTTCACAAAAATAATCCCTCCATTACAATTCTTCTTTTCTTCTAGTATCTGTTAAACTAAAGATTTTATACTATTTTCTACTTTTAGTTGTAATTTTCTTCCAATATTATTAATTTTTTGATTTTTTCTAAAAAATATTTGCATATATTAGCTTAACTATTTATAATAGAAATCTGTAGGGATTAATATTAATAGGAGGTTGAAAAATGTACTCAACAAAAAGATTTCGTCTAATTGATACAGCTATTTTTATGTACTTTAATTCCTTTTTGTTATTTTTACTGTATCAATTACATAGTTTTAATTATAAATATTCTGCGATAAACAATTTTTACTTTAATAAGGCCATTATTTTAATCGCAATACTAATAATTCTTAATGGATTTATTTATCTTCAATTTGATAATCCAACAGTATTTAGAATAAGCATAATAACTGAATTTTATGTAGTCTATTTACTTGCTTTAATAACAGTAAACAGTAACTATGTAGTATATATAGCTATAGGTACACTATTACTTGCTTTATTATACCGTAATAAAGGAATATATATAATGCACCTATCAGCTTTTCTTGGAGTTATTCTCGGAAATATAAGTTATCTTGCATTTTCAATGTATTCAAATAAAATCGATAATGTATCAAGAACATATATTATGCATTTACTACTATCTTTAGTTTTATCTGTTATAATTACAATACTTAATGCTATATTAACAAAAACACCAAACGATACAACACAAAATGAACAGATATCTCCATCTTCAGAAGCATATATGCAATTTGAAGAACAACCTCAGTTAAAATCAAAAGATAATTCAACTGCGAATAATACTGTTTATACTAACGAGGATGAATACTTGAAAGTAACTTCAATTACAGCTGTTGAAGCTAAATACTCACCGCAACTTAATGTTTTAACTAAGACAGTTAATGAATTAGTAATTGGCACAGAACAAATCAATACAATCATTGAAGATTTAAAGAAAGATTTATCCATTGTAACTAGTGACTCAAAATCAGTCAAGAATCTTTCTGCAACACTTAAGAAAGATATACATGCTATATCAGCTATATCAGATAAAATAAATGAAATAACAATGCAAGCAAAGACAAACTTAGTTACTACTAGTGAGTTGTTTGAATCACTTCTAAGGACTTCCTTAAAGGTAAGTTCAACCCACACTAATATGACTTCCAATTTGTCAAATATACATGAAAATACAGACCTATTAAATGATATATTAGTTGAACTAGAGAACTTATCAATAGTTACATCTCATTTAGCTAATAAGACAAATATAGAGGCACATAAAGGTGCAAATAGTGATGTTATGAATACGATTATAACAGAGTTTCACAACTATGCCGAAGAGATACGCAGTAAAATTATTAATATGTCATCAATATTTGATAAGCTTAATACTAATTATTATACTTGCAAGCAAGAATTATCTACATCAGATAATCTTATAGCTGCTAATGGGTTAATTATATCTAAGTTATACAGTTCTTTAGATACAATTAATCTTAAGTTTAATGAGATTCTAAATAGTACTTCTAGTCTTGAAGGTCTTATTACTACTGCCAATGTAAAAGCAAAAAATTTAGTTGCTGATTCCTACGAATTAAACAACGCCCTTCACCAATTCGGCAAAGTAAGCTACGCAATATCAAGATTAACTAAGAAATAGGGACTTGCTGTTCTAATCTGTTTACTACAAAAAAATATTGCAATTTAATGCCAGTCCAAAACAAGTCTAAGTTCCTGTTTGGACTGGCAAATTATTATGAAATCTTTTGAATTTCTATATAATCTGACTCTTATGCCAGTCCAAAACTAGTCTAAGTGCTTGTTTGGACTGGCAAATTATTATGAAATCTTTTGAATTTCTATATAATCTGACTCTTATGCCAGTCCAAAACTGGTCTAAGTGCTTGTTTGGACTGGCAAGTCTATTAAATTTGTGCACCTCAGCACTTAGCGAGTACAAAATACTAATCGTAGTACGAGCTTAGTACTGTTTTAAGTGTTATAACCGAGCGAAAGCGTGTGCTTTAATAAATAACTTATATATTGACCTCACCGTCACTAAAACAACCACACTTATATAAATACCAAATCGTCCCTCCCTACAAAAAACCAATAAAAAAGGTACTCTAATGGGGATAGAGTACCTGTGTAATCACAATAGACTTATCTTCTATCGTGTAGGGGTTATTAATTTAGATTAAGGGGTTATCTAAATCAACTTACAAGTAATATAATACACAATTAATTTTACATAACAACACATTTTGAGTTAAAATTATATTACAATTTTTACTTAATGTGATATATTGTCTTAATTGTTGTAATAATTCGTTAATTTTGTTAAATTTTTCCAATTATATTTGACTTATTTTAATCCTATTCCATAAATCAGAAACAACATAAACATCATACTCACATATCCACTCATCATACTTAGCAGCAAATATTTCATCTTGGCGAGCCTTAATAATATTCTCCTCATTCTCTGTCATTGCATCTTCATCATTCTCAACAACACAATATAAGATGTAATAACCTTGACTTGTCTCAATAATGTCACTTACTTCTCCCTTTTTAAGAGATAAAGCAGCTTTTCTATAAGCCTTCTCATTAGTATGACAAGTTACCTCTACTTCAGTTTTATCGCTATCGCTCATTTCCTCAGCTACAGCAGTAAAATTCGAACCATCCAAATCTATTTTATTCTTTGCTTCTTCTATCTTCTTATAAGCATCTTCTTTAATTCTCTTCTCACTCTTTGAAGTATTATTCGCATCTTCAAAGAGTATCTCTATTTGCTTAACAGTTGGTACCTTTGCTTCGCTTTCCTTAACTTCAACTTCTACATCGTTAGTAGCTACTTCATATACTTTTTCAGCTAAATAATTATCATATAATACTTTTTTTACAACTGATTGTGTTATACCATACTTACCATCTAAATCTTTAAATATCTGGTTATAACACTCTAGTGCTTTATCTTCAATCTCAATCTTCTCATCTGGTTCAATAGAAACACCTAATTTCTCTGCACCAAATTCTATAATTTTTGAAGATACAATTTGATTAATTATACATTCCTTAGAAGCCTGTTCGAAACTCCTATTATGCTCAACATTATAGTCCCATATATCTTCTGATAACAATCCATCATAATTGGATTTATATAACATAATGTATACCATTGCCTCGCTTAAGCTTACATCCTTATCTCCAATAGTCAACAATATTGCATCATTAACTATTTCACCATCCTTTATGTCATTTCTACTCATTCTCTTATTATACGCTTGTTTTGTATTACTTGACTCATCTATTGTTTTCTTTTTGCCAATACATCCTGTTGTCATAACACTCGCCAAAATACATAATGCTATTACACTATATTTGCAAATATTTTTCATGTGTTCCTCCAAATTTCATTATTCCCTTAAGTAATACTCCGTACTTTATGTAGATGCACGTCACCAATCAATAAATGCTTGATGCTTTCTAAAACGCAACCACTAACCCATTATAATAAATTCATCTATTTTGTTCAATACTTCATTTAATTCTTTACACAAATTATTTTGTTTTTGAATAAGTTTTCCTGTTTTTTTAACATCTATTGTGTATTCAAAATAAGGATTTTTATCTGGGACAAAACGTATCTTATTATTACATGCCTCAATTAATTTAGGTATAGCACCTACATCTACTTTCGCCTTCTTATTCATAACAAATTTAACCTTATTACCCTTATTTATAACTTCTTCTATATAGCATTTATGCGCTTTAATCTTAATCATAGCAATATCTAATAAATTACTTACAGCCTTTGGTATATCGCCAAATCTATCAATTAATTCATCTTGAATCTCCATATGATCATCATCATTTGCAATCTCTGCTATACGTTTGTATAAATCTAATTTTTGGTACTCACTCTTAACATAAGTAGCTGGAATATATGCATCAATATTTATATCAATTGTTGTTTCAAATTCCTCATCTTCAGTTATTTCGCCCTTAAGTTCCATAACAGCCTCATTCAACATTTTGCAATATAAATCATATCCTACAGCTTCCATATGACCATGTTGTTTAGCACCTAGTAGATTTCCTGCGCCACGTATCTCCAAATCCTTCATAGCAATCTTAAATCCTGAACCTAATTCAGTAAATTCACGTATAGCTTTTAGTCTCTTCTCTGCTACTTCTTTCAATACTTTATTACGTTTATACATTAAAAATGCATATGCTGTCCTATTGCCTCTGCCAACTCTTCCGCGCAATTGATATAACTGTGATAGGCCAAATCTATCAGCCTCATCAATTATAATAGTATTAACATTTGATATATCCAATCCTGTCTCAACTATTGTAGTAGATACTAACACATCTATTTCTCCATTAATAAAATCATACATTATATTTTCTAATTCGCGCTCACTCATTTGTCCGTGTGCAAATGCAACATTAGCCTCTGGAACCAAACGTGACACAATATTAGTCATTTCAACTATAGTATTTACCCTATTGTATACATAATATACCTGTCCACCTCTAGCTAATTCTCTATTAATTGCTTCCCTGATTATCTCCTCATTATGTTCTAACACATAAGTCTGTATTGGAAGCCTATCAACTGGAGGTTCTTCAAGAACGCTCATATCACGTATTCCAACTAAACTCATATGAAGTGTTCTTGGAATTGGTGTAGCCGACAATGTAAGTACATCTACATCACTCTTCAATTGTTTAATTCTTTCCTTGTGAGTAACACCAAATCTTTGCTCCTCATCCACAATTAATAAACCGAGATTTTTAAATGTAATATCTTTTGATAATACTCTATGAGTACCTATTACAATATCACATGCCCCACTCTTAAGTCTTTCAATAGTTTTCTTCTGCTCCTTAGGAGTCCTAAAACGAGACAACATTTCTATATTAACAGGGAAATCCTTCATTCTTTGTTTAAATGTATTATAATGCTGTTGAGCTAAGATAGTTGTAGGTACCAAAAATACAACTTGTTTACTATCACCTACAGCCTTAAAAGCAGCACGAATAGCAATCTCTGTTTTGCCGTATCCAACATCTCCACAGATTAGTCTATCCATTATCTTGTTGCTTTCCATATCCTTCTTAGTTGCCTCTATAGCTTCTAGTTGGTCCTTTGTTTCCTCATACATAAATGTTTCTTCAAACTCACGTTGCCACACACTATCTTCACTAAACTTATATCCTTCTTTTGACTGTCTTATAGCATACAATTCAACCAATTCTTTTGCTATATCCTTAACAGCACCTTTAACCCTAGCTTTTGTATTCTTCCACTCAACAGAATTTAATTTATTAATCTTTGGCTTCTTAGCATCAGAACCAGCAAATTTCTGTAAAGAATCAAGTCCAGTTGCCAATACAAATAAAACGCCATCATTTGCATACTCTATCCTAACATAATCCTTAACAATATTATCTACTTCAATCTTTTCTATTCCCTTATATACCCCAATACCGTGATTTTCATGAACTACATAATCACCTACATTCAAATCTGTAAAGCTTTGAATTTTTTTACCTGAATATGTCCTTTTTTTCTTTTTCTTCTTAACATTTTTCCCAAAAATGTCTGAATCAGTAATGTATGCAAATTTAACAAGTGGATACTCAAATCCTTTATTAAAATTACCATACACTATCATTATTTCACGACTCTGTACCACTCTTTCTAAATCATCGCTATAAAAGGCATTAAGTCCTCTATCAAGCAAATCACTTGCCATTCTCTTAGCTCTAGTCAAAGAATTTGTAATAAGAACAACTCTATATCCAACCTTTTTCCAACGAAGTAAATCCTCTACTAGTAATTCAAAATTATTATTATAACTACTTATAGATTTAGTTACTAAATCATACTTTTTCTTTACTTTAAATGACTCTATTTTATAATCCATTACACTTAATGTAATAACCTTTAAGGAATTTAATTTAGCAATTACTTTCTTGAAGGTTGATATAACGTCTACCTGCCCTGGTAAAATATATCCTTTTTCCAATCTTCCAATCATACTTTCGCCAAATTCAAGCTCAATTGCCTTGCCTCTTTCCCCAATCCTAGCCACTTCATCTAAGATAATTAGCGAATCATCATTTTCAAAATAATCAAAAAAGCTTACTGTATTATCATAAAAATACTTTACATAACTATCGATAGCCATTGAACCATTAAATAATTCTAACTGCTCTTTAAATTCTTTTATTATTTCTGTAATCCTACTTGCCTCTTCATTCTTCATTTCTCCACGAAGAGTACTAACATATTTATCAAGTTCTTTATCTATTTCCTTAATTCCTTTTTCCATGGTTGTCTCATCTAAAACAATTTCACAAGCCGGATATATTTTCATACTTGTTACATTTTCAATAGAACGTTGACTCTCTACATCAAATGTTCTAATGGTATCTATTTCATCATCCCATAATTCAATTCTATATGGCGTCTCCTCTGTAAGAGGATATACATCTATTATTCCACCTCGAATAGTATATTCACCTGGATTTTCAACCTGAGTTACGCGCTCATATCCAAGTTTCACCATATCCATCTTAAATCTTTCTATATCGATTATGCCTTCAACATTAATATCTATAACATTATTTTTTATATATTCTAATGGTAATAGACTATCCATCCCTGCGTCTATCGTAGTAATAATTGTAGTAGGTAATCCTTCTATTATCCTCTTAATTACCTGTAATCTATCATGAAGAATTGCACTTCCATGTATGTCTGCCGTATAAAATATTATATCTTTTGCAGGATAAAGCATAACTTCTCTATCAAATAATCTATACTCATCATAAAGTTCCTTTGCTTTAATCTCATCTGGTGCAATAATAACCTTATATTTAAAGTCCTGTCCAATACAACTAATGAATTGACTCTTTTGTCCAACCACACAACCTGTAACTTGAATAGGATATGCATTATTCTTCATATCTTTCATTATTTCTTCATATTCACTTAACTCAGCCAAAGGTTGCATAAAAATATTCATTAGTATCAGTCCTTTCCTCTATTTTTTATTATACTCATTCATTGCATAAGTTATGTCCTTTGTAATAATAGTAGTACAAGCATCAGCTGCCTTTGCAATAGACCTCTCAACCTCTACACGCTCTTCATCAGTAAATCTGCCCAACACATGATCTACTAAATCCCATCCTTTTGGTTTAGAACCCACACCTATCTTAATTCTATTGAATTGCTCTGTTCCTAAATGTGCAATAATATTCTTAATTCCATTATGTCCACCTGCACTGCCCTTACGACGCAGTCTTATATGTCCTACATCCAAATCTATATCATCATATATAACTATAAGCTCATCCTCTTCAATTTTATAATAATCAACTAATTGACGAACACTTTCTCCACTTAAGTTCATATAAGTAAGAGGCTTAGCCAATATAACCTTCTCCCCTTCAATAATCCCTTTACCACACATAGCTTTATGTTTTGCAAAATCTAAAGCTATATTATATTTATTTGCAATATAGTCTATTGTATCAAAACCTATATTATGTCTCGTTTTATCATACTTTGCCTCTGGATTTCCCAAACCAACAATTATATACATAACAATCATTCCTCCATATTTATCTAATCCGCATACTTTTCTATTATACCTTTTTCTTCTCACGATGTATATTATATTTCTATTTTATTTCGTAAATATTCAGTTTATAAATATTTAATTAATTTTTATGTAATATTTATTGTTTATACGTAATATCTGTGCTATAATAAAACCATGATATAAATACACACTTATTCATAATTTTATTAAACATCCATTTTAAAAAATGAAACTATAAGTTGATCCTGCAAACTTATAGTTTCGTTTTTTATTACTCATTATTCAATTCGCACTTAATTATACATTACATTTTATTTTGAATATGGTAAGCCCTGTACCCTCCATTTCACTTTAGGTATTTTACCTTCTTTAGAACCTGCGATAGAAGCTATCTCTTTCTTAGAATTATCATCATCATAATAATAACCTATAACATATGTACCATCTGCTGCTTTTATTTTCTTACCATTTTCGGTAAGAATTACAGGTTCTCCTAACTTAGCACTATAATTCATCATTAACTCACTACTATCACTACTCTTTTTCTTTGCAAGTGTCATCTGTCCATCTTCATATCCATTAGTATAATTACCTTTTGTTTTAGTATAATATACTACTTTATCATCTCTATATTTTTTGTACTCCACCATGCCCTCTCCATTAGGATAATTATTCTTCCATTCTCCTTTATATAGATATGATACTGTATTATCCTTACCTTTCTTAACAGCTATAAGGTAACCATTTCCCTCTTTTTTACCGTTTTTCCATTCCCCATAATATATGTATTGGCTTCTATAGACTGCTAAAACCGTTCCTGAATTAATCTTTTCTGTAAATGCCCCATTACTAGTATAATATGTTACTCTATCACATCCAGCTATAGTTGCAAATGGAAATGAAGCAATCACATCAATTACTTCTTTTTCACCATCATCCTTTAATTTTTTACACGCACCTAATAATTTTTTATAGAACTTTGAATATTTTTGAGAAGTTTCTTGAATCTTAATAAACTTTGCTCTTAATTCTACTATTTTTTTATAATTACTATGTAGCTTACTGGCCTTTTTTCTAGCACCAATTTTCTTAAATCGATTTATTCCATTATCTAATACCTTAATAGCTTCATTATATTTACTTTCTTTAAAATATGCTTTTGCCATTAAAATATAAAGTCGATAATCATTCCTATTAATTGCAAGGCATTCCGTATACTTAAGCTCTACTTCCTCTAATTTTCCTTGTTTATAATAGTTCAATGCCTCTAAATACTTATTATTATATTCTGTATTAGTCATCAAATCATTAATCTCATTTATCTTTGATGACAACTTCACACTAGTTATCTTGGCTGTAGGCGTCTTTTCTTCTTCACATGCCTCCATCCCACTAGAAAGCAAACTAACAGCCTTTTCATACTCATTATATTGTACATAGATTTGGGCAGCTTCTATATAAGCCTTATCCTCTTCAGGCTTAACGTCTATAGCCTTAGTATACGCATCTATTCTATCATCATCTGTCACTTCTATATCTTCTGATTCTGCTTCAGCCATATACTTAGTATACTCTGCATTATCCTTCAACTTTTCTATTTTATCTTTCTTTTTCTTTAAATCTTCCATATATTTTTCATTTACTTCTTTATCAGACTTTTTTATAGAACTATTTAATATTTTTAAAGCACTATCATAATCCTTTTTATTAATACAAGTATCTATCTTGGTAGTTATTTGTTTATATTTCTTATTATCTTGAATTTGCTTTATTTTAGGCGGTAGAAGTATACCTATTGCAATTACAATAACTATTATAAGAAATATTTTAATAAACCTAGCTTTATTTACCTTCTTTATGTATCCTAATATTCTTTTCATAACTGTTCTCCACACTTTATTTTCAATTTTATAATCCAACATAACATCATTTATATATTAAACTTCATTTCCACGTCATATTATAAATCAAATACCTTATCGTCATTATTTTGCTGTATTCTTAACCAATAACCTGCAATCAAGGATGAAAACATCGTAGTTAGTACTAACACAGTAAAAAATTCCACATTAATAATTTTATAGTTATAAGCTACCGTAGCCAAAACAATTCCCGGACCACCTCTCGCATTCATAGCAATTCCAAAATTAATTATTTGATTATTTTTTAATTTTGTTGCTATCTTTAACACAAGTACCGTTCCTATTCCTTCCAATATAAATGCTATTATGAAAAATAATGTAAATCTTGCAAAAGAAAAATGATGTATTAGATTCAATTGTATTCCAACTAATGCAAAATATACTGGAACAAAGAAAGAAAAAGCAAAATCACTAATACACTTTACTCTATCATTAACATTATTTTCTTTTGTTGTAATACATCTCATTAAATATCCAATCAAAAATGATGAATACATTATATTAATTTTCAACATGCTTAGTAATGCAATAAAGAAAAATAAGCATATAAAACATAGCTGTAGAAAACCTGCACCATCCCTAAAATCAATTTTTATTCTATGTATCAATTTACCTATATATTTTGTAATTACAAATAGAACTATTGTTACTACTACCGTTATAAACATTTTTAGATAATCTACTTTTTCAGAAGTAGCTATATTTATAGAACTATTTAATAATATCCATAAACATAAATCTTGCAAAGTAGATGCAGTCAATACAATATTAGCAAACTTAGTATTAATTATTCCCATATCAAAAAAAATCTTAGATATAACAGGAATAGATGTTATAGCTATAGCTATTAAAAAAACAATAGAATATGCTATTTTATTATTTTTACTTCCTATAAAATATTTCATAAAAATATTGATAAATGGCATACCCAAAAACATTGGAATAATTGTCGAACCGACAAATAAAGATGTAAAAATTCGTGTGTTTTTCCTATCTAAATCAATTTTAGTATTATATCCTGATACAAACATAAGAAAAATCAAACCAAGTTGATAAAATACATTTAATACCTTGCCTTCTTCGCTATAATTATTAAATATATTATCTATAAATTGGGGACAAATATATCCTAAAAAAGTACCACCAAATAACATACCACCTACAATTTCTCCAACAACCTTAGGTGCCTTAATTCTTTCAAAAGCTTTGCCACAAATAAATGCTCCTAACATTAATAGGCCTAATGCAATTAAAGTAATTGTTATTTCATTATCTGTTAATGTCTTAAGCATAATAATCCTCCAATCTTAAAGCAATGATTCATTTAATACTGGGGTCTCTTTAAACTTCCTTGTTAAAAAGTATATTCTGGTGTCTTAAAAGGATAAGTTAGCTCATCCAAATAGCATATTTTGCTTCAAATCCATTTACAAAATGAAAAGAAATTCTCTTATATTGCTTGGTATACCAAAAATATTCCGCATATACTCTAATAATTGACTCTCCAGAATGTTGTAAATCATATGATTCCAAAGGCAATTTAAATATTGCTGCACAAATTTCTTGTTCACTATTATAAGTACCATCAAATAATTTAATCTGTGAACCATCATCTTTCATCTCATACTTTCTAAGAAATGCTCCTAAACTATTTTCTTCAACTTGTTCTCTAGTATAATTCTCAGGTGTTTCAATTCTTGTTTCTAATGTATTTCCATTAGGATTAATAATCTCTTTCTCTACTTTTTTTACTTTTTCTTCCTTCTTTTCTTGCTTTTCTACTTTTGTATCAGCTTTTTTCCCACATCCCTGAACCAATAATATGCCTATCATAAGACATAATATCATACAAACTCTTCGCTTCATAATTTACCTCCATGTATAGATTTCACTACACTATAATCATATCGGCAAACATATAATAACTAATGAGTTAGAGTCTATTTTGCAATAGCTTGTCCAATATTAACTATAATTTCTCTTTGAGATTTTTCATTATCTATAAGGCTTTCATCAATTTCCACCACATCTTTTTTTAACAAAACAACAATAGTAGAACCGCCAAACTCAAAGTAACCTTTTTCCTCTCCCATCTTAACCTCTGTATTAATATCAAATTTATCATTATTAGTTATTTTACCAACCATTGTTGCACCAATTTCCATCTGTACAACATTTCCATACTTTTCTGAATTTATCACTTGATACTCTCTTGCATTTTGAACAAAAACAGGCATTGTTCTTGTAGCAATAGAGCGAACACAATACAGTTTACCTGGTATCACTTTTTTCTTAATAATCTTACCATCAGTAATATAACAATACCTATGATAATTAGCCGGTGTTAACCTATATATTAAAGCCATACCATTATAGAACTCTTCTGCAAACTCTTTATCTCCTAATAGTTCATCCACTGTAAAAGTTGTATGCTTAATATCAAAAATTGAATTTTTATCAATCTTAATAATAGATAAGAATCCATCACATGGGCTTATCATACCTTCAGCAACTTTATTATACATATCAACTTTTTTCTTTCTCTTGAAAAAATCATTAAAAGATAAAAAGCCACTATTAGGTATATCTATATCATCTAACACAATATTATTTTTTTTAGTAAAATATGGAATTATAACTTTAGATAATTTAGAATCTAAGAAACAACCAGCAATTTTAGACATAGCTGGCTGTGCTATAATTTTTAAAAGACAGCGTCCAACCACTGTCTTATATAAAAATCTTAAAAATAATGTATCGTCCATATTAATCCTCCATTCCGAAGCGTTTATCGCGAAGGAACTGCGAGCAAAATATCAAATTTTGCTCTGCAATCAATGCAACTTTATGAGACTTCGGCACAAATTGCCGTGTAAAAAAATCCTCGCATCAGCATGATTTTTTCACACTATCTACCTCCCCTAAAAATAAATAACACTGCAATTTCAACAAGTCCTATACATAACATACATATCTTTCCCATCTTTTTTGGTTTTTTTATCTCCACTGGAGTTAAGAATCCAATTGCTATAATCACCAATAAAATCGGAAAATATATCATTCTCTTGCAGATTTTGTATAAATATAATATATACATTGCAGGTAAAATAATTGCTACTGTAGTAACTGGACTACCTAAATATTTTTCTCTTGCTTCATCAGTTTCTTTTTGCCTATCTTCTTCTAAAACGTTGAAATATGCTAGTCTAATCAAGGCACAAAGAACATATAAAGCAGCAATAACCGCTACAAACCTTTGCCCTTTACCAACTACATATACAAATATAGCTGGAAGAACACCAAAACTGAGTAAATCACATAAAGAATCTATCTGTATTCCAAATCTTTTTTCACTATCAGATCTATCTTTAGTTGCTGCCACTGTACCATCAAATAAATCACATACTCCTGCAAACATCAAACAGATTAAAGAATCCACAAATCTATATTCAATTGCACTAAGAATTCCACAAAATGCAAATAACATTCCACAATATGTAAGAATAACTGTATAATCATAGTATCCTAAAACTTTCTTCTTCATCGTATCACTCCATTTACTTTATTAAACCAAATGCTATACTATATGCAAGTATACACCATGGTTTTCCTAAAATAATTATCCAAATAAACTTTCGACTTTTCATTTTCATTAATCCAGAGAAATAACATAAAAAATCATCTGGAAATAAAGGTAAAAGTGTTGCTATAAACAACAATAATTCATAGGATTTACTTTTCCTAATCCATTTTGTCCACCTTCTAACCTGTTTCTCTGAAAACATCTTAAGTATTATATCCATACCGAATTTTTTCCCAAGAAAAAATGCAATAATTGACCCAGCACTAATGCCTATATAATTACATATAAATCCTACTACTGTTCCAAACATTATAGCACCTGTAGCACATCCTAGAAAACCAGGTAACACAGGAACTACAACTTGAAAAGCTTGAAATACCGTTAATGCAACTGGAGCAAATATTCCAAAACCTTTCATATATGCTTGAAAAGAATCAATCGAATCAAACTTCTCATTAAAAAATTGTCTTAGAAAAATATATGCAATAATTATTAACCCTATTATTACACACAACTTAATCTTATCCTTCACTTTTGTAACTCACATCCTTATTATTAAGAAAAGGGTTCCAAGCCAAGAGCTTGAAACCCTCTATTATCTTTTATCTATTTATACTATTCAACGATAGAAGCAACTCTACCTGATCCTACAGTACGTCCACCTTCACGGATAGCGAAGCTTAGACCTTGTTCCATAGCGATTGGGTGAATTAATTCAACTGTCATTTCTACGTTGTCACCAGGCATACACATCTCAGTTCCTTCTGGAAGAGTGATAACACCAGTAACGTCAGTAGTTCTGAAATAGAATTGAGGTCTGTAGTTATTGAAGAATGGTTTATGACGTCCACCTTCGTCTTTAGTTAATACGTAAACTTGTGCAGTAAACTTTCTGTGGCAAGTTATTGAACCTGGTTTACATAAAACTTGTCCTCTTTCGATTTCAGATCTTTGAACACCACGAAGAAGTGCACCAATGTTGTCACCAGCTTGAGCTTCATCAAGAAGCTTTCTGAACATTTCAATACCAGTTACAACTACTTTACGAATTTCTTCTTTAACACCAACGATTTCAACTTCTTCATTTAAGTGAAGTACACCACGCTCAACACGGCCTGTAGCAACAGTACCACGTCCAGTGATAGTGAATACGTCTTCAACTGGCATTAAGAATGGTTGATCTGTAGCACGTTGTGGATCTGGAACCCACTCATCAACTGCGTCCATAAGTTCAAGGATCTTATCTCCCCACTCTGAATTTGGATCTTCAAGAGCTTTAAGAGCTGAACCTCTGATTATAGGAGTATCATCTCCTGGGAATCCATATTCATTAAGAAGTTCTCTTATTTCCATATCTACTAATTCAAGTAATTCTTCATCGTCAACCATATCACATTTGTTCATGAATACAACGATGTAAGGAACACCAACCTGACGAGAAAGTAAGATATGCTCTTTAGTTTGAGCCATAACACCGTCAGTTGCAGCAACAACAAGGATAGCTCCATCCATTTGTGCAGCACCAGTGATCATGTTCTTAACGTAGTCAGCATGTCCTGGGCAGTCAACGTGAGCGTAGTGTCTCTTCTTAGTCTCATACTCAACGTGAGCAGTAGAGATAGTTATACCTCTTTCTCTTTCCTCTGGAGCCTTATCAATGTTCTCAAATGCAACAGCTTCACCAGTACCTAATCTAACGTTAAGTGTTTTTGTGATAGCTGCAGTAAGAGTTGTCTTACCATGGTCAACGTGACCGATTGTACCAATATTACAATGTGGTTTAGTTCTTTCAAATTTAGCCTTAGCCATTTTTTATTGTCCTCCTTTAATAGCCATAGTTATTCCTTTGGCATATTTTATATTTGCAGCTATTTCTAAAAAATAGCCGAATACCCGCGATATTTAATAGAACCGCCATATTTCGGAGGCAAAAGCCTCCGATATTTATTATATTGCATTTATGCAACATTTTCAAGTATATTTCCAATAATTAGAAAACATTTAGTAACATTCCGCCATTGGCTGAATAGTTGCAACATAAAATATTATCTAACTATTAGTTAACATTATTTAGCTAGTATATACTATAATTATTTACCAGCATTTCTTGCAGAAAGTACTTTTTCTTGAACTGACTTAGGTACTTGCTCGTATTTCTCGAAGAACATTGAGTAGTTACCACGTCCTTGAGTTCTTGAACGTAGGTCTGTAGAATATCCAAACATTTCTGATAGAGGAACATAACCTTTGATCATCTTACCTCCACCGATATCTTCCATACCTTCGATACGTCCACGACGTGAGTTAATATCTCCAATTACATCTCCCATGTATTCTTCTGGAGTTGTAACTTCGACTCTCATTATAGGTTCAAGTAAAACAGCTCCTGCCTTACTCATAGCATCCTTGAATGCCATAGAACCAGCAATCTTGAATGCCATTTCATTTGAATCGACTTCATGGTATGAACCGTCATATACAGTAGCCTTAATACCAAGAACTGGGAATCCTCCAAGGATACCTGACTTAGCAGCTTCTTCTATACCTTCACCAACTGCAGGGATATATTCCTTAGGAATAGCTCCACCAACAACTGTTGATACAAATTCAAATGTTTTCTCAGCGTTAGCATCCATTGGTTCAAATTTAACTTTACAGTGTCCATATTGTCCACGTCCACCTGATTGCTTAGCATATTTACTATCAACATCAACTGCCTTAGTAAATGTTTCTTTGTATGCAACTTGAGGTGCACCAACGTTTGCCTCAACTTTGAATTCACGTAATAATCTATCAACAATAATTTCAAGGTGAAGCTCACCCATACCTGAAATGATTGTTTGACCTGTTTCTTGATTAGTATATGCTCTAAATGTTGGATCTTCTTCAGCAAGTTTAGCTAATGCTTCACTCATCTTACCTTGTCCAGCTTTAGTCTTAGGCTCTATAGCTACATCGATAACTGGCTCTGGGAATTCCATTGATTCCAAAATAACTGGATGTTGCTCATCACAAATTGTATCACCAGTAGTTGTAGTCTTGAATCCGATTGCAGCTGCAATATCACCTGAATATACTTTTGATAATTCTTCTCTCTTATTAGCGTGCATTTGAAGAATACGACCAACACGCTCTTTCTTTCCTTTAGTAGCATTAAGTACGTATGAACCTGAATTCATTGTACCTGAATATACTCTAAAGTATGCTAACTTACCAACAAATGGGTCAGTCATAATCTTGAATGCCAATGCTGAGAATGGTTCTTCATCTGATGAATGTCTTACCACTTCGTTACCATCCAAATCAACACCTTGAATGTCTGGTACATCTGTTGGAGCTGGCATATATTCAAGAATAGCATCAAGAAGTTTTTGAACACCTTTATTCTTGTAAGCAGAACCACAGCATACTGGAACGATTGCACATTCACAGGTAGCCTTTCTAAGTACTCTCTTAAGATCTTCTACAGGTATTTCTTCTCCTTCAAGATACATCATCATTAAATCATCATCTTGCTCACAGATTTTTTCAATCATATCTGTTCTATAAAGCTCAGCATCTTCTTTCATATCTTCAGGAATTTCTGTAATAGAAATGTCATTACCCTTATCATCGTTGTAGATGTAAGCTTCCATTTCAAATAAATCTATAATTCCTTTAAAGTCATCTTCTTTACCAATTGGTAATTGAAGAGGTACTGCGTTTTTACCTAAACGAGTTTTAATCATATCTACTGCATTGTAGAAATCTGCACCAAGGATATCCATCTTATTGATGAATGCCATTCTAGGTACATTATATGTGTCAGCTTGGCGCCATACATTCTCTGATTGTGGCTCAACACCACCCTTTGCACAGAACACACCTACTGCACCATCAAGTACACGAAGTGAACGCTCAACTTCTACTGTAAAGTCTACGTGTCCAGGAGTATCAATTATATTGATTCTATGCTCTAAAGCACCTGGTTTAGTCTTCGTATGATCTTGTAATGTCCAGTGACATGTAGTCGCTGCTGAAGTTATAGTGATACCTCTTTCTTGCTCTTGTTCCATCCAGTCCATAGTAGCAGTACCTTCATGAGTATCACCGATTTTGTAGTTAACACCAGTATAATAAAGGATACGCTCCGTTAATGTTGTTTTACCAGCATCGATGTGAGCCATGATTCCTATATTTCTGGTACGTTCCAATGGATAATCTCTTCCAGCCAAGGGAATTCCTCCTTAATCGTTATTATTACCATCTATAATGTGCAAATGCTTTATTTGCTTCTGCCATCTTATGCATGTCTTCTTTTCTCTTAACTGATGCACCAGTATTATTAGCTGCATCTAAGATTTCATTAGCCAATCTTTCTTCCATAGTCTTCTCGCCTCTTTTACGTGAGAAGAATGTTAACCAACGAAGAGCTAATGCCTGTCTTCTATCTGGTCTAACTTCGATTGGTACTTGATATGTTGCACCACCAATACGTCTAGCTTTTACTTCAAGTACAGGCATAACGTTGTTCATAGCTTCTTCAAAAACTTCAACTGCGTCCTTACCTGACTTATCAGCTACTCTATTAAATGCTCCGTATACTATTTTTTGTGCAACACCTTTTTTTCCATCTAACATTACGTTGTTGACTAACTTAGTAACAACCTTATTGTTATATAATGGATCTGCTAATACATCTCTTTTTTGTATATGTCCTTTACGTGGCACGTTGCTTCCCTCCTTAATATTTTTCAATCCAACATGAATTATTTTCATTTGAATTACATTAATTCTTCGGTACTCACAAAATTTTTCGAACTTTACGATTTATAGTTCTTTCGTGTTCGTGTCCTGATAAATTATATCTATATCATTCCTGCAACCTACAGGATAAACAATCGTTTAACTCATGCTATATATATCATTAATCCGACACTTAACCTAAAAATCTAGTGATACTCTTATTTAGCGTCTTTAGGTCTCTTAGCTCCGTATTTTGAACGAGCTTGCCTTCTCTTAGCAACACCAGCTGTATCAAGTGTACCTCTTACGATATGGTATCTTGTACCTGGTAAATCCTTAACTCTTCCACCTCTTATAAGAACAACACTATGCTCTTGTAAGTTGTGTCCTTCACCTGGAATATAGCTAGTTACCTCGATTCCGTTAGATAAACGAACTCTGGCAATTTTTCTAAGTGCTGAGTTAGGTTTCTTAGGAGTTGCAGTTCTAACAGCTGTACAAACACCTCTCTTTTGTGGTGATGAGCTATCGTTAACTTTCTTTCTTAATGAGTTATAGCTCTTTTGTAGTGCTGGAGAAGTAGATTTCTTCTCAACTGACTTTCTTCCGTTCTTTACTAACTGATTAAAAGTTGGCATCCTTTTCACCTCCTGGATAAATGATAATCTGTGGTTGCATTCTCTTATGTCTCTAAGAATTTCATAAAATATTCTTATGTTGTATAGTATTTATAATAAGTTAGACACAAGAAATACATGTGCAAAAAAGCACAATATTGATTATATATCATTTATATTAACCTTGTCAACCATATAAATATGTACTTTATAAAATTTTATTATTAATATGTAACTATTTAGCAGATGGATAAATGTTAAAATGAGAGAACCGTTTTTCAGCTCTCTCATTTTTATCTATTCTTCAGTAGTTAATACTTCTTCACTTTGAATATCTTCGCCAATTTGCTCAGCTTCTATAATTTGGTCAGCTATGTCTTCATTAATCTCTGAATCTATTTTTACGTCTCTATATCTTCTCATTCCAGTACCTGCTGGTATAAGCTTACCAATGATAACATTTTCTTTCAATCCTATCAATGGATCAACTTTTCCTCTAATTGCAGCTTCTGTTAAGACCTTAGTAGTCTCTTGGAAGGAAGCAGCTGATAAGAATGAATTAGTAGCAAGTGATGCTTTTGTAATACCAAGCATTGTTTGAGTACCAACCATTAATTCTTTTCCTTCTGAAGCAAGTTTTTCATTTTCTTCCTCAAAGTCAAGTAAATCAATTAATGTTCCTGGTAGATGCTCAGTGTCACCACTCTCTTCAATTCTAATCTTCTTAAGCATTTGTCTAACAATGATTTCGATATGCTTATCATTAATATCAACACCTTGTAAACGGTAAACTCTTTGAACTTCTTGAATCATGTAGTCTTGTACCGCACGTACACCCTTTATCTTAAGAATGTCATGTGGATTAACACTACCTTCTGTAAGTTCATCACCAGCTTCAATCTCTTGTCCTTCAAGAACTTTAATTCTTGAACCATAAGGAATTAGATAAGCTTTTGATTCACCAGAATCATCATTAGTTATGATAACTTCTCTCTTCTTCTTAGAATCACTAATAGTTACCTTACCGCCAAATTCTGATATAATTGCAAGTCCCTTAGGCTTTCTAGCCTCAAATAATTCCTCAACACGAGGAAGACCTTGTGTAATATCGTCACCGGCAACACCACCAGTATGGAATGTACGCATTGTAAGCTGTGTACCTGGCTCACCGATTGATTGAGCTGCAATAATACCAACAGCTTCACCAACTTGAACTGCTTCACCTGTTGCCATGTTAGCACCATAACATTTAGCACAAACACCAATGTGTGACTTACATGTTAATAATGTTCTAATCTTAACTTTTGCGTTATCCCCTGCTTCTTGAATGGCCTTTGTAGCCATTATAGCAGCTGCTCTCTTAGGTGTAATCATGTGATTTGCCTTAACAATAACTTCTCCATTATCATCAAGAATTGTTTCACATGCATATCTACCTGTAATTCTATCTTGTAATGATTCAATTGTTTCCTTACCATCCATAAATGCTTTAACCCACATTCCTGGACGTTCATCTTTACCTGCACAACAATCAACTTCACGAATAATCAAATCTTGTGAAACGTCTACAAGACGACGAGTCAAGTAACCTGAATCGGCTGTACGTAAAGCTGTATCTGAAAGACCTTTTCTAGCACCATGGGCTGAGATAAAGTATTCCAAAACGTCAAGTCCTTCACGGAAGTTTGACTTGATAGGAAGTTCGATTGTACGACCTGATGTATCCGCCATCAAACCACGCATACCTGCAAGCTGTTTAATCTGCTTCTCAGAACCACGGGCACCAGAGTCGGCCATCATCTTAATGTTGTTATATTTATCAAGTCCTGAAAGAAGAGCTGTTGTAATTTCACCATCTGCTTCATTCCATTTCTCGATAACTGCTTTATATCTTTCCTCATCAGTCATCAAACCACGACGATAGTTTCTTGAAATCTTCTCTACTGTTGCTTCTGCATCTGCAATAATGTCCTTCTTAGCTGCTGGAACAATCATATCAGAAATTGAAACTGTAAGTGCACCTCTTGTAGAGAACTTATAACCTAATGCTTTGATTGCATCAAGTGTCTCAGCAGTTTTAGTTGCACCATGTGTATTAATACACTTCTCAAGTATCTTCTTTAATTGCTTTCTACCTACTAAGAAATCAATCTCTAAATCTAACTCATTCTCAGGATTAGTTCTATCTACAAATCCTAAATCTTGAGGTATTATTTCATTAAATATAAATCTACCTAACGTTGATTCAATTATCTTACTAACAACTTCACCGTCAGCATTCTTCTTACTTACTCTAACTTTAATCTTAGAATGTAGTGTAATAACTTCATTTTCATATGCTAATAATGCTTCATTCACGCTCTTAAAGAACTTACCTTCACCTTTATCTCCATCCTTATCGATTGTTAGATAGTAAATACCAAGTACCATATCCTGTGAAGGAACTGCAACTGGTCCACCATCTGATGGTTTCAATAAGTTGTTAGGTGATAGTAGAAGGAATCTACATTCTGATTGGGCTTCTACTGATAATGGAAGATGGACTGCCATCTGGTCACCATCGAAGTCGGCATTAAATGCAGTACATACCAATGGATGTAACTTAATAGCCTTACCCTCAACTAAGATTGGTTCGAATGCTTGAATACCTAATCTGTGAAGAGTAGGTGCTCTGTTAAGCATTACTGGATGCTCTTTAATAACTTCTTCTAAGACATCCCATACTTCTGGTTGTAATCTTTCAACCATCTTCTTAGCTGATTTTATGTTATGAGCTGTACCTTGCTCAACTAATTCTTTCATAACAAATGGCTTAAACAACTCAATTGCCATTTCTTTTGGTAAACCACATTGATAAATCTTTAATTCTGGTCCAACTACGATAACAGAACGTCCTGAGTAGTCAACACGTTTACCAAGTAAGTTCTGACGGAAACGTCCTTGCTTACCTTTTAACATATCTGAAAGAGATTTAAGAGGACGGTTACCTGGGCCAGTAACTGGTCTACCCCTTCTACCATTATCAACTAAAGCATCTACTGCTTCTTGAAGCATTCTCTTTTCATTTCTTACTATAATGTCTGGTGCTCCAAGCTCTAGTAATCTCTTCAAACGGTTATTTCTATTAATTATTCTTCTATACAAATCGTTCATATCAGATGTTGCAAAACGACCACCATCTAATTGAACCATTGGTCTGATATCTGGAGGAATAACAGGTATAACTGTTAAAATCATCCACTCTGGTTTATTACCAGATTCTTTGAAAGCTTCTACAACTTCTAATCTCTTTATAATTCTTGCTTTCTTTTGTCCTGAAGCTTCATCAAGTGCTTTCTTAAGTTCATCAGCCTCTTTATCAAGGTCAATATTCTTTAATAATTCTTGAATTGCTTCAGCACCCATACCAACTCTAAATGCATCGTATCCATATTTTTCAACAACTTCATTGTATTCACGTTCGCTTAATATTTGCTTATACTGTAATTCTGTTTCTCTAGCATCTAATACAATGTAAGAAGCAAAATATAATACTTTTTCAAGAGTTCTTGGTGATATATCAAGGATTAATCCCATTCTACTTGGGATTCCCTTAAAATACCATATATGTGCTACAGGAGCAGCCAACTCAATATGTCCCATTCTTTCACGTCTAACGCTGGCTTTAGTTACTTCAACCCCACATCTATCACAAACAATACCTTTATATCTTATCTTTTTATATTTACCACAATAACATTCCCAGTCTTTACTAGGTCCAAATATTTTTTCACAGAATAGACCATCTTTTTCTGGTTTAAGTGTTCTGTAGTTAATTGTCTCTGGTTTCTTAACCTCTCCTCTTGACCATTCTCTGATCTTTTCAGGTGAAGCTAAACCTATCTTTATAGCATCATAAGTTAATTCTTTACTCTCTTGATTTGCTTGATTAACAACTTCTGACATCACAGGTGCTCCCTTCGTTCATTTTATTCAAAATCATCATCTAATATGCTACTTGGATTAAAATCCTCTGGCATATCAATGTCTTCATCCATATCTTCACTATCTGATTTTTCAAAGTCTAGTAAAACATCATCGCCTTGTTCACCTGACACTGCACTATAACCAGCATTTGTGAATGAGTCACTTTCTTCTGAGTTCAAGAAATTATTTCCTTCAATCAATGGTGTTAAATCTTCATCACCATAATCAATTGTTTCAGCCATTTGAACTTCATTACCATCCTCATCAAGCACAGTAACCTCTAGTGCTAATGATTGAAGTTCTTTTAATAATACCTTAAATGATTCAGGTATACCTGGCTTAGAAATGTTCTCACCTTTAATGATTGCTTCATATGTCTTAACACGTCCGATAACATCATCAGATTTAACAGTAAGTATTTCTTGAAGAGTATATGCTGCTCCATATGCTTCAAGTGCCCAAACTTCCATTTCACCAAATCTCTGACCACCAAATTGTGCTTTACCACCAAGTGGTTGTTGAGTTACAAGTGAGTATGGACCAGTTGAACGAGCATGAATCTTATCATCTACCAAGTGGTGAAGTTTCAAGTAATGCATGAATCCAACAGTTACTGCACCATCAAAGTACTCTCCTGAACGTCCATCACGTAATCTTACCTTACCATCACGATTGATTGGAACACCTTTCCATTCTTCTCTGTAATCTTTATTTTCTTCAAGATATTCCATAACTTCTTTGTTAAGAATATCTTTATATTTCTCATAAAATTCTTCCCATTCAGTATTAACATAATCATTTGCTAACTCTAATGTATCTTCTATATCAATCTCATTTGCACCATCAAATACTGGTGTAGAAACTTTAAATCCTAATGCTCTAGCCGCTAAACTTAAATGGATTTCAAGTACCTGTCCAATGTTCATACGTGAAGGCACACCTAGAGGATTAAGTACGATATCAAGAGGTCTACCGTTTGGTAAGAAAGGCATATCCTCTACAGGTAATACTCTAGAAACAACACCCTTGTTACCATGACGACCAGCCATCTTATCACCAACTTGAATCTTTCTTTTCTGTGCAATATATACACGAACAGATTGATTAACTCCTGGTAAAAGCTCATCACCATTTTCTCTTGTAAATACTTTAGCATCAACTATTATACCGAATTCACCATGAGGAACTCTTAATGATGTATCTCTAACCTCTCTTGCTTTTTCTCCGAATATTGCTCTAAGAAGTCTTTCCTCTGCAGTAAGTTCTGTCTCTCCCTTAGGAGTAACTTTACCAACAAGAATATCTCCTGCTCTTACTTCTGCACCGATTCTTATAATACCTCTTTCATCTAGGTCTCTAAGTGCATCATCACCTACACCAGGGACATCTCTTGTAATTTCCTCCGGTCCAAGCTTAGTATCTCTTGATTCTGCCTCATATTCTTCTATATGAACTGATGTATATACATCATCTTGAACTAATCTTTCACTTAAAAGAACAGCATCCTCGTAGTTATATCCTTCCCAAGTCATGAAACCAATCAATGGGTTCTTACCTAGTGCTAACTCTCCATTTAATGTTGATGGTCCATCTGCAATAACATCTCCTGCTTCAACTCTATCGCCTTTATATACAATAGGACGTTGATTCAAACATGTGCCTTGGTTACTTCTTGCAAATTTCATTAATGGATATCTATGTCTATGTCCATCATCTTCAACTATAATAATTTCACTTGATGCTGATCTGTCAACAACACCGCCTTTTGTAGCAACAACACAGTTTCCTGAGTCAACTGCTGCCTTTCTTTCCATTCCTGTACCAACTACTGGTGAATCAGTCATTAACAATGGTACAGCCTGACGTTGCATGTTAGATCCCATCAAGGCACGGTTCGCATCATCATTTTGTAGGAATGGTATCATTGCTGTTGCAATAGAGAATACCATCTTAGGTGATACGTCCATCAAATCTATCTTACTCTTTTCAAATTCTGATGTTTCATCTCTGTAACGACCAGAAATATTGTTCTTAACAAAGTATCCATTTTCATCAAGAGGTTCATTGGCTTGTGCAACATAGAACTTATCTTCTTCATCTGCTGTCAAATATATAACCTCGTCTGTTACTCTTGGATTCTGCGGATCACTCTTATCAACTTTTCTATATGGAGCTTCAATGAAACCATATTCATTGATTCTTGCATATGATGCTAATGAGTTAATAAGACCGATGTTAGGACCTTCAGGTGTCTCGATAGGACACATTCTACCATAATGAGAATAGTGAACGTCACGAACCTCGAAACCAGCTCTATCTCTTGAAAGACCACCAGGTCCAAGTGCTGATAAACGTCTCTTATGTGTTAACTCACTTAGTGGGTTGTTCTGATCCATAAACTGTGACAACTGTGAACTACCAAAGAATTCTTTAACTGCAGCTGTAACAGGTTTGATATTAATCAAAGTCTGAGGTGATATACTTTCAATGTCTTGTGTTCCCATTCTTTCTCTAACAACACGTTCCATTCTTGATAAACCAATTCTGTATTGGTTCTGTAATAACTCACCTACTGCTCTAATACGTCTATTTCCCAAATGATCAATGTCATCAGGACTACCAACTCTAATATCTCTACTATCTATATGATTATACTCTAGATGCATATTGTAGTTAATTGAAGCAAATATGTCATCCTTTGTAATATGTTTTGGAATTAGTTCATTTATGTTTCTCTTAATAGCTTCTTCAATATCTGCTTTATCAGAATACTCATCAAGAATTTCCTTTAATACAGGATAATAAACATCCTCAGTAATTCCTAATTCTTTCTTATCAACATCAACAAAAGCATTAATATCAACAGCCATATTAGATAATACTCTAACATTCTTTTGTTCTGTTGCAATGACTACATATGGGACTGCTGAATTTTGTAATGCTATAGCTAAATCATCATCCACAAATGTACCTGCTTCAGCAATAACTTCACCAGTTTCCTCACTTACAACATCTTCTGCTAAATTAAATCCAACGATTCTATTCTTAAATGCAAGCTTCTTATTAAACTTGTATCTACCAACCTTAGCTAAATCATATCTTCTTACATCGAAGAACATGCCTCTTACTAAAGACTCTGCGCTATCTACAGATAATGGCTCACCTGGGCGCAATTTCTTATATAACTCAAGTAGACCATCTTGATAATTATCTGATGGATCTTTCTTCATACTTTCAAGGATTTTTGATTCTTCCCCGAACTTATCAATTATTTCTTGATTAGTCCCTAACCCCATAGCTCTTAATAATACTGTAATTGGAACCTTTCTATTCCTATCAACACGTACATAAAATACACCGTTAGAATCTGTCTCATATTCTAACCATGCACCTCTATTAGGAATAACTGTACATGTAAATAATTCTGTACCTACTTTATCATGTCCAATTCCATAATAGATACCAGGTGAACGAACTAACTGACTTACTATAACTCTTTCTGCACCATTAATTACAAATGTACCTGTTGCAGTCATAAGTGGCAAATCACCCATGAAAATATCATGCTCAGTTATTTCATCTGTTTCCTTATTGTAAAGTCTAACCTTTACCTTAAGTGGAGCAGCATAAGTTGCATCTCTCTCCTTACACTCCTCAATAGTATACTTTATGTCATCCTCACAAAGTTTAAAGTCTACAAACTCTAGACTTAAATTCTCACCATGATCTGTAATAGGTGAGATATCCCTAAATACTTCTCTAAGTCCTTCCTCAATGAACCATTTATAAGATTCTGTCTGAACTTCAATGAGATTTGGCATTTCAAGCACTTCTTTTTGCTTAGAGTAACTCATTCTAATACCGTTTCCAATTTGTATTGGACGAATTCTGTTTTTTACCATTGCCATTTCACTCCTTGAACTAATATATGAATAGGCCTCCATCTACTTGATACGTATATTTTGGCATACAATAACACAATAGTGCAACTTCCACACTACCACAATAGTTACAATTTGTCAACAGTATATTTTTCACTTTTTTATAAATATACATAGTAAATTACTCCCACAAGGCCTTTATTTTAAAGCTTTGTGGGAGTAATTAAAAATTTTTATAAA
Organism: uncultured Lachnospiraceae bacterium; assembly: GCA_934432595.1. Classification (GTDB taxonomy): domain Bacteria; phylum Bacillota; class Clostridia; order Lachnospirales; family Lachnospiraceae; genus SIG301. The sequence continues at coordinate 128,508 of CAKRYR010000002.1, read as the reverse complement.
ATTTTTAATTAAAAGTCATATATAATACTTTATTATGATACATTAATCATTATTCAAATCTTATCTCATTCTGCTTTGTCCTCAACCATACCATCCACATTATCAGATATAGCATCTTCTACATTCGCAGTATATATATCATCTGTACTCACTGTTATGCCTTCTTCCACGACTGAAGCATCACTGTATACTTCATCTTTTTTAGATATATCTAAATACATAACTCCTTCTGCTACATATAAATAACTTGTTATAACATATGTAAGTATTGTGTATACTGTAGTTAACAAGAACAGAGTAACTAAAAGTATCAAAATATTTACAACCACTGAACCTAATTTCGCAGCTATTAAATATGTTGTACCAACTATACATCCATATATAACTGCTACAAATAATATTAACCATATAGTTATAGATAAAACTAAGCCAACATATTTCCATTTATTTCCTTTCATCATCATTCTAGATTCAGTAATACACTCTAGAATTCCTTTTTCAGGATTTTCTGCTAAAATAAACAATGCCATACTATATGAAATTGCTTTAATAATACCTGGAATAATGAACAAACACATCCACAATAAAGTAAATAATGATGTCATGAATATAACTCCCAAAGTCTTTAGCCAATATTTCGCACCCAAAAAAATATCAGAAAACTTATAATCTTTTCCTCTAGTCACGCCTAAAATAATACGTAGTAAACCAATTTGTAGTATTGCCTGCATAATATATCCGGGTATAATTAATACCAAAGAGATATACTCTAGATTCTTATCTTCTAAAACTATGGCTGCTGAATATAACACGATGTACCCTATCATTGCTACAGAAATTAATAAATTAAATAGAAAAATCAGAACGCTTGTCTTAGCCCATTTCCCCTTTAAGCACTCTTTTGCTCTCATCCTAATTTCTTTTACCCTCATTAAAAAAATCCTCCCTTTAATAATTTAATTTAAATATTTTTAATAAACATAATATTATTATAACAAATTTTTTTGTAATTTCAAGAATAATTATAAGTTTCTACATTATCCACAAAAATATAATAAAAAGAGTTGCATTCCCATCCACGAGCTACGCATCCCAAGTGGAATGTTTTTATATAATAAGAAATGCGTCGCAAGACGCACAATAAAAAGGCTTTGGAGATTATACAATCTTCCAAAGCCTATAAGTTATCTAATTACTTATATAAAATTAATTTATATTAAATTATTTTAAAGTAACCTTAGCACCTTCTGCTTCTAATTTAGTCTTAATTTCTTCTGCTTCTTCTTTAGAAACACCTTCTTTAACAACCTTAGGAGCTCCGTCTACTACTTCTTTAGCTTCTTTTAATCCTAATCCTGTTACTTCACGAACAACTTTGATAACTTTAACCTTTGCTCCACCAACTTCAGTTAACTCTACGTTAAATTCAGTCTTTTCTGCTCCAGCTGCTGCTCCGTCTCCACCTGCTGCTGCTACAACAACACCTGCTGCTGCTGATACACCAAATTCTTCTTCACATGCTTTTACTAAATCATTTAATTCTAATACTGTTAAGCCCTTAATAGCTTCGATAAATTCTTGAGTTGTCATTATAAATACCTCCATAAATTCTAATTATTTCTTTTGCGGATATCTAATAAATATCCATCTTATTTTCTAATAGTTTCATTATTGAATTATTCTAATTTGTTCAGTTAAATTAATAATAATTCAGCTTTCAATTAATAACCACTTGCCTATGCAGCTTCGCCATTCTTCTCTGCGATTTGATTAAGAACACGAGCAAGATTTGAAATAGGTGATTGTAAGCTTCCAAGTAATTTGGAAATAAGTACTTCTCTTGAAGGAATGCTTGCAATAACTTCGATACCTTTAGCATCATAGTAAACTCCTTCAACAACTCCACCTTTGTATTCCAAAGCAGTTGCTTCCTTCATAACTTCGCTGAAAATTCTAGCTGGAGCAGTTGCATCCTCTAATCCAAATGCAACAGCAGTTGGTCCATCAAGATGTTGAGATAACTCTTCATAAGCAGTTCCCTCAAACGCTCTCTTAAGCATAGTGTTCTTATATACTTTGTATACAACACCAGCCTCTCTCATCTTCTTACGTAAAATAGTATCTTGCTCAACTGTAAGTCCACGATAGTTAACTAATACTGCTGATTGAGCTTTTTCTACGTATGCTGAGATTTCATCAACGATTGGTTGTTTTAATTCAACTTTTGCCATAATGGTGTACCTCCTTATAGATTCTGTATCAAAAAGGTCACCGCCGTCAGCTTATTATAATCTTTAGAACCATATTGTTCCTAAAGTGTTCAACACTTTGACTATATAAAAAGCCTCGCTGTCAAAGACAACAAGGCATAATCGTCATATAAGATTATATTTCCTCGGTAGGCGTTATAAATAACTTACGCTTTCGCACCTACTGTCTTCGGCAGTATTTCTTTCATACTCGTTAAGTATACTCTATACTTTTAATCTTGTCAAACATAATTTTTGTATTTTATAAATATTTTATATTTTTCTCAATTGCACATTTAAAATTGCAAAAAAAACGCGAAGACTAATCTTCGCGTTTTTATATATAATATCTAATATTCACATTATAAAATTATACGTTCAGCTTATTACTAACCAAGCTTAACAGTATTAACTTTAACTCCTGGTCCCATAGTTGTTGCTAAAGTTACACTTCTTAAGTATTGTCCCTTAGTAGCTGCTGGTTTAGCTTTAACTATAGCTCCCATTAAAGTAGTAAAGTTGTCAACTAATTGCTCTTCAGTAAATGAAGCCTTACCTAGTGGTACGTGGATAATATTGCTCTTATCTAATCTGTATTCAATCTTACCTGCTTTAATATCTTGTACAGCCTTTGTAACATCCATTGTTACAGTTCCTGCCTTTGGATTAGGCATTAATCCCTTAGGTCCAAGTACACGTCCTAAACGTCCAACAACACCCATCATATCTGGAGTTGCAACAACAACATCAAAATCAAACCAATTATCATTTTGAATCTTTGGAATTAAATCTTCTCCTCCAACGAAATCTGCTCCAGCTGCTTCTGCTTCAGCTAATTTATCACCTTTAGCAAAAACAAGAACTCTTACTTTTTTACCAGTTCCATGTGGTAAAACAACAGCGCCACGAACTTGTTGGTCTGCATGTCTACTATCTACACCTAATCTGATGTGAGCTTCAACTGTTTCATCGAATTTTGCAACGGCTGTTTTCTTAACTAAGCTAATAGCCTCTTCTGTATCAAATGCTTGTGTCTTATCATATAATTTAGAAGCATCTGAATATTTCTTACCTCTCTTCATATCTATTAACCTCCTAGTGGTAATATCGGGAGAATCCCTCCCACATTTATATTGTTACTGTCTTGTGATGAAATCTTTTATCTATACCTTTTGGTTTATATTTACTAGTCTTCTACTACTAATCCCATACTCTTAGCTGTTCCTTCGATCATGCTCATTGCACTCTCAAGATTTGCAGCATTTAAGTCTGGCATCTTAAGTTCAGCGATCTTTTGGATATCTGCTTTTGATATCTTACCAACTTTATTTCTATTTGGTACTCCTGATCCTGATTTAATATTAGCAGCTTTCTTTAATAAAATTGCTGCTGGTGGAGTCTTAGTAATAAAACTAAAACTTCTATCTTGATATACAGTGATTACAACTGGAATAATCATTCCTTCTTGACCTGCTGTTCTAGCATTAAATTCTTTTGTAAACTGTACAATGTTAACTCCGTGCTGTCCAAGTGCAGGGCCTACAGGTGGTGCAGGTGTTGCTTTGGCAGCTGGAATTTGTAACTTAATATATCCTGTAACTTTCTTTGCCATAATTGCTTACCTCCTAAATTAATCACTTGAGTTTAACCATACTGTTTTGACTATCTAAATAATTATAATACTTTAATATCAGCAAAACTAATTTCAACTGGTGTCTCTCTACCAAACATATCAATAGTAATAGTCACTGTTTGCTTAGCTTCATTAATACTTTGAACAACTCCAGTAACTTCTTCCCATGCTCCTGATACAACTTCAACTGTATCACCTACATTAACATCTATGTCAATTGTGATACTTCCTCCATCAAAGCCCATATTAAGCATTTCTGTTGGAGTCAATGGCACTGGTTTTGATCCAGGTCCTACGAACCCAGTAACACCTCTAGTATTTCTAACTACATACCATGTGTCCTCATTCATAACCATTTTTACAAAAACGTAACCAGGGAATTTCTTTCTCTGAACAGTCTTATTTGCACCATTCTTAACTTCCACTACATCAATCATAGGAACAGATACCTCTATAATTTGATCTTGAAGACCTCTGTTCTCAATAGTTTTTTCAATTGTTGCTTTTACCTTATTCTCATACCCTGAATAGGTATGAACTACATACCAATTAAAATCTGACATAAAACCACCTTATCCTAATAGTTGTGATAACCATGATAATCCTGATCCAATTAAATAATCAAATAACGCAATTACAAGAGCTAAAATTGTTGTAACAACTACAACAGCTATAGACTTATTAATTACTGTTGGTCTATCTGGCCACATTATTTTACTAAACTCAGTTTTTAGAGATTTAAAAAATCCCTTCTTCTCAACACTATTTACTTTTTTAGAATCTTCGCCCATATCTTCACATTCCTTTCTTCTAAAGTGTGAATCCTATCAATTCCTTATTTTGTCTCTTTGTGTAAAGTGTGTTTTCTGCAGAACTTACAATACTTTTTAGTTTCCATTCTGTCTGGATGTAATCTTTTCTCTTTTTTAGTATCGTAGTTACGTTGCTTACATTCTGTACATGCTAATGTTATCTTTACGCGCACGATTATCCACCTCCACTTTTAATTCAATGTGCTCATGCTAAATTTTAGGCATAAAAAAAAGACCTCTTCCATCGCTTTTTCAATATACCATGAAATAAGGTCTTAGTCAATATATAATTTCTGAAATTTTTCTTAACTCACTATTGTTTTTAGTAGTACAATACTATTCTATTAACTTACTTCTTTTCTATTTACATATTCAGTTGGAGCAACGCCTTCATATCTTTTGAAAATACGACTAAAATAATTTGGATCGTTATACCCAACTTGAAAGCCAACTTCCTTAATAGTCATTTGTGTGCTTTCCATAAGTTCTTTTGCTCTATTAATTCTTAAAGAATTAAGCCAATCAACGTAATTACATCCGACTTCTTCTTTAAAAATCTTACTGAAATATTGAACACTTACACCTACTAAATTAGATATATCATTCAATGTAATATTTTTATTAAAATGTTCACTCATATAATGCATAGCCTTTTTAACAGTAGGTGATAAATTCTGAGTATTTCGCCTTCTCAAAGCCTTTAATAAATACTCAAACTTATTCATAGAATAAATATCTATATTATCTTCTGATAAATCCATAATTTCTTGATACATTCTCATACTATCACAAGTTTCCCATTCTTCTGCACCCATTGAGCTTATCTTGTGATTAATAATTGCAAATAATTCTAGTACTTTACTTTTTCTATCTTTTAATGGTAGTTCTTCATACTGCTGCAATAAAAGAACAAATAGTTTTCTAACATCATCTTTATCTAACTCTATACTCTCAAATAGTCTTTTTTCAATAACAGTAGCTTTAACATATAAATCATTATTCTCACTTCCGACATATTTGACAACATCTTTATTATCTCTTAGACCCTTAATAGATTCTTCATATGATATATGTAACTCATCAAGATTCCTAATGCTCCCTATACCTATATTAGTTTTTAGTATAAAAGCACTCTCTATTTCTCTTTTAACAATCTTAGCTAAGGAGATAATAAATTTTTCATCTTCAAATCTTACGTCATCATCCATAACAGGAATATATACAAGTAATCTTTCTCCTATTTTAGGTCCAATAATATATTTAACATTTTTCCTAAGTGTTTCACCCACAACATTTATTAATTCATCATCTTTTACTGCTGGTTTATAACTTTCATTACAAACTTCTATATTATACCAGAATCCTCTATCTGTTATCCCTAATGTACGTTTATATTCACTTATATTTTTTCTCAAGGAATCACTAAATAAAATAGAGTAAATAAACCCATAACCTAACAAATCTTTTGAATCTTGCATAAATTCTCTATTCTTTGACTCTGTGTACTTTACAGCACGATAATTATCAATTTTTCTTAATACATCTGAAGTAACTTCTATTATATCTTGTTCTGTAACGGGCATCAATAAATAATCTTCAACTCCAAGATGCATCGCCGTTCTTGCAAACTCAAAATGGTCATAACACGACAAAAACACGATATGACTTTCTGGACTAATCTTCATTATCTCAGTTGCAACATCTATACCGCTAATATCATTTAATTCAATTCCTTGAAACACCAAATCTGGATGTTCTTTACTTACAATATCAATGGTTTCTTCACCTGAACTGGTGCAAAAGATAAACACTTCATCAAACCCTGACAATAAACTTTCCCTTATAAGTCGCATTTGCTCCTTATCCTGCTGTGATATTAAAACCTTATACACTAAAAACCCTCCTGTTATTTACATCCTAACCTCATAAAAACCGCAACCTACTAAATATTCTCTATTTAGTGTACGATATACTTTTATTTTACTATATTTTCCAACAGTTGTCAAAATAATCCTTTTATTTTGACATAATTTTAATATTCAGCAAAAATATAAGTTAATTATCTTCTAATATAGAGAAAGAATAGTATAACCATCAATGACCTAGCCATACTATCCTTGTTTACAGTTTAGTGTTAAAATTTAATTTACAGCATTTTCAACTTACATTATATAAATCGGACGAATTTCCTAGTGTTTTATAGGTCTTTAGACCTATTTACATTATTTTCTCTGCTATGTTGATATTTTTCTCTGGTAGCTAATCCACCTCTAATATGCCTCTCAGATTTATTTATATCCAAAATTTGTCTAGTCTTCTCAGCCAATTGTGGATTAATTTTTTTAAGCCTTTCTGTAACGTCTTTATGTACCGTACTCTTGCTTACTCCAAATTCCTTTGCTGCCTGCCTAACAGTCGCTCGTACATCAATTATATAATTAGCTATAATAACGGCCCTCTCCTCAATTTGTAAATTATATAAACTATATTCTCGCAAATAACTTCACCTAAATAATATTTATACAATGTATGCAAAATATTATTTAACTATGCTATTTTCTATATAAATATCTTAACTAAGCGGTTTGATCCTAACAATCTCTACTGACGCACACGTTCCATTGGTATATGTATAAGAATTATCCTTATCTTCATATGAAATTGTACCATTCTCTAATTTCTTACCTATACCATAATTAACCTCTAAATACTGCTTCATTCTAATAACATCTATATCATTATGTTTAAATTTTATTACAGTAGCTTCTATTACATCGTCTCCTGGTTTCATTTCATACTGCAACGTAGCATTCACTCCACCAATATTCTCATTTTCATAAGTAAGAATTAGCAATCCTCTTTGCAAATCAATACTTCTCTTTCCCTCTTTATTCTTTTTATCTGATTTATCTTTTATTTCATAATAAGTAGTATCTGATTTAACATTACTAAGCACGGATTTACTATCTCTAAAGCGAACTATTTTTATTCCTGTTCCAATCAAACATATTGTAGCGATTAATGTTATAACTGCAAGAACATTAACATATGTTATATATGGGTGCAATTTATAGAGCCTAGTAAATCTATACAATTTCTTTAATAGTTCTAAGGCTCTATTACCAAAACTCTTACATTTTTTAATAAAACTATCCGTAATCTTTGATAATTTTATCTTATTTTTTAAAGCAAACCTTGTATTACTATTGCTTTGTTCTTCATTCTCTTTTATCTTTTCTTCACTAACCTCAACTGGATCCTCAAAAATCAATTCACCACATTTGGGACAAGTTGTATCAAATTTGCCTATACTGCACTTACAACTAGGACATTTTCTGTTAGCCATGATTAGTAGCCCCCGTTTCCTCAATCAATCGCATCAGGATTAATTGTTACTTCTGGCAAACCTAACTCTTCATTTATTTTCACATTATCAAAATTTTGTTTTTTAGAATTACCATTTTCTAAAGACTCTGAACCAACATTATCACGCGAGTTATTCTCAACTATATCTGGAGAAGCCATTCCATCTGTATTATCTCTAACAGCATCTTCATCTGAATCATTAGAAGTTTCAGAATCGTTATCCTCATCAACATCATCATTTCCCTTACTAGGAACATCCTCTGGATCTACATAGTCTTCATCTACTGCAGTTGGTTCTGCTGTTTCTACAATCTTATCTACTTTAGGTGCTTTATCAGCTTTTCTTCCTCCTACTGTCGACATTCCACCTGATAAAAATGCTACGCACAAAATAAATGTAACTATTATAACGAGAGTAAACACAATTCCTCTAATAATTTTTCTTGTACGTTTTTTTCTTTCCTTATATTTAAGTAATTGTAAATATTCTTCCTTAGGAATACGTACTTTTCCATCTTTATCTATCCATTCTAGTGGAATATCTTTAAGTTTTTTTACATCTACTTTCGTTTGCTCTTCTGACTTTTTGTTTTCTTCTTTATTTATCTTTTCTTCTGTTTCTTTAGCTTCTTCTTGTTCTTTTTTATCCTCTTTTTCTTCGTTCTTCCCAGTCTTTTCTATTTCTTCTTTATTTTCTTCCCCTTCTTTTTCTTCACTCTTCTCTATCTTTTCCGTTTCTTTTTTATTTTCTTCCCCTTCTTTTTCTTCGCTCTTCCCAGTCTTTTCTATTTCTTCTTTATTTTCTTCCCCTTCTTTTTCTTCGCTCTTCCCAGTCTTTTCTATTTCTTCTTTATCTTCTTCCCCTTCTTTTTCTTCGCTCTTCCCAGTCTTTTCTATTTCTTCTTTATCTTCTTCCCCTTCTTTTTCTTCGCTCTTCCCAGTCTTTTCCGTTTCTTCTTTATTTTCTTTCTCTTCTTTTTCTTCGCTCTTCTCTATCTTTTCCGTTTCTTCTTTATTTTCTTTCTCTTCTTTTTCTTCGCTCTTCTCTATCTTTTCCGTTTCTTTTTTATTTTCAGCCTTCTCAGTCTTTTTAACTTCTTCATGCTCTTCTTTTTTCTCAAACTCTTCTTTAACAGAGTCAACATTTCCCTCTTTTGGGGTATGCTTATCCGCAAATGCTTGTTCTTTAGCATTTGTTTTATTTTCTTTATTTATATCTTTATTATGTTTCTTTCCCATAAACATACCTCCAATGCACACATTACATCAATGAAGATATCGTCATATATATTAATTTACTTTATAGCAAAAAGAAAAGAGTCACCAAAGACTCTTTCCTCTTTATATAATTATTGATTTGCTATTATTCAAAATATTTCAATTAAACTATTTCTTATCTTTATCTGACTTCTTTGATTCTTTCTTAGCTGCTTCTTTTGTTGGCTCAACTGAAGGTTTTGCTTTAACAACCTTAGCTTGATCTACTAAATAATCTAAAACCTTTAATTGAAGATAATATTCTTTAGCTGCTGATTTACCACCGAATTGTTCATAAAAATCTTCTTTTGAAATAGTATAATTAGCACTCTTATACTCATCTAATTGCTTTTGAACCTTTGAATTAAATTCCTTATCTGATAATTTAATATTTTCTTTTGAAGCAATTGCAAGTAATGCAAGGCTTTGTTTTACATAATTTTCAGAAGAATCTTCTATTTGTTTCAATAAAGTTTTCTCATCTGAACCCATTTGTTTAGCATATTCAGCTACTGAAATGTTATATTGTTTCTTAATTTGAGCTTTTGAATTTTTAACTTCTTTTGCTATATCTTCTTTTAAATTCTTATATTTACAATTCTTAACAACTTCAGAAAGTATAGTAGACTTCATTGAATTCTCTGCATTAGTTTCTAATTGTTCAACCAATTCTTCTTCAGCATATGCTCTGTAATCATCTGCAGTTTCATACTCATTGCTCTTATCATTTTTAACAATTTTATCTGTTAACTTTCTTGGACTTACATAATTAATCTTAACTTTAAATACAGCTTTCTTTCCTTGTAAAGATTCTTCTTGATAATCCTTAGGGAAAGTAACTTTTATATCATATTCTTTACCAACTTTTTTACCAATAAGTTGTTCTTCAAAACCATCTATAAAACTATTAGAACCTATAACCAAATTGTATTTCTTTGCACTTCCATTATCAAAAGCCTTACCATTTATCTTACCTTCGAAATCGATGTTAACATTATCACCTTTTTTAACCTTCTTAATTCCTTTATCTTCTAATGAATGAAGATATTCAGTAATCTGACTCTCTATCTCGTCCTCTGTAGGGTCCGTAGACATTTTTTCAACTTCAATTCCTTTATACTTTCCTAATATTACTTTATTCTTATAAGTATTAGAAGATTCCTTTTTGCCACATCCTACCATACCAACTACTGCTGCTGATACCATTACTCCAACTAATATTCTCTTTAAATTCATCCTGTAATCTTTCCCTTCTAGTATTTTTTTACGCATATTGCTACTCACATATAGTAGTATACCAAATTTTGCCATAAATGTAAAACAAAAATCTGCTTATTTTACAGAAAATTCACACAATTCACCTAACGTGTAACAACTTCATCAAGATAGCTGCCAACAGCAACATCTATATTGCCTTTTAAACCTGGAATAACAACTATATTATGTTTAAACAAAGATTCCATTGCGCCTTGTCCTATTCCACCACATAAAACAGTATCAACACTCTCATCTTTTAGCAACTGTGATACAATCTCATGTTCAGAATTCATTGCAGTAAGATCATATTTCTTATCAAGTTCGCCATTTTTAATTACAAATACTTTGAAATTTGTACATTTTCCATAGTGCTCATTGATATCATCTTTTTCACAAGGTACTGCTATTTTCATATCGGCTTTTACTTCATTTTCCTTAATCTCTAAGTTTTGTTCTATATAGTCTGCTACATCATCTAGCCAATCACCTTCAAGCTTTTCAATCTCACCTTTATCAACCGCTTGAGCAATTTTCGTATCAATTGGTAATTTAGCCAATACATTAAGATTATACCTCTTTGCTATATCATCAACATGGCTCTCTCCAAATACACTCATTTTTTCTCCACAGTTACCACATTGAATATAACTATAGTTCTCAACTAATCCTAAAATAGGAACATTCATAGCCTTAGCCATATTAACTGCTTTCTCAACAATTAAAGAAACCAACTCTTGAGGTGAAGTAACTATGATTATTCCGTCTAATGGTAATGATTGAAATACTGTTAATGGTACATCACCTGTTCCTGGTGGCATATCAACAAACATATAGTCAACATCTTCCCATAGAACATCTGTCCAAAATTGCTTGACTGCACCAATTACAATTGGTCCACGCCATAAAACTGGCATTGCTTCTGATTCTAATAATAAATTAATTGACATTACCTTTGTACCATTCTGTGACTCACGAGGCAATATTCCCATTTCATTACCAAGTGCTTTACCTTTTATACCAAATGACTTTGGTATAGATGGCCCTGTAATATCAGCATCTAAAATAGCAGTCTTATATCCTTTTCTATTCATCAAAACAGCTGCGTATGAAGTAACAAGAGATTTACCAACTCCTCCTTTACCACTTACTACACCGATAACTTTCTTAACATTACTATATTTATTGCATGGTTCTTTTAAAGACTCTTTCTTTTGAGCACAATTTGATTCGCAAGAACTGCAATCATGTGAACAGTTTTCCATTTTCATAACTCCTTTGTATTAAAATCTATAATATTGTCAATCATAATAAAGTATAAACTTATTCTAACCAACATTATTAATTTTACCCTATATATTAATCATGTCAACAGATTTTTAAAGATTATTTATATGAGATTAATTTACTCTTATTACTATGCGAAAAACATCGCTTTTTTGTGATAACAAATAAAACTTTTATAATATTTTTTTAAAAATGTGAAATTTTCTTTAAAATCCGTTATTTTTTTCATTTTTCTATAGCAAAATCCTTTTAGCTGTGATAAAATGTTGAATAGTGCTAAAGGAACTTTTTGTTTTTTACACTAAATACACAGGGATGTATTAATATATGAATTTTTTTAAATTCGGTTGGAGGTATTTATGAAAAACTCAAAAGATGTTGATGCTAAGTCAAAAACTCAAAGCAAGAAAACAGTTGCGGAAGCTAATGTTGATCCAGCAGTTTTTAAAGCAAAACTTGAAGAACTTGTTGGTGTTGCACATAGCAATAATAACGTAATTGAAATTGCAAAAATCAATGACATTTTAAAAGAGGTGAATCCTTCCCTCTCTCAGATTGACTTAATGTATGAGTTCTTAGAATCTAAAGGCATTATAGTTTTGAATGTAAATGACGACGACGCCGAACCCGATGAGAAAGCTTTGCTAGAGTTTGAAAAGGATAACAACGATGACTTTGTAATTGAAGACACAGCAATCATTAACTCAGCAATGTCAGATGACCCGGTAAAATTATATTTAAAAGAAATTGGTTCTTACCCATTACTTACAATTGAAGACGAGATTAATCTTGCCAAAAGAATTGAACAAGGTGATGAGCATGCCAAGAAACAATTAGCGGAGTCCAATCTTAGACTTGTAGTTAGTATTGCAAAGAGATACGTTGGAAGGGGATTATCTTTCTTAGACCTAATACAAGAAGGTAATCTAGGATTAATCAAGGCAGTAGACAAATTTGACTACACTAAAGGGTATAAGTTCAGTACTTATGCTACATGGTGGATACGTCAATCAATTACACGTTCTATTGCAGACCAATCTAGAACAATAAGAATTCCTGTTCATATGTCAGAAGTAATTAATAAAACTTATCGTGTTTCAAGGAACCTATTGCAGGAATTAGGAAGAGAACCTACTGAACAAGAATTATCAAAAGCATTAGATATGCCTATCGAAAAAGTCAGAGAGATTCTCAAGGTGTCAGCCGACCCAATCTCACTTGATACACCTATCGGTGAGGAAGATGATAGCCATTTAGGTGACTTTATTAAAGACGATTCTATTGTTGGACCAGAAGATGCAGCTGCATATGCAATGTTACAAGACCAGATATCTAAGTTATTGAACACATTAACTGATAGAGAACAACGTGTCTTAACATTACGTTTTGGTTTAGATGATGGAAGAACTAGAACCCTAGAAGAAGTAGGTAAGGAATTTAAGGTAACACGTGAAAGAATTAGACAGATAGAAGCTAAAGCTTTACGTAAGTTACGTCATCCTAGTAGAGCAAGAATGTTAAAAGGGTATGATATAGTTTAATATTGTTGATTAATAATTTAATATATAAGGTCCATAGGATATCCTATGGACCTTCATTATTTCTATTTAATATTTAATATAATCTAGATTTTGTCTGTTCCTTTAATTGCCAGGATTCCAAAAAATATTGCCATTGCCATCACCATTATTATTGTTATCATTATCTTCTTCGTCATCACCATAATCAGTTGGTGGTTCAGTAACAGGTTCAGTTGTTGGTCTATATTCCCAAGCAGGTTGCTCTGTTTCTTGTGGAGTATTAGGATCCACTGGATTAGTATTAGGATCTTGAGTTGTTGGAGCAAATGTGAATGTCGTTGTTTCCTCTGTTGCACCTATTTCATTAGGATCTTCCGTAGCTTCAATATCTAATCCAGAAGAAGAATATACTACCTTTCCAAGAGCTGCATCATAATTTTCCTCAAATTTACTTTCAAGATTCATCTCGGCACATATTCTCTTATCTTTAGCTAATAAATTATAATAATCTCTCCAAATCCTTGCAACTGTAGGACCTGAAAAACCACTACTTCCTTTTCTCACACTATCTAAGCCAACCCATATAGATGTTGTATATTTTGGTGTTCCACCACAGAACCAAGCATCAACATTACTATTTGTTGTACCTGTCTTGCCGGCAACTTCCCATTTTGAATTACTTGGTCTACGTCCTGCTGCTGTTCCACCTGATTCAAATACACCTTTCATTCCCTCTGTAATCCTTGTTCTAGTATCATTACTGAATACAAACCTAGTCTTTGTAACACTCTGTTCATCTCTATCTATCTCAACCACGCTATTTATCTCTCTATCACTTATTACTTTTACACATGTAGGTCTTATATGTCCCTTAGTCATCAATATTGCGCTATAAGCTGCACACATCTCTAAAGGTGTGGAACCATATTGAAAACCACCTATAGAAATTCTTGTATTTTCTTTATTAGTTAAGAACCTAAAATTTAACTTCTTTAGATACATTAAACCTTTTGAAAGGCCTAGATTATACATATTATCCTTATTCTCTAGTATTCTATATGCAACAACATTACTAGACTTCTTAATAGCATCTCTTATATTTTTACTCGAATTATATGCATCATGTGAATTCTTAACACTAGATGCGCCGTGTACTTTATATGGACCGCTATCATCTACTGGTTCATCTAAGAATCGGAATGATATTCCCTTACCTTCTTCTATATTCTTTTTCTGAATCTTATAATTCTCTTCAAAATATGGTGCATATACTACAAGTGGCTTAATAGCACTTCCTGGTTGTCTAGCAAGATTTAATTGCTCATTACCACTAGCACTACATCCAAAAGCTCTACCCATCCAGTTTGATACATTATTCTTACCAGTACGTCCATTAACCATTGCTACAACATACCCTTTATTATCCATTGTAACTCCAGCACTTTGTACTGAATAGGTATTAGAATCATCTTTTTTAGCTTGCCTTGCCATAGAACCACCATATTTATTTACACCTTCATCTATAGATTGTTGTAACTTATCTATCATATCTACATCTAAGGATGTATATATATAATATGTTTCAGAAGATTGATTCAATCTATTTAATGCTATTTGATAAGCTTTTTCATATTCTATCTCATAAGCGTTTTTGTCAGCTTCAGTTGTAAGTTCATATGGATACTTAAACTTAAAATCATCCTTCATATACAATTCCATTATTTTTTCACATGTACACTTAATAATATACGTTTTTAGCAATCTATCAACAGGATATTTACTACTGCTTTCCTTCGTATTAACCTTAGCTTCATTTAGTACAATTTGCTCAGCACATGCTGCTTTATATTCTTCTTCATCAATCTCATCACTCTTACCGTATTTCTTTAATTGTCCTAATAATCTTTCCTTACGATTAAGCGTATACTTATTAACTTTATAACTTGTATCTCCATTACATGAAGTTAAGTCCTTAGGATCATATAAAGAAGGATTATTAGGAATTGAACATAGGAAAGCAACTTGTCCCTTTGTTAAATTCTTTACACTTTTACTAAAATATCCATAAGCAGCATTTTCTATTCCCATGTATCCATTTCCAAAATTTATATTATTAAGATAAAATTCCAAAAGCTTCTCTTTTCCCTTTATTCCATTTAATTTATCATATTTACTTTCAAGTTCCCATGAAACAAATATTTCTTTAACCTTACGTCTCCAAGTCTTATCAAAATCTTGCAACAATACGTTACGTACAAGCTGTTGGGTTATTGTACTACCACCACGTTCAGAATCACCGCCCTTGATTTTCTCCAATACCGTCCAAGCAGCTGCTTTAACAGTTCCCCAGAAGTCAACACCATGATGCTTATAGAAATTTCTATCCTCTGAATATACCATTAGATTACCAGCAAGTTCCATATTTTCTCCACCTTCACTCATGGATATATATTTAGAATTGCCAAGTCCCATATCAAACTGTACTGTTTTTTTAACACCATTCACTGTTTTAACACCATAATACTTATGTTGAGCAGATTTAGTAAATGTTTCATCAGTAGTATCCTCTACAATTTTCTTAGCGTCAGCCCTCATTTTCATAATTTCTTTACCATATTTCATATAGAAAACTAGTCCACCTATTACTATAACTGCAAGAAAAGCGATACAAAAAATCTTAATGCCAAGCTTTATTCTTTTCTTAATTAATGTCTTCTTATCGATAGGATTTTCCATATTATCATCCCCCATATCATCTATATTAACACTAAAATTTTCATAGTCCTCTGACAAACCTTTTATATCATTATACTTTCCTTGCCCATAATTATTATTCTCTCCTGAATAACGGTTATTATAATTTAATCCATTATTACCATAACCGGTATTATTAGTATATCTTACGCCTGAATTATTACCATAACCAGTATTACCATTTCCATAATTACTATTTGAATTACGGTTCATATTTCCTCTATTATTATATCCTGTATTAGAACCATATTTAGAATATGCATTATTTCCTTGATTACTCGGATTATTACTTCTATTATTTGAACCAATACTACGTCGATTACCTTGATTATTGTTGTTTCTATTATCCATAGATTAGCCTCCTTAATGGCACCTATTAATAAGTCCCCAAATACAATCTACCGTTACAATTTATAATTCAACATAGTTATACTCTATGTTTTCTTCTTCAAGTATTGTTGCCTCTCTTGTATTACATGTAAATATAATGACTTGTCTATTTTCCGTTTTAGATAAAGCTCTAAGAGTTGCTCTAAGCCTTTCTTTGTCATAAAAAGCGAAACTTTCATCTAATAGTATCGGCAAATGTCTATCATTCCAAAACATCTCTGCCACAGCCAATCTAACGGCAAGATATACCTGCTCTACAGTTCCTACACTCAATCTATCTATATCTATATATCTATCGTTACCATATACACTTATATTAAATTGATCTCCTACACGTACCTTAGAATATTTACCTTCAGTTAATTTCTCGCAATACTTTGAAATCAAATTATTCAAGTCACCACTTACACTCAAATGTATAGTCTTAGATAATTCATCAATTGTATCTATTGCAATATTTAATGCATCTACTTCATTCTTTTCTTTATTAAGTAAAACTTTTAATTCTTCAAGATTCTTTCTTCTATCTTCTCTAGATTCACTATCACTCTCTAGAAGGTTAATCTGCCAATTCAATTTCTCAATGGCAAGTTTCATCTCATCATCTTGTTTTTCTTTTTGTAAAATATGACCTTCAATCTGATTCTTTAATATGCTAACTTCTTTATCTAACTTTAGCATTTCCTCATCATCAATATTATTAAGAGGACATACTCTCCTAGCATATTCCAATATTATGTTTTGCTTTTCAGAAATAAGAGCATTTACTCTATCCTTCTCTTCTCTAGCACCTTTTTCCTGTTGAATGTTACGCTCACATTCTTTCTTAACAAGCATTGAAGTAACTTTATCATTTAGAAAATATGTAGTAAATAAACCTACTGCCAATACTCCCACAGAGATCATAATCGATGTAGTATTAAGCCCCATAGTTATTAAAATAATCAATATTACAAAACTAACAACACCAATACTTCCAAATGAAAAGATTTTATCTGCAACTGCCTTGCTACTACTATCTACCTTCTCATCTATATCACTAAGCATACGTTTTTCATATTCTAAATCTTTAAGTTCGCCATACTCTGCCTTAATGCCATCATATTCTTCAACATACTGTCTAATAATTCGTATACTTTCTTCTTCCTTAGTCTTAGTCTCATTTACAAGTTCCTTATTAGATTTATCTAACTCCTTTATCAATTGACTAAGCTTCTTTTCTTCTGCTATATCTCTATCTACTTGCTTTGTCAATTCATCTATTTCTTTAGCAGTAGTCTTCTTAAGTACTTCTCTTTTGCGTTGATTAAGATCGCTAAGGGCGGTAGAGACATCCACTTCTCTATCCTTTGAAGTTGAAAGATTAGCAATATAATTCTTAAGTTCACTTGCCAAATCTTTATCAACTCTAACTTTAGTCTGTTCATTACTTATAGTATTACGATATTTATTCTCTGTTATATCTGCCAAAAATCCTGGTTTATCGTCTACAACGCATTCTTCTCCATTACTTTCCTTAACACATTCTATTTTCTTTTCTTCTTGGGTAAATACTCTAGACAAATCGTATACTTCACCATTATCCTCAATCTTCATATAACCCGAAAATAACGTATTACCCTCCCAAGGTTTATATCTTTCATACAAATTATCTTTACTTGCACGTCCTCTTTTCTTCTCTAAACCAAACAACATTCCTCTAATAAAAGAGTGTACAGTTGATTTACCCGATTCATTATTACCATATACAATATTAATTCCGTCACGAAGTTCGATATCCTTATATGTAAATTTACCGAAATTCTTCATCTTCAACTCTTTGATAACCATATTATTCCTGCCTTAAATCTCCTTAAGAATTATTTCATCAATGCCTCTATTCCAAGATATAGAGCCCTATTCTTCATATCTTCTTGTATATCCATACCATTTATCTTACTGATATACATTCCTATAATATTATCTATATTATCCTCATATAATTTTCTAAAATCATAATCTGGTAAAGATTCATCTATTATCTCAATAATATTATAACTATCCTTCAATATCTCACAATCAAACTGTAAATCTACTGCCCTATAACCATCTATAGTAATAACAAATATATTATCTTTGCCATTTTCATATATATCACTTTTTATCATATCCAACAAGCATCCATTAGTAACACTAGAATCTACCGTTTCTCTTATATGAACGTATTCTCTAATAGAAAAAGGAATATGTTGAATAATACATTTACCTAGTTCAACCTCACCTAGAATATATCCATGCTCTCCAGTCTCAGTTCTATCTAAAGGTTCTAATGAGCCAGAATAAGCCACCTTATCTCCTATAATATTAGGTTTATGAATATGACCTAATGCTACATAATCAAACATTGAATTCTGTAATTTATTAAAATCAATTGGTATATTATCAGGCTCTCCACCATGTCCAACTAATATATTTATCCTACTATTATCAAATGGTTGCAAATCATCATATCTTGGAATTATTATATTTCTATCATTATAACTAAATCCATAAATTTCTGCATTTAAATCCTCTAGCAATATACTCTCCGTCTTACCATTTGAAAACATATGTACATTATCATTCCATACAAACTTTTGAAAGTTTGATCCTGTTGGTGCATAATCATGATTTCCCGCCATTAATACAACTTGAGTATTCACTAACTTAGATAACACATAATTAACTTCCTTTAATTCTTGTTCAGAAGGTTGCTTGTGAAACAAGTCACCTGCGATAATTAATAACTCAATGTTATCTTCGTTACATATATCTATAATTTTTGTAAATGTTTCAAAAATCTCACTAGCTCTTTTGTCACTCCAAGGATAGCCACTATCTGGTTTCATCCCCAAGTGAACATCTGCAATATGTATAAATCTCATAATGTCTCCTATATTTGCCTCTCCTTACAATTCTCCATATATCTAGTATAATAATTTTTCAGAAAAATTACAACTTTTTTACAGAAAATACACAATAAAACAAGTATGAACACTATATCTATTATTAAATATCCGATTTAGCTTAACTTTTTTAATTAAGTTACCATTACTTTCCCAAAAATCCATATCGTTTTTCCAAGTATACTTGCATAAATATTTCTCTCCCATAATATACATACATTTTCTATCAACTATAACATCCCTAACTATATCTGCCACCTGCTGCTTCTTTACTTTATTAGACTTTAAATCTACTCTATATATACTATCTCCTTTATCAAATACTACATCATAATTGCTAAACATTATATATTTTCCCTCATCTGATTGCACACCCTCTATAAATTGTCCAACTATATCACCAATATATATATCATCCATTTCATAGGTATCTAAATTCATTTTCACTAATGACCTATTTTCCACTTCTTCCCCTTTACAGTTCGCCTTAGTTCTTCCACCTATATACAACCAATTATCAAATACATGCATATCAGTAACATCCACAACCAAACTACTTATATCCATACTCTTCACTATCCTCATACTCGAAGAATCTACCACAAACATTTTAGAAAATACTCTATCCTGATCATCATATCCAAATCCAGTAAGGTACAATAACCCTTTATAAGCATATATCTTACTTAATACAACTCCATCTATCTTCAACGTTGCGATTTTTTTATTTTTATCCCCAATCTTATCAATAAATGAGACATTTATCCCCAGATATTCACTACTTATTGTGTATAAATCTTTATCAACTACCATATCATTAATATATCTTGACGAATTATATACTTTATAATTCCCATTGGATTTCATATTGATTATAACCACCTTACTTTTTGTTGATGTTTTACCTGTATCATTACTTATTAAATATACTTTATCACCCTTCTTAATTGTCTTATTAACTGTACTAGTCATATTAGGTATAGATATTTTCTTACATCCCACATAATTCAAATGATTATCATACCAACTAATCCCTGAATATTTATAATTATCTGCCGTCTCTATAACCCCAATACAATCCGTCTTTAACTTAATACTATCCCTATCACATCCCATTAGTAGTAAAATGAGTACAAATATACTTACTAGTAAACCTAATGATATAACTATCCTTCTCTGCATATAATTCCTTTCATATAAACAATTTTTTTACACTTGTCCCAAATCTCAGCACAAAATATACTCGTGCAAATAGTAAATACATAGGTTGAAATTAACTTTATAATTTACGTCACATCATTCCTATTCCATTTTTGAAAATATATTGGAAAAATAACAGAAGATGATTTTCTAACAAATTCATAAGGTCCAATTGCACGCTTCTTGCCTAAGTCATATGCCTTTGTATTCAAATCAATCTTATATAGATTTTTAAAACCTGCCCAGATTAACTGTGAACAATAATATTCTTTCACTTTCTTAATATTATAATAATCAAAATTATACTTCTTACCTTTCTGTTTTCGACACCAATCACTTACCTTAGCATCTTGCTTAGTAGTTGTTCCACGAACAGTAACTGCTGCCATATTAGCCTTCTTTGTCTTCCAATTATTACGACCTATAATAACGCCTTTCTTGACAGACTCCACAACATAACCCGAAGAATATATTATAGCCGAATGGCCAACAACATTGGCAATCTTACCAGTTGCAGTAACAAGAATAACCCCTTTTCTTGTAGGATAAACTCCTTTCATTCTCTTGCCATCACCTTTAGCAGTCCCCACCTTTTTTAATGAAGTCTTAACTCCCTTATAAGAAGTTGTTTTATCCTTATATATAGCAAAATTATCCGCACCATATGATACAATAATATTAGCATTTGTTATTACTATAAAAGCAACAACAAATGCCAATAAATTAAAACAAAGATTATTTGTAAACTTAAATCTCATGTACACCTCCAATTAATACCACAATCTTTTATTTCAACCTATGTATCGCATATGTTACTCCTGGTTTTTCCTTTTGTCAACAGTAAAATACAGTATTTGTAAAAGATTTCTAATATTTTAGAATTGGTACTAATCAGATTAGTATTTTACACAATTCAAATTTGTTTATATTATTTTTCAATGACACCTTAATTTTTTTACAAAACTATTCGATATTCCATAAGTATTAGATTATTATAGATATTGTATAGGAAATTCTAAGCTAATAATATAAATATGGAGGTTAATCATGGATAAAAATACTAAAGAACTATGCTCCTATAGACAAAATAAAGCAAACTCTCATATTGAAAGTGCAGAATTATTATTAAAAAAAGAAATGTATAGTGATTCAATCATACTATCTTGCTTTAGTGTATTTGATACTGTAAATGCACTTAATGGATTAAATAACTTAACACCTAAAACTTATAATGAAATATTTGATACTTTCTACAAAACATATGTTGCAAGTAAAGTTTTCGATAATAGAGTTGGTGAATTACTTCAGAACGCCCATTGTATGTATGAGAAAATAGCCTTTGAAGATATGCACACAACTACAAAAGAAGAGGCAGAGACTCGACTAAATGAGGCAAAGCTTCTATACACTTTAGTAAGAAACTACATTGATTTAAAGGATATGATAGGCTAATAATTAAGATAACTTCTTCTTTCTTAAAAAATAGAAATAGGATATAACAAGATAATATTATCAAGTTATATCCTATTTATTAGGGTGCCAATCCTCTTATACGAAAATTAATTATATATAAAACCTTTCTTTCCTGTTATTTCTTTCTATTTGATAAGAACACTACCTTTTTCAAGCCATTTACAGTATTTAATAGGTTTATTCAAATTCCTATTATAAATAATCTTTGTTTCATACAAAACAAGAACCTCAATACTTTCAACGCCTCCATTACTATATACATCTGCTGCATCCGACTCAAAAAGAATGATGGATTGTCCCTTATTAATGGATTTAAATATATTTGTCTTCTTTACCGGTTCAGGAGTAGTTGAATTCTTGTACTTAACTTGAACATATGAAGCTCCTTTTCTTAAAGACTGATACTTAAATATATCTCCATATCCATTTATATTCATAGTTGGTATAATGTCTGAAATAATTGAATGATTAAACACACCCTCTAAATCTCCTGTTGGCAAGTTTGTCTTATCTTGCGTCATATTATATACAATCTTAAACTTATTATCAGTTAAAGAAATAGTATCCTCCTCATCATAATTTCTATGAGAATTAGTTATACATATATCTCCAAGCTTATATCCATTATGAACACTTGCTATCTTCTCATCCAAAGTAGCCTTATAATCATATGAGCTGCTTGCCTTAACACCCGTAAGGGTTGTACCTATATTAGACTTAGTTTCCTTATTTTGAATACTATCTACTTGATTCTTAATATCTTTATCATATTGTTCTTTTAATGTATTAAATGTCTCTTCTAATTTAGTCCTTCTTGCTAATAATTCTTCTTTAGACATTGTCTCATAATCATCTGGGAACTTAAGTAATAAATCCCATATTGGATATAAAGAATTCTCATCATAGATATCGATTAAAGTTGGTTCCTCTTCAACAGATATAACCCAATCCTTATAAATAGAACTGCAAGAAACATTATTTGTAGTATTCTTATCATTCTTTCCTAATACTTTACTAGCAAGTAAATCAGCGTATGCATCAAAATCTGCTTCTTTACCACCATAATATTGTGCATCTGTCTTAATATCTGAAGCAGCTAAAGTATCTTTATCAGTAATCTCAATACTTGATGAATTCTCATCACTAACACTCACATCATTATTATCTACCTTACCATCTGCTTTAATAGAACTCTTAAAACTAGAACTTACTGTTGTAAGTTGTTCATTAGTATCAGAAGTAATCATAGCATTTATCTCAAGTCTTCCACCAAGCAAATAACTTCTAAAGAAATGTGTTCCATATTTTTTAAATAATTTCTCTGGCTCCATATTAAGCAAATCACTTATGAAATCATCATCTAGATAATCAAAATATTGACTTTCCTTAAGGTTCCAGCTAACTGAAGCAACTACAGGTTCTTTAATAGCTTTAATATACTCACATACCTTACCTGATTTAACTTGACCATCAAACTTCGCATTAACATTTAAGAACATTTTCATACTTAATGGAGATAAATCACCACTTAGACTAGCATCTATAGAAGAATTAAACTCACTCTTTAGTGAATTAAGAAACTCACTAGAATTTCTACCGCTTACAATATATGATCTACCATTAGAATATCCTGTATCAACACTAACCTTTGTATCTTCAATAACCTTATCCTTAGAACTGTCAGCACTTCTTTTTGAGAAAATAAAATTGTTATCATTTATGCCTTGCATCTTAGTATAATCTCCAGTCAAAGCATTGTATCCATGTCCAACCTTCTCTGACTTATTACTCGAATTATACTCATCAATAGTAACTACACTTCCATTCGTATCGGTACTAGCTGCTCTACTAACAATTTTCCCACTTGTACCTAATACAACAACTGTTCCTCCAACTAGTAAAATAGACATAGCAATACACACTTTCTTTGTCAACGCCTTATTCATAATAACACCTCCAAAACAACTAACCTCATATCTACCGTACAATAATAAACGTCATATTTATCACTTGGTAATATGCCTTTAAAATATAATTCTTTATATTACTCTTACCTAATCATATGAAGTGAAAAATAATTCGATTTAAATTGTATATAACTTTATGTCACCTCTCAGGTTATTTTTTAACAATTATAGTTGATAGAACTGAATTGTTCAACAAAATATCTGTTATTTTAGAATGTTTATAAATATTTAAGAAGGTTGAGAAATGCTATTATTGTTTTACGTTTTTAGTATTTTAATGTTCCCAACAACAAAAGCATAAAAAGAGGACTGTGAAAATTACTCATTTTCACAGTCCCAATAAAATATTATTGAATATTAAATTCTTTATATAATTTTTGTCTATATTCTTCATCAGAGGCAACATGCCCAATATCTTCAAATCTATGTTCTTTATAAAGCAAATCCATTAAGGTAGCTAATTTTTTTTCACCTATTTTTTCGCCTCTTTTTTTTCCTATTTTTTCGCCTCTTTTTTCTCCTTCACGTTCTCTCTCCAATAGGTTCAATTCATACTTCATATATTTCACCCTCCAATCAGCATTTCTTCTTTTTATTCTTACCGCTTCATCTAGTTTCTTAGTATATTCATCTGTTATTGTTTCTGAATTAATATATTCTATCAAACTCACTAACTTAGGATTTAGATTTTCATCATCTAATGTAGCAGTAGTATTTACAAAAACTTTAGTAGTAGCATCATTTAATGCTAATTCTTTATCTTCCATACATATATTTTTAAATGTAAATTTGAGGAAGTCTTTTTTAAATACGTCAAATGTACATATAAATATCACTATAGTATTTTTTAATGCATCATAATCCATTCCTGTATGTAATTGATTTAAATCAATTGCACTTTGATAAAATCTTGATCTTTTTGGTAAGTTAGTACTTTTACCTGCTTGCATTTCAACGTTATATACTGTATTTTCACTATCTTCAGTATATATGTCTAATCTAACTCCTTTACCATCATAACTATCTTTCTTTGTATCTTGACCAGCTACATATACAAGCTTCTTAATCTTAATATCTAGTATTCGTTCTAATAATTCTTTGCATAATTCCTTATCTGACATAACACTAAAGAACATAAAATCATCTTTTAATGTTATTTGGTCAAAATCTTTTGTAACTTCGTATTCCATACCCTTATCTTCCTTTCATTATAGCATATTAAACAAATGTTATACAATATATCCATTATATAAATGCTATTCTTTTTAATAAATTTTTTCTAAAAGTATGAAAAATTTCTCATTCTAAATAGCAACCCATAGATAGAAATGAAAAACCCTTCACTAATAATACGGATTTGACCCCATCAAATGTTCCCGTTTTATAAAAAGTTTATAGAATTTTATAGAAATTTTATTTTCTGACTAAAGATATAGCAACAAGAGCAAGCCCTGGTGGACTTGCTCTTATCTATATTATGATTAAATCATATTCAATTATTATCTATCGAATATCAATTATTTTACTACAACAGCCTTAGCTGATGAGAATGCTCCATAGTAAGTGTTTGAACCTACAGTCTTGTATGCTCTAACTTTGAACTTATTATTTCATTATCACTATCAATGGGATTATTTATCATTGCATTTCTTTCTTATCTCAATAAGAAAAATAATGTATTATACATAAAAAATATCCATCCACTTTTTGGAGTGGGTGCTCTTTTTTATACTTAAATGCTAACACTTTTTTATTTATAAATCAAGTCACAGAGAAAATAGGTTACTATCAGAATCTATGCATCTAATTGACAAAAAATAATATAGATAGTATAATAAAAGTACGAAAAAACGTACGATATTTTGTACTTTTAAAGGAGGAGTTACATGAAAGTTGTTAAAAGTATGGATGTTAGATCAAATTTTAAATCATTTTGTGAACAAGCATATAATGGTGAAACTATAGCAATATCTAGAAAACGAAATGAAAATGTGGTTCTTTTATCTGAAAGAGAGTATAATGATTTATTAAAAGCAAAGCAAAATGCTGAATATTTATCTATGCTTAATAATTCTATTAAAGAAATAGAAAATGGTGGAATTACAATAAAAACTATTGATGAATTGGAGAATTTTGAATAATGAACATTATATTTTCAAACACAGCCTGGAAGCAATATACAGATTGGCAGCACATAGATAAATCAAAAATTAAGCGAATAAATGAATTTATTAAAGATATTCAATTATTATCTATCGAATAATTTAAATATTATTATATGGATAACTGTTTTTATACATACTTTCAGATGATATGCCAATATCTTCATTATTCTATACTACAACACCATTCTCAATAGATGCACTTTTAAATACTTCTTGAATTAATCATTATTTACCAACCATTCCGCTATATCATACACTTCAATTCCTTCATATGTGTATTTTGGATGCTTTGTTCTTGCTATTATCATCTTAGGATAAGCATCTCTTATCTGAAGTAATGGAGAATATTCTCTCTCAAAAGTTTCCTGATTAGATATATTATCGCTAACTTGAATATATATTTTTTCATTACCACGTAGTGCAACAAAATCTATTTCTTTTTGATAGAGTTTCCCTACATAAACTTCATAACCTCTGCGCAAAAGTTCTATACATACTATATTTTCATATGCTCGTCCATAATCTATATTTCGACTGCCTAATATCGCATAACGCATTCCTGTGTCACACATATAAAACTTATCACACGTTTCTAAATATTTCTTACCTCTTATATCATATCTTTTAATATCATAAAAAATAAATGCATTACAAAGATATTTGATATATTTTCCTATTGTCACATGATTTGTTAAAACTTTATTCGCTGTCAATATATCACTTACTCTATTGGGTGATGTCAAATTGCTAATATTATCCATTAAAAACTCACTTAACTGGTGAAGTACTTGTGTATCAGATATTTTATATTTCTGTACCAAATCCCTATTTACAATAGTTTCATATACTTCTCTTATATAAGTTGTTCTGTCTAAATCAGTATTATATGCATATGAACCTGCCAAGCCTCCCTTGATAAAATATTCTTCAAATAATTTGTCTATATCATCTTTACCATTATAATATTCACAATATTCCTTAAAACTAAATGGGAACATATGAATTTCAATATACCTTCCAGTGAACAATGTTGCCAAATCCGTACTAAGAAGAAATGCATTTGATCCAGTTATATAAATATCATATTTATTTTTAGAATATAAACTATTAATAGCTAACTCAAAATTTGGACATAACTGCACTTCATCAACAAATAAATAATTTTTCTTTTCCTTATCGTACCTATCTTCAACATATTTGTGTAAGGCATGGTATTCTTTTATTTCCTCAAAGTCCAAATCCATGTAATCAATAAAAATAATATTCACATCATTGAAATTTTCCTGTAAATATTTGACATATTCCTGCATTAACTTTGATTTCCCAGAACGTCTAATACCAGTAATAATCTTTATATCAGGTGTATCTTTTAAACTCTTGATTCTATCTAAATATTTAGCTCTTATAATTGTTTTCATTTATTCACCACTTTCGAAACTTTAAAAAAATTTATTTTTTGATACTAATTATATTATAACACTATATTTATAAATTATTCAACATCTCACTTTCGAAAGTTAAAAAATATTTTGGTTATGAAAAAGCTTTAAACGAACAAATTTGATCGTTTTGACTTCTAATAATACTCTATAATAATTTTTATCAAAACAAGAGCAAGCCCAATGGACTTGCTCTTATCTATATTATGATTAAATCATATTCAATTATTATCTATCGAATATCAATTATTTTACTACAACAGCCTTAGCTGATGAGAATGCTCCATAGTAAGTGTTTGAACCTACAGTCTTGTATGCTCTAACTTTGAACTTATATGTTGCTCCCTTAGCCAAACCAGTCTTAGTAAAGCTTGTAGAAGTAGTAGTCTTAACTTTTACATACTTACCATTACCTTTAGCCATGTAGATTTGATATCCTGTAGCTCTTGCTACTTTAGTAAACTTAACTGTTGCTTTCTTACTTCCTGCAGTCACTGAAGGAGTTGCTACCTTAGCTGGTGCAGTAGTAGTCTTCTTAGTTGCGTATACTTTTGAGTATCCAGCAGTCTTAGCATAAGCTTTAACAGCGAATGTATAAGTAGTAGCTGAAGCTAATCCAGTTACATTCATTCTAGTAGCTGTAGTATTCTTGAATACTTTGTAGCTCTTAGCACCTGGTGCTTTGTAGTATACTCTGTATGAAGTTGCTCCAGTAGTCTTATTCCAGTTTAATTTAACTGAGCTTGCAGTTCTTGAAGTTCCTAACATCTTAACTTTACCAGGTACAACCTTAACTGTTGCTACGTTTGAAGTTGCTTCTTTGTAATTTAATGTAGCAGCTGAAGTAGCTTTTACATAGTAAGTTCCAACTTTGCTTGGTACTTCAATTTCGTTAGTGCACTCTTTATCAGTAAAGTATGCATATGATAATGTAGCTTTTGCAGTATTCTTAACTGTCTTAGGTTGAACTGAACCACCTAATACTACAGTCCTATCTGCGATTTCTAATGTATTATCTGCTCTGTTGATGTAGAATTTAAATGTCTCAGTTACTCCTTTATATAATCCAGTTGGAGTAACTTTTACTCTTGCTTCACCAACATTTACATTTTCTACATATTCAACTAAATAATCTGTTCCAGCAACTAATTTTGACACAACGCTATAGTTTGTAAAACCACCGCCACCTGATTTTAATGCAAATCCAACATTTAACTCAGGAGTTATTTCTTTTCCAGTATATACTTGGTCTTCAATATCATCACGAAGATATACATATACCTCATCAGTAGTTACTGTAGCATTTTGTAAATCATATTTCAATTTAAATTCATTTTCACCATCAGATATTACACATACATAAGTTACTGGTTTAGTATAAGGAATATCTAATGTATCTGTTGTAGAAAGAATTTCTTTACTATTTGTAATATCATACCATTTATATGTAATGTTAACTCCTTTATCTGCTACAACATATGGATTTAATACGATATTCTTTCCAGGTATTGCTGTCCAACCAGTAACAGTATAACTTGTGACACCATTATCATTACGGGCTACATTTACTTGTGTTCCATCAAGAGGTTTTTGATCGTATACTTTATATCCGCCTTCTTGACTTAATGTAAATTTAATAACTTTCTTTTCAATACCATTTGAAACTTCACATTCATAATAGTTATAATCATGTGCAACTAGATTACCTAATTCATCTAATTTTTCTGGTACATAAATATCTGTATCTGCTACTGTACTTATTTTATGTGTTGAAGTTTTGCTTGTTGCAATAACCTTAGGAGTTACTTTTTTAGCATCAGAATTTTTTGTATATTTAGTCCATGTATAATCTAATCCACAAGCACTTGATGCATTTACTTTTAATTCAACCTCTTTAGAACCGATCTTAGCAACTATATTTGTATTTTCAGCAGTTGCAGTAAGATCTGATTTGTAAATTATATTGTAATATGTAGTAGCTGTTTTTGTATCAGAAGTTGCATTTGAACATTTATATGTTGTACTAATTGGATGATTTCCAAAATCATTTCCTTGTAACTCAGTACGAACAAATGATACTTCTGGATTAGCTGTTATTGTTTCATCAGCAGAATGCCCACTTGCAGTACATTTTGTATATAAATCTTTACTTGGAGCTTCACATATTACATTATCTCCGACAGCTTTTACTAAGTTAACTGAATTAGTTAATTTATCATCTTCACGAACGAAAATATAATCTTCTTGATATAAACTCTCTGTTTTAACTGCAGCAGCATTTTCATTTTCAATTTTTCTGATGTAATCATTAATTTCTTTCTTTTCAACATCATTTTTTGCTTTACTTAATTCAACCAATAAACCACCTATTGTTTCATCACCATCAGTAGTTGATCTTACATCAGCTTTTAATGCTTCATAATCATCTGCTGTTAATGTATAGCAAGAGATTTCATGACTTTTTGTAGCTGCATCATATTTATCTTTCTTATCATTAATTACTATATTATTATTTTTTGCATCATAGTTTAAAATATTAGCTGCTGTTACACTTTCTACAGACTTGTTTTTATCTAACCATACATATCTATAGTTTTCATTTGCCGGTACAGATGAAGTTAATTCAGCTGTTCCACCTATTAATTTGTCACTTATTGATGGGTTAGTAGCTCCATCAGTTGTAGCAACTAATCCTTTTACAACTGTTTTATAAACTGGTTTTGCACCTAATGCATTTTCTGAAACAGACAATTTGATATTTCTCAAAGTAACTTCCCCAGAACCATCTGAAACAACGCAAGTATAATTTCCTGTTTTTGTTCCATCTACTTTTTCTATTTTACATACATCTGATGTACTTGAAAGAGTTTTAGTTCCTTTTCTCCAAGAATATGAAATATTACCACTATTATTTGAAGCGTGAACTATTAAGTTTGCATCAGATCCTGATTTAACTATAAATTCAGTTCTTTCAGGAGCTGCTTTTAATTTAGTATCTTGGATTACATTAAATACAGCACCTTTGGTTGGATTTGTAGCATCCACAGCCAAATACAAACCACAATCATTACTACTAACTTTACCTTTTTGGAAAGTAAGTTTTCCATCATCGCTAGTATCACCAAAGTCTGATTCACTAATAGCGTTTAGATAATAAGCATCATAACTAATAGTTTCTGTTGGTGTAGCTGTTATTCCTGTAGAATGACTAAATGTTCCATGAATTGGTTCTAACTTAAACCATTTTACTCCAGCAGATTTTACAGCTGATGCATCAATTACGCCTGGATTATCAGCTATAAAATCAACCAATACTGGTGCTGCAACTGCAGGATCTGTTGTACCTATCATATTTGCAGCAAGATCTAGAGTTTCATACTTATATAATGTTTTTATTCCATTATTTACTTGTTCCTCTGTATCTTCACCTTTTGTAAAAGTTAGATAAAAGGTATTTTGACTATTTCCTGTAGCAATTGCACCATTAATATTTTTTGCAACATCTTCTAATGTAATATTAGAAGTACTTGCTGCTACATTAGTAGTTACATTACCAACAATAAATTGATCACCAGTAATTGAAGTCATTGGTGTAGCTGTAGGTACTGTAGCAGCCTTAGCTTCCTTAATAAACACAGGACTTACAGTCAAAGTACTGAAAGCAACAGCAAATGCCATTGAATAAGCTACGAATTTTTTCGCAAAATAATTCTTTCTCATGTCTTTCCTCCTATTTTTTCCTATCAATATGATTATTTTGTTTTGAGAGATTGTGTTACAACGATACTAATTTCTAATCATCTATGTATTTGCTTTGAACGTATCCTAGTGGGTATGTGATACGTGTTAGCAGATTAATTAGTTAAGTATTTAATTATTAATGAATAATTAAATAGATTGGTAAATAATTAACCAACTAATAATCAACTAACTTCCTAGCTCTAATTCAATTGATTAATTATCTTAGCACTCGTTAACATTTATCTCTTTGACAAGTATACTACGACTAAAAAAATTTTGCAACCATATTTTGTCAATTTTTTTTGAAAAATTACAAATTTCTTCTCTAAGTACCAGTTTTCGGACTTTTTCCCCTATTGGTACTAGGTATTTTTTCCCAATAATCGCTCATTTTTTACGTAGCAACAGTTGTATCGTCATTTTTTTTTATATATTTAGCCCCTATTTTTGAAATTTTGGTGATAATATGTACTAAGAAATGTTAGCTACGACTAATTTAGATTTGATAAACCTATTATATTTAAGGAAGTATCATACTAGTGAATACCAGAATTTATTTAAGATTAAGATAACTAATTGCCAATAATTACCATGTTTAATGTCACTTACTATGTCACCTTCCACACTTGCTAATTCGTTCACCGCTTCTATATTTAAAGGTATAGATATTTTCCCCAAAAATAACAGAAAAGCCATTCCGCGCGAAATGACTTCCCTATTATGTGTATAAATGATTTATGTTCGAATAAAAACTTGTAACCTTATTTAATTATATGAACTAGAACGTCATCAAATTATCAATGAAGAACTGTTCTGCTGCAAATACCAATGCAAAGAATCCAATAATAATTGCCCATTTTGTAAGTTCAATCCATACCCTTGCTCTTTTACTTCTCTTAAGATAGACTTCAGGTCTTCTTATTTCCAAATAGTACAGAAATCCTCCAACTGCTGCACATTTCAATACTAAACTCATAATAATAACCCCTTTTATTATAATCCCCAAAGCAATTAATCGTTTCCCCAAATGATTAAATATCTTTGCTATGTCTATATAATAATACATCTAAGGGTGCTATTCAATAGAGTTACCGAAGTCTTAATGCAAGCTTTATCCTTTGGTTTTATTATTCAAATTTGCTTATTTATTTTTACTTTTTATTTATATTTTCCACCAATTGATTTATAAAATTTCAATTCTTACTTATGAATATCCATTCTATTTATTTCTTATTTATAGGGTTATTGCTTGTAAATACAAAGCACCCTATTCCTACAGATATTGGCAAATTAAGAGAGTCAACATCCTTAGTCTGAGGAATGAATATACTTTGTCCAACCTTCTTATATTCAGGTGATAGTCCTGTTGCTTCATTTCCATATATAAGTGTGTATAGTTCTGACTTAGGACAATCGTTAATGTCCAATGTTTTATCTCCATCTAGCATAAATGGGAACATTTCGTGGTTACCATGCTCTCCTACGTATTCTTCATATGATGAATATATCTTGTGTCTTATCTTGAATACAGCTCCCATAGATGCTCGTATAGTCTTAGGGTTAAATATATCTGCACATGGAGATATTATAGCCAAATCTTTTATACCAAATCCCAACATACTTCTTATTATAGTACCCATATTTCCCATATCACTTGGATTAACTAATAAAACATGGGGTCTCTTGTTAACCAGTTCGCATTGAAATTTATCAAATATACCTGCAATCATACAGTTTTCCTTAGTACTTATTCTATTTATTCCTTTATCACTATAACGTAATTCTATATTGTTATCCTTACATATCTTCTCTATATCTACACTTCCATCATACTTAGAATGAACGTATATACATCTAACTAGCTCTTTCTTAGCTTTTATTAATTCTAATGTTGGAAATGCTCCTAGTGTATATGAATAATCAAAACTTTTCTTATATGGTTTATATACTATCTTCTCTTGCATATATATCATCCTCTCTTATATAAATATCTCCTGCATTTCCTAAAACACAAAAGAATGGTTGCCACACACGTGACAACCACTATTATTAACTATTATCTTACAAAAATCAACTAAAACTATATGCTTCTTTTTACAGCACCAGCGATTTTATTTACAATAACCATTGCTTTATCCATATATACAGTATAATCTATCTTATCGCAAGTAAGTGCAACAAATACTAATCCTATAGTAATGCAAATAAGTCCCATAAGTAATGCTGCTCTAGCAAATGACTTCTTACTAGCTGATTTACAGCTAATTGCCATTTTAATAAGTGCAACGATGTTTACAACAGGTATTAATAATAGGAAAAATGTTCCTAGCCATGAACCCATTTTTACTGCATTTTCATCTATTGCCTCTTTCTCTTCCTCTTGATAAGATGTTGTTTCACTATATCTTGATCTTTGATCAGCTGTTCTTGTAAATGTATTATCTTGTTTATAATAATTATAATTGTTTGTTTCATATTGTCCCTTACGTTGATTCCAATAAATGCTCATATCCTCTGCTTGCATATTATAACCCCCTCTAGAAATTAATATACTTCTTAATCAAACTTATATCCAAATATCCTTTAAAATACATATAAACTGCTACTAACGACATTACCAAATGTACTGTTAAACAAAATCTAGCGAATACCTTAAGTGGTTTGTCTTTTGGTACCAAAAATGAAATAACTCCCGATACTATAAGTCCAACTGCTGGAACTATCATAAATGGAACTAGGATTATCCACGATAGGATTCCCATTTTCTTATCCTCTCCTGATTCTCCATCTCCTTTAGTACTTTTATCTACCTTATAATCTCTAACTTGTAACTGTTGTTCTGCCACCTGTCTTCCAAATGAGCCACCAGTATATTCTTTTGTAGCTTTATAAGGTATATTGTTAACTTGTACCTTAACTTTTTCTCTAAGCTTTTCTCTACCTTCTTCCACTAACTGTGTCTCTATCTCATGTTGAATATTATCTCTAACTTTGTCCATCAGCTCATCATACTTACTAGGGTTATTTATATTAGCTGCTATAGATGAACTTATTCCTGAATTAGCCATTTGATTATTTTGAAATGATGATGCACCCATATTTGATATTCCATTTGGAGGAATTGTTCGCTTATTTCCAAATGGCATATTCTCCATATTAGATATATTCGTTTCCTTATTTCCAAATGACATTACGTTATTTTCTTGTGGTGCCATCATCTTCTCTGAATATACTATTTTTTTATCATCAGCACCTTTGCTAAAATCATTCTTTACCAAATTATTGTAACTACTATTATTTATATTATCATTAACTTTAATATCGTTATAATTAATACTATTTAAGTTGGATTTCTGAACATTAGTCTTATTTTGAATTTCATTAGTCTGATTATGTATACTAGCCTTCTCTCTCAATCTTCCAGGTATAGTATTATGAAGAGGATTAGTTCCTTCTATCTTAGATAGATCATTAAAATATCCCATAGTCTTGACTCTTGATGCCTCTTCGATAGCATCTTGATATATCCTCTCTGAGAAACTGTCTCTATCTCTCTCTACTGGTCTGATATTACTTGTACCAAACTTTCTATCCTTAGCTAGCTCATTCATGAATTGTCTACCACTATAAGAGAAATCAACATCAGCATCGTAAGCGCAACTACCATTACTCTGCTGATTATAATACATATTATTTTGTCCATATTGGTATCGGCCTTGTGCTGATACTATTTGCTCATCATCAGATCTCATTATTCTCATGATAGCATAACCCCTCTCAATGACACTTAAATAACACCTATAATTATTAACCAAAATGTATGAAATTATTCCATACAAAATATCCCTATATTTATTTAACCACATTTTCATATACTTTGTCAATATATTTTTAATA
The DNA here is from genome assembly GCA_934432595.1 of uncultured Lachnospiraceae bacterium. Classification (GTDB taxonomy): domain Bacteria; phylum Bacillota; class Clostridia; order Lachnospirales; family Lachnospiraceae; genus SIG301. The sequence goes on along the minus strand of CAKRYR010000002.1, from coordinate 93,180 downwards.
TTTTTTTAATATTTTGTTAATTTATTTATAATTTGTTAAGTTTCTCGTAATCCTTTAAATAAGTAACACACAAGTATCAAAAAAGTAACTTACAATATACAAAATGTAATTATTAAAGTTGTATATATATTTTACTTATTAACGAAAATTTTTGTGCAGATTATATATTATATTGTCGAGTGTAACATATCCCATCCAAAAGCTGTGCATCCCCAGTAGAACGTTTTTTATTTAATAAGAAATGCAACACAATTTGTTATTAAATAAACAAAGAGTAGATTGAATTTATGATTATAATAATTAATATAAACCCAATCTACTCTAAATTATTTCTTCCTATTATATACTCTCTGGCACATACATTTTATTTACTGCATCGACCAATTCATCAATGTCTAGATGAGTATATACTTTTTCCGTAAGAGACATTGCTCCAGTATGTCCTACAATAGTCTTTATCAAGGTTTGACTTACATCCGCCTCTACCAACATAGATACACAAGTATGTCTACAACAATGTGGTGTCTTTTCAATATGAAGTTTCTCCATAAGTGGCGTAAAATAATGCTTATAATAATTCCTATATTCAAATCTTCTACCTTCTGTCGTATATAATAAGTAAGGAAACTTTGGATTTGAATTATACCATTCCTTATAAAATGGCAGAACAGCATCTGCAATAGGCACCTGACGTATACCATTTTCAGTCTTACTCTTAATTACTTCAAAATACTGTTCCTTAAGATTAATATTTTCCTTCTTCAGATTAAGTAACTCCGATATACGCACACCATTGTATATTAACATAAGTATTACTTGATAATACGGATTAGATTTCTTTAGCCATAACCTATCAATTTCACTATGACTAAACTTATCTCTACTACTTTTATTAGGGTTACGTTCCTTATATTTAATGATATTTACATACTGTGAATAATCTTTATAGCATATCTCATGCTTCATTGCATAATCATATAGCTGATTAAATAAAACCTTTAACTTTCGTAATGTTGGATAATTCTTCTCACAAGTATCTATCGTACGTTGTAAATCATCCAATTTTAAATCTTTAAATGATTTATCATTTAGCTTATCACATAACTTATAGACAGCCTTGTAACCTGTAACATTTGACTTAGAAATGGTTGGATATTTTTCCTCAGACCACCTTGTATACACATCCTTGAAAGTTAACTTTGTAACAGTCATACTTATAGGATTCTTATTATAGTTCGCCAATACCTCAAGTGCTTCTTGCCTTGTCTTAGCATATCCTATAATCTGATACTCTTGCACCCTCTTTCCTGTTATCTCATGTTCATGCCACCCTACAGTAATCCTTGCTGCATATGGTCTTCTCCTCTTCCCCGATAATTTAATTACTCCTCCATAACCATTTGGTAATCGCATTTCATCAATCCTTCTTTCTATAATATTATCAATATGTAGTAAAAAGTCACTAGCGACTCATTTACTATAAATGAAATCGGAACTGACAAACCCTATTAATCCCTAGTTTGCCTTCTTACCATTTGCTGGAAGTTCATCCTACACTGTCGATAATATGAACTTACCTATATAAAGTAACATGTAAGTATCTATTATCTCCAATAATTGTATTATTTATTCATTTTTATTCTAAAAACCCTTTAAAATAGGCACTTTTCAAAGTTATTTTTTGTATATATTTGCATATATTTCCCTATTCACTATTTGCAAAGAGATAAATGTTAACGAGTGCTAAGATAATTAATCAATTTAACTAAAGCTAGGATGCGTTCCAAAGTAAATCCATAGATGATTAGAAATTAGTATCGTTGTAACACAATCTCTCAAAACAAAATAATCATATTGATAGGAAAAATAGGAGGAAAGACATGAGAAAGAATTATTTTGCGAAAAAGTTAATCGCTTACTCAATGGCATTCGCTGTTGCTTTCAGTACTTTAACTGTAAGTCCTGTATTTGTTAAGGAAGTAAAAGCTGCCTCAGGTACTGTTACATTGCCAGCAGGTACAGACGCTACTGCAAATGATGGAAAAGTTATTGTTAATACGATTAATACAGTAAATGCTGGAAACATTACTTTTACAGAAGCTGATTTAAAGAGCAAATTAGGAATTAATGCTACTGATCTTGTAAATGGAGCTCAAATTAATGATACAGCTAAGGTTACTGGTGCAACATATGCAACTGCATATAGCATTGCAAAAACAACTGGCTTTTCACAACAAAAAGGAGATCCAGTAAAGTCCGTAGATGAAGGAATCGCTTTTGACGGAAAAGAAAGAAGTGTAGCTCCAACAGATGCTACAAAAGAAAGTACTTTAGGTAATAAAAAAGTTGAAGTATCTTCAGGATTAACAGATGCTGCACATGGTGTTCAATGGTATAAATTAGTACCTTCTGAAACTACAGTAGAAGTTCCTTATTTAGACGGAACAACTACTAAGACTGAGGTTGCTAAAGTAAAATATTGGACATTAGTTGCTGAAAATGCTTTTGAAAAAGCTAATGACGATACAAAGTTATACTTTGAAGAAGTTACTCCAGCTAACTTAGGTTTATACTTAGCAGTTAAATTGGATTCTAATGGTTTAACAACAGATTCAACTGATTATGCTTTAGTAAACTTATACGAAGCATCAGATACTACTGTAACTGCAACTCCAGCAACAGTTAAAGGTATTGTTGGTGGAAATGCTGTGGTTGAAGTAACTGTTAAGAGTACAAAGAAAGACCTTACATATTCATGGACAAGAGGCGGTACTAAATTACCTCAATACACAAGTAATAGAATAGAACTTACTAATTTGACTAACGCTGATTTTGGTACATATAAATGTACAGTAAACGATACAATTAGAGATGTTAGTGCAAATGTTACATTAACACTAGATGGAACAAATGCATCTACTGTTAAGGATAAAATGACTAATATTTATACAGATGTAGTTGCATTAGATACTGATGATACATTATTAAATGACAAGTTATCATTAACAACTAGTATTCCTTCAAATGCAGATTACAGATATGTATGGCAAGTTGTAGGTAAAAAGATATCTACTTTACTTACAGAAAACGATGTAATGAGCTATGATGGTACTAATAAGAACATTACAATTAATGACAAAACATCAAACAATATTACTACAGTTAAATGTTATGCCGTTTCTGTTGAAAAATATAATGAATTATTTAAGACAAAATTAGACGCTGTTGCTGATGCCTCAGCAAATACTAAGTATGCTGCATTATGTGATTTAATTGATACAGCTGCTGCAGGATCTAGTTCAGATGCATTATTTACAGAAACATTTACTTTAGGTAAAGATGATACTTCAACAATCAAAACTTCAGAGGTTAAGGTTGTTAAAGTTGGTGGTTCATTCGAGATGACTGCACCTACAGTTGAAGGCACAACTAACAGCAGTCAGTTAACATTAAACGGTGGTTCTCCATTAGTAGATAAAACAGACGCAACTGTTAAATCATACAAAGTAAATACTGCTTCATATTCTGATTTTGGTAAATATGAATGGACAGTTTCAAATGGAACTGATACAGCAATTCATACATTGAACGTAATATATGTATCAGATTTAACTGCATCTGCAACTGATGTAACAAGCAAATTACAAGTAAAAGATCTTGAGTTAAAAGTTAATGCTACTTCTTCTTTACCATTATCATATACTTGGAAGTTTGTTAAAAATGCTGATACTAATTTAGATGACGATAATCCAACACCAGCAACGGATGTTACAACTTTCAGTACAATTAATGCTACAATTGATAATAATGTAGTAAAAATAGGAACTTTAGCAGATGATCACATCTATATTCCTGAAGTTAAGAAGGAAGATCCTACTCAAGGAAATAAAGTTAACGAAGCAAACTACTTCGTATGTGAAGTAACAGATGGTGTTGCTACAAGAACAGTAACTATTAAAGTTAATAAAGTTGTTCCATTTACTGTATATGGTCCTAACGGAAAAGAATTAGTAGCAACTACAAATGATACATTTGCTGTAAAGGGAATTAAAGATAGAGAGTATACTTTTGCTCCTAAAGTAGATGTTGCAGAAGGTGAAGAAGTAACTTATAAATGGACAAAAGGATCAAGTGCTACAACATTATCAACTGATCCAACATTTACAATAACATATGATGGTACAACTCCAACATATAACTGTACAATAACAGATAAGAATAATAAATATGATTCAAAAGTTGTTAAATACTCAGTTACTACTATGTCTACTACATCAGTAGGTGAAGCTACTGATAATTATAAAGTAACAACTAAGGACTTAGTTTATACAGGTGAAGAACTTGAAGGTGTTGTAAGTGTTGAACACTTAAATGGTCTAAATCCAGACTTTACACTTGTTAAAGATGTAGACTACACTGTAACTTACGATGAAAATATTAACGTAGGTATTGCAAGAGCTACAATTAACTTCATAGGTAAATTCGAAAAAGTTACTGAAACAAAAGGTAAATTAACAGCTACTTTCCTAATTGATAGAGCTGATAATGAATTAAAAGTTGAAGATAAAACAGTTGTACTAGGTGGATCAGTTCAACCTAAGACAACTAACAAAGCAGGTGCACCTGTAGCATATGTTTATTATGCAGATGCAGATTGCACAACTGAGATAGCTGTACCAACTAAAGTTGGAACATACTATGTAAAAGCTACTTCAATTGCAACTACTAACTACAACCAAGCTGAATCAAACGTAGCAAAAGTTGTTATTGTACCTGGTAAAGTTAAGATGTTAGGAACTTCAAGAACTGCAAGCTCAGTTAAGTTAAACTGGACTAAGGCTACTGGAGCAACTTCATACAGAGTATACTATAAAGCACCAGGTGCTAAGAGCTACAAGGTATTCAAGAATACTACAGCTACTAGCATGAATGTAACTGGATTAGCTTCAGCTACTACTTATACATTTGCTGTTAAAGCTTATGCTAAGACTGCTGGATACTCAAAAGTATACGCAACTAAGAAGACTACTACTGCACCAGCTAAGGTAGCAACTCCTTCAGTGACTGCAGGAAGTAAGAAAGCAACAGTTAAGTTTACTAAAGTAGCAAGAGCTACAGGATATCAAATCTACATGGCTAAAGGTAATGGTAAGTATGTAAAAGTTAAGACTACTACTTCTACAAGCTTTACTAAGACTGGTTTGGCTAAGGGAGCAACATATAAGTTCAAAGTTAGAGCATACAAGACTGTAGGTTCAAACACTTACTATGGAGCATTCTCATCAGCTAAGGCTGTTGTAGTAAAATAATTGATATTCGATAGATAATAATTGAATATGATTTAATCATAATATAGATAAGAGCAAGTCCGATGGGCTTGCTCTTATTGCTATATCTTTAGTCAGAAAATAAAATTTCTATAAAATTCCATAAACTTTCTATAAAACGGGAACATTTGATGGGGTCAAATCCGTATTATTAGTGAAGGGTTTTTCATTTCTATCTATGAGTTGCTATTTAGAATGAGAAATTTTTCATACTTTTTAAAAAAATTTATTGCACAGAATAGCATTTATATAATGGATATATTGTATAACATTTGTTTAATATGCTATAATGAAAGGAAGATAAGGGTATGGAATACGAAGTTACAAAAGATTTTGACCAAATAACATTAAAAGATGATTTTATGTTCTTTAGTGTTATGTCAGATAAGGAATTATGCAAAGAATTATTAGAACGAATACTAGATATTAAGATTAAGAAACTAGTATACGTAACTGGTCAAGATACAAAGAAAGATAGTTATGATGGTAAAGGTGTTAGATTAGACATATATACTGAAGATAGTGAAAATACAGTATATAACGTTGAAATGCAAGCAGGTAAAAGCACTAACTTACCAAAAAGATCAAGATTTTATCAAAGTGCAATTGATTTAAATCAATTACAGGCAGGAATGGATTATGATGCATTAAAAAATACTATAGTGATATTTATCTGTACATTTGACGTATTTAAAAAAGATTTCCTCAAATACACATTTAAAAATATATGTACGGAAGATAAAGAATTAGTATTAAATGATGCTACTACTAAAGTATTTGTAAATACTACTGCTCCATTAGATGATGAAAATCTAAATCCGAAGCTTGCAAGTTTGATAAAATATATTAACGAGGAAACAATAACAGATGAATATACAAAGAAACTAGATGAAGCGGTAAGAATAAAAAGAAGAAATGCTGATTGGAGGGTGAAATATATGAAGTATGAATTGAACCTATTAGAGAGCAGAAGAGAAGGAGAAAGACGAGGCAGAATAAAAGGTAGAGTGGAAGGAGAGGAAAAATTAGCTACTTTGATGAACTTGCTTTATAGAGAACATAGATTTGAAGATATTGGTCGTGTTGCTTCTGATAAACAATATAAAGAAAAGCTATATAAAGAATATAATATTCAATAATTATTTAGTCGCTTTAGTTTAATACTAAAGTATCAGACTGTAAACAAAGCAAGTCCGATGGGCTTGCTCTTATTTATTTATGTATTATATATTTCTACTAAGTAAATATTATTGTTTATATTTTTTAAACTACTATCTTTCAAAAAATGCGATTTTGTGATATAATGTGAAAATAAAAAATGCGATTTTGGTATAAATTTAATGAATAAAATGTGCGATTTTGTGATATATTAGTAATATAAAAAATACGCTTCTAAAATAATTAAGTTATATGGAGGATAAAATGTTTAAACGAAAAATATATGATAAGTTATTAGAATGGAAAAAAGAGTCTGATGGAAAAACTGCATTATTAATAGAAGGTGCTAGACGTATAGGGAAGTCAACTGTAGTAGAGGAATTCGCTAAGAATGAATATGAATCATATATTCTAATTGATTTTTCTATAGCTTCAAAAGCTGTAAAGGAATTATTTGAAGATGTTTCTGATTTAAACTATTTATTTTTACAACTACAACTGCAATATGAGGTTGATCTTCATGAGAGAAAATCATTAATTATATTCGATGAAGTACAATTGTGTCCTTTAGCTAGACAAGCTATTAAATCTTTAGTTAAGGATTATAGATATGATTATATTGAGACAGGCTCATTGATTTCCATTAAAAAAAATGTTAAGGATATTCTAATACCAAGTGAAGAACGAAAAATAAATATGTATCCGATGGATTATGAAGAATTTCTTTGGGCAATCGGTGATACCACTACAGTTCCTTTGTTAAAAAAAGTATATAACTCCAAAACATCAATAGGAGATGTTACACATAGAAAATTACTTAGAGATTTTCGTTTATATATGTTAATTGGAGGTATGCCTCAAGCTGTAAATGAATATATAGAAACAAATAATTTTAAAAAGGTTGATCAGATTAAACGAGATATTTTAAACTTGTATGAAGATGACTTTAAAAAAATCGATCCAACTGGAAAAATTTCTTTATTGTTTGATGCCATACCAGCCCAACTAAATAAAAATGCTTCAAGATATCAAGTTTCAAGCATTTTAGAAGGAGATCGTGCAGAGAAGATACTTGAATTAATTGCAGAGCTTAATGATTCAAAGACCGTCCTTGTTTCGTATCATGCCAATGATCCTAATATAGGTATGTCAAATAACAAAGATTTAAAAAAATTCAAGCTTTTTATTTGTGATACAGGTTTATTTGTTACCCTTATGTTTAAAGATAGAGATTTTACAGAAAATGTTATTTATAAAAAATTGTTAAATGATAAACTATCGACTAATCTCGGATATTTATACGAAAATGTAATTGCTCAAACATTGGTTGCTAATGGTAATGAATTATTTTATCATACGTTTATGAACTTAACTTCTAAACATAATTACGAAGTAGATTTTATATTGGCTAGGAAAAATAAAATATGCCCACTTGAAGTCAAATCATCAGGTTATACCACACACGCTTCATTGGATGCATTTACAAACAAGTTTTCAGATAGAATTTTATGGAGATATTTGATATATACAAAAGATTTAAAAAAAGATAATGATATTATATGCTTACCAGTATATATGACACAATTTTTATAAAAAAATATTAAATATATCGTAAACGCACGCTAAATGTATAATAAACGCAAGCGTGCGTTTATTTATAAAAAAAAAAAATCATCCACTATAAAGTGAACGCAATTTGCAAAATATATTCTATATTCCAACATAGTTTTGTAATTTTTGATATAGTTTTTCACTTATACGTATGTTATTCTTTTTCAATAGATCTATGCGTTCTTTTATAATATGGTACAATTTTTCTGGTATATTAATTTCAACCTTTGTCATTGTCATTAAGATCATCTCCCTGCTTTTATAATTCATTCTTAATAATATTATATGAATATAATTTTAGACATACAATAAATTATTTTATTTTTCTAACAATAATGAAAAATACCTTGATAATATCACCCCATTTTCGTAAGTAACAAGCAAGTAACAATTTCGCGCAAACCTCTCTAAACTCCAACTTTTCTATTAGTTCACTATTCGCAAAGAGAAAAGTGTACCACTTTTTTGACAATTTTCAACCTCCTTCGACCTCCAAAAAAGCCTTATATATTAAGGGTTTTCATAACATTTATAAGTATGGTTAATACACATTCTCAAGCAAGTAACAAATATTTCCAATAAATGTTACAAACTGTTAACTATACATTAAATCTAACCACGCCAGTTAATAAAAACTTCAAAATGTCGTATTTCCTAATAATATATCGACAATTGCCACAAAACCTAAAATTATCCCACTTCCTAAATATTCACCAAAATCTGACAACTCCGACAATATTAATAGAACTATTAAAAATATTTAAATCGTCCCCATTCAAGCATCTTCACTAGAATAGCTAATAATAGATTCCAAAAATCTATTGACATTTTCTTCCATTTTAATTATCATATTTACAAGTAACTGAAATTGTCGTAGGATTAGGAGGTTTTTATGGTTTTTAACGTAAACAAGTGCCTAACTGCTGCATTGCTAGCAATTGCGATTCTATCGGTAGCTTATATATTTGAAAATGGGAAGTCAAATACATACGCACAGAGTTCAGCTAACTCTGGCGGGGATATAGTTTCATATAACGTATGTTTAATCGGAGACTCTAACGTCACCCTGTCATTTCCACTGATATCCAAGAAAGAGATACATTCCGTAGAACTAATTTCTTGTGATGGAGGATTAGATAAATTTGTGACACATAGACTAGACTTTGATAGTTCCGATGTCATTACGTATAACAAATACAAGATATACAGTTTTACAATCACATTCAGAAATATTTCATCAGAGACTCAAGCTTATAGTATTACTGTACCTAAGATTATGCTGAAAGTTAATGATGCTAACTTCACATATAAAACACCAGATTTTTCAGTATGCAATGATGCTTATATAACCAATAATGGTGAATATAAGCTAAACACAGATAGTATGATCATGACTAATACTAATACCGCTTATTACACATTACCTAAGGATAATAATCTAGCTAACTTTACATTACATACTTACAATGATTTAACCCTTATGTCTATTAAAGCAGCTGACTTTTTTAATATAAATGACCTTACTATTAACGATACTCCTACAGATGCACAAAATGTGTACATGGAACTTAAGAAAGATCACGACTTTAAAGTAAGATATTCATTAAACTATCTAGACTATTCATATAGTAATAGAATAGTAAAATCATCTTTAATTATCAAATATAAAGTCGGTGAAGATTTACGAGTATTTGTATCTAATACTCCACTATATGTATTTCCTGGATATTCAAAAAATTATGCTATGGAAAGATATATTGATTCACTTGATTAAAGAATATAGAGTCGCTTACGATTTTTTTGCGAAGGGATGAAAATACAAACAAGAATAATTTAATATAAGCAAATAAAAGAAAAATAGGTAATACTTTATCACATTTAGGGGGTGTGCAATAAAGTATTACCCATTTTCATATTGAAAGGAATCTAGTCCGTATAACCTTTTTCCCTTATCAAATCTCATAATGAGAATTGATATATGCTTCTATCAATTGTTCTGATATATTTCCTTAATTAAATCTTACATATTTGTCGCCACTTTCTAGTGTAACAGAATCTGTATCACCATTTAGTACAACATTACCATTTTTATCTACAATTTTAAAATTAGAATATGTAATAGGTGTATCGTCTTTACCAAAGTTACCCACACATACAATCCAATTATAATCGTTAAAATTATCAGGATTTACATCCGTAATTAAGTTTCCAATATTAATTGCAAAACTTCCTTTAGTTACATTAGTTGAACCATCGAAATCAACTTCACCAAGGCCTATTTCCATAGCACGTTTAAATGGTGCTGGCTTATATGGTCTTAAGTTACCATCTGATTTCTTAGTAGCTGTTACAACTACAGACATTCCTGCAGCTTTTGATGTTTCTGCATCAAACTCTATGAAATATTCTGGTTCAGTTTGGTTTACATCAACATTTAAAACAATAATATCGATTAAAGATGGCTCTCTATTTTCATATCCAAGATCTACATTTCCACCTTGGTATACTGATGAGATATAATTTAATGAATCATATGACATCCACATATATCCATCATTGCCATACTCAGTTCCTCTACTATTTGCAATCTTAAATGCTCCTTTTTCTCCTTCATCTACGTTTCCATTTTCATTAATGTCAACCCATATATCATCATTGTATCCAACGATTGCAATTCTATGTCCAGCATATCCTGGTTTATCGCATCTAGATACAATTTGTTGTCCAACAAATTCTGAATTTGCAGGTACTTGATCATTTGCTTCAATAGTATTGTATATCCATTTATTACCTGGACTTGAGGCAGATAAAATATGTCCTTCGTTAAGTGCTACTTTTGCTTCATTTAAAACTTCTGACTTAGGACTTGTAATAGGAGTAGAATTATCAAATCTATTAGCATCACCATTACTTATTCCGTCATATCCAGATATTCTTTTTTTGCTTGCTAATTTAAACATTTCCTTGTCTGCATTAATATTCCCAATTTGCATTTCTCCTGTACTAGTGTCTACAGGGATATTTGCCATATCAACGCCACCAATTTCTTTTAAAATCTTAGCAACATCTGTAAAGTATGTACCAGCATTTTTTCCGCCATTTGTAAAATTATAAGTCCACATTGGAGATAATTGATTTTCAGGCAATGAACCATCTAAGTCATTCAATCTATTGAATTCTGTAGATGCTTGATAATAAGTTAATGCCCAACTTGCACATGATTCGACAGTTCCTTGATTAATAATAGGTGGAAAATACTTTGTTTGACTATTGTCCACCTCACTAGGTAAGTTTTCTGCTGCTGTTGCAACATTTGAACCTGGAACTCTTACTTCGTTGATTGTAACTGTTTGATTTGATTTCGTATCTTTAGCTTTTAATGCAGACGCATTGGACTTAATATCCCCATGCACACACATTAACCCAAAAGCTACTGCTGCCGCAATGATACTTAACCTCTTTTTTCCCATTTTTTTTATTAACACCCTTTCATTAATTTTTTTACATTCACCCATTTTCAGTATAAAGTAAACTATTTTTTTAAATATTTTCTTCATACACATCCCATATATAACAACACTACATATATTATGCTCACCTTTTGTCGTTATATACACACTATTATAAACTATTTGAACTTTTAGTCAAACTTCTACTCTATTTTTCATTTTGACATTATTACTATATTGACAGAAATAAAAACCAGCTTGATTTACATCAAATCTGGTTTGTTTTTGTTAGTTTTGTATAATTTATGATTTATTAGTTGTTAGTTTTGCACAATATCTTTTTGTAAATATCTGTATTTTTCATTATGTATTAAACATATTTGCCAATACCCACTATCATTTCTAAAGTTTTTATATAAATTTTCTAAAAACCTTTTTTATCAATGACAAAAACATTGATTACTGCAAGAACAATTCCATATATTACAGTATACACACAAGGAAATAATATATCACCTATATTTATCAGTTTTGTTGTTATATCACAACCTATTATTATCTCATATATAGGTGGAAATAACCATGTAATTACCCTAAATAATGGAATATTAAACTCTGCTAACAACGGTCCTTTAATTATTCCTATTACAGCCAATGAAAATGTTGCTATAGCACCTATCTTACGATTATTAAATACCCTTGGATGCAATAAATAACCCAATATTCCACCTAGTATTGCCACGCAAATGTTCATAAACAACGATGCTAATACATTTGTAGCTGTCATATCCTTAAAAGAATTACTATGAGTTATTAAACAGAATACCTTCCATAATAATGGTATAACAAATCCAATCACTACAAAAGACATTCCCCATATACATATAAATAAAATCTTACTTATATAATATTGTTTACTTGTTTTTGCTTTTAATAATGCAATTTGTTCTGTAATCTGATCTTCACATTCTGCATATATAAATCCAGTCCATGTAGTCATTAAATATACAACAACCATTGATATTAAATATACAACCTTTACCGATTTTAATGGACTACTACATAACATTGCAAGCACAATTATATATGCTAATAATGGCATGATATATTTATTTGATTTAAGAAAGGAACGAGTGTGATACTTTATTAATGCAATCATAATTAGACTCCTTTCATAGCTCTTAGCACAAAACCATCTTTTAACATTAGTTTTAGTACATCATTACTCTTGTCTTTATTTACAACGATTTGAATTATATCATCATTTTCTATACTATTATATACCCATTTTAATATCTCAGGGCTAACATTAGATAAACCTGAACCTTTATCAAAGAACAATATATCTAAGTTCTGATCTGCTGCCACCTTCCTCTTCATTTGAATAGGTTGCAAAGTTCTATTCTTTATCTCATAAGCTGTCTTGGCCAACTGATTTACAAGGAATAACTCATGACAAGACATAATTAGGGTTACACCTTCATCATTCATTTCTTTTACTAGTTTCATAAAATTCTTTTGTGATTTAATATCTTGTCCAGCAAGTGGTTCATCCATAAGTAATACATCTGGTTTGCAAAGTAAGGCCTGTATTACAGCTACTTTTTGAATACTTCCTTTAGATAAATGTTTTATCGGTACTTCAACCATATCTTCTATATAAAATAAGTTATATAACTCTTTTGCTTTTAATTTTAATTCGTTTGGATCTATTCCATTTATCCTACCAACGCTATATATATATTCCTCTACAGTCATATTTATCTTAGGAAAATGCTCAGGTATGAATCCAAAATTCAAATGTGGAACTGTGAGAATTTTACCTGATGAAATAGGTGTCAATCCACTTATCAAACGAAGCATTGTACTTTTACCTGTTCCATTATGTCCTATTAATGCTACTGCATCGCCTTTTTCAACAGTAAGATTAATATCTTGTAAAACTATTCTATTATTATTTACCTTTTTACTAACATCATGCATTTCTATTATCGTCTGAGCCACTTTTCATCCCTCTTTTCACTATATACATTAATGCATATATTTACAGTTTTCTATTTCGTCAATTTTTTAGATTATCTTTATATTAACTTAATAATATATCCATTTGTTAACATTGATTTTCCCCCCTTGCTTAGTTCTTTTTTTATTTTTTTATCATATATTTTGGTAAAAAGTAAACCCAAACATATATTATGTCGAATAATATGTCGAAACAGACAAAAAAGGAAAGGCAAACTTATAATGACTAAAATTTCAAAACATTTTAAATTACAAAATATTTTACTACTATCATTTATACTTTTTATTTTTTTACTTACTGGATGTAAAAAAGAAACTACATCTAAAAGTACAATTAATGTAAACTACAATTTTAAGGAATGTGCAGAGAACACATTTAAAGATTTAGTTCAAACAGATGCCTTAACACTTAATTATACCCTAAGTAAACCTAAAGATTACGGTATTGAAAATTATCCAACGACTTTTGGTACAGTACCAGTAGATGCCAATGATGATTATTTCACTAAATCAGAACAATATCTTAAGGAGCTATCACGTTTTAGGTATGATAAGCTAGATAAGCAACAACAATATGCTTATGATACAATGTACTGGTATTTTGACAATATTGTTAAATCCAAAGACTATGTTTTATATGATGAATATCTAAGTCCTAGCACAGGTATTCAGATTCAACTTCCTATTTTACTTAGTGAATATAATTTTTATTCAAAAGATGATGTAGATAATTATCTTAATCTATTACCTGATATAGAGAGATATTTTGGTGATATATGTAAATTTGAACAAGCCAAATATGATGCTGGTTTATTTATGTCCAAAGCTAATGCAAATAAAGTATTAAAACAGTGTAAAGACATGATGCTTAATATATCAACTTCCTTATTTATTACAGAATTTAATAATAAGGTAGAAGCAATTGATGATATATCACAAAATGAAATTTACGAATTTGAGAAAAAGAACGAAGACATTGTTTTATCCAGTATTCTCAATGCTTATACAAAAGTATACACTGTTATAACTGAATTAAACGCCAGAAATAATAATGAAGGAAAATTTTGTTCTCTACCTAAAGGTAAAGCATATTATGAATTATACATGCAACAAATCACAGGTTCTAATAGAACAGTTAAAAATGTGATTTCTATACTTGAAAATACTATAACATCAGAAAACAACGCGTTATTATCTTTTATTAATAAAAATAAAGATACTGACCTTTCGGTAGCAAGTAAAGATTTTGGTTCAAATGATGCGAAAGAAATTATTACGACTATCCAAAACAAAATGTCTAATGATTTCCCTGTAATTAAGGATATCTCATATGAAATCAAAGATGTTCCTTCACAACTAGAAAGTAGTATGAGCCCTGCATTTTATATTATTTCACCTATTGATGATTCAGCACGCAACAATATTTATATAAATAAGGGTTCAAAGTACATTAATAATCCATTATTTACTAACTTAGCTCATGAAGCTATTCCAGGACATTTATATCAAAATTGCTATTTTAATAATAAAAATAAATATCCTATTCGTAGCTTTATTAAGAATTTAGGCTATATGGAAGGTTGGGCAAGTTATGCTACCTTATTATCATACCAATATTCAGATTTAGATAAGTATTATTCTACTTTGTATAAATATAATAATGCACTAGTTTTATGCCTTTCTGCAAGAGTAGATATTGGTATTCATTATGAAAATTGGAGTAAAAAAGACATTGATAATTATTTCTCAAAGAATAATTGTCCACTAGGAAAAGATGCTATTAATTCTCTATATGAGATTATTATAGAAGAACCAGGTGATTACTTACCTTATGCGGTAGGTTATATCGAGATAAGTAGAATGCTAGATGAAGTCAAAGAAAAGCAGGGTGAAGATTTTAATCTAAAAGCGTTCCATAAGAATATTTTAGATGCTGGTCCAGCCCCTTTTACAAGCATAAAATCGCACCTAAAATATTGACTTTTTTTTAACAAACTCTTATACTAGTACTGGTTTAGTTTAAAAATAATTAGGAGGATACAAATATGTCAACTAAAGCTTATTTTAAAAAAGACGAAATCGGCGCAGGTAAGCCTGGTTTTGCAAAAACACGTTCAATTATTGAAGCTGCCTTTTATGGTAATAACGTAATCAAAGTTAATACTCTAAAAGAAGCATATGAATTAGCAAAAAATTCACCTGGAACTATCGTTACTGATATGCCAGTTGAAAGAGGTGAAGAATTTGGTCTAGAGAAAGACGCTAAAGTTCTTCTTTTCAACGATGGTTCAATTACAGGACGTTATGCAGCTGCTCGTAGAATAGCAGGTGAACCAGGAGTAAACTGTGATAAATTAGACAAAATTGTTATGGATGCAATATATGATACAAGATGGAAAACTATGTATCATGCAGAAGTATATATTGGATTAGATCCTGAATTTATGGTTAAAGCTCATCTTCTTATTCCAGAGGGTGAAGAAAACATTATGTATTCATGGATGTTAAACTTCCAATACATGTCAGATTGCTATAATAAGATGTATAAGAATTCAAAACCTATCGGTAATGAACCAGATATCTACATCTTCTCAGATCCACAATGGGTTGGAACTGATCAAACAGATGTATGTGATTCAAAATGTTTATCATACTTTAATACAACAACTAACTGTGCTGCTATCTTAGGTATGAAATATTTCGGAGAGCACAAAAAAGGAACACTTACAATTGGTTGGGCAATTGCTAACCGTAATGGATATGCTTCATGTCATGGTGGTCAAAAGAGATATAACCTTGGTAATGGTAAATCTTATGTTGCATCAGTATTTGGTTTATCAGGTTCAGGTAAATCTACTATCACTCATGCAAAACATGGTGGCAAATATGATGTTACTGTACTTCATGATGATGCATTTATTATCAATTCAGAGACAGGTTCTTCAATCGCATTAGAACCTTCATATTTTGATAAGACTGCAGATTATCCAACATATTGTGATGATAATAAATATCTTTTAACAGCTCAGAACTGCTCAGCAACTATAGATGAAGATGGTAAAGTTGTTCTTGTAACAGAAGATATTAGAAATGGTAACGGTCGTGCAATCAAGTCTAAACTTTGGTCACCAAACAGAGTAGACAAAATTGAAGAACCAGTTAATGCTATCTTTTGGATTATGAAAGACCCTACTATTCCACCAATCGTTAAATTAAAAGGTGCTGAATTAGCATCAGTTATGGGTGCTACTCTTGCAACAAAACGTTCTTCAGCTGAAAGACTTGCACCAGGCGTTGATCCTAATGCACTTGTTGTTGAACCATATGCTAACCCATTTAGAACTTATCCATTAGTTAATGACTATGAGAAGTTCAGAAATCTAGTTGCAGATAGACATGTAGATTGCTACATTATCAACACTGGTGATTTCATGGGCAAGAAAGTTCAACCAAAGGATACTTTAGGTGTAATTGAAGCAATTGTTGAAGGTAAAGCAGACTTTAAGCAATGGGGACCATTTGAAGATATCGAAATATTTGAATGGGAAGGATTTGTTCCTAATTTAGATGACCCAGAATATGTTGCTCAACTTAAAGCAAGAATGCTTGATAGAGTTAAATTCGTTGAAAGTAGAGACACTGTTAAAGGTGGATTTGATAAACTTCCTAAGGAAGCTCTTGATGCATTAAATAAAGTTGTAAATGAAATCAAATAATTCTATTATAATTTGAAGAAATTTAACATCTTAAATAAAAACGGAAGAAAGAGGCTTAGGTCTCTTTCTTCTATTTTATACTTTATTATTTAATTATATATTCTTTTATGTTATATTCTCATATCCTTATTATTTTATTTAAATCTTATAATCTCCGCGAGTTTCTACAATATTATATCCTATTCTTTTCATTTTAAATTCAATACATTTTCTACATTCAGAAGCTTCATCTCCTGTACATATTTTATTGTCATATAATAAATATTTATCTCTAACATTTATTGGAGAAAGATTAGGCATAATAACATTAGCTCCAGCCATTATTCCCTCTTCTCTTCCCATAGGATTTATTGTTCCCAAAGCTGTTGTAGCTGGTAATAACACATTTCTCTCCATTATTCTAATCAAGCTTAGTAAAAATGTTGTTAAATGTAACTCTCCTGCTTTTTCGTCTTTAAAAGGCGTATCTTTATGAGGAATAAAAGGTCCTATCCCCACCATATGCGGTTTTAAATCATGTATAAATATCATATCATCAGCCAAATTCTCTACAGTCTGATATGGTGAACCTACCATAAATCCACAACCTACTTGATACCCTATTTCTCTTAAATTATATAAACACTCTTTTCTGTTATCCAAAGACATATTTTCTGGATGTAATTTATTATAATGTTCTAGAGTCGCTGTCTCATGTCTAAGCAAATATCTATCAGCACCTGCATCATAGTATCTTTGATAACTTTCTTTGCTTCGTTCACCAATTGATAATGTAATAGCACATTCACTATACTTATCCTTTATGCTTTTAATTACATCGACATACCAGTCATCTGTGTAATAAGCATCTTCTCCACCTTGCATAACAAAAGTTCTAAATCCAAGTCGCCATCCTACATCACAGCACTGTAGTATCTGTTCTTTTGTTAATCTATATCTATCTGCATTACCATTACTACATCTTATACCACAATAATAACAATCATTTTTACAATGATTTGTAATCTCTATAAGACCTCTAATATATATATCCTTTCCATAAATATCATCAGCTATCTTTCTTGCAACCTCTGCTGCGTATAATCTATCCACATCAGTGTAATTATTTAATAAATCTATCCACTGTTTTTTATCAAGTTCTCCACTTGTATACAATTTATCTATTAATTCCTTACAGTCTCCCATTTAATTTCCTCCTAATTCTTTTTCCTCTCCGTGAGCTGCACATTGAATGTTTAATATATGTATATTAAACCAAAAAAGAAATGTCATATCAAGTACAAATTAATGATCTCAACATGACATTTCCTTCATATATATTCATATATTAATAGGATTTATTTTGGATTATTTTGCTTGTAGATTTATAGTATCTCTACTTTTAAATTTATAGTATTTCTACTTCCTCAATAATTAATATTCCTCAACAAACTCTTTTAGTCTTACACATGTATTTGTGCTAATATAGTGCTTTAGACCAAAAGCTTCTTTTTCAGCAGTATCCTTATCTACTCCTAAACATAAGATTAAAAATTGTCTTAATGCTTTATGTTTCTTATAAATCTCTTCTGCTGTTACATAACCTAATTCAGTTAACTCAATTGAACCATAATGTGCATGTTGTAAATAGCCCTCTTGTGTTAACGTCTTAACAGCTCTATTTACACTTGGTTTTGATAAATTTAATGCATCTGCAATATCCGTTACTCTTACTTCTTCATATTTCTTAGCTAAAAGAAATACTTTCTCAAGGTAATCTTCTAATGAAGTAGAAAGTGCCTTTACCTCCTTAGTTGTTTTCAACTGCCTAGTTAGTTTAGCCTTCTTTCCATTCTTAGCTTTAGTAGGAGCCACCTCAATGTCCTCTAACCTTACCTCGTTTAATACTACCTCTTCTGGTAGATTTTCTGAATATCCATTGTTTACTTCACTTATCATATCTATACCCTTTCTTTTGATAAATTTTATCAAAATGCCCCTCTTACATCTGATATTCTTAGTATTAAAGTAACTAGAATTGTTAAACATAACTAATTAAGTTTTTCCAATCCCTTACTTCGTAGTACATTATACCACTATTTATTTGGAATTTCAAACAATTTTTCTATAAATATTCACTTTTTTCGCCATTTTTTTATCTATTTTGTCAATTTATGTAAATAATAATAAAATATTGTATATTTTATTATTATAATATATCTATAACGTAGAAAATGCCTTCAAAAAATTAAATAATAACTCATATCAAAAATCTAAAATTATAATTAAATACAAGAAATTTATTAAAAATATACTATTAAAAAAATTTGTAGTGAACAGATTTTAATATTTATATTAGTAAACAGATATAAATATTAAAATTATCACTAGAATACCATACCATAATATACCATTAAAATTTTCAGTAATATATTTACAATTCAATTTTTTAATGGTATATTTATACTTAGTGAAGGTTAACTTTGGAGGTTAGTAAAGTGTGGAATATTAAAAATCGGAAATGGGTACCGGTTTTCACTTTGGTACTAAGTATGTTTATACTGATTACATCTATATTTGCATATATTAATAAATATACTCACAATATACTTATTTATAATATTGATCAAGATATTTTAAATATATTATGTATATTATTAGGTATAGCTGCACTGGTTATGTTTGTTTCATCTATAAATTTTATTCTATTTAGAAGATTTTATATAGAGTCAGGTAAATCAGTTCAGAACGATTCGTCTACTTCTCCTTTGTCTGTTGAAGATATAGAAGTAGATTACACATTTGATAATGGTATAATAACATTAAAATATGACAACACTGTATTGCCAATGTCCCTAGAGGCATTAAGACAGATAATTGATATTAACGAGTATGTTCATTCTGATGATAAATATATTCTTGATGAGTGTTTTAATTCCATTAAAAATCAGCAAGAAAATTTTTCCTTTGAATTAAGGGCAAAATATAAAACAGATAATTATAATAAATATAGGATTAATTCAACTTTACTTTATAACAAACTTAATAAGCCCTATGGTTTAGCTTTAACTTTTGAACCAATTCCTAATCAATCACAATTATCTAATAATATTGTTCTTAATCAACGTGACTCATTAACAAGTTTATACGATTTTTCTACTTTTAGACAACTCGTAACAGATTTAATATCTAATAATAGGCCCTTAAACAAAAAACATTATATATTGATTATTGATATCGATAACTTCGATATATTAAACGATAAATTTGGTAAAGATTTTGCTAATATTTTACTAGCATGTTTTTCAAACCAACTTTCAAGAATACTTGCTAAAGATGACTTACTAAGCTATGTTTATAATAATAAGTTTATTGTTTATATAAATAATCAAAATTCAATTGATAATATAGATAATATTTGCAAATGTATTAATAATATTTTTACAAGTATGTTACCAGATTGTGAGACTCCTACAATAACATGTAATTTATCAACCATTGATCATAATAAATCA
Source organism: uncultured Lachnospiraceae bacterium (assembly GCA_934432595.1). GTDB lineage: Bacteria > Bacillota > Clostridia > Lachnospirales > Lachnospiraceae > SIG301. The sequence continues at coordinate 72,403 of CAKRYR010000002.1, read as the reverse complement.
TTAGCCTTTGATAAAGTATTAGAAACTGCAGGTATTAATACTAATAATATAAGCTCATTGTATAAATTACCTATGCTAGATAATTCAAGAATTACCTATAGTGTTGTTAATTTGTTCAATGACTCACATAACTTGCAATTGTCCTTAAATACAGCTCTTAACTTAATAGGACATATATATAACTTAGATGTTTTAAGTATTTATGAATTAAACAGTAATGACGACTCAATTGAAGCTAATTTTGCTTGGTATAATGATTCATTTATTAAGCATGCTTCTTTAATTGATAAAGTTCATAAACCAAATTATGAGAATTTCATATTGTACAATGACAGTCAGAATAATATTTTTTCAACTAATGATTTAAGTTCTGTACTTATGCAGTCTTCATCTTTTAAATATGCTCTTTTAGATGCAGGATGCAATTGTTTATACCAAAAGAAAATCTCCTATAATGGTAAATTTAATGGTTTTATTCTAGCTGCTTCAAGTAATGAATGTAGCAATTGGAACGATGATGTGTGTAATTCGCTCACTTTATTATCATCAATAATTATTAATAACCTTGAAAAGTTGCGTACACAGCAATCAATTAAAAAAATGATTACAATAGATAATCTTACAGGTGCTAATAATTTAAAATCGTTCTCAACTATTGTTGAAAATTTAATTAAACAGTATCCTACTAGAAAATATGCTATGATTTATTTTGATATAGATAGGTTTACTTTAATTAATGAACACCATGGATATACAACTGGTGATTGCATTTTAAAAACTATTTCACATACATTAGATAATGTTCTAGAAGATTATGAGTCATTCTGTAGAATTGTTGATGATAAATTTGTAGTATTTGCAGAATATCTTAGCTTAGAAAATATCAAACACAGAATGCTTGATTTTAAAGAATGTGTACATAAAATAACTGATGATAATAATAACAACTTAAAAATCAACTTAACAGCAGGAATAGCACTTTTTACTGGTACTAGTCATATCTCTCAAATAATTGATGAGGCTAATATAGCTAGACGAAGTGTAAAGCATAAACATAATTCAAACTACGCATTCTTTAATGATGCAATGAGAAATAAACAATTGAAAATGAAAAATCTTGAAGATGTAATGGAAGATGCTCTTGCCAACAACGAATTTTGTTTGTATTTACAACCTAAATATAATGTTATAGAACAATGTGTATGCGGTGCAGAGGCATTAGTTCGTTGGGAACGTCCTGATTATGGTACTGTCCCTCCTAATGAATTTGTTCCTATTTTTGAAGAAAATTCATTTATAATAGAAATAGACTACTATATATTTGATAGAGTTTGTGAATTAATACGAAATTTATTAGATGAAGGAAAGCGACCTGTTCCTATATCAGTTAATTTTTCAAGATTACATTTAAATAATACAAAGATATTAGATAAACTCAAATCAAATTTAAAGAAGTATAATTTAACGCCTGAATTTATTGAAATAGAAATTACTGAAAGTGCCCTTGCAGATAGTGATGTATATATGAATTCTATATTAAATGAAATACATCGTTTAGGGTTTAAATTAGCAATGGATGATTTTGGAACTGGATTATCATCTTTAAACTCATTAAGGAAACTTCCTTTTGATATATTAAAGCTTGATAAAGATTTCTTCCAAAAAGATCACATTACAAAAAGAGAACGGATTGTAATAAGTAATATAGTTAGACTTGGTAAAGAGTTAGCTATGTCAATAGTTTCAGAAGGCGTTGAAACATCAGAACAAATTGATTTCTTAAAGGATATCCAATGTCCTGTTATACAAGGTTACTTCTTCTCAAAGCCAATACATTACAACGAATTTATAAACAAGTATTTTTCTTAAATATTATAAATCCCCTAAGTGTTAGTTTACTTAGGGGATTTGCATATTTCCTCAAACCAATTATCTTTAGGATATGAAAAAAACACTACATCTTTTCCTGTAGATGGATGTTTAAACTGTAATCTGTAAGAATATAATGCAACTGTATTATAAATATTTCCATCATTAATATTACTATGATTATATTTTGCATCTCCTGCTAAAGGCATTCCAGCATTTGCCATTTGAACTCTTATCTGATGGTGCCTTCCTGTTTTCAGGCTAATCTCAAAAATACATCTATATATTTTTTCTGAAAAAATATCCTTTGTATCAATTCCAACGAGTCTATATTCAAGCTCGGCCTTTTTCCCAAGCTTGTCATTTGCCGAAACAACCTTTGATGTATTACTTCTAGCTTCTTTTACCAAATAATCTGTTAATGGAATCCAATAACTTAATGATAACTCATCAAGTTCCGATTCATAGCGAACATCGTTCTTATTATTCTTTATATTCTCAACTAACTGTTTATCTTTAATTAACGAGAGAGCTAGATAACTTTTTTTTATTTCTCTATTAGAAACTTGTTTATTTAGATTTTCCAACGCTGAAGGATTCTTAGCAAAAACCATTACTCCTCCTACCGGTCTATCTAATCGATGTACTAAGCCTATATAAGGCATTCCTCCAACTCTTATTCCGCCTAGTCCTTCACTTGCAACATAATTTCTAAGCATATTAACCATATCCATATCACGTGATTTATCTGATTGACAAGGAACTCCTGGTTCTTTAACACATACTATGATGTCTCTATCTTCATATAAAATATTCATAATAACTCCATTCTGCAAAATAAAATGCTCCCCTTCTAATTGGAGAGCATTTATTATACTTATATTCCATATTATAATTTAAAGCGATATCCAACGCCCCAAATAGTTTCGATATATTTTGGTTGAGAACTATTCTTCTCAATCTTTTCTCTTATTTTTTTGATATGTACTGTGACAGTTGCACAATCATCTCCTAATGACTCCATCTCCCAAATCTGATGGAACAGTTCCTCTTTTTTGAAAACCCTATTAGGGTTTTCAGCTAAAAATGTTAATAAATCAAATTCTTTAGTAGTAAAGACTTTTTCTTCTCCATTAATATAAACTCTTCTAGCAGTCTTATCAATTTTAATTTCTCCTGCTTCAATCATCTCATTACTCTTTACTCCATCTGAAACTAATCTTTGATATCTTGCTAAATGAGCTTTAACACGAGCAACTAATTCACTAGGACTAAATGGTTTTGTCATATAGTCATCTGCTCCGTTACCAAGTCCTCTAATTTTATCAATATCACTCTTCTTAGCTGATACCATAATTATAGGAATATTCTTCTTTCCTCTGACTGCTTTACAAATATCAAATCCATCCATATCTGGTAACATTAGATCTAATATTAGTAAATCATAATCTCCAGCTAAAGCTCTTGAGCAACCTGATTTTCCATTACTCTCTAAATCAACCTCAAATCCACTTAGCTCTAAATAATCTTTTTCCAATTCAGCAATTTCCACTTCATCTTCAATAATAAGTATACGTTCCACGTTCCTCATCCTTTCATTTGTCGTTTAAAGCAAAATTAATCAAAGATGTTACTGATAAATTAATATTGCCTATTAATCATTATTATGTTTCCCTTTCATAGCTGTAGTAATCTTTAACATTGGATATATAGTTTTTCTTCTCAAAGACTTCTCGTCTTTATAAGCCATCTTTTGTTTTGGCAAAGTAAAGTTCATTGTAGTTCCAACACCAACTCTACTAGTCGCCCATATTTTTCCTTCATGCCTCTCTATTATTTTCTTTGCTATAGATAGTCCTAAACCAGAACCACCTTTCTTTGAGTTACGAGAAGCATCTGTTCTATAAAATCTGTCGAAGATATATGGTAAATCTTCTTCCGAAATTCCTTTTCCATTATCTGCAATAGATACATGGATAAAATCATCTTCATCATCAATTCGAACAAGAATCTGTCCATTTTCAACTTCGACATATTTAACAGCATTGGTAATAATATTATTAAATACTCTTCTGATTTGCTCTACATCAATAACAACATTTACATCTTTATCGACAGTATTAATATAATTCATTCTCATACCGTTAATTTCCACATCTAGTATAAGTGCTTCAACACATTCACCAAAATACTGGTCGACATTTGTAGGTTGTTTATCCAGTGGTACTTCATTTCCTTCTATCTTAGCGTACAATGATAATTCATCTACTAGTGCTGTCATTGCCACGGCTTTAGAATAAATTGTCCTTAAGTACTTTCCCTGTCTCTCTGGAGTAGATGCAACGCCATCTAGTATTCCTTCGGCATATCCCTTTATTGATGAAAGCGGGGTCTTTAAATCATGAGAAATATTACTAATTAATTCTCTCGATTCTTTTTCATACATTTTCTGATTTTCTATCAGTTCTTTTAATCTCAACCTCATATGTTCAAAATCATCAAATATTGAGCCAATCTGTTCTTTCCTACAATCTTTAAGGGAGAAATCCAAATCTCCTTTACTTATCCTATTAGTAGCATTACTCAAAGTATTAATAGGTTTAAGAATACTCTTATAAATCCATGTAATAAGTAGTATTCCTGATAATAGCATTATAGAAACAATAATTACCAATATTCCTATAATCATTCTCTTAATTTCTGGAAGAACATCATTCATCTTTATTACAATAAATGCACTTACCTCAGAACCATCAGAAAATTTAAAATCATGTTGTTTTACCATACACGGAAAACTTCCACTTAGGTAAACCATATCTGAATTATTCTTAGATGCATTATATTCTGGAAAATATGATCCTTTTGAAATTCTTCTAAAAGTCTCATTTTCACCTATGTATATAAATTCATTATTGCATCTAACTGCTAAAAAAGCATAATTAGAATCCATATTGCTATTTATTTCGTCTAAAAATTCAATTTCTTTAAATCTATCTGGAGTTTCTCTACTATATTCTTGTATATCAGAAAAAGATTTACTAGTTAACCAATCTAGCATCTTTACAGGATTTATAAATGTATCCATAGCATCAACTGTAAATCCATATTCCGATTGCATCTTCATAGATTGATAGTTTGTCAAAAAGCTTATACCAACCACTGCAAAGACCATCGGTATAAATACTAGTAGCATTACTGCCATCACTATCTTATTTCGTAATTTCACTTTTCTTCTCCTCTTATTAATTAATCTTTAATATTCTCATCTACAAAATTTAATACTAAATAAATGTACTAACATTTAAAAATAAAACATATATATTAATTGTAACATATTTTTTGTTATTTTTATACTTATTTTTACTTTATATGGTGTATATCGGATAAATCTAACAAAAAAAGAGCCATAAATGACTCTTTTTCTATTTTTATATGTTTAAATTTTATTCTGTCTGCTACTATATTCTTATATCTATAAATATTTCTTCAACTCATCAACTTTATCTAATCTTTCCCAAGTAAGATCTAAATCTGTTCTTCCAAAATGACCATATGCTGCTGTTTGTTTATATATTGGTCTTCTTAAATCTAACATTTTAATTATACCTGCTGGTCTTAAATCAAAATGCTTTCTAATAATTTCAACTAATTTCTCATCACTGATTTTACCTGTTCCAAAAGTATCAACCATAACTGATGTTGGTTCTGCAACACCAATTGCATATGCTAACTGTATTTCACACTTATCAGCTAAACCAGCACCTACTATATTCTTTGCAACATATCTTGCTGCGTATGCTGCAGATCTATCTACCTTTGTACAATCCTTACCAGAGAAAGCTCCGCCGCCATGTCTAGCGAAACCACCATACGTATCTACTATAATCTTTCTTCCTGTTAGACCACTATCTCCATTTGGTCCACCTATAACAAAGCGTCCTGTTGGATTAATATAATATTTTGTTTCATCTGTTAATAATTCCTTTGGAAGTATTTCATCAAAAACATATTTCTTAATATCCTTGTGAATTTGTTCTTGTGTAACATCAGGTGCATGTTGTGTAGATAATACTACTGCAGTAATATGAAGAGGCTTACCGTTTTCATCATATTCAACTGTAACCTGTGTCTTTCCATCTGGTCTTAGATAATCAAGCGTTCCATCTTTTCTAACCTTTGTTAATTGTCTTGATAATTTATGTGCCAGTGCAATCGGATATGGTAAGTATTCCTCAGTTTCATTAGTAGCATAACCAAACATCATACCTTGGTCTCCTGCTCCTATAGCATCTAGTTCTTCATCTGTCATTTTATTTTCTTTTGCTTCTAATGCCTTATCTACACCCAAAGCAATATCCTGTGATTGCTCATCTAATGCAACAATTACACCACATGTATCACAGTCAAAACCAAATTTTGAACGAGTATATCCTATTTCTCTAATAGTATCTCTTACAATTTTCTGAATATCTACATATCCTTTTGTTGTAACCTCACCCATAACTAATACAAGTCCTGTAGTAATAGCTGTCTCACATGCTACTCTACTCATAGGATCTTGTTCTACTAAAGCATCTAAAACTGCATCCGAGATCTGATCACAGATTTTATCAGGATGTCCCTCTGTAACTGATTCTGACGTAAATAATAACTTTTCCATAATTTCCTCCTAATTTTTTATAAAATGAAAAAAGTCCGCATAAGCGGACCTGTTATCTATCAACAAATCCTCTTATTGTTCGATGTTATCGCTCAACTTAGCACCTTCCTTACGGGGTTGCCGGACTTCATAGAGTCTTTACTCTCAGTCGCTCTTAATAAGAGAACATCTATATCTTATATCAGTAATATGCATATGTCAACAGGTTTTAATTTCCAATTTCATAAAATATCTATAAACTATATCTTTAAAATTTTCAAATCTACAATTGTAACAATCCTCTTCTGTATCTTTTATTAATTGACATTTTCTTCCAATAATAATATACTTTTATTATAAATGTATTGAGGAGGACACTTTTTTGGATACTAAAGTTATTTCTGTAGCAAATGCTGTTCCAGGTATGATTGTTGCCGATGATATTTTAACCTTCAACAATATTCTGTTAATTGATAATGGGTCACCACTAACAGATAGGGTTATTACAAGGCTTAAATTCTATAATATTGAAGAAATCAAGATATTATATGACGAAACAGCACATAAAATTGAAAATGAAGTTTCACAACCAGATCCAGTTGCAGTTCCAGTTATAGCACAGACTAAAGAATTTAAGGAATTTAACGCAGCAATGAATGATTTTGTTAATTCATTTAAGACATCCCTTAATGATATCTTTGTAAAAGGTGATGATGTTGACCCTGTTCATTTGCTTGAACAAGTAAACAATGTTTTAAAAAAATCAAGAAATTCTTTCCATTTACTTAATATGCTACATACTATGCGCGATACTGACGATTTTACATATGTACATTGTGTAAATGTATCACTAATTGCTAATGTTTTTGCAAAATGGTTACATTTATCTGAAGAAGATGCATCCGTCCTTACGTTAGGTGGTTTACTTCATGATATAGGTAAATTATCTATACCTAAGGAGATATTAGAAAATAAATCAAATTTAACAAGTGAAGAATTTAATATTATGAAAACCCATCCAACCAAAGGATATGAAGCTCTTCAAGATAAATCTATTGATGAAAGAATAAAAAATATATGCCTAATGCACCATGAACGTTGTGATGGAAGTGGTTACCCATTAGGTCTTGATTCAAATAAAATAGAGCCTTTTGCAAAGATTATCGCAATATGTGATTGTTATGATGCTATGACATCACCAAGACCTTATAGAGATTCATTATGTCCATTTGAAGTAATTGAATTTTTTGAATATGATGGCCTACAAAAATTTGATCCACAATATTTAATTCCATTTTTACATGGAATTGTTGATAATTATATAAATACAAAAGTATTACTTAGTAATGGCAAAGAAGGTAATATCATAATGATAAACCACTCAAATTTAACTAAACCTGTTATTCAATTACAAAATAATGAATTTATTGATTTGGGAGTTTGTCGCGAATTAAGTATTGTAAAAATATTAGATAATCAATTATAATTAAGTGTGTTTTATTTCATAGGAAATGCGACGCAATTTCCTATGAAATAAAAAGAGGTTTAATCAAAACCTCTTTTTTTATATACAATATTTTATATAAATATTTTCTACACAACTTTTAAGTGAAATTTCTTAATTGCTTTATCATCTTCACTATCAATAAGCTCTATATTTGCCCCCAAAGCTTGTAGCTTTCCTTCAAAGTTCTCATATCCTCTTTGAATATAATGAATTTGGTCAACTGTAGTAACACCTTCTGCAGTTAAACCTGCAACAACTAAAGCTGCACCTGCTCTTAAATCGGGAGCATTTACTTCTGTTCCTGATAATCTTTCAACACCTTCTATCATTGCAACGTTTCCTTCAACTTTAATGTTCGCTCCCATTCTGGCCAACTCATCAACATACTTAAATCTATTCTCAAATATACTTTCAATTACCATACTTGTTCCATTAGACAATGCAAGTAACATAGCAGTCTGAGGTTGCATATCCGTTGGAAATCCTGGGTATGGTAATGTCTTTATCTGTGTACCATTTAATCTATGATCTGCCTTTACTCTAACTGCATCATCATATTCTTCTACAACAGCACCTATCTCTACCAATTTAGCTGTAATAGCTTCTAGATGCTTAGGTATAACATTTTTTACTAACACATCACCTTTAGTTGCAGCTGCTGCCATCATAAATGTTCCAGCTTCAATTTGGTCTGGAATTATAGAATACACTGTTTTTCCTAACTTCTCAACACCATGTATACGAATAATATCAGTACCTGCACCTTTTATTTGTGCACCCATGCTATTCAAAAAATTAGCAACATCAACTATATGTGGTTCTTTTGCTGCATTTTCTATAATTGTTTTTCCTTCTGCCATACTAGCTGCCATCATAATATTTATTGTAGCTCCAACACTAACAACATCTAGATAAATATGGCTTCCAACTAATCTATCTGCCTTTGCACTAATAACACCGTGATCAATAGTCACTGTTGCCCCAAGTGCTTCAAAACCTTTAATATGTTGATCTATAGGACGACTTCCAATGGCACAACCACCTGGCAATGCCACCTGTGCTTGTTTATATTTACCAAGTAATGCACCTAATAAATAATAAGAAGCTCTTATTTTACGTATAAATTCATAATCTATATTAACAGAGCCAATTGTGCTACCATTAATTTTTACTTCATTATCTGAAATTCTATCTACAGCTGCACCGATTCCTTGTATTGCTTGTAATAATACGTTAGTATCACGTACATTAGGCATATTTTCAATTGTAACAGTCTCATCTGCCATAATAGCAGCTGCTAAAATTCCTAAAGCTGCATTTTTTGCACCGCCAATCGTTACTTCTCCCTTAAGTGGTTTACCACCTCTAATAATATACTGTTCCATAACACACCTCGAATTTTTGTTATATATATCTATTTTCTATCTTCATTGTCATTTCATAAACTATAGCACACTCAAAATTATAATCCAATCTATACTCTTCATTTAGTTCGCATTTTCATTTAGTTCGCTATTAATTGCCATAGTCTTTTATATTATAACATACTTTTTATATTTGTAAAGAATCTAGTTACTCTATATTTAACATTAATTTGCTTATTTCTTTACATTTACTTTTATTTTGTATGATTTTTCTTTCTGTTTTCAAAATACACAAATGAATCAATAGCATCAAATATATCCTTAAATGTATCTCTAGGTGCAATGTCGATATATTTCTTCAAAATTTCTGTCTCGGCATCTCCTTTAAATTTTCCATAAAAAATATCAAATAAATTATGTCCCCTAACATATATTTTAAAATACTCAAGGTTATCTTTTATATCCTGTTTACTACGAATTCTTATTCCTGTATTCTTTATCATACGCTTTGTACTACCAAGTCTGAATAAATAGTCTTTATACTTTTTGTACAATGTATCATAGAATTCTTCCTCATTTTTAATTACTCCTATTTGTGTCATAATCTTTGGATCTAAGAAATAATTTTCAAATGAGTAATATTTTAAAATAAGTACATTCTTAGGTTCAACCTTTGGTAAATTAGCATACTCTTCTTCTTTTGCCCTTGTACTATAATAATTACATAACTGTTTAACTAAATACTTTGGATTCTTACCATCACTATCTCTAATCATTAAGAACTGGTCTTTTAAATATAGTTTATTAATATATTTTAAGTTTGCATATGTCTTAATGTTAGTACAGCTATTAGTAGGAATTATTGAAATTCTCTGTAAGTTACCATCCTCGTCAAATATTTCAGAATAATATTTCTCAAGTAATAATGGTAATCTATTTTTATCTTGTTTCCCTTCTACAATAAATACAAAGCTTACATTCATCAAATCATTTGCAGTATATCCTAAATCATCAAGTATTTCATCAACACTTGTATTTTCATTAATAGTAGTCAAGAACTCATCATCTAATACAACCTGTTTAATCTGTTTTGATGAAAAGTTAAATATTAGATTTGGTGAGTGAGTTGTAAACATTACCTGATTCTTTTTTGATAATCTAAATAAAGTCTCACTTATAGACTTTTGTAATTGTGGGTGAAGGAATATCTCAGGATCCTCCATCAAAATAATACTAGGTACAGTTCCATCTTGTTCAATATATGCCTCTAATAAAGACATAACAAACATACTCTTTATACCTTCACTAAGTTTATTCATAGGGCATATTGAACGTCTATCTTTATCATATATAACAGTATCAATTGTAAATAATTGATCTACATTAAAATCAATTGAAAATATTATTTCCTGTGATCTACTTCCATTAATACCCAAATACTTATTAACCCTGCTTTCAAATTCCTTTAAATTAATATTTAAAACTTTATACTCAAGTAATCTTGCAGCTTCAAAAGGAGTCAATTCTAATGGTGATTTTTTATTAATAAGGCCTATACAGTTAAAACATTTCCTACACTTACGAGCATTATCAAACATACACACATTTTCTTTTAAGTCAATAAGCGCTTGAGTATCATATAATGCTAAAATATCATTTGTAATTGCTTCAATATTTCGTCTATGATCTATATGATATATTTTGGGAAAAACTTCTTTAATATATACATTATTTCTCTTAAATCCATCATCATATTTTATAACGCCTTGTTTATTTATCTTACATTCAAAAGATAAAACTCCATCTCTAAAAGATGGTAATCTCTGCATAAATTCCATCAACCACTTATCATATTTTTTATACTTACTTACAATTCCCTTACTGTTGAATCTTTTTAAATCTGAATCTGTAAATTCAACTTCAATGCCAATAGTTATGTTTTTGTCAGGGTTTAAAAAATCTCGTTCCTTAACTTTATAATCACCTGCTACTGCTCTGATTGCATCAATAACAATAGTCTTTCCTGTATTATTCTTACCAACTAAAATCAAGGCATTCTCAATATTATTAATGTCCAAATCTCTAATACCTATAAAGTTATTAATATGAATACGACTTATTTTCATAATGCACCCCTTTTCTGAAGTTACTATTCTTCTTATTGTTTTTCGTATATTTTATAGTAAAAATTTACCAATTATTGAAATTATTGATTAATTTTTATATTTTCATGTTATAATTATCATAGATGTGTAATATGCATATCTATGAGGAGGAGGTATATATATGTCAAAATTTATTTCATATGAAAATGAAAATTTACCAACAGGAACTATATTCCGCGAACATCTTCAAAGCAAAAGTTACAACTTTAGTTGGCAAATAAGGTTTTCACTTGAATTAGATCCAAATACAGTCAATAATACATCTATGTTTGTTACCAATTCATCTGGCGACATATTAATTTGTAAAATAATATATAATACAATAGAAAATTTTATTGAAATAAGACCTCTTGAACATTACCAGCCAAATAGTACATACACTTTAACTATAACAACTAGAGTTAAAGCTGTTAATGGTAAAACTCTAAAAGAAGATATTGTGTTTCCATTTTCCATTAAATAATTACATATGATCTTCTTGTATTGCTAACATTAGTGCAGGTATTAATTGTTTCTTTCTTGATACAACGCCCTCTAGAATTACTCTATTGGGCAATTTTTTTAATTTAAAGGCTCTCTTGATTATTTCCTCTGCCTTTTGTCCTGCATATAATAATTCTGTTGTCTTAGAGCTAATATCCGTTAACATAAATAATGTCATTCCAAATGCCACCTCATCATGCTTCTTTTGAATATAATTCTTCATTTTTTCATTTATTTTATCAAGTTCTTCTCTATACATAGAAGTAATCTGTCCGACGCAGAATGTCATCTCTGATTGTGTAAACACCTTATAATCCGTATAGAATATTTCTTCTGCTGTCTTGTTAAGTAAATCGCTACTAGCAGCAAACATATCTGCTGCGTACTTCTTAATATCAATATCTACTATATGAGCTAACTCTTGGGCTGCTTCCTTATCAACGCTAGTACATGTAGGCGACTGAAATATTAGTGTATCTGATAATATTGCTGAGCAAAGTAATCCAGCAATTTTCTTCTTTATCTCTACACCATTTTCTCTATACATTTGATAAATAATTGTTGCCGTACATCCTAACGGCTGATTTCTAAAAAATACTGGACTTATGGTCTCAATACTTCCCAATCTATGATGATCAATTATTTCAAGTATTTCTGTTTCTTCTAAACCATCTACAGCTTGCGTACGTTCATTGTGGTCAACTAGAATTACTTTTTTTCTCTCCGCCTTCAATAAATCTCTACGTGAAATCGTACCCTTACATTTTCCTGTCTTTTTATCAAATATAGGAAAATCTCTATGACTTTTTCTAGCCATAACATCCTTTATATCATCTATATAGTCCTCATCTGTGAAGCTTATTATTCCTTCACTCTTCATGAAGAAATCAACAGGAATACTTTGATTAATCAATCTAGCAACTGTAAATGTATCATGTGGACTTTTTATTATAATACAATCATTATCATTTGCTAGTTTTCGTATAGTCTTTGAAACATCAGCACCATCACATACTATTATGCATCTTGCTTGCATCTCAATAGCACATAATTGAGATTCATATCTATTCCCCAATATAACAATATCATCTTTTTGTATGTAACTTTCCATAAGATCTGGATTAGCTGCAGCAATTAAAACCTTTCCTTTATCAAAAATCACATCCTTATCACCTATAATTAGATCTCCATCTAAAGTTTCTACAATGTTAGAAACAGGCGTACACGCTTTGGTTAATATCTTACTATCGTAGATATCCATATAAGAAGTAGCTATATCACCGACCGTAATCAAGCCTTCTAACTGACATTTATCCTTCATAATCGGTAATGTTACAACTTTCTTCTTCCCCATTAATTCCCATGCTTTTTTTATGGAAATTAAGCGATGTACACCTGTTAATTCATTTATTTCTATATCTTTCACTTGAGTTCTTAGATCTGATAAATAGTCTGGATAAGTCACATTAAAATAATCAAGCACAAATCTAGTTTCCAGATTCAACTGTCCTGCTCGCATCGGTTTGTAATCGTCTCCAGTTATCATTTTCTTTAATTCTGCATATGCTATAGCCGAGCATATTGAATCCGTATCTGGATTAATATGCCCTATAACATATATTGTCTGCTTATCTTTATTTTCCATAACAGTCCTCCATGAAAATACAATTAAAACCTACCAAGTTCAATTGTATCCCCATATTATAATATATTCATTTTACCAATTAGTGTTAATATCCTGTCGTATAACAATATCTGTTGGGTGTTTCCCTTTGCCTTTCTTTCTCCTTGCTGCTGCTTCTATAGCTGAATTTAAATAATCAACTACATCTATAAGAGCAAATCTGACATTATTTCTTAATTTATTATTATACACTCCTGCTAATGTATTCTCAGCCTCTTCACTTATTCCCATATTATTATCTACTAAATATGTCTTCGAATAATCCATTAAGAATTCTACTGTATAAACTGGTAATTTTATTATTCCGCCAAAATATACCTTAGCATTTGGACTATTTAAGAATAATTGATTATCATTAACATCTGTCTCAAGTATAACTATTATCCTATCTTTATAATTTGAAATTAATCTAATCAACTTATTAAATGCCACATTTGTAATTGCCTCAGCATTTTGTATTATTACACAACCATCTATCAACTTTGATGCCTTCGAATCTAAATTGACTTTATTAAAGGCATCTCCTGAAATTCTTGCAATTTTATTTGTTGCAATTAAGCCTTTTTCATATAGTTGTTTTGCAATCATTTTTGAAAGTTCATTTTTATTATAGCACGGTGGACCAGAAATTAGAAAATTATTATTTAATCTATCATTTCTAAAATTATAAATTGTTCTCTGTATTTGGTCCATTATAAACGGTGAGCTAAAATAATATGAGAATATTTCTCCACTTAAGCTTTCCTTTGTATATTGCCCCGAATTTGACTTATAGTTTCCTAACATCTGGCTCTGCATTACCTCTTGGTAATATTTCTGTTTTTCATCATTACTAGGCACAAAATTATATTCTCCCCTACTATTACTAGGATCACTTGCGCCAAATAGTTTAGAAACAACACTTTGACTATCCTCATATGCCTTCTTATATTCTGGCACATCAGGGCTCTCAAAGAAACTACCAATCTCCGAAGTCATCTTAGGCTCTAGCGTCTTAGGCTCTAGCATTTTTATTTCTTGCATTCCCGCCTCTGGCATTTTAGGAGTAGGTATACCTATAGGTTCTAATACAGGCAAAGGTATGTCATTAAATTCTTTATCTGTTGATATACCTTCTGATTCAACTTTCTTATCCTCATCTAAAAATTGACTAATAGATGACGACAAAGAATCATATATGCTATCAAACTCATCTTTTTTATCATTTAATTCTAATCCTTTGTCATTATCAGTATCCATCATAGACATTGGAGTAGTAAAGTCATCAAGATTAGCATCTAGAGCTGAAGTAATATCTCCGCTATCTGTTAATCCTAATAGAGCTTCACCTGATTCTTCTATCAAATTAATTTCTTTATTTCTTGCCTCTCTCATTGTTTTATCCCTTTGTTTTAGCTCTTGATCAAGCATATCACATTTCATCTGAGAATCTTTTAATTTTTGCTCCATTTGATTAGACTTATTAATTTCACTTTGAAGCTTTTCTTCTAATCTTTTGATTATTTCAGCACCTTGATTATTCTTTTCCTTAAGCATATTAATATATTCTTGTCCTTTTCCTAGCTGTTCCTCAAGTAATCTCTTTCCATCGATATGCTTTCTAATAATTTCATCTAAATGTTTATTATTATTTATTTGGTTTACTAATTTATCTTCTAGTTGTTTCTTTTGTTCAGTCAAAATCTTTTTCTCATTCATTACTGCCTTAATTCTAGCATCCAATGAATTAATTATATCTATCTTACTCTTTAAATTTTGATCTAATAATTTATTATTTGCAACGCTTTTTCCCATACGTTCTTCAAATATTTTTTTATTAGTTGTAAATTCATTTATCCTATCTTGCAATTCTCTACTTATTAAATTCAACTTATGTTCTAGTTCTCTCTTTTCTGCCTCATACTTATCTGTTAATGCTTGTTTTTCCGCATTATTTTTCTCAACAATTATTTTCTTTTCTGAAGCATTTTTTGCTAATATATCATTTATTTCCCTTACTTTTTGTCTCTCAATCTCCTTTATACGTTCTTCATTCTGACGAATAGTATCTTCATAGACAATTGCTTGACTTTGTTGTTCTCTAAATTTATTATCTAATTCACTTCTATCATCTTCTAATTTCGCTAACCTTTTCTCTAGATATCTTTTATGTTCTAGACTTTGATTGCACTTATTTTCAAGTATTTTTCTATTATAAATACAATCCTTCAAATCATTTTGAAGAACTCTTCTATTCTGATTGAGCTTACGATTTTGCTCTAATAATCCATTTTTTTCTTCAGTAATACTACTAACTCTCTCCTCAAGAACTTTTACATTTGTAATCTCTGACTCTAGCTTTTCTGTTAATTCTTTAATTTCTTCACTGTTTTTCTCTATTTCACTTGTTAAATCTACAATCTTATCTTCATTCTCTCTTGTTTCTCTTTCTAATTCATCAATTATTTTATTCTTATTATCTAATTGATCTAATAACTTATTCTTACTATTCTCTTCTACCTGTATCCTTTGTACTAATTCACCTACTTTGTCTTTATTAACCAATAATTTTTGTTCTAAATCCCTGCAACTTGTAATCAAACTATGCTTCTCTTCTAATTCTCTTTCAATTTTTGCCTCTAAATTTTGATTAATAGTTTCGCTTTTATTTAATTTTGCTTCATACTTTTTACGGATAATAATTTCTTTCTTAAGCTTATCTTCAGCTTCTTTTTTCTTATCCTCTATCTCTTTAAACTTTTCTTCTAATGCCTTTCTAGCATTTAATTCTATACTTAACCTTGCTTTTGCCTCTATGTTCTCTAAAGAATTATCTTTCTTTATACTACTTGCTTTCTTTTCAAAGTTTGCTTTATATGTATTCATCTTATTAACATTGCTATTACTTACATCCTTATTCGAAGCATTTACATTTACCTGTTGAAATTGTTTCCATATATCAGAACCTGAAGTTGAAGCTCTATTAATCCCTAGTTCTTTATTATCATCTAATTCTAATAAGCATTTTTCTTTAAGTTTATTTGCTTTATCTACACAATCCTTATTATTAGATAAAACCATAATCTCATTACATTTCTTAATGCATTTATCCTCATAACCTACATCAAAATATAACTTTGCTAAATCATAAGCAAATTCTTCAACAAATTCATTTTCCTCAATTTTCTCTAAACTTTCTATTAAGGTATACATATCCTTTTTTTGTGCCTTGTCTAGTCTATATCTAAACACGTATGTATTTTTATCATTTGGTGCAATTTTCTTATATTCATTATAATATTTCTCAGCGTCGTCTAATTCATTCATAATCATAGAAACAAAAATAAGTTGAGATATAACCTTCTTCGTTGCATTGTTTTTGAACATAACTTCAAGAAGAGCCTTAGCCTTTGCAAATTGTTTATTACAAATATAAACTTCAGCAAATACAGCTAAATCTCCTTCTGTTAATTCTGTCTGCATGTCCATTCTTTCTAATTTTTCCAATGCACGCGAATATTGTTTTCTCTCAACTAATTGTTTAATTTCCTCAACGCTCTTATTCTTATCCATAACTACACCTCTTAATTATTATTAGGACAAAAATACATTCCCCTGATACTTATGTAAATAATATTCCGTCAATTTACTTTTTTTAATAGGTTCATCACCTATAATATCCATTATATTAGAAAATTCCATTACTTTTCCATTCATCATAATGCATATTTTATTACATATTTGCTCCAATTCTTCAAAATAATGAGCAGAATATATAACGGTTTTCCCTTGTTTATTTAAAACACTAATGACCTTAAGTATCTCTTCTTTGGACATAATGTCGATTCCCACTGTCGGCTCATCCATAATAATTACTTCAGGATCATTTAATAATGCTATTCCTATATTTACTCTTCTTTTCATTCCACCAGAATATGATGAAACTTTATCCTTAAGTTTATCTCTATCTAATCCAATTACCTCAATTATATTCTCTACAGCCTGCTCTAATCTATTATGAGATAAATGATATGTCCTTGCCCAATATTTCAGATTGTCTATTCCTGAAAGTTCTTCATATAATGCAATATCCTGAGGAACATATCCTATCTTACCTCTTATTATACCTGGCTTTTTAACTATACTCTCACCATTATATAATATATCACCCGATGTTGGTTTAATAAGTGTAGCAACCATTGCCATAAATGTGGATTTACCTGCTCCATTCTCTCCTAAAATACCAACAACATCTCCTGCCTCTATGGACAACGATATATTATCTACAACGTCACGTTTACTGTATCTTTTCACAATGTTCTGCACTTCAAGTAGAGCCATAGCCAATCCCCATTCTATAACAAAGATATCTATTTTAGGTTAATATTTAATCAATATTTAAAAAAATTAATTAAAATACACTACACCTAAGTTTACTCAATATTATACCATATATTTGATATAATTTCAAATTTTTGACATATGTAATATCTTAGGAATTTTTTACCATTCAGAATAATATAAAAGACTGAAAAGAAGCCCCTTCGCCAAACCAGACGAAGGGGACTCCTTCCCATATACCAGCCTACTGTTCAACAAATCCGCTGGATGTATATGTATAAACTGAATGCTCCTAAAGATACTTCTGAGCCCATCCGGCAAAAAATAATGGAAACCGATTGCTCTAAATAAAACACACCTAAAACAATATTCTATCCTTTCCTACTCAACAACTATTCTCATAACAGAAAATAATAAGCCAAACTCTCGAGCCAACCAGTCAACATTACACATTCCGAAGGCATCACCGCCAAAACAGAACCGCATACTCACCAGCTACAACTCTACCGAAACAGACACTCCATATCTCCTAAGCATATCTAGCTATAAAATTGTTTTCTCAACACCGAGAATATGTTTATATTATACAATTAAATGTTTGAAAAGTCAATGTATTTTGTTAAAATTATCTAACATTATTTTGTCAAGTCCTAAATTGTTTGTATAATTTAGTTAAAATATCCTATTGAAATTAAAATAGACAAAAAAGAAAAAGCCGTTAAAAAACGACTTTAAATTCTATATTTTAATCGTGCACTCTGCTTCGAACTTACATCACAAGCGTTACCACTACAGTTAACTCGATCCAGGTAGCCTTACGGCACACAAGAGGTTTCACTTAGTGCTGCTTCATTCCTGACCTGACACGGTTCATGAATTCTTGTTGCGTAAGACCCAGACGTCAACGCCACTTATAATGGGCAGCCTCACAATAATAAGCCCTCTGCAGAGTATCACTCCTGCTATAGCGGATTGCAGGTACAGGACACCGCTAACTTCCCAGCTGCACGAAATTTTATGACATATTTATAAATAACTTATTTGAAAGTCAAGGTTTAGTATATCCAATTTAACCTAAAAAGTCAATATAAACTAAACTATTTTTTTAACAGTTCCTATAAATCTATATTTGGAATTGTTGCAAAGCTCTTTGCAAGTTCTTCATCTGTTGGTATGTAATCTGTCATTTTCCCATCATTAAATGCCTCATATGCATACAAGTCAAAATATCCTGTTCCTGTTAAACCAAATACAATTGTTTTCTCTTCACCAGTTTCTCTACATTTAAGAGCCTCATCTATAGCTACCTTTATAGCATGGCTACTTTCCGGAGCAGGTAATATTCCTTCAACTCTCGCAAATTGTTCTGCTGCAGCAAATACTTCTGTTTGTTCAACTGCAACAGCTCTCATAAGCTTATCATGATACAATTGTGAAAGTGTAGAACTCATACCATGATATCTTAGTCCTCCAGCATGATTTGGTGAAGGCATAAATCCACTACCAAGTGTATACATCTTTTGCAATGGACATACCATTCCAGTATCACAGAAATCATATCTATATTGACCTCTTGTAAAACTAGGGCATGAAGCAGGTTCAACTGCAACTATATCATACTGTCTTTTTCCTCTTAACATTTCACCCATAAACGGTGCTATTAATCCTCCAAGATTTGAGCCGCCACCAGCACATCCAATTATCATATCTGGTACAATGCCATATTTATCTAGTGCTGCCTTTGTTTCCAAACCTATAACTGATTGATGTAACAATACTTGATTAAGCACAGAACCTAATACATATCTATAGTTCTCATCTTTATTTGCAGCTTCAACTGCTTCAGATATTGCACATCCTAAGCTTCCATTTGTATCTGGATATTCACTGAGAATTTTTCTACCTATTTCTGTTGTGTTAGATGGTGAAGGTGTAACGTTGGCACCATAAGTTTTCATAATCTCACGTCTAAATGGTTTTTGATTATATGACACTTTTACCATATATACCTTACAATCTAAATCTAAATATGAACATGCCATAGAAAGAGCAGTTCCCCATTGACCTGCACCTGTCTCTGTAGTAACACCTTTCAGTCCTTGTTTCTTTGCATAATATGCTTGTGCTATAGCAGAATTCAGTTTATGACTACCAGATGTATTATTTCCCTCAAACTTATAATATATCTTAGCTGGAGTATCTAATTTTTTTTCTAAACAGTATGCCCTAACCAATGGGGAAGGTCTATACATTTTATAGAAATCTCTAATCTCTTCTGGAATGTCAAAATAAGGTGTTGTATCATCTAATTCTTGCTTTACCAATTCTGAGCAAAAGATTTGCTCTAATTCCTCAGCCTTCAATGGTTTTAATGTTCCAGGATTTAACAATGGAGCTGGTTTATTTTTCATATCTGCTCTTAAATTATACCATTGTTTTGGCATCTCATTTTCTTCTAAATAAATCTTATAAGGTATTTTTCCTTTATCAGCCATTCTTCTATCTCCTTTGTATCATGTTATTTTTTATAATATTATTTTTTATAATATCATTTTAAAAAAATGATTTCAATAAATATTTCCATTTTTAACCAATTTTAACTTGGCAATGAATCTTCTAGACATAATGCTCCCCAACCTATAAAAGGGTTTGGATAATATGTAAATTCCTTAAGCTGTCTTGCACCCTTAATAAGATATGCCTTTATCTTCTCTCCATATAAAAACCTATCATTCCCCCTTATTATTCCCCACTCTAATAATAATGCCGTGCTTCCGGTAACAATAGGCGTTGCCATGGATGTTCCAGTTCTAGATATATAACCACCACCAACCGCTGTTGATATAATATTAACACCAGGTGCGACAATATCCGGTTTAGTTATTATACCATATTCCATTGAACCAACTCCTGAAAACAGAGCATAACTATCTGTCATTCCATTATAAGCTCCTACAGTTACAGCTCTATATGAAGTTGATGGAATTGTTAATGTTTTATATTTCGTTGGTTGTAAAAATCCTGTTCCCGAGTTTAAGATAACATTTGACCCGAGCCATATATCATATCTACCATCAACAACTTCTACTGGAGACACTTCTATTTTCCATATTCCCTCTTCTAAATATCGGCTATTAGGATAAAATATTATATTTATTTCTTGAATTGTTGCTAAAGGATTCGGTTGCCCATAATAAACATATATTGTTGTATTCTCATTATTATATGTTGCTGTTTCATTTATATATTTATTAATACTTATTCTCTTTCCACTAGGTGAAATAATATCAATATTAAAATTGTCCTTATAATTCTTCCATATTTGAAGACTTATATAGCCCTGAGATGGACCAATAAGTAATTCATTTTCAACATTATCTTCTAAAACATTCCTCCCAATATGTTTTCTCTCATTTCCTTCATTTCCTGTACCCACACATATGCTATTTTTCCAAGTCATTGCAACTTCATCTATATATTGTTCTAGAATATTTCTTCCACTATGATCCCCATAATTATTCCCAAAACTTAAGTTAATGGCTATTGGTTTATTTTCCCTAATTGCTACTTGTAGAACATATTCAAGGGCTTCCATAATTCGTGTCGTATTTGGATAAGATTCACCAATACTATCTCCTATTTTAACAACAACTATCTCACTTTTTGACGCTACTCCCCTGTATAAACCTTTACTTGCAATACCATTACCACATGCTATTCCAGCAACATGTGTACCATGGCCGCTTATGTCCACAGAATTTACTATTTTAAGTTGTTCTTCCTTAGTTAATTGATTTAGAGCAAGATTTATTTGCTCTTTGGAATATTCTGTTCCTAGTATAAATCCTTTAGGAGGATCTCCACTATTAATAGTTTGATCCCAAAGGCTTATTATTCTTGTTTTTCCATCCTCGGTTCTAAAATCTGGATGCGAATAATCTATACCCGAATCAATTATTCCAACTATTACGCCTTCGCCAAATAGTTCCATACTATTAGAATTTTGTAATCCATTTATACATGACACTGCTCGTGCATTATTAATTGAAAATGTCAGTGCTCTCGGTTTTTCAATATATATTATTTGATCAAATTCTGCCAATCTATCAATCATATTCTCTTCAATAATTACAATAGCATATCCATATGATAATATTTCTATAACTATTCCTAATTCATCTACGATACTCTCTATATCCCCCTCATATTTTATAATCAACTCCCATTTATTTTCATTTTCATCATACCCTGCTGCCAAATTAACATCTTGTTGCAATACATCTTGGGGAACTTGTAATGCCAATTCTAATTGTTCATCAATTTTTCCATTACTCAATTTTCAATTACCTATTATCTTTATTATAATTGTTATATATTATATATAATAAAATAATATTCATATATTACTTCTTTTTAATTCTTAATTTAGCAAAGAAATTTTTCATTAATTCACTGCATTCTTTTTCATATATTCCTGTCGTTATTTCAACCTTATGATTAAATCCGTCCATTTGAAGCAAGTTAACAATAGAACCCGCACATCCTGCTTTAGGATTCATGGCACCTATTACAACTCTTTTTATTCTAGCTTGAACTATTGCTCCTGCACACATAGGGCAAGGCTCAAGGGTAACATACATAGTACAATTATCTAATCTCCAATCTCCTATCTTCTTCGTTGCCCTTCCTATAGCTTCTATTTCAGCATGACATAAAGTACTCTTTTTTTTATTTCTTTTGTTATATCCCCTTGCAATTATTTGACCATCCAAAACTATTACACATCCAATAGGAACGTCTTCAACTTTTTCTGCCTTTTTGGCTTGTTTAATAGCCTCAAACATATATCTTCTATCCTCTAAAAAATTTTCTTTTTCTAATTCCATATTTATCCTCATTTCACAATATATTTAATTTTTTTATATTTAGTACGAAATATACTATGCGATGTATCCCTATGAGATTTTTTATGTAATAGCAACACTCTGAAATAATTTCCTATTACATAAAAATTATAACAGACTTTTACTATACATCCTAGTATTAATTAACTTTAGAAATGAGGATTATTATGCAATTAGTATATACAACATCACGTTTAATACTTAAAACTTTAGACTCTTCCTATGCAGATAGAGTTTGTAAATTTTACTCAGACAATCGTAATTTTTTTGAACCTTGGGAGCCAAAACGAGTAAAAAATTTTTATACAACAGAATTTCATAAAATTTCTTTAAAATATGAAGAAAATGCTATTGCAAATTATCATATGCTTCGCTTATGGATTTTCAATAAATATGATCCGTCAACAATTATAGGTTGCCTTTCTTTTTCAGATATGAAAAAAGGTGCTTTATTAAACTGTCAACTAAGCTATAAAATTGATCAAAATCATACACGTCAAGGTTTTGCAACAGAAGCTTTAAATTTTGCTATACCTCTCATTTTTGAAGGTTATCAATTTCACAAAATTGATGCATTGGTGCACCCTAAAAATAAACCTTCAATTCATCTGTTAGAAAATCTTAATTTTGAGTTTGAAGGTATAGCAAAATCTTACATTAATCTTAATGATAAATGGGTTGACCATCTACGTTATAGTATTGTTGACAAATAATTTATCTATACATTTAAATGCATATACCAATAACCAAATTCACCTGTATTTAAAGGTTTATTTCTTACGCCTTTAAAATTATTAAATCCAAACATTTTTGCCATAAATCTCTCTCTATCACGAAAGATTCCTGGCACTCCTAAGATATAACGAATACTATTATTTCTTTTTAATCTAGCAAATATCAAATGCCTATATGTATAATATCCATGTAAAAGAAAACTATTATTTGCTAATGGCCACTTATCCATTGGAAATATACCTATATCATGAGGTTCAAGTTTTATACAATCTATCACTTCATCATCTTCAAATGGATACATTCTAGGATATCCGTCCAATATTCTCTTTATATATGGTTTTATTTGTTCTTGAGGTTCACCTCTACCTTTCTGTTCTGACATTTGTTTAGGTATTCTACTTTCATTAAATTTATTGAAATTCATCATATCTCTTTTTTCATAATTATCCCTACCTTCAACCTCTCTTTTATTAATTTTTATCTCACTTTCTTCAAGTATCTTATTCTCATCATTATCTAATATATTATAATTACTATGATTAGTATTTTGGAGTTCATTTACCATACTCTCCTTATTATTCATTAACTGACCTTTTTTTATAGAGTTTTCTTCCTCAATCTTTTGTTCTTTTTTTTCTGTCTCTATTATTTTACTCTCATTTTTCCCTACTATTTCCTTATTCTTTTTTTGTTCATTAGTAATAAATTTATATTCTATTCCATTATCATCCCATTCTGTCCCTATATATTCATTATTATCTCCAACCAATATTATTCCTGCGATTTTATTAAGAGCTATTTTACTATCAAATAAATTATGTTCATCTGTTTTATATGTAACAGTAAGCTCATCCTTCTTCGCACTAATATTATCAATATTTATCATATTAATATTCCCTTTATTGTCGTCATCTTCTCTTCTGTAAAATAATGCAATTTTCCACTCCTTTTCTTTTAAATTACTATATTTTACACTTAAAATAATTTTACATGCTCCATTTTTCGATTCAATTTTAGCATATCCAATATTATTGCCCTTTAACCCTTTTTTATAAATATACATATATGATATAAATCTCTTATAATCTGCCATTGTGTCCCTCCTAACTTTACAACTTTATCTAACATCTACAGTATATGCATAAAAATATTTTTTTAGAACAAAAAAAGAACGTAGTTTACCATTAAATAAATTACGTTCCATAAAAAATATAAACAAAAGAATTTATTATTTAAACAAATACAATGCTATTATTCCTAATATAGTAATAATATTTGATGTAAGCAAAACTACAAACATGGTATCTATTTTTTTTCTAGATTTTATACTACGTGCTGCAATCTTAGTAAATTCACCCTCAATAAAATCTTTCATATTTCTATTATTTTGTTCCATAACTCTGTTTACTTCATTTGAAATCAATACATCTAAAGACATATTCTTATTAACCATTTTTTCAATGTCATCCATAATAGCTTTATCTGCTTCATGATTAATTTTATATTCATCTAACTTTTTTTCATAGTGATCTAAAGCCATATTGTATGTTTCGAGTTCCTCACTATATTGCTTAAATACCATTCCATACTGTTTCAAATCACTATTTGACTGAAGTGCTATTTTCTCATAATCACGTATTCTATCTTCTATACCATCTAAATAACATTTATAATCTTCTAAAACACTCTTGTATTCAAATAATCTATTTGTATATGAATAATATTCTTTCTCAAATATTTCATTTATCTCTTCCTTCATTTTTGAAACAACTTCATCAGAAAGATACGCCTTTTTCAATACTTGAGCGTCTTGCATAATTTGTTTACTTCTATTATCATCTAAATCTAAAAAATCCTTAATTTTATCCCCGTCTTTCTTTGTCATATATATATATCTACCTTGTGAATTATTATTAACTCTTGACATTTTCTTATTATTCTTTGATTTATTTACTATTCCCCCAAGAACTGTGTCTTTCCATTTATATGCCAAACCCATAATAGTAATCCTCCATTCTTAAATTCATAACCTAGATTATACCACTTTTTGACATTATTTGGCAAGACTTTTAAACCTTTCTAATATATTTCCCCCTCTTTTTATTGTTCTTACCTTTCGTCTTATCTTGCTTATCCAATAATTCATCATATTTATCTACTAAGTAATTATAAAAATCAATTATTTGTTTTCGTTCAGCATCATCTATTCCCTTTTCACTATAACTATCCTTCAAAATAAATCTAATTATTGTATCTATCTTTTCAAATGAATATTCTGGGAATTTTTCGACAATTATTTTAGCAAATTCCTCGTATGTCATATTACTATTAAATACAATATCAAATCTTGAAAAAATTAAGCTCATCATCTTATTTACATATTCCATTTTATCAGTATCATATAATTTTATATTTTTCTCCACATCAGAACTTGCTTTTTCTTTTTTTATACACAATATTCCCACAATTACTATTAATAAAGTGACTAATATTACTATAAACAATACAATATCATTATTATTATCTTCCTTTTCATTTTCTTCTTTTGGCTCTGATATAGGAGTCTGCTTTGGTTTCATTGTTTGTACAACTGGTTCCTCTGAAGCTTGTGTTGGTGCCATTGTTGTTATTGGTTCATTTGTACTTGATGGTACTTCTTCATCCTCTTCTTTTAGAGCTTCCTCCAATTCAGAATGTCCTCTACTCTCTGATAACTGACTCGATGTTACCTCAACAGGAACCCAGCCTATCCCATCAATATATGCTTCCACCCAAGCATGTCCATTATTATCCTTAACATTATACTCATACAATGGAGCATTTTCAAAACCATAGTAAGCTTTATCATAATCTTTTAATTTTGACAAATATTTATCTGCTTCCGCACGTTTAGCACCTTCACAGTCTTTAGCTCTAACCACATATCCCTCTACATATCTAGCCGGTATACCATAATACCTTAATATAGCAGTAGCTGCTGCTGCATAATACATGCAATATCCTTTTTTATTCTGCAATAAGAAGAATTCTATTGGATCAACTTCATCAACAGGTTTACCTGGATTTAGCGTATATGTATAATTCAAATTAAAATACTCAACTAAAGCTCTTATAATATTAAATTTGTCTTTATTTCTAGCATATTGCGTTACATCTTTCATACTATTTAATTTTTCTATATACTTATCTATTTCAGGTTTTATAGTTTTTATTGCCTCTTTTAACTCTTCTGGTACTTCTTTATAATTTTCAATAACTATATTTTTATTATAACCGTTTTTATTATAACTTATTTTATCCATAAGATTATATAATGTGGCAAATTCAAACTCATATCCTGCTACCACATTTTTATTCTTTTCCGTATATTTTACTAACCCATTTTTTGTCATTGCATAAGATATATTTGACCCTGTAGGAACTAATTCTCCCTTTATATCACTTTCTTTATTAACAATAGATATTACACTATATGGTATTTCCTGCTTAACATTTTTACCTATATTTTGCATCAATGTGTCTCTTAACATATTATCTAATTGACTTAATTTATTATTATCTCCTTCACTATCACATATCCACCCATTATCATATTTTGAACCAACATACTCTTTTAAATACATTGTTTCGATAATCTCATTAGAAACAATTCTGAATACATTTTTGTTATAAAATCTTACACTACCTGTATCTGATAATACACCATTATTAATCACTGGTTTCTTTATTATCATATCAGTTAATACAATAGATGATTGACCTGTCTCCTCCCTATCAAAAGCATCTACTTGTTCATCATTGGTACTTGTTATTCCTTGTAATGTACTTCTTAAATTATCACTTATATTTTTTATAACAGAACTGTTATCGTACCTTTTCTTACTTAATAGAGCATAGAAAATAACAAATAAACATAAAGTAAATATTCCAATAGTTATCCCTATCCTAACCATTGCTAAATCTTTAAACATTTTCTGTCTTTTGCTTACTCCATGTATCTCATCTGAAATCTCATAATTCTTACTTATGGAATCCATTCCAAATATTACAATAGATACTATAATATATAAAATAAAAAAGATAAAATTAGGTTTTGCACCAACAGCAAAACACAAAATTGGCCATAATGCGGTTATTATCAAATATGTAATTTTATTCGATTCAACTAAGATTATATATGAAATAACTAAAGACACAAATAATGATAAAATTAAAACTAACCACGAAGCATTATTTAATGCTTCTTTTCCAACTTTAATATTTAAGACATAATCCGTATTATAATGAAAATTAAAATAAGTAATATATTCTTCAACTACTTTTAAAAATCCTGAAGAAATCCTTTTAAACATCACGACCAATACTACACTATAAGATAAAACAACCAACATAGCAGGTAGTGCTTGTTCATATATCTTAAGAATTCTAAATGCTATATATTCTATAACAACACATATACACAATGCTAAAACTATCATTGTGTAATTTAATTTAAATTTAAAACCTTGTAAAAAAGAAAATATAGGACAAATTACGGCCATAATAATTAAAATAATCTGAATTACCCTAACATAAATAGGTAGATTATCATTTAATATAGATTTTATTTTAAGTTCTTTATCTAAAGTGATTCCCGACTCACTTTTTTTCTTATTATTAAAAGCCTTTATTTTCATACCTATCCTCTTCTACTATAATTCTAATTCTGCAATATCCTCCATATGATTACTTATATTTATATAACTTATTTTGTTATCATATGAGTATACTAAGCCCATTAGTTTATCATCTAACTCTATTTTTTCTCCAATCAATATTATATTAATAAATGATTGTTTATAGATTTCATTTAACCTAACTATATTATTTTTATTTAAATATGATGTAATATAGTAAACTTGACTTTCATTATTTTCAAAAGACATATCTGCCAATGTATCTAATATATTCAAGTTATTATTCCATTTGCTCTTATACAATTCAAACATTGTGTCTTCTAAAGATAAGTCATACTCAATAATATCTTTAAAACACATATTTCCATATCTTTCACAACCGATAAAAGAATGATTTATACCCTCATCCTGTAACCTTAAAATAATAGCAAAAGTTGTATCCGAAATAACATCAACTATATCACATCTATTCCTATCTGTTCCTATAGTTAAATCCATAATTACACTATAGTTACCATTCAATGGTAAGCTATATTCTTTAACCATATAATTCCCACGTCTTGCACTTAATTTCCAATGTATAGAATGAAGCCTATCTCCCGGATGATACTCTCTAAAATCAAATACTTGTGATGGATCATCACCTGGCTTTACTTCTGAATATTTTTCTCCATCAATATCAACAATATTTTTTTGGGAAATCATAATACTATCTATCGGACCAATTTGTGGTAAAACATATAACTTAATTCTAGCATTAATATTTTTATGCCTATAATATAATTCAAAATAATCTGAAAATTTTATGCTTATAAGCTCTATTTCTACATCACCACAATGATCTGATTTGATAGAAAAAGAATAATCCTGTTTACCAAATTTTAAAACTGGTAAAGTAAATTCTAATTCTTTTTCTGCACATTGATAATTATTTATACATTTAAATTTTAAATCTAATAAAACAACAGGCAACAACCCTTTATTTTCAATCTTAACTTCTACTGGAATGTATTCTCCTTTACTTATTACTGACTTTTTAATAAGTGGAACAATTTTTATTTTTTTTACTGAATAATTAACTATTAATACATCTAGTATTGGTAACGCTATTAAAAAAAAGGACAAAAACAACATTTCATAGCTTTCATAGTAAAATGACAATGTAAAGATAACCAATACTATTGCAAAATAGCCTAGTAAACGTTTTATCATATTTATCTCCGTTTCAACAACTAAAATTCAGGTGTTTTAACACTACTAATTATCTGGTTTATAACATCTTCTATAGTCAAATTATTAACCTTCGCTTTTGTATTTAGCATAATACGATGTCCCGCAACATGTGGTAAAACAAATCTTACATCCTCTGGTACAACATAATTTCTATCATTTATATATGCTATAGCTTGTGCCATTGAAGCAACCGCTATACTTCCTCTTGGACTTAACCCAAGTTTCACATATTCATTATTCCTTGATTCCGAACTTAAACTTGCAATATAATTTATTATCTCATCCTTTAAAAATACTTCTGATACTTCATTTCTAATAGCTAGTAATTCGTTCTTACTTATGACTTGTCTTATATCTGTATCAGCTTCTTTATTCTTTTTATTTTTTAACATAGTAATCTCACTAGATATATCTGGATATCCAACTGAAAGTTTTATCATAAATCTGTCAAGCTGTGATTCTGGTAGCATTTGTGTTCCTGCTGAACCTGTTGGATTTTGAGTAGCTATAACAATAAAAGGTTGAGGCAAAATTCGAGTAACACCATCAACTGAAACTTTTCCTTCTTCCATCACTTCAAGTAACGCTGATTGTGTCTTCGGACTAGTTCTATTAATTTCATCAGCTAAAAAAAGATTACACGCAATAGCTCCAGGTACATACTCAAATTCACCATTTTCTCTTGGCATATTATATCCCACAACATCAGTTGGTAATATATCAGGAGTAAATTGCATTCTCCTAACAAATAATTCCATAGCTTTTGAGAAAGACATAGCCATTGTTGTTTTACCCACTCCAGGAATATCTTCTAATAATATATGCCCACTTGCAATAATAGCTGCCATAACTAATTCTATTACATCATCCTTACCAATAACAGCTCTTTTTACCTCTTTCATAACCATTAATACTTTATTAACACCATTCATTAGATCACTCTTTCCCTTTATAATAAACGTTTTAAAATAAAAAAGCACCAACCCCGTAGTTCCTGCGCCTACAAAATCGGTACTTCTAATGCGCGATCAGGGGTTCGAACCCTGGACACCCTGATTAAGAGTCAGGTGCTCTACCAACTGAGCTAATCGCGCTCATTATTAATTTGTTTGTTTCTAAGAACTTCTCTCTCAGTGAACATTTAACATTGTAGTACATAGTATATCAATTGTCAACACTTTTTTTCATAAATTTGTAAATTTTTTATTTCTCTTATTTATGAATATGTCATTATTATAATTCCTTTTGGTTACAGTTGGGTTACTTTTGTGTTGTTTTTTAGTGAATTTTTTCATTGACCTTTATATAAAATTTTTCTATACTAACATTATATATCAGAATTTTAATGGAGGTTAACTATGTCTAAAAATAATGTCACACAATCTATTAATAACAAACATACCGAAGATAATTCTAATCAAATTAGGCAATCAATTTCAGCAAAGCACCGATTTGAAGCTAATCATAATTATTTTGTAATTAGTATTTATGCCTTAAGTGTAATCATTTTAAGTGCTTTGGCTATATATCTAATTTGGCATTTTAATATTATATCTGGTCATATTTCTAATTTTCTAAGTATTGCATCGGATTTTATTATTGCATTCTTTATAGCATATTTCATAAATCCTATTGTTAAACTTATTTATAAATATTTATTTGTAAAAATTATTAAAATAAAAAATGAACGTATCGGAAAAATTCTTTCTATTTTACTAGCTTATTTACTTATCATAAGCATTATTGTAGTACTTATGATATATGTTGTTCCCCAAGTCATAATCAGTATTTCTGATTTTACAGTTAAACTTTCTGATTCAGTACCTACTATATACAATAAGATTCATCAATGGTTTACGGTATTTGAAAACCGATTTCCGCTATTTGACTGGGAAAATATTGAATCACAAATTAAAAATGCTATGCCACAGTTTGTTAAAATAACTACAGATTTTGTTACTTATTTATTTAGTAAAGTAATAAATATTTCTATTTCCTTTATATCTGCCATTATTAGTTTATTAATTTCTATAGTGGTATCAACATATATGATTATGGATAGACATCTTATAGTTAAAAATGCATGTCGCGTTACATATGCTATTTTTCCACGAGATAAAACAATATCTATATGCAATACAGTTAGAGATTGTAACAAGATCTTCTATAACTTTGTTATAGGAAAGGCTCTAGATTCATTGATAATTGGTATCATTTCTTTTATAGCAATGTCAATTTTTAGATTAGAATATGCTTTACTTATAAGTCTTATAATAGGAATAACTAATATGATTCCATATTTTGGTCCATTTATAGGAGCAATACCAGGCGCTATTATGTTACTAATAGTAAATCCTCTTCATTGTTTTATATTTATAGTTCTAATTATAATAATACAACAATTTGATGGATTATACTTAGGTCCAAAGATATTAGGAGATAGCGTAGGCTTAAAACCTTTATGGATAATCTTTGGTATAACAATAGGTGGTGCCTACGGTGGAATATTCGGTATGTTTATTGGAGTACCTCTTATTGCTATAGTAGCATACTTAATTAATAAATTTATTACAGCTAGACTTATCAAGAAAAATATTACTTTATCAGATTTTAATAAACTAGGAATAAAACGAGATTCATAAAATTTAACACTTATTTCATTAAAAAGTAGCTTGTCATATAATTAAAAAGTAGCTTGTCATAAAATTGACAAGCTACTTTTTAATTATAAGCCTATACAAATACTATTTATTATCCTTATTTTTCATTTTTTGTATTAATTCATATACATTATCATATGATTTTTTTATATTATTTATCTTATTCTCTAAGCTTTTATTTGAGTAAACCTTATATGAAATCTTATCCCTAAATGACATGTTACCTCATTGCTTCAAGACGATTAATTGGAATTCCTTCATTAACAAATCTCTCTTCATACTCTGTCATAATGTTTTCATTAACGTACTCACTATTATGTAAATCATTAGTCATATTAATCAATTTCCAACCAGCTATATCAATTTGCTCTAAAGAAAAATCAAATAAATCCTTATTATCCGTCTTAAATATTACTTTACCTTCTTTACATAATATATTATCATATTTATTGAAATATTCCTTTGAAGTTAATCTTCTTTTAGCATGCCTATCTTTTGGCCATGGATCTGAGAAATTAAGATAAACCCTACCAATTTCTTCCTTCTCAAATATATCTTCTATATATTCAGCATCAAACCTTAAAAATACAAGATTCGATAAATCATTTTCACTATTCTCTTTTCTTTCAATTGCCCTAACTAAAACACTCGAAAATTTTTCAATTCCAATATAATTAATATTAGGATTCTTTATTGCATTTTCAATTATAAATTTTCCTTTTCCCATTCCTATCTCGATATATATTGGATTATCATTTCCAAAAAATTCTGACCATTTACCTTTGTTTTCTTTTGGCTCATCAACTACGCTTATACTTGCACTAATCTTCTCTCTAGCGCCTTTTACATTTCTTAATCTCATTTATATTCTCCTTTTAAGTTAATACTATTTTATTCTACACCTTTATAACTTATTCAATACGCTTTATTATCCCCTAAAAATCATAAAAAAGCAAGTAAAATACAAATTATCCACATTATTATTCATTTAATCGAACATATATTCATCATTTATGTAAAATATTTACAATTTCTATTTTATACGACAAAAATTTCCACTTATTTGACAAAATATTCCATTGTTTTTAATTCTCTTTCATTATAAAATATATTCAGTTAATGAAGTTAATAACTCATTAACTTGCGAGTATATCGTTCAATTTATTTCGAATTATATTATTTATCCAAAATACATAATATAATTACATTTCACTTTCTAACCAACTAAAAAAACATGTAACAGAGTAATCTGTTACATGTTTTTTGTTGAAAATGTATATAATCAGCTAATAAAGAATTTTATTATTTGTAAAATATTGCCAATGTAAAATATTTACATTTAGTGTATTATTAATTATGAGTAACATTGGGGTCTTACTATGGAATCCCCTATTAAATAAAAAGTTGGTGATTATATATGGAATCAGTTATTTCTTTACTATCCAATATTGAAAATGAAGCAAATTCAATACTTCAAGATGCAATGAATAAGAAAAATACTTTATACAAAGAATATTCAAATGAGATTGAAAAAATAAATGATGATTATTCTAAAAAACTTAAAATAGAGCTAGCAAAAATCCAAGAAAAATGTGATGCTTCTATTAAAGAAGAACTAAAAAAAATTGAAGATGCTTCAAATAACAATATTGCCGAGTTAGAAAATAAATTTAAAGCCAATCATGATAAATATCTAGACACATTATTTAATAATATTGTAGATTGGAGAGCAGTATGAAAGATGATTCAAACCACATAAGCTTAATCACAAAGATTAGAGCTATGGAAAGTAAACTACTAACTACCGAAGATTATAATAATTTGCATAATATGAATACGATTAAAGAAATATTCACATATTTACAGGAAAAACCTACTTATAAAAATGTATTAGAAGGATATGAAGATATTAATACTCTTCATCGTAATCAATTAGAACATTTATTGATTCATTCAATGTATGATGATTTTGTTAAAATATATAAATTTTCAAATATGGAAGAAAGGAATTTTTTGAATATTATTACTTCAAAGTTTGAAATAAATATTTTAAAAAGAATAATTGCTCATATTGGTAAGAATAATACCCATAGTGCTACTTATGCTAATTTTTTTCAAAAACATTCTGATCTAGACTTTAATGATTTACAAAAGTCAACAACGATTCAAGAATTTGCAAGTAAATTAATAGGCACTAACTATTATGATTATTTTCGAGAATTACTAACTAAAAATTATTCAACACTATCAAACTATGAGATACAATTAGATATTTTCTATTTTAAAAATACTTGGAAAAAAATGAAAAATTTTAATAAAGACATTCAAGATATCATTTCATATTTGATTGGTACAGAAATGGATTTATATAATATCAAAAGTATATTTAGATGTAAATATTTTTATCATATGAAACCAAATCAAATTCATAATTATATCGTTCCATTAACATATAATTTGAAAAAAGAAAAGTTAGTAAAATTAATCAATTCTAATTCAATTGAAGAATTTTATAATGAATATAACACGTGTTATTATCGAAATTCTAATATAACCTTTGATTTAAAAAAAATTGATGACTCTTTTGAGCGAGTACTAACTGAATCCCATTTGCGTTTTATTAAAAAGAATCCTAATTCTTTAGCACATGTCTATATTTATTTTGATAAGAAAAATTATGAAGTACACTATACTACAAAAATAATTGAACAAACACGATATAAATATACACATATATAATAGAGAGGTGACTAACATTTATGATAGAAAAGATGCGATTTATAAGTATTATAGGCCCAAAAGATGACATTGATAGGGTAACAGATACTTATTTATCAAAATATGATATTCATTTAGAAAACACTCTTACTGAGTTAAATGGTCTTAAGAATATCCACCCATTTCTTGAAGCCAACCCATATCAACAACTTCAAAGAAATGTATCTGAACTACAACAAGTTATAAACTTTGAACCAGAAACTAAGAAAAATATATCAATCCAGGAAGCTTCTTCTATAATTGTAAATGCTTATGAAAAATTACTTCAACACAACGCACAATTAGAAGAACTCCAAAAGAAACGTACTCATTTAGATGAAAATATTAATATTGTTGCACCATTTCGTCAACTTAGCTTTGGTTTATCAAATGTTTTAGATTTCAAGTTTATAAAATACAGATTTGGTAAAATGTCTCATGAACACTATGAACAATTTATAAAGTATGAATATGATAAACTTAATGTAATCTTCATTGAAAGTAATATTGATGAAAATTATGTATGGGGTATTTATTTTACACCTGCTATACTAAAGGACAAAGCTGATGCCATATTTTCATCTTTACATTTTGAACGTATAATAATTCCTAATGATTATAGTGGTACAGCTGAAGAATCATATAATAAATACTGTGATGAACTTAATAAAATAGATTTTGAAATCAAAAAACTAACTTTAGATTTTAAAAAGTACTTAAATAGTATTATGGACGACTTATCTTCTGCTGCTAATGTTATTAACAAATACTCAAACAACCGAGAAATTAGAAAAATGGCTGCATGTACCATTGATACAAGTAATGTATTAAATGATACTAGTCATTCTACATTTTATATTATATGTGGTTGGATGGTTGAACGTTCTGCTGCCAAATTCCAAGCAGATGTAGAAAACGACCCAAATGTTTTCTGTTTAATAGAAGAAACAACACACTTAAATATTAATCCACCAACTAAACTTAAAAACCCAGGGTTATTTAAACCTTTTGAAATGTTTGTAGAAATGTATGGTTTACCAAACTACAACGAAATTGACCCTACTATTTTTTTGGCAATAACATATTCCATTTTATTTGGTTTAATGTTTGGAGATGTTGGACAAGGTTTACTGCTTATGATAGGTGGCTTTTTACTATACAAGTTTAAGAAAATTAATATTGCTGGAATCATAAGCTTAGCTGGTGTATTCTCAACAATATTCGGCTTTGTTTATGGTTCAATATTTGGTTTTGAAGACATCATCAAACCTTTATGGATAAACCCTATGAAAAATGTTATGACAATATTAATTACAACTGTAGCGTTTGGCGTATGCCTAAATTTAATTGCTATGATACTAAATATTATAAATGGTGTTAAGAATAAAAATGTAGAAAAAATATTCTTTGACACAAATGGTATGGCAGGATTTATATTTTATTCAATTGTAATTATTTGCACAGTATTATTTTTCCTAGGTTACAAATTGCCTACAACATGGATTCTTGTAATATGTTTAGGCTTACCTTTATTGACAATATTCTTAAGAGAACCTTTAACTAACCTAGTTAACAAGAAATCAGAATTAATTGAAGGTTCTAAAGGAATGTTTTTTGTGGAATCATTTTTTGAGCTTTTTGAAATATTACTTAGTTTTTTAACAAATTCACTTTCCTTTGTACGTGTAGGTGCTTTCGCCCTAAGCCATGCAGGATTAATGAGTGTGGTATTAATGCTAGCTAAAGCAGAAACAGCACATCCTAATATAGTTGTATTAGTTATAGGTAATCTATTTGTTATGGGACTAGAGGCTTTAAGTGTTGCCATCCAAGTCCTTAGATTACAATTTTACGAAATGTTTAGTCGTTACTATGGTGGAGATGGAAAACCATTTAAATCATATTTAACAGATAAATAATATAAAATAAAGAGAGGTAAAAAATATGTTTATAAAATTTTCATTAATCGCAATCTTACTTATGAGTATAGTTATTCCATTTGGAGGTTTCTTATTATCTAAAAGAAAAGAAAAAAACTTCAAACTATCACTATTTACTAATTTGTTTGTATTTACCATTACTTTAATAATTGCTAATATTGTTATGTTTAATAGTAATATAGCCTTTGCAGGTGGACAAGCTGCTGCTGCATCAGCTCAAGGATTAGCTGATGGTTTAAGATATATTGCTGCTGCTTTATGTACTGGTTTAGCAACCATAGGTACAGGTATTGCTGTTTCAAACGCTGCTTCTGCTGCCCTTGGTGCAATAAGTGAAGATTCCAGTATCATGGGTAAATCTCTTATCTTTGTTGCCTTGGCAGAAGGTATTGCAATATACGGATTACTAATTTCATTCATGATTCTTAATGCATAAAAAGATAAAAAAGCATTAAACTGCTTTATTAATGCTTTAATATAGAAATGAGGATTATTATGAGAATGTATTTAATTAGTGATAACACTGACACATATATAGGAATGAAATTAGCAGGTGTTGACGGAATTGTAATTCACTCTAAACAACATTTAAAGGAGCAACTAGATAATGTTGTTTTGGATAAGTCTATTGGAATAATATTAATAACAGAAAAATTATCAAAAGAATATCCTGAACTAATAAATGATATTAAACTAAGTAGACGTTTACCGCTTATTATCGATATACCAGACAGACATGGAACTGGTCGCTCTCCTGATTTTATAACTTCTTACATCAAGGAAGCTATTGGAATAAAACTATAAATTATTATTAATTGAAACGAGGATAGTGTGAAACCTTCACGATATACGCTTCGGAATGGAGGATAATATGACAATAAATGAAAAAATTAATAATTTCAAAGAACGAGCAATAAAAGATGCTAATTTACAAAACCAGTCTATTATACATGAATGTGAAGAAAACATCAAAACACAATTAAAAGAATATAAGAAAAAAGCTGAAGAAGATTTTAATAGTAAATTGCAATCTGAATCTGAAGAAATACTAAAGAATAATAATAAAAAATTATCATCTGACACAGTTATGTTGAAACAAAAATTAGAGAAAAAAAGGCTTGAACTTGTTGCTTCACTATTTGATGAATTAAAGAAAAAACTTATGGAATATAAAAAAACATCTGATTATCAAGACCTATTACTAAAACAAATAGAACAGATTGCACAATATAGTGAAGGCTCAGATTTTGTTATATATATTGATAAATCAGACTCAGATTTAGTAGATATATTATCTACTAAATCAAAACACAGAATTGAGATTTCACCTACCAATTTATTAGGTGGCGTAAGAGGCATAATTACTAATGAAAATGTTTTATTAGATTATTCTTTTTCAAATAAATTAATGGAAGAAAAAGCAAATTTTAGTTTTTAAAGGGAGGATCCTATAATGGCTATCACTGGAAAAATATTTGGAATAAATGGTCCTGTTGTATATATAAAGGGAAATGAAGGTTTTAAAATTGCTGAAATGGTTTATGTGGGACCCCAAAGACTTGTTGGTGAAGTAATCAGTCTTGATAAAGAAATGACAACAATTCAAGTATATGAAGAAACAACAGGTCTTAAACCTGGAGATATCGTTACTGGAAGTGGTGGAGCTTTATCTGTTACACTTGCTCCAGGAATTATAACTAATATTTTTGATGGAATTGAACGTCCTCTAGAAAAAATAGCAGAACAGTCTGGTTCTTACATAGATAGAGGTTTTAATATTGATTCACTAGATATAGAAAAAAAATGGGATGTTAAAGTTACAGTTAAAAAAGATGACTATATTACAGGAGGTACTATTATTGCAGAAGTTCCTGAATCAACTTCAATTATACACAAATCTATGGTTCCTCCTAATATTGAAGGTAAAGTTGTTAATGTTGTACCAGATGGAAAATATACAATAAATGAGACTATAGTTACTATCATAGACAATGACAATCAAGAACACAATCTTACATTAACGCAAAAATGGCCAATAAGAATTCCACGACCTGCAAAAGAACGTTGTCCTGCTACAACACCACTTATAACAGGTCAAAGAATTATTGATACATTATTTCCTATTGCAAAAGGTGGAACTGCTGCTGTACCAGGAGGTTTTGGAACTGGAAAAACTATGACACAACATCAGCTAGCAAAATGGTGTGACGCTGATATTATCGTATACATTGGTTGTGGTGAGCGTGGTAACGAAATGACTGAAGTTCTAGAAGATTTTTCAAAACTTGTAGACCCTAAATCAGGTAATCTACTACTTGATAGAACAGTTCTTATTGCAAATACCTCAAACATGCCTGTTGCTGCGAGAGAAGCCAGCATATATACCGGAATTACTTTAGCAGAATATTATAGAGATATGGGATATCATGTTGCAATTATGGCAGACTCTACATCAAGATGGGCTGAAGCCTTACGTGAACTTTCAGGACGTCTTGAAGAAATGCCAGCAGAAGAAGGTTTCCCACCATATTTAGCATCAAGATTATCTGCATTTTATGAACGTGCTGGTTATATGATTAACTTAAATAGCACAGAAGGAAGTATTTCAATAATAGGTGCCGT
Source organism: uncultured Lachnospiraceae bacterium (assembly GCA_934432595.1). Taxonomy (GTDB): domain Bacteria; phylum Bacillota; class Clostridia; order Lachnospirales; family Lachnospiraceae; genus SIG301. Next base: position 32,845 of record CAKRYR010000002.1, on the reverse strand, counting down.
TTCACCTCAAGGTGGTGATTTCTCTGAACCAGTTACACAACATACTAAGAATTTTGTTCGTTGCTTTTGGGCACTAGATAAATCCTTAGCCTATGCTAGACACTTTCCTGCAATTCAATGGCTAAATAGTTATAGTGAATATGTAGTCGATTTATCTCCATGGTATACCCAAAATGTAAGCCCTAATTTTATTAAATATCGAAATAAAATCTTAGCTATATTAACAGAAGAAAGTCAACTTATGGAAATAGTCAAACTAATAGGTAGTGATATTCTACCAGATGATCAAAAACTTATTTTAGAAATTGCAAGAGTTATAAGATTAGGTTTTGTGCAACAAAATGCATATCACCCATCAGACACATATGTACCTTTAGAAAAACAACTTAAAATGATGGACATTATACTATATCTTTATGATAAATCAAGCAAATTAATAGCTATGAATATTCCAATGCGTCTACTAAGAGAAGACCCTATATTTGAACGTATTATTTCTATAAAATATGATGTTCCAAATGATAATATTAATTTAATTGATTCATATAAAAAAGATATAGATAAATTTTATGATAAAATACTAACAGAAAATACTTAAAATAGAATTGTTAAATTTTAATTCGAAAGGAGTCATACCTTATGTCATTAGAATATTTGGGGTTAAGTGCTATAAATGGTCCTTTAGTTGTACTTGAAGGGGTCAAAAATGCATCTTTTGACGAAATAGTAAAAATAACAGTAGATGAAAATACAGAAAAAATTGGTCGTATTGTCGAATTATATAAGGATAAAGCCGTAATACAAGTATTCCAAGGTACCGACAATATGTCATTAAATAATACAAGAACTAAACTAACTGGACATCCTATGGAAATAAGTTTATCAGAAGATATACTAGGTCGTAGATTCAATGGAATTGGTAAACCAATTGATGGTCTAGGTCCTATAAATTCAAATATTAAGAGAAATATTAACGGTCAACCTCTTAACCCATGTAGTAGAAATTATCCTCGTAATTACATACAAACAGGAATATCTGCAATTGATGCTCTTACTACACTAATTCGTGGCCAAAAGTTACCAATATTTTCAGGTAATGGTTTACCTCATGATCAATTAGCAGCACAAATTGTAAAACAAGCATCTCTTGGAAAAGATTCTAACGAAGACTTTGCTATTGTTTTTGGTGCTATGGGACTTAAATACGATGTTGCAGAATATTTTAGGCGTACTTTTGAAGAAAGTGGAGCTAGTTCTCACGTTGTCATGTTTACTAACTTAGCTAATGATCCTGTTCTTGAAAGATTAATTACACCTAAGGTTGCTCTTACTGCTGCTGAATATCTCGCCTTTGAAAAGAATATGCATATACTAGTTGTACTAACAGATATGACTTCATACGCTGAAGCAATGCGTGAAGTATCTTCATGTAAAGGTGAAATTCCAAGTAGAAAAGGATATCCTGGTTATCTTTATAGTGAATTAGCTACAATATATGAACGTGCTGGAATAGTCAAAGGTTCAAAGGGTTCAATTACTCAAATTCCCATACTTACAATGCCTAATGACTATATAACACATCCAATTCCTGATTTAACAGGATATATTACTGAAGGTCAAATAGTTTTAGATAGAAGTCTTCATCAAAAAGCTATCTATCCACCGATTAACATATTACCTTCCCTCTCCCGTTTAATGAAGGATGGTATTGGCGAAGGATACACTAGAGATGATCATCAAGATCTAGCTAACCAGATGTTTTCTTCATATTCTCATGTAGCCGAAGCAAGATCTTTAGCAAGTGTTATTGGAGAAGATGAATTATCACCTACTGATAAGAAATATCTAGAATTTGGTAAAGCCTTTGAAGCTAACTTTTTATCACAAGGTGTAGATGAAAATAGAGACATTCAAGATACACTAAATTTAGGTTGGGAACTTCTTAAAATTCTTCCTAGAGAAGAACTTGATAGAGTTGATACTAAGATACTTGATAAATATTATCCTAATGGGAATACAGCGTCATAGAAACGAGGTAACTGAATATGAACCCAAATACATTTCCAACTAAAGGTAATCTTATGCTAGCTAAGAATTCTCTTAAGTTAGCTAAAAAAGGTTACGAATTAATGGATAAAAAAAGAAATATTTTAATACGTGAATTAATGGAATTAATTGATAAAGCAAATAATATACAGAGTGAAATTGATTCTACCTTTACAGAAGCATATACAGCCCTACAAAAAGTAAATACAGATATGGGCTTATACAAAGTCAAAGATATAAGTCTTACTATACCAGAAGATGAATCCATTAGAATAAAAACTCGTAGTATTATGGGTACCGAAATTCCACAAGTTGAATATAATTCTGACACTCTTACTACACCTGACTATTCCCTCTATGATATGAGTGTTAGTTTTGATGATGCTATAACTAAATTTAAGAAAGTAAAAGATCTTATAATTAAGCTTTCTACCGTAGAGACTTCTGCCTATAGACTAGCAGAAAGCATTAAAAAATCACAAAAAAGAGCCAATGCTCTACAGAATATAACAATACCATATTATACTACTCTTTCAATAGAAATCGAAAATTCATTAGAGGAAAAAGACAGAGAAGAATTCTCAAGACTTAAAGTAATAAAACAACTTCACAATAAATAATTATATTTTTATCTTGATACAATTTATAAAATACACTATAATTGTATTGTTAATAAACAGTTATATCGAGGTAACATATGAAAAAATTGATTAATTTTTTACTCATAGGGGTATTAATATATACATTAAGTATGCCAACTGAAACCTATGCAGCCAGTTGGCCTACTACACCTTCAATAGATGCAAAAGGTGCAGTAATAATGGAGCTTTCTTCTGGTACTATATTATATTCAAAGAATATGAACAAAAAATACTATCCTGCAAGTATTACAAAAATAATGATGACTTTAGTCGCATTAGAGAACTCTTCACTTAATGAAACAGTTACTATTTCACAAAATGCAATAAATAAAATTGAATATGATGCAGCAAATATGTCTGTAGTTGCAGGAGAAAAAATATCTATGAAAGATGCTCTATATGGAGCAATGCTAAAATCAGCAAATGAATTATGTAATGCTGTTGCGGAACATATTGCAGGAAGCATAGATGCTTATGTTGATATGATGAATGCCAAAGCAAAAGAACTAGGTTGTAAAAATACACATTTTGTTACTACAAACGGTTTACATGATGATAATCATTATACAACAGCATATGATTATGCATTAATATCAAGAGCAGCTTTTCAAAATGAGACATTTAGAAAAATTACAGGAACTGAGAAATATACAATTGGCAAAACAAATAAATGTAAATATGCTCGTACATTTAGTAATCATCACCAAATGTTAGTTGGTGGAAAATATTCCAAAAAATATAACGGCTGTCTTGGTGGAAAAACTGGTTTTACAACTCCAGCAAGCAATACTTTAGTAACATATGCTACAAAAAACAATGTTGAATATGTAGTTGTTATTTTAAAAGCAAAATCTAATTCAAAAAAAGCTGGATTAAATATGCAATATGATGATACTAAAAAATTAATAGAAAAAGCATCAAAAAATTTCAAGAAACATAGTATTGTCAAAAATGAAGGTAACAATTTAAAAGAAGATTTTGTTTCATTTAATAAATACTTTAATTTAGAATCCAAAAATAATACAGGATATATCTCTATTGATAAGACAAGTAGTATTATTTTGCCAAAAAAAGTAAAATTTTCTTCAGCAAAGAAAAAAGTTAATTTTAATGATAATCCTGATATAGTAAGTGGTGACAATATTATTGGTAATATTCGATACACCTATGGTGGTCGACAAGTTGGCAAGGTAGATATAATTATGAAATACTATCCTAAAAGTAAAGTAACTAATATTACTCTTCCTGAGGAAATGTTAAATTATTCTCTATTATTAAATGATACAAAAACTAGCACTGTTGTAGAGAAAACTAAGAGTGTTTTCTTTCAAATATTTATTATAGTTGTTATAGTAGGAATAGCACTTATTTTATTCTTCTATTTGAAAATAAATCATGCTAGAAAGAGACGCAGACGCGCATATCGTTCAAGAAGAAAACGTTCAAGAATAACATTTGATGATAAAGATTTTCGTTTATAAATATTATACCACCTAGGAATGAAACACAATTTCTTAATAAAAAAAGAAGAGATAAGCTATCGCAATACTGCATATCTTATCTCTTCTTTTTTATTAAATTTTATAAACAATCTTCTTCTTTTCCATTTTTTTTACGAGCTCTTTTTTCTCTTCTTCTCATTCTAATTGTATCTTGTCTATTCTTAAACTTCTTACATCCTTCTTCATCTGTGCTGGCAATAGTTTTAACAACATATATTTTAGAAGTATTATCCTTCTTCTTAATTCTTATTTTACCTTCTAGCAAACCATGTTCTTTACACTCTGCTACTGCACAATACAATCTTGGATTACTCCAAAACCAGGGAATTGTTATATCTGCTTCCTTACCACATTTATAACATTTAAAAGACCTTATATCTTCATCCATAAGAGCTTCTGTCTTAGAAGAATATTCACATGATATATACTTAGAATAAGTATCATATACCAAACTTATCTCCTCTGATTTTGTTTTTGGATTATGGAAGAAGTCTAATGAATAATACTTCTTTAAATACACCTTATCAATTCTTTGTAAAATCTCAACAGTGTACATAGCATCTGATATTGCCTGATGAAATTCATATTTCTTTTCAAGATTGAAATATTCTATTACTGTTTCTAATGACAACGCAGACTTATATCCTAAATACTCTAATGCAAATATTTTCTGTAAATCGCAAAACCTAATTGGACCGTCTATATACCCTTTAATTTTAAAATAATCCATATTACGCTGTAATTCAGTTAAATCCATATTCCCCCAAGTACAGAATAAATAATTCTCACCACACCACTCAAAAAATCTCTTTACTACATTATCAAAGGTATCTTTTTTATCTAAATCACCCATCTCGATATGAAGTATTTCATGAATAATTTCATTCATTTCTAAATATACTTGAGGCTTAATCATCTCTGAAAAAGTAGAAATAACCTCTAAAGTATCAGCATCTACTTTTACAGCACCAATTTCTATTATTTCAAATGGCAACTCTTGAATACGGTCTTTTGCATCGATTTTAGGATGATTCCATTCTAAATCTAATACTATATAATTCATATCCTTAGCACCTTTTCTTGTATTAATATTCTTGACTATTGGTAAATATTGGGTTAAAATAAGTATAGTGTTCCTATAGCTCAGCAGGATAGAGCGACCGCCTCCTAAGCGGTAGGCCGCTGGTTCGAATCCAGTTAGGAACGTATTTAAAAGGACATCTATAGATGTCCTTTTATTTTTGAACATAACTATCAACATTCAAAATACATTTCTAAAAGTCATCAAACTCAATACATCCCTGAAGCCATATACTACCTTTAAATCTAGCTCCCACCATTGGTATACCAAGTAAATCATTCTTATTTACACTTACTTTAATTATTACATCATTACATTCTACTAATAATATATATATTTCTTCTCCACTTAAAGAATTAACTTCTATTTGAAAATTCAATATAGTCCCTAACATAGTGTATTTATCTTGTTCAGACCCATAAGGATAAAAAGAACTTTCTACTATGGTATATATATCTTCCACTTTTGTTCTCTTTGATATTTTTTCAAAAGTATCTATTTCATTTAAAACCATTTTATCAATTGCTTCTTGATTCCCTTTTTTTGCTTCATTTAATAATTTATTCTTAATTTTTTTACGTTTGTCAGATTTTGCAATTTCACTTTCATTCTTTTGTACCGGAAGTAATATTTTTCCACTATCACAAAGTCCAGATAAAGCAATCGGAAAAGCAATAGTTTCACATTTATTACTATCATAATTACTCATAAAATCTGCCATATTCTGCAGATAAAATATCAATGCTACTCCTAATCTCATATCATCACATATACAACTATATGCAGCATTATCTATTTTCTTGGTAAAATAGACTTCTTCTTTCATAGATACTTCATCATTAACTACAAATGGGAAACAATGTTCTATATGAAAAAAATTCTTATTGTCATAATAACCTCTAATTGTTATTCCAAAATCTTTAGAAAAAACCTTTGAAACTTCTACGAATTTTTCATTTTTTTTTAAATAAATCTCACTTTTAAAATTATAATTAGTAATAACATCTCCGAAGAGATTGTCCATTTCTTTCCCTTTTTTTATATTGCTAAAACCAATAGCACGAAAGTACGTATGCACATAATCTCCTCCCTTTATTATTGCATGTTATGCTATATAATATCTAAGAAGATTTTCGACATCTTTATGTGCAAACATTACTTCTATTTACCAATAAACTCTTTTCCTCCCATATATGGTTGTAGAACTTTAGGTATACTTACAGAACCGTCAGCATTTAAATTATTCTCTAAAAATGCAATCAACATTCTAGGTGGAGCAACAACAGTATTATTTAATGTATGTGGGAAATACTTACCATTTTCTCCTACTGCACGAATTTTTAATCTTCTTGCCTGAGCATCTCCTAAATTAGAGCAGCTACCAACTTCAAAGAATTTTTTTTGTCTTGGAGACCATGCTTCAACATCAATTGATTTAACCTTCAAATCCGCTAAATCTCCAGAACAACATTCCAATGTTCTAACAGTAATATCTAATGATCTAAATAAATCAACAGTATTCTGCCATAATTTATCAAACCACATTTTACTTTCTTCCGGCTTACATACAACTATCATTTCTTGTTTTTCAAATTGATGTATTCTATATACGCCCCTTTCTTCTATACCATGTGCTCCTTTTTCTTTTCTAAAACATGGTGAATAACTTGTCAATGTATATGGTAAATTCTCTTCTTTAACAATCGTATCGATAAACTTACCTATCATAGAATGTTCACTTGTACCTATAAGATACAAATCTTCACCCTCAATTTTATACATCATAGATTCCATCTCATCAAAACTCATTACACCAGTTACTACATCACTTCTAATCATAAATGGTGGTACACAATAAGTAAATCCTCTATCAATCATAAAATCCCTAGCATAAGAAAGTATAGCTGAATGAAGTCTTGCAATATCTCCCATTAAATAATAAAAACCATTTCCGGCAACATTTCTAGCACTCTCTAAATCTATACCATCAAATTTTTCCATTATATCAGTATGATATGGTATTTCAAAATCAGGTACAAACTTTTCTCCATAAACTTTTATCTCAACATTTTCGCTATCGTCTTTTCCTATTGGAACAGAATTATCTATTATATTTGGTATTACAAGCATTCTCTTTCTTATCTCTTCTTGTAATTCAATTTCCTTTTCTTCTAATTCTGTAAGTCTTTCTGCATCCTTTGTAACTTGTACTTTTAATGCTTCTGCTTCTTCCTTTTTACCTTGAGCCATTAATCCACCTATTTGCTTTGAAACAGCTTTTCTATTAGCTCTAAGTGAGTCCGCCTCTTGCTTTGTCTTTCTACTTTCAATATCTAATTCAATGACCTCATCTACCATATGAATCTTATGATCCTGAAATTTTTTTCTTATGTTTTCTTTTACAACATCAGGATTCTCTCTCAAAAATTTTAAGTCTAACATACTTATTCCTCCTTAATTTTTAAAGAACAAAGAGTCCTTTGAAACTCTTTTGCGCACCAATGTTCTGTTGCGATAGCAACCTTCATATGCACATTATGTGAATCCACGAAAAGTTTTTATGTAAAAGGAATATTCCGAAGGAATTTCTTTTTACATAAAAAAGCCCCATGTTATTAAACATGGGGCGAAATATTCCGCGGTGCCACCCAAATTATCATTAATAAAATGATACCTCTTATGTACTATAAAGTGTACAAACCTTCTGCATTACCAGAAACTAGAAAGTGGAACTGTTTAATGTATACTCAGCTTTCACCAACCGCTGATTCTCTGTACTATACTTAGAAAACTTATTCTTTCATCATCGTCTATATTTTATCATTTATTAGTATACATTATTTCGATTATTTTATCAATAATATAATAAAAAAATATACTGTTAATCTAATGTGTCTTCTATAAAAACAGTTAATTCTCTCGTTAAATCTTTTATTTCACCTTCTCTTTTATGAGAACCCTCTGCACATTTAATAACTTTTAACACCGGTCTTGTTGGAAAATTATTATTCTGTGACATTACAACAGACACATCACCATAATTATCTAACACCAATGTTCCATTTGGATAAGCAGATATTGTATTTTTAAAAGTTTCTACTACCTTATAGCAAAAACCTGTATTAGTCTGTGCAACAATATTTTCAATTGCAAGGTATACTTTTTCCGCTTCTCCATTTTTACCATTAATTCTGTTGTCAAATTCATTACATACAGCTACTATCTTACAACCAAGTGGAATTGTATTTCCTTTTCTTTTAAATGGATATCCCGAACCATCTTCTCTCTCATGATGCAATAAAATAATATCTTTTGATAAATTTGAAAGCCACTTTTCATTTTGCACCTCTGAATAACCATACACTACATGTTTACGACTTTCTTTTATAGCCTTTTCATTGTGCTTATTTATATTATGATTTATTAGTTCAGCATTAACATAATTATATCCTATATCATGTAAAAGTGCACCTACAGCTATTTCAATTATTTCTTTTTTAGGTATTTTCATTTTCAAAGCAATTAATATAGAATATGTACATACATTTACAGAATGTAAATATATATCCTCACTATTATGATAAATATTATCAACATTTAAAATTACTTCTGGCTTATCTAAAGCTTCATCCATAATATCAGCTGCTACTTTTTCTAATTCCTTTAAATCACTATTATCACTATAAAAATGTCTCTGTAACAATTCTTTTACTTTTGTTTTACACTCTGTAATAATTTCTGTTTTTCTATAATCTATAGAAACTTTCTCATCCCTAATGATAACATTTCTTACTCCTAACTCAAATAATTTTTCTATATAAATTGGTTTTATACGTGTTCCCGCAGGTATTAGAACAACACCTTGCTCTGAAACTATTTCCTTACCAAGTATTTCATCTCCTACCAGATTTTCTAGTTTAACCCTAGACATATAAACATCAACCTCTCGATAAATTAAAAATGCTTTTTAAACTGTTTATATATTTTTCGACAATTATTTACTTTTTAATTAGTGAAAAAAGTTGCTTAAAAAATTTAAAAGAGCAACAAGAAATAAAATATTTCTTATCACTCTTTTTTTAACTCTAAACTGTTAATTCAATTTAAATCAAATCATAAATGTTTACAAGATAATTATTTTTATTATCTATATATACAGTAATATTTGAAGTATCATTTAATGGCTTAGGTTTTTCTTTAAATCCAATCGATTTAAATATTCTCTTTTCTTCGTTTACAATTGCTTTACAATATACATAATTTATTATATCATTACCAAATATTGATTTTTTGAACTCTAATCTATAAAATTTAGCATCTACTATGTTATTTTCATTAATTAATTTTTGATTTGTTCTAATACTTATAGAATAAAAAATTCCTTTAACGATACAAATAAGCATTACTATTAATAATATAATTATAATCATTAGTATATTTAACATTGAGTGCGAAGTCATTCTACAATCAGTAGCCTTTTTTGTATTGTAAAATATTTCCATTTTATCTCCAATATGAATTGTATCAAATTCTTTATTAGAAACAAAAATATCACCTGAATATATCTTATTTTCAATCTTATAACTAACTCGAATTATATTTTTATTATCCTTCTTTTTTTTATTCTTTACCAAACAATTAACCTGTTTTGCGTTTTTGTAAAATTGCATATCTTTCTTTGAATTTGCAATTGATACTATTATAAAAATCATACATATAAATGCAATTATATACAAAGTAGCTAAAAATTTTTTATTAACTTTATCATAGTTATTGATAACTATCACCTCTTATAACTATTTTATTAAATCACCAGCTATTGCCTCATCGAGAGCTTGTCTTTCTTCTTCTGCAAGAACAACATTTGATTTACCATTAGTAATTTCTTTTACATAATTATAGCAGCCTTCTCTGCTATGCATAACATTAATTACAAAGCCTGTATTCTTTTCAGATAATAATGCCAATGCAAAACTTAACTTTCCACCCATTTCCTTAAATGCATCATATTTAACTAATCCCATCTTTTGAAATGATTCATTTAATCTTTTTATAATTGTTGCATTTGAATCTTCAATTTTAACAATTCTTTCATCTAAATTTTCCATTGTTTCAATTTTACTTCTAAGTTCTTCCTCTAAGCTTCTTCCATCACTACCCATCATAAATTTTTTATACTTCCTATTTAAAATCATTTGTTTAATTGTAACAACTAATAAAACAATAATTAGTAGTGCCATTACACAACCCATTATAAATATTATATCAACCATTTTTATTCCTAATTCATTAATTATCACTTTAATATTATCGTAAATTGTTTCTCTCATATCATTTGCTCCTTATTAATCAATATGTATATGTTTAAACATATCATATAATCTTTCTAATTCTTCTTCACTAAAGTAGGATATTTCAATCTTACCTCTTCCATTATTTTTTCTCTTAATAGAAACCTTTGCTCCAATTGTATTTTTAATATTTTCTTCCATTTCTTTATAGATAGCATCAATATTACTATTATCTATATCTTCTGTTTCTACTTGTGACTTTTCCAAGTCATGTATTACTTTCTTAACTAATACTTCTGTTTCTCTTACTGTTAATTTTTCATCAAAGATTTTAGTAGCTAATTGATACTGCAGTTCATTATTATCTATTGCAAGTAAAGCTCTAGCATGGCCACTCGAAATCATTTCCTCTATAATCATTTCTTGAACTCTTGTATCTAATTTTAATAGTCTCATTGAGTTCGTAATTGCCACCCTGCTCTTAGCTACTCTTTCAGCCACCTCATCTTGTTTTAAATTATATTCTTTAACCAATTTTTGATATGCTAACGCTTCTTCAATTGGGTTCAAATCCTCACGTTGAATATTTTCTATCAAAGCTATCTCAACAATTTCTTTTTCAGTATAATCCTTAACAATTGCAGGGACTTCTTTTAATCCAGCAAGCTTTGCTGCTCTCCATCTTCTTTCTCCTGCTATTATTTCATAATACTTATCTCTCTTCTGCAATACAAGTGGTTGAATTATACCTATTTGTTTAATTGAATCAGATAATTCTTGTAGAGCATCATCATTAAAATATTTTCTCGGTTGTTCTTTATTTGGTTCAATTAAATTTATATTAATTAATGTTTCACGTGAAACATTATCATTGTTATTTGATTCTTCTTTTTTTGTAACAACTCTTCTTGGTTTTGATGGAATTAAAGCATCAATTCCCATAGAATCAATCCCTTTACCTAAACCAGTTTTTCTTCCTGCAGCCATAATTATTCCTCCTCATTGTTTTTAATAACTTCTAATGCTAATTCTCTGTATGCAATTGCCCCTGTTGATTTAGGGTCATAGTAATTTATTGGCATACCATGACTTGGTGCTTCAGCCAATTTAATATTACGTGGAATAATCGACTTATATATGTTTTGATTCAAATTAGCTTTAACATTATCAACGACTTGCAAGGATAAATTAGTTCTAGCATCATACATAGTAAAAACTACACCTTCAATGTACAAATTAGGATTAAGTCTCTCAGAGACTAAATTAATAGTGTGTATCAATTGTGATAATCCTTCTAATGCGTAAAACTCACATTGTATTGGTACAAGTACTGAATCAGCTGTCGTCATTGCATTAACAGTTAAAGTATTTAAAGATGGTGGACAATCAATTAATATATAATCAAAATCATCCCTGACTGTATCAATATAATCTTTCAATATGAATTCTCTATCTTCAGTACCAATTAGTTCAATCTCAGCTCCTGCTAAATTCACATTAGATGGAATAACAGTAAGATTTTCAAAAGGGCTCTCCACCATACATTCTTCCAATGTACATTGTGACAGAATTAATTCATATACAGTATATTCTAGCTCATTACGTTCAAGTCCTAAACCACTTGTTGTGTTACCTTGAGGGTCAATATCTATTGTCAATATTCGTTTTCCCATTTCAGCTAAAGCAGCGGAAAGATTGATTGCCGTCGTGGTTTTACCAACGCCACCTTTTTGATTTGCAATAGCAATTATTCTGCTCATCTATATTATTACCTCCAGATTAGTTATTTTATTATAACAATAAGTTAGTATTATTATACTAATTCATTATATACCCAGATATTATTATATTCAACTATTAATTTTGTATAAGAAATAAAAATAATTTGTATTAATAATAAAATGTTTCACGTGAAACATTTTACAGTAAAATAATTATATAATAAAAATGTTAATATTATATAATTACGATGTATTTTAACAAATAATTGATATACTTTATCTATATGATATATTTAAAATATTACAAATACTGTAAATAATTGTAATAAAACAAATATATCATATATCACAAATAAAAGCAAATATAAGGAACATATATTCGATATTAAGTATGTATATATCAGTCAAAATGAATATTTACTATTTCTAGAACAACGAGTCACTTGAGACTCCACTGGCGTGCGAAGGAACGCTGTTCATATCTTCTTCAACAAGCTAGGCATCCTATAGTCCTTTTTAATTTAATAGGAAATACGACGTAATATCCTATTAATGATTTCCTATTAAATCAAAAAAATAACTATAAATATAATCATATTTATAGTTATTTTTTTATAGGTATTTAAAATTAATTTTTAATTTTTTAATTATTATCATATATATCAACAATATTATTTTTTATTGCATAAACTGCTGCTTGAGTTCTATCAGACACACCTATCTTTTTAAATATATTTGATACATGATTCTTAACTGTTTTTTCACTTATTGAAAGCTTATATGCTATTTCTTTGTTAAATAAGCCTTCTGCAATAAGTTTTAAAACTTCATGTTCTCTTGAAGATAAAACACCTATTGTATCATCCTGTTTATCTTCCTTATTAGTGGCTTCTAGAAGCAGTGGGGCAATACTTGGTTGTATATAACACTCACCTCTGTGAACAGCTTGTATAGCCTTTTTCAATTCAGACGATTCGGAGTCTTTTAAAACATAACCATTTACTCCTATTTCAACAGCTTTTGATAAATATTCAACTTCGTTATGAATTGTTAAAATCAATATTCTAGTCTTGTCATTTTCCATACGAATTTTCTTAAGCAATTCCAAACCATTCATAACTGGCATATTTATATCTAATAAAACTACATCTGGTTTATCATTTTTTATTACCTTGTAACCTTCTTCACCGTCACCAGCTTCAGCTATAACATTGATATCGCCTTCAAATTCTAAAAGTTGACGTAAACCTTCTCTTACCATCTTATGATCATCAATAATTGCAATATTAATTTCTGACATAAACGCCTCCTGTTAAATCTTGTGTATTATTTTCATTAGGTATTGTTACTTTAATCTTCGTACCCCCTGATTCAAGGTTATAAAAACATATATTACCAGAAAGTAAAAAAACTCTTTCCTTCATGATAGATACTCCTAAACCTGACAAATCCTCTCTAGGTCTAATTCGTCTATCTGAATCAAATCCAACACCATCATCCTCAATCTCTATTTCCAAATTTTCTTTACCATAATTAAGTGTAATAAGAACATTTTTTGCCTTTGCATGTTTAATAATATTATTACAAGCCTCTTGTATAACCCTAAATATTGTTAAGTTAACAATTGGTAATAATTTATATTCTTTATTTATAACTTTTAGTTTAGTATTGAAAGACTGATTTAAATTAAGATTTTTAACATGTCTCTCCACGGTTGCTACTAAACCTAAATCATCAATAGACATTGGTCTTAGATTATAAATTATTGATCTCAAATCATCAATCGTATTTCTAAGAGTTAATATCATAGTCTGCATTTCTAATTTCGTTCTTATCAAGTCCTTATCTATTAGTTTAGTGCATAATTCAACTTTATGTATTAAAGAAGTAAGGTTTTGAACTGTAGAATCATGTATATCTCTTGCAATTCTATTACGCTCATTTTCTTGAAATTCTAGCATATTTCTATGCATTTCATCAGTAAAGGCTTTTGCTGACTCATATTCTTCTGTTTTTACTTTTGTATTACCAGAAGCTTCAAGTAAACTAACATGACTCAAAATCGAAATAATCTCTACAGTATTTTTTTTATTCTGAGACAAAACACCTAATTTCGTTTTTAAGTCTTTAAGCTCTTTTTCTAAAGTATTAATCTCATTAGAAATAGAATCACTAAATCTAGCTCGTTTTGAAACTTCAGGAACAAAGAATATTCCATTTGGATCAACTCTTTTTTCCATCATATCAGCCGTAGCATATGCTTCTGCAATACGTTCTTCACATACACTAATTTGTAATTTTGTTGAATTTTCATCTAAAAATATCTGTTCAAGCAGAGAATCTAAATATTTTAAAAGAATCTCATTTTTCGCGTTTGTATTAATATCGTCATTTATTTTAACTTCATTATCGTTATCCATAAAATCCCTCCTGGTTAATTTTATGTAACAACCCTAATTAACATATCGGCTCTTTTGATGGTTTATTACCACTTCTTGGATATTTTTTGGGCGTATTTTTAATTTTCTTTATAAAAATAAAAGATCTTTCATTATCAGTCTCAGGTAAAATAAATTTATATTTGTCTATAATCTTTCCACCCATTACTGAAATACATTTCTTTCCATATAATATTTCCTCATCTAATTTCTGAGATTTATACGGTACAAAATATTTATTTACACGTACAAAAGGCAAACAATATTCCGATAATGTAGCTAAATTAGCTACAGCTCTTGAAACACATAAATCATATTTTTCTCTATATTTATCATCTTTAGCTATTTCTTCTGCTCTTGCGTGAATTGCAGTAATCTTATCTAATTTTAATTCATCTATAACTGTGTTTAAAAAATTAACTCTTTTATTTAAAGAATCAACTAAGGTAATATTTAAGCCAGGAAACATTATATTTAAAGGTATACCTGGAAATCCAGCACCAGTACCTATATCAATAACCGAAGTAATATCCATCTTATTAACTTTATTTATAAAGTCAAACTCCTTAAATAAAACAATAGATATACTGTCTAAAAAATGTTTTAATATAACATCATTTTCTTCTGTAATAGCAGTTAAATTCATATTTTTATTAACTTCAATCAATATTTCATAGTATCTTTGAAATTGATTTATCTGATTATCACTTATCTCTATTCCTAATTCATCAAAAACTTTCTTTAAATTATCCTTTATCATAATGCCTCCAATTAATTATCTTTTTAAGTAAATCAATAAAACAGATATATCTGCAGGAGAAACACCAGAAATTCTAGATGCTTGTCCTATATTAATAGGCTTAATTTGTTTAAGCTTCTGTATAGCCTCTGTTCTTAAATTATAAACTTTATCGTAATCAATATTTTCAGGTATTTTTTTATTCTCTAGTTTCTTATATTGTTCAACTTGTTTTAATTGTCTAGAAATATACCCCTCGTATTTAAGATTAATATTTATTTGTTCTATTACACCTATATCAAGTTGAGGTCTATTATCATCCAATTCTTCCAATAATTCATATGAAAGTTCAGGCCTTTTAATTAATTCTGCTAATGTTGAAGATTTTTTTAATGGCGTACTATTATGCTTTTCTAAAAAAGACTGAACATTTGAATTAGCTCCTAAACTATAATTATTAAGTCTCTCTATTTCATTTTTTATTTGTTCTTTCTTGATTAACAATTTGTTGTATCTTTCTTCACTTATTAAACCTATTTCATATCCTATATCTGTTAAACGAAGATCTGCATTATCTTGTCTTAATATCAATCTATATTCTGCCCTAGATGTCATCATCCTATATGGCTCATTTGTACCTTTTGTTACTAGATCATCTATCAATACACCAATATATGCCTGAGAACGATCCAGAATTAATGGCACTAAATTTTTAACTTTACGTGCAGCATTTATACCTGCAATTAATCCTTGTGCTGCTGCCTCTTCGTAACCTGAACTTCCATTAAATTGACCTGCACTAAATAATCCTTTAATATTCTTGAATTCTAAAGAAGGTTTTAATTGTAAAGGATTAATACAATCATATTCAATAGCATATGCATTTCTAACTATTTTTGCATTTTCTAATCCTTTTACACTTCTATACATTTCAATTTGAACATCTTCTGGAAGAGAACTAGACATTCCTCCTATATACATTTCATTTGTATATCTTCCTTCAGGTTCAATAAAAACTTGATGTCTATTTTTATCTTTAAAACGCATAACTTTATCTTCTATTGATGGACAATATCTTGGTCCTGTTCCCTTAATTGTTCCTGAAAAAAGCGGAGATCTATCAATATTATCCATAATAATTTTATGAGTTTCTTCATTTGTGTATGTTAGCCAACAAGATTCTTGGTCTCTTTCAATATCTTCAGCTTTATTTTCAAATGAAAATGGTACAACTCTTTCATCGCCAAATTGTTCTTCCATTTTACTAAAATCTATACTTTTTTTATCAATACGAGCTGGTGTACCCGTCTTAAATCTATACATTTCTATACCTAAAGATTTTAATGAATCAGTTAAATAATTAGCTGCCTTTAATCCATTAGGTCCTGTGTATTCACTTATGTCTCCCGTTATGCAACGAGATTTCAAATACGTTCCTGTTGCAAGAACGACTGTTTTAGTATTATATATTTTTCCTGTATATGTTTTAACTCCTTTAATAGTCCCATCTTCAACTAATAATTCAATTATTTCACCTTGCTTAATTGTTAAATTATCTGTAGCCTCTAATGTCCTTCTCATAGTATTAGAATAGTCTAATTTATCAGCTTGAGCTCTTAAAGAATGAACAGCCGGACCTTTAGACATATTTAACATCTTAGATTGAATAAATGTCTTATCTATATTTTTACCCATTTCTCCACCAAGGGCATCTATTTCTTTAACTAAATGTCCTTTAGAACTTCCACCAACATTAGGATTACAAGGCATTAAAGCAATGCTATCAACACTTACAGTAAACATTATTGTATTTAGTCCTAATCTAGCCGCAGCTAATGCAGCTTCACAACCTGCATGTCCTGCTCCAACAACTACTACATCATATTCTTCAACATTATTATTTAACATAAAAACCTTCCTCTATATATTTTTATTTACCCATACAAAATTCCTTAAAAATCTTATCAACTAAGTCATCTTCAACTTCTGCACCTATAATAAGACCCAAAGATGAATAAGCACTCATCATATCAATAATAAATAAATCTTCTGGTAAAGATTCACTAATACCATTTATAACATTTTCAATTGCATCAAGTGCAGCTTTTATTAATCCTTTATGACGAATATTAGTTATACACACTTCATCATTATATACCATATCACCTTGATAAAACTTTCTCTCTATTAAATCTTCGAACTCATCTAATCCTTGATTTTCCTTTGCTGATATTTCAAGAATATCACTCTTAATCTTATTTTGAATATCAGCTTTCGTAACTACGCTATCTAGATCTGTTTTGTTTAAAAGAGTAATGACACTTTTATTCTTAATTCTCTCAATTATATCATTATCATTATTATCTAATTTTCTTGAAGCATCTACTATATATATTACCAAATCTGCTTCATCCAAATATTTTTTAGTCCTATCAACACCAATCTTTTCAACCAAATCATCTGTTTCACGTATTCCTGCAGTATCAACCAAATTTAGTAATATACCACCAAGGTTTATTTCTTCTGTTAAAACATCTCTAGTAGTACCTTCTATTTCAGTTACAATTGCTCTATCAGCACCTACAATTGTATTCAAGAATGAAGATTTTCCTGCATTTGGCTTTCCTACAATAACAGTATTTATGCCTTCTTTGATAATCCTTCCATTTTCTGATGACTTATATAATTTTTTTAACTCATCTAGTGTAAAAGACATATTTTTACTCAATACATCTATATACCCATCTATTTCTATATGTTCTGGATCATCTAAAGCAGCTTCAATAAACGCTATATCTTTTAATATTATTTCACGTAATTGTATTACCTTCTTTTGTAAATTTCCACTTAATTGAGAAATTGAACTTTTTACTGCGTAATCATTTTTTGCATTAATTAAATCACTAACTGCTTCCGCTTGCGATAAATCAATTCTTCCATTTAAAAATGCTCTTTTGGTAAATTCACCAGGTTCCGCTAAAGTTGCTCCTGCTTTTATACATAAATCTAAAACTTTTTTTGTTATAGTAACTCCACCATGACAATTAATTTCAACAACATCTTCAGCTGTATAGCTTTTAGGTCCTAACATTATAGAAACTAATACTTCATCCACAATATTATCTTTATTATCAATTTTATTTTTTTTATCATTATTTTTATTAACAATACTCTTATCAATAAATTTGTCAACAATATATCCATAGTGAATTGTATATGTTTTTACTTTTCTAATATCTTTGTCAACATTTTTAGGTCTAAATATTTTATATATAATATTTAATGCATCCTTTCCACTAAGTCTAATAATACTTATTCCAGCATTATTAAGTGCAGTTGCAATTGCTACAATTGTATTATCCTCTCTATCTAAAAAATTCAAATTAATCTATCCTCTCATAACATAATCAAATATAACTAGGCACAACTAAAAAGTTATCAACTGTGGATAACTTTTTATCCAATATATTATACATTATTTTTTTCATAAATAAAAGGTTGTTTGAAATTTTTCAAACAACCTTTATGAACAATACTAAGAATTAAAATAATTTAATAAAGAATGTATTTATTCTTCTGAAGTAACATTTGACTTCTCATCCTTTAAATCATCAAAAGTAATACTTTGATAACTCTTTTTATAACTATCTTTAAATTTTTTCTTATAATCCTTCTTTATATAATCTTTTTTATAATTTTTACGTCTATTATCTCTTACACCTTTTTTTAAAGTTACTACAACTTTTCTATATGGTTCTTCACCTTCACTATGTGTTTCAACAAACTTATCATTTTGTAAAGAAGAATGGATAATTCTTCTTTCATATGGGTTCATTGGTTCTAAGAAAACTGTTTTTCTAGTTCTCTTAACTTTTTTAGCAATATTAGTTGCTAGATTTTCTAAAGTTTCTTTTCTTCTTTCTCTATAATTTTCAGTATCAATTTTAACTTTTACATAAGTATCTGAGTTCTTATTTAATACTAAACTTGCTAAATATTGTAAAGAATCCAATGTTTGACCACGTTTTCCAATCAACACACCCATATCCTCACCACGTACATTAACATCAACTAATTCTTTTTCTTCATCATATAAAATATCAAGTTCAGCATCAATGTTCATACATTTTAAAACCTTTAATAAAAATGATTTTACATTATTTTCAACGGAATCTTTTAGTTTAGCTCTAATTTTTGCTTCTTTTGAAAACATACCTAGAATACCTTTTGATTCATTTTCAATAACTTCATATTCCATATTATCACTAGACGTTCCAAGTTGTAATGTAGCTTCTATAATAGCTTCATCTACTGTTTTTGCTGAAATTTCAATCCATTCATTCATATTCAATATCTCCTTGTATTATTTTCTATTACTAGATTTCATTATGTTAGCATAAGAAGATATACTTCCTTCTTTAGGTTCTTTTCCTCCACCAACTTCATTATCTACATTTTCAAAACTTTCATTATAATTACGCGAATTTATATGTGCATAATCTTTCAAACTCTTTTGAGCTGATGATTGATTACCTTCAAGTTCTTCTTGTGCTTCCATTAATTTTTTTAAATAGCTTTTCTTCTTTTTAGATGCTTTATTAACATTCGACTTAATCATATCATCTATATCCATTTTATCAAAATGTTTATCAAAAATAGCTTGTTGAATAATACGTAAAACACCGCTTAAAACCCAATAAATACCAGCACCAATAGGCATTGTCAAACAAATAAAAAATGAGAAAAATGGCATTATCTTTGTAGTTACCATCATTGACTGCATCATAGGATTATCAGTTCCACTATTTTGCATAGTCTTCTTAGCAATCTGATGATTACTAAATAATTGAGTTACTAACGATAGAATAGGAATTAATATTCCTGGCCAAATAACATCTTTAGGTGCATATTTAATATTCATACCAAATATGAATCTATGAATATCAATTAATTTATCTGAATTAGCATTAATAACTGCAACACAATCATTACTACTTTTTGCAAATTTATGCGCTAACTCAGTCCATTGTTCAGGTTTTAAAGAATACAACACTTTATTTATATCGTCAATATGAGCAGTTCCCTTATAACCTACCGTAGTATCAGCCATTTTTGATAATATTTCTTTAAAATTTACATCAGAATCAACAATTGACTTCGATACTTCACTATATAAATTATTAATTTCTGGAATATATAAATGCATATATATTATAACCCTATATAATCCAATAAAAATCAACATAGTTAATAAAGAAGTTAAACAGCCTCCTGTAGGCGTAGTTCCGTACTTATCGTACACCGCTTGCATCTCAGTTTGCTGTTTCACCATTGATGCATTATCTTTCTTACCTTTATATTTATCGGTGATTTTCTGAATCTCTGGTTGTACTACACTCATTAATTTTTGTGATTTTTGTTGCTTATAGTTCATAGGAATCATGAGTGCGTATACAATAATTGTAAATATTATAATACTTAAAGCTGCATTATGAATTCCAACTAAAGTTAAAATTTCATAAATCCACTCTATAACCTTACCCAAAACCATAGCTACCATGTCAAAAGGGTTCATTGAACCTGCTTGACTAATCATACTTAATAACATTACCTATTATATCCTCCTTCATTACGGAACAGGATCAAATCCGCCCTTTGAAAAAGGGTTACATCTTAAAATACGCCATACAGATAATATGGTTCCTTTAATAAATCCATATTTTTCAAGTGCCTCAATAGCATAACTAGAGCACGTTGGCGTATATTTACATGTTGGATGCCCTTTCAAGCACGAAATATATTTTTGATAAAATTTTATTATAAATATTAAAAATCGTTTCACGATAAAACCTTCTAATTCAATATTTTGTGGAGTCTTCCTAAATGTAACAATGCATTCTCCACTTTACTATAATCAATATCCTTTGCTCCGGTTCTTGCAACTATAACTATATCTATCCCTTTGATAAATAAATCTTTATTTAATCTATAACCTTCCCTGATTAACCTAGTTAATCTATGTCTAACAACACTGTTACCTACCTTTTTGCTTACCGATATTCCTAATCTATTCTCTGTTCTTTCGTTTTTTAAAATATACATTACTAAATATTTATTAGCAAAAGACTTACCTCTTTTATAAACCTTTTGATATTCTCTTGTTTTTTTTATTGAATCTTTCAATATACCACCAAATTCTTTAACTTATACTACTAATAAGTATATAACAGTCCAGCCAATTGCTAAACGTTACATAAGTATTTACTAATTATATTTAGGAAGATTTCTTTATATAGCATAAAATATTGATTTAGCAGTTTAAAGTCGACTTTATTAACTCCGCTAAATCAATATTTATAATTGAAAAAAAATTTATCTTCCAACTAATTAACTAAACTGTTAATTTATGTCTACCTTTTGCTCTTCTAGCTGATAAAACTTTTCTTCCGTTAGCAGTACTCATTCTTGATCTAAATCCATGTACTCTAGCTCTTGACTTCTTTTTTGGTTGAAATGTCATTTTCATAACTAACGCACCTCCTTATATTTTCTGATAAGCATGCTATTCTAATATAAGTAAATAACAAATCTATTATAGTAATACTTCAAAGTTTCGTCAAGTAAAATATATAGGCTTTTTTATTTTTAATATAATGTTTTGACAATTATAACCGATAAAGTAAATAGTCAACAAAAAAATCTAATTTTCTACATAAATAATCTTTAAAAATTTACAAATTCATTCTATTTTTTAACACAAAAATTTTTTCACAATAATTTTTTAGCTTTATCTAACTTATCCACACAAAAAGCGATATTTTATCCACATTTTTTATTATACTTTATTAACATTATAGTTATCCACAAATTGTTAATAACTTGTGTATAACTTTTTGGTATTTCTGTGTATAACCCTTATTTTTTTCATTCATTTAAAAAATAAATTTTTACTAAATCTTTTATTTTATAGCGTTTAATACTTTTTTCAATTAATGTTTATAACGTATATCATTTTATCCACACACTTGTTAGTAAACTCTAACAATTTGTTAGTAAATATTTAATAAACAATTTTATCCACTTTATCCACATTTTAAACAAAAATTATATTCAACATTATTAACACAAATTTTTCTTTCTTTATTATTATGTATATATTTTATATATTTTTTTTCTTCTATATATATACTATTTCCAATTATTATTCCATATTCTAATGTAAAATATTAATTACAACATGAATATAATTATTATATTTGTTAGTTATTTTTTCTTTTTTCTGTTTTCTATCCACATTTTTTACAGAATATTCCACAAAAATAACATTTTTCAATTGAAAAACTAATTTTTTTGTTATAGAATAGACAATGATGAAATTTAAAATTAGGGGGATTATGATGTTAAACATAATTCAAGAAAGATGGAATGAAATTTTAGAAAAAGTTAGAATTGAACATTCTGTTACAGAAGTATCCTTTAGAACATGGTTAAAACCATTACAAGTTCATTCTGTAAATGATAATGTAATAATTCTACTTGTTAGCGATGCCCAATTAGGAACAGAATTTGTATCAAAAAAATACTCTGTTCCTCTTAAAGTTGCCATCGAGGAAGTTATTGGTAAAGCTTTTGAACTTAAGTTTGTATTACCTAACGAACTTAATAATTTATCAACAAAACAAAGTTCAACAACACAAACAAATAATGTACCATCAGTTAATACGATTAATCCAAATCTTAATCCAAGATATACTTTTGATACATTTGTCGTTGGAGCAAATAATAATTTAGCACATGCTGCTTCACTAGCAGTAGCAGAATCACCAGGTGAAATGTACAATCCTTTATTTATATATGGAGGTGTTGGATTGGGAAAAACCCATCTAATGCATTCAATTGCACATTTTATATTAGAAAAAAATCCTGATGCTAAAGTTTTATATGTTACTAGTGAAAAATTCACAAATGAATTAATAGAATCTATAGGAAATAAAAATGACAATACACCTATTAAATTTCGTGAAAAATATCGAAACATTGACGTATTGTTAATAGATGATATTCAATTTATTATAGGTAAAGAAAGAACACAAATGGAATTTTTCCATACTTTTAATACTTTACATGAAGCTAAAAAGCAAATAATTATATCTAGTGATAAACCTCCAAAAGAAATTGAAACTTTGGAAGAGCGTTTACGTTCCAGATTTGAAATGGGATTAACAGTAGATGTTCAATCACCTGATTATGAAACTAGAATGGCAATTTTACGTAAAAAAGAAGAATTAGACGGATTAAATATAGATAGTAATGTATTAGAATTTATTGCGGCCAACATTAAGTCAAATATAAGAGAACTTGAAGGTGCACTAACACGATTAGTTGCTTTTTCACGTTTAAACAACGGAAGAGAAATAGATGTTGAAATGGCTGAGAGTGAATTAAAAGACTTCATTTATCCAAATGAAAATAAAAAAATAACAATTGAATTAATTATAGATATTGTTTCCGAACATTATGAAATATCTTCTTCTGATATCTTATCATCAAAGAAAAGTAAAAATATAGCTTTCCCACGACAGATATGTATGTATTTATGTCGTAATTTAACTGAATTTTCATTAGAGGATATTGGAAAATCATTAGGAAATCGTGATCATACAACTATACTATATGGTATTCAAAAAATAGAAAAAGATATAAAAACAGATAGATCATTACAAAATACTATTGAGGTTTTAATAAAAAAAATCTCACCACAGTAATCCACATTTTATATGTGAATAAACGGTTATTAAAAATGTTTATAACTTTGTAAATAATATTTTAATTATCAACTGTGGATAACTTAAAAGTTATTAACATAGTTTTTGGGAGTTGTTAACATGGTTATTAATTGTGGATAACCTTTTATTTAAAGGCCTAAAAGCACTTATCCACAAATCCACACCCCCTACTATTATTACTATTAATAATTAATATATTATTTATAATAAAAAAACAAAAAGCGCTTAATTAAATTTATCAACAAAAATTAAATATTGAGTTTAGGAAGAGGTTTAACAATGAAAATAATTTGTAATAGAACAAAGTTAATTGAAAGAGTCAATATTGTATTAAAGGCTGTATCATCTAAATCTACAATGCCTATATTAGGTTGTTTGATATTAGAAGTTAGTAATTCAAATATTAAATTAACTACTACAGATATGGAATTAGGCATTGAAACTTTAGTTGATGGAGAAATAATTGAACCAGGTAAAATAGCATTAGATGCAAAATTTTTCTCAGAAATAATTAGAAAATTACCTGATGATATAGTTACAATTGAAACAGACTATGATTATAATGCTACAATTTCATGTGGAAAATCAAAATTTAATATTGTTGGAAAGAGTGGAGATGATTTTCCTGCATTACCAACAATTTCAAGAGAAACATCAATTTCATTATCACAATTTGCATTAAAAGAAATTATAAGACAGACAGTTTTTTCTATTGCTTTTGATGAGAATAATAAGATTATGACTGGTGAATTATTTGAAATTGAAAATGATATGTTAAAAGCAGTATCTCTTGATGGACATAGAATATCAATTAGAAAAATACAGTTGAATAATAACTATCCATCTTTAAAAGTCATTGTTCCAGGTAAAACATTGAATGAAGTAAGTAAGATTTTATCTGATAATGCTGATAAGAATGTTAATTTATTCTTTACAGATAAACATATGTTATTTGAATTTGATAATACAACTGTTGTTTCAAGATTAATTGAAGGTGAATATTTTAAAATAGCTCAAATGTTATCAAACGATTATGAAACAAAGTTGACTGTTAATAAACAAGAATTTTTATCATGTATTGAAAGAGCATCATTGTTGATTAGAGAAAGTGATAAAAATCCATTAATAGTAAATGTTAATGGGGATAATATGGAATTAAAAGTTAGTTCAAAGGCTGGTAATATGAATGAAGATGTTAGTATCGTTAAAGAGGGTACTGATATTGTAATTGGTTTTAATCCAAAATTCTTAATGGATGCATTAAAAGTAATAGATGATGAATTTGTGGATATTTATTTAATTAATTCAAAAGCTCCTTGTTTTATAAAAGATAAAGAGGAAAATTATATTTATTTAATTTTACCAGTAAATATTATTGTTAATAATTAAACTAAAATTAATTAGAGTTATCCTTAGTTAAAAATGTGGATAGAATAAAAATTGTAAAGATTATCCACAATAAAAAAAATTTTTATTGAATGTGGATAAAAATAAGACTATAATATATTAGCGAGTATATATGTTGAAATGAGGAATATTCATGGAAAATATTTATTTAAGGGATGATTTTATCAAGCTTGGACAAGCACTTAAATTGTCAGGATTAGTATCTTCTGGTGTAGAAGCAAAAGAGGTTATACAAGAAGGACTTGTAAAAGTTAATGAAGAAATTGACACTAGAAGAGGGAAAAAGTTAGTTGCCGGAGATATCTTTGAATTTGAAGGTAATAAAGTTCAAGTATTAGAAAAAGAGAAATAATAGGTAATTTATGTTTGTTAAATCGTTAGAATTAAAAAATTTTAGAAATTATGATGATTTATCAATAATATTTGATGAAGATAATAATATTTTATTTGGAGATAACGCACAAGGAAAGACTAATACTTTAGAAGCTATTTATGTTTGTGGAACAACTAAGTCACATAAAGGATGCAAAGATAAAGAGTTGATAAAGATTGGTGAAAATGAATCACATATAAGGTTGATTGTTAATAAAAATGGTATTGATAGAAAAATAGATATGCATTTAAGAAAAAATAAAACAAAAGGTGTTGCTATTGATGGGATACCAATTAAAAAGTCGATTGAGTTGTGTGGATTAATTAATATTATTTTCTTTTCTCCTGAAAATTTAAATATAATAAAAAATGGTCCAAGTGAAAGAAGAAGATATATCGATATGGAATTATGTCAACTTGACAAGTTCTATGTGGATAACTTGTATAAATATAATAAAATTATTTCACAACGAAATAATTTATTAAAACAGATAAATGTAGATAGAAAACAAATGGAAACATTATCTGTATGGGACGAACAATTAATTGATTATGGAAAAAAAATAATTAGTCGTCGTCTAGATTTTATTAATGAGTTGAATGTAATTGTAAATATGATTCATAAAAATTTATCTGGGAATATTGAAAATTTAACATTATGCTATGAACCAAATGTTAATGTTGATAATTTTGAAGAAAAATTATTTATTAACAGAGAAAGGGATATTATTTTAAAATCTACTAGTTGTGGTCCACATAGAGATGATGTTGGATTTTTAATTAATGATATAGATGTAAGAAAGTATGGCTCTCAAGGGCAACAAAGGACAGCAGCGTTATCCTTAAATCTTGCAGAGATAGAATTGGTTAAGAAAAAAATAAACGACAATCCTATTTTGTTATTAGATGATGTGTTATCAGAATTAGATAGAAATAGGCAAACTTATTTACTAAATAGTTTGGAAGGAATACAGACAATAATAACGTGTACAGGTTTGGAAGAATTTATCAACAATAGATTTAATGTGGATAAAATATATAAAGTTGTAGAAGGTAAAATAGAACAAGTACAACAAGAAAGATAGGTTTGTTATTAGGAGGAAAATATGAGTGCAGAATATGGTGCTGATCAAATCCAAATATTAGAGGGTCTAGAAGCAGTTAGAAAAAGACCAGGTATGTATATCGGAAGTACATCTTCAAAAGGTTTACATCATTTGGTATATGAAATTGTTGATAATGCGATAGATGAAGCATTAGCAGGGTTTTGTGATACAGTGGATGTAACAATTAACAAAGATAATTCAATAACTGTAATAGACAATGGAAGAGGAATCCCTGTTGGAATTAATAAGAAAAAAGGTATTCCAGCGGTAGAAGTTGTATTTACAATTCTTCATGCTGGTGGAAAGTTTGGCGGTGGAGGATACAAGGTATCTGGAGGACTACATGGTGTAGGTGCATCCGTTGTTAATGCATTGTCTGAGTGGCTAGAAGTTGAGATTTATACAGAAGGAAAGATACATAAACAAAGATATGAAAGAGGTAAAGTAATTTATCCTCTAAAAGTTATAGGTGACACAGATAAAAGAGGAACAAAAGTAACATTTTTACCTGATAAAGAAATATTTAGAGAAACAACAGTTTATGAATATGATGTTTTAAAGCAAAGATTGAGAGAAATGGCTTTCTTAACAAAAAATGTTAAGATAGTACTTCATGATGAAAGACCTGATGAGCCTATAGAAGAAGTATTTCACTATGAAGGTGGAATAAAAGAATATGTTGATTATCTAAATAAAAGTAAAGAAAGTCTTTATGATGATGTAATTTATTGTGAAGGACAAAAAGGTTCTATTTATGTTGAAGTAGCAATGCAACATAATAATTCATATAACGAGAGTTGCTATAGTTTTGTTAACAATATTACTACTCCAGAGGGTGGAACACATTTAGCTGGATTTAAGAATGCATTAACAAAAACATTTAATGAATATGCTAGAAATCAAAAGTTATTAAAAGATAGTGATGTTAATCTTACAGGTGAAGATATTAGAGAAGGATTGACAGCTATAGTTAGCATTAAGATTCCAGAGCCACAGTTTGAAGGTCAGACAAAGCAAAAACTTGGAAATAGTGAGGCTAGAGGAGCTGTTGATAGTATTGTAAGTGAACAGTTAACATATTATTTAGAACAAAATCCAATTATAGCAAAAATGATTTGTGATAAGGCTATTTTAGCACAGAGAGCAAGGGATGCTGCAAGAAAAGCAAGGGACTTAACTAGAAGAAAAACAGCTTTAGAAGGAATGTCTTTACCTGGTAAATTGGCAGATTGTTCTGATAAGAATCCAGAAAACTGTGAGATATATATAGTTGAGGGAGATTCTGCCGGTGGATCAGCTAAGACAGCAAGATCACGTGCTACACAAGCTATTTTGCCACTTAGAGGTAAAATACTTAATGTTGAAAAGGCTAGGTTAGATAAGATTCTTGTAAATGCTGAAATTAAGGCTATGATAACTGCTTTTGGTACAGGAATTCATGAGGAATTTGATATTAGTAAATTAAGATATCATAAAATTATTATTATGACAGATGCCGATGTTGATGGTGCACATATTAGTACATTATTATTGACATTTTTCTATAGATTTATGCCTGAGCTTATAAAACAGGGACATGTTTATTTAGCACAACCACCTTTATACAAGGTTGAAAGAGGAAAGATAGTAAAATATGCATATAGCGATGAAGAATTGAATAATATCTTGGCTGAAATAGGAAGAGATAATAGTAATAAGATTCAACGATACAAAGGTCTTGGAGAAATGGATGCAGAACAATTATGGGAAACAACTATGGATCCAGAAAAGAGAGTTTTATTAAAAGTAATGATGGATGAAGATAATTCTTCAGAAATAGATGTTACATTTACTACTCTTATGGGAGATAAGGTTGAGCCAAGAAAAGAATTTATCGAGAAAAATGCGAAGTATGTTAAAAATCTTGATATTTAGATCAACGTAATAAGTGTTTTATGTCTTACAGAAAGTGAAAAAACTTGAATAAGTTAGTTGGAGGAAATTAAATGGACGAGAATATTTTTGATAAGGTTCATGAAGTTGACTTAAAGAAAACAATGGAAAAATCTTATATAGATTATGCAATGTCAGTTATTGCATCACGTGCATTACCAGATGTGCGTGATGGTTTAAAACCAGTTCAAAGAAGAATTTTATATTCAATGATTGAGTTAAATAATGGACCAGATAAGCCACATCGTAAATGTGCGCGTATCGTTGGTGATACAATGGGTAAATATCATCCTCATGGTGATAGCTCAATATATGAGGCATTAGTAAAATTAGCTCAAGATTTTTCAACTAGATATACGCTAGTTGATGGTCATGGTAACTTTGGTTCTGTAGATGGAGATGGAGCAGCTGCGATGCGTTATACAGAGGCTCGATTAAGCAAAATTTCTATGGAAATGCTCGCTGATATTAACAAGAATACTGTTGATTTTGTTCCAAACTTTGATGAAACAGAGAAAGAACCAACAGTATTACCAGCAAGATATCCTAATTTACTTGTAAATGGTACATCAGGAATAGCAGTAGGTATGGCAACCAATATACCTCCACATAATTTAACAGAGGTAATTAATGCTGTTATTAAGATTATTGATAATAAAATTGAGAATAATAGAGATACAGAAATAGAAGAATTACTTGAAATAGTTAAAGGTCCAGATTTTCCTACAGGTGCAACTATTCTTGGAACAAGAGGAATAGAGGAAGCATATAGAACAGGTAGAGGAAAGATTAGGGTTAGAGCTGTTACTGATATAGAACCTATGCCAAATGGCAAGAATAGGATAGTAGTTACAGAACTTCCTTATATGGTTAATAAAGCTAAATTAATAGAAAAAATTGCAGAACTTGTTAAAGAAAAGAAAATCGATGGAATTACTGAGTTAAGAGATGAATCAGATAGAAGTGGTATGAGAGTTTGTATAGAGTTAAGAAGAGATGTTAATGCTAATGTTATTCTTAATCAATTATATAAGCATACCCAGATGCAAGATACTTTTGGCGTAATTATGTTAGCACTTGTAAATAATGAGCCTAAGGTATTGAATTTGCAGCAAATGTTAGTACATTATTTGAAACATCAAGAAGATGTAGTAACTAGGAGAACACAATATGATCTAAACAAAGCTGAAGAAAGAGATCATATATTGCAAGGTTTATTAATAGCTTTAGACAGCATAGACGAAGTAATTAGTATTATTAGAGGTTCTGCTAATGGTGCAGTAGCTAAAGAAAAATTAATCGAAAGGTTTGAATTAACTGATGTTCAAGCTCAAGCAATTATTGATATGAGACTTCGTGCACTTACTGGTTTGGAAAGAGAAAAACTTGAAAATGAACATAAAGAGTTACAAATTAAGATTGCCGAGTATAAAGCTATATTGGCAGATATCAATAAACTTTTAACAGTTATTAAAGATGAGTTAACTGTCATAAGAGATAAGTTTGGAGATGAAAGAAGAACTAGTATAGGCTTTGATGAATTTGATATTACAATGGAAGATTTAATTCCAAGAGAAAATACTGTTCTTGCTATGACAAGGTTAGGGTATATAAAAAGAATGACTGTTGACAATTTTAAGGCTCAACATAGGGGCGGTAAAGGAATAAAAGGAATGCAAACTATAGAAGATGATTTTATAGAGGATCTTCTTATGACAACAACGCATCATTATATAATGTTCTTTACCAATAAAGGTAGAGCTTATAGATTAAAAGCATATCAAATTCCTGAGGCAAGTAGAACTTCTAGAGGAACAGCTATTGTAAATCTAATTCAGCTATTACCAGAAGAAAGAGTTACAGCTATAATACCTATCAGAGAATATAAAGAAAATAGATATTTATTTATGGCTACAAAGAATGGTATAGTTAAAAAGACACCAATAGTTGATTATGCTAATATAAGAAAATCAGGAATACAAGCAATTAATTTAAGAGATGATGATGAATTAATTGAGGTAAAATCAACAAATCAAGAAAAAGATATATTATTGGTTACAAAACATGGACAATGTATAAGATTTAATGAAAATGATGTTAGACCGACTGGAAGAGCTACAATGGGTGTTATTGGTATGAATTTAACTGAAGGAGATTCAGTTGTTGGTATGCAATTACATACTCAGGGTGAATATTTGTTGTTCGTTTCAGAAAATGGTTTAGGTAAGCTGACTCATATTGATGAGTTTACAGTTCAACATAGAGGTGGAAAAGGAGTTAGATGTTATAAGATAACAGAAAAAACAGGTAATCTTATAGGCGTAAAAGCAGTAGATGAAGATAATGAAGTAATGATTATTACAACAGAAGGAATTATAATACGTTTGATGGTTAATGGTATTTCTGTATTAGGAAGAAATACATCAGGTGTTAAACTTATTAATGTTGATACAACTAAGGATATATCTGTTGCTAGCTTTGCTAAGGTAAGAGAAAGTGATTCTAGTACATCTGAAAATTTAATTGAGACACTTGAGAAGGAATTTGAAGAGGAATCAAAGGATGATGGTGCAAAAGTTGTTCAAGTTGTAGAGGATGAATATGACTTTGAAGAAGATGAGACAGATGGTCTAGATAGATTACGTGAATTAGATACAGATGAATAGAATATAATTAAGGACATACATATTTGTATGTCCTTAATTATATGAAAAAAGATAATTTACAAAGTATTACTATAATGATAAACAATTAAAAAAAAAGAAGATAATTTATGCACAATAAATAATCTTAATTATAATAATCGGTAAAATAACAAAATACTTTAGAGTTTTTTAAGAAAAAGAAAAAATGTTTAAGTTATACACATATTGTGAATAAAACCCTATATTATTGTGGATAAATTCATACAAAACATGTAAAATGTGGATAATTTATCATAAAGAAAAACAACTTATAAACAAACCTACAAATTCTTGACTAAACTAAAGCTCCGCGAGATTTATACAATACGAAATTTTATAGCATGCCAGTTCAAAGTGCACTCTTACACTATTTTACACTGGCATTTTTTCTTCAAAATTTATTGAAATACAGCTAATATCAGTCCCAAACCTATATCTACACACTATTTGAGTGATAATATAAATATTTAAATCGTCACTTATATACTCAAAAATGAAAATCGTCCCTAGAATAAAAACCCTAAGCCTAAATTTATATTTATAGTTATAATTGATTAACATTAAGGAGACTCATAGGGGGGGATTATAGAATTGATAATGGATATAGAATTGTGATTACATATTAAAATATGTGGAAATATAATAAAAAACGAATAAAAGTTGTAGTAAAAAATAAGAAATAAAAAAATGTAAAAAAAACACAAATTATATGTTGACAACAATTTTTAATTATGATAGAATAACTCTTGCGTTTGATAAGACGCATAAAGTTGAATATCAAATTATAAGTTTAGTTTCTGGAGAAATACTCAAGTGGCTGAAGAGGTGCCCCTGCTAAGGGTATAGGTCGTTCACGCGGCGCGAGGGTTCAAATCCCTCTTTCTCCGTTATCAGATAAAAAACTTTTTTAAAAAATAAAAAAAGTTATTGACAGATAACAAAACATATGATAAGATATAAAACGTTGACGCGAGTGAGTGAAACACCTTTAAACAAAGGGTTTTACAATAACTTTATAACATATGAACATTGATAATTGAACAGTGAAACAACCTTGAAAATTCCTAAGAGAATAAGAAGATTTTGATTAATTGTTTCT
>CAKRYR010000001.1 GCA_934432595.1 uncultured Lachnospiraceae bacterium | reverse complement strand
AAATATCTGATTTTGCAGATGATCCATATTTAATCAATGTTGCTGTATCAAGAGCCAAAAAGAAATTGATGTTGGTTGTAACTGGAAATGAGCAATCAAAAGAGCGCAATATAACAGATTTGATTGATTACATTCAGTATAATAATTTTGAGGTTACTGAAAGCAAGATTTATTCGATTTTTGATTACCTTTACAAGCAGTATACTGAGGAAAGAAGGGTATACTTGCAGAAGCACAAAAAAGTATCAGAATATGATTCGGAAAATCTGATGTATTCATTGATAGAGGACATTATCTCCGCTAACAAGTATTCAAGCTTGGATGTTGTTTGTCATTTTCCGTTGAATATGTTGATTAAGAATCCAGAACTATTAAATGAGCAGGAATGTCAGTATGCAATGAATCCAGCAACACATTTAGATTTTCTGATTTATAACAGAATTGGTAAAAAGCCTGTGTTGGCGATTGAGGTTGACGGATATGAATACCATAAAGAGGATACTGTTCAGGCTTCAAGAGATTTGTTGAAAAATCATATAATGGAGCTGTACGAAATTCCATTACTGAGATTTATGACTAATGGTAGTGGCGAAAGAGAAAAGATTGTAGAGATGCTAGATAAGTTTGTTTGATAGCGTGAAAAGAAAAAGGAGAAATTACCATGGCTGTATCTTATAAAAGATTATGGAAATTATTAGTGGATAAAGAAATGAGCAAATCGGATTTGCGTAAGAAGGCAGAAATTGCTCCTAATACAATGACAAAGCTTCGCCGTGATGAAGAGGTGAGCCTAACGATTCTTAGCAAAATCTGCAAAACTTTACATGCAGATTTTGGGGATATTGTGGAGTATGTGCCGGATGCAGAAATATGGGATTTGTATAATGAGAACAGAGAGCTTCTGGGAAAAGACCATGTAAGAGGAGAGCAGCTACCGATAGATGGATATCATTTGGTGGTGCATGTATGGATTCGTAATTCAAAGGGAGAGTACCTTATTTCGCAGCGTTCTGCAAATAGGCCAACATATCCTTTGATGTGGGAATGTGTAGGTGGTTCGGTTGTGAAGGGAGAAGATAGTTTACAGGGAGCAATTCGTGAGGCAAAGGAAGAGGTTGGTGTTGATTTAATGCCGGAAAATGGACAAGTGCTTTTTACAAAGACACGAAAAATCATTGAGGGAAAAATCTTTAATGATATTATGGATGTTTGGCTGTTTGAATATGAAGGAGAAGTCGATTTGGGAAATGCTACAACGGATGAAGTGGCACAGGTTGCTTGGATGAACAGGGAACAGATAAAAGAATTGTTTGATGCAAATATGTTTGTGGATACATTGGAATACTTCTTTACGGAAGATGGTAGACAGTAGTACTGATTATGTAGATGACAAGAAGGTTATATCTTTATTGAATGGGCAAAGGAGAATAGAGAATGTTTTTAAAAAGACTAAAATTGACAAATTATAGAAAATTTTCATCAGAGAAAAATATTGTGGAATTTATTAGTTCCAAAATAGTTTTAAATCAAGATAATTATGATATTAACAATAATATTGAGGAGAATAGTGTACAAAATAATTGTGATGAGATAGATGTTGCTTCGGATACAACGTTAATTATAGGAAAAAATAATGCAGGTAAAACAACAATAATTACGGCATTGGATAATTTAATAAATCATAGTAATGCTTTTGGGGCAAATGATTTTAATTATAGATATTTACAGGAGTATTTAGCTGGTTATGATATTTGTAATCCTCCATTGGGGGCACCATATATAGAATTTGTACTTACAATTGGTTTAGAGGAAGATAGTAATGATAGAATTTCGAATTTAATACCATTTATGTTGGTTGAAGATATCGAAGACTCCGAGTTAGATATATGTATAAGATATGAAGTGGAGGATTTTGTATATTTTCAGTCAGAGATGAAAGAATTGTATTCGGAAGGAAAAGATGAAAATGCTTTTTCAAAATTCATAAATTTATTACATAATACAGATTATGTGTTGAAGTATTATGATAAGAATATGAATAAAATAGATGTAGACTTTAAATTGTCCAATTTAATGGAATTACAATGCGTCAAAGCCAATCATTTAAAGAATGATCATTGCCTTACAGATGCATTTAATAAGATTATCAACTATAGGTATGACCATATTTTTCAAAAAGAAAAAAAGGAAGTAACAAAAGAATTAGAGAAAATCAACAACGAATTGACTAAAAATATTACAAAAAATCAC
The DNA here is from genome assembly GCA_934432595.1 of uncultured Lachnospiraceae bacterium. Lineage (GTDB taxonomy): Bacteria > Bacillota > Clostridia > Lachnospirales > Lachnospiraceae > SIG301. The sequence continues at coordinate 250,262 of CAKRYR010000001.1, read as the reverse complement.
ACCGATGTTATAAGAAGTGTTTTGAAAGAATTGATTTCTATGGAACGTATGGGTGTGGATTTAAGTGCAGATATTACATTCGATAAGTTAATGCAGGATCTTATAAAATATGAATATATAGAAGATGATGCCAATATTCCAGAAAACCAATTTGGATTAGGGTATACAAATTTGGTTATGATTATAGCAGCTATTATGGATTATATGGAAAGATATCCGGAGTCTTCCTTTAATAGCAAAATTAATCTGATATCTATAGAAGAACCGGAGACATTTATGCATCCACAAATGCAAGAGTTGTTTATAAAGAATATAAATGAGGCAATTCGTGTGTTGCTTTCTAGTAAAAACAAAGATGTAAATAGCCAAATTATTATTACAACGCATTCATCACATATTTTGAATAGTAAAATCCACAGCAATAATACATTCAATAACATTTGTTATTTGTATGAAGATAGGCGGAATGCAGCTGTTGCAAATCTAAATAATAAAAAGGTTATGCCAAATGAGCATGAAGGTGAAGAATCAGAAGCGTTCAAATTTATGAAAAAACATATAAAATACAAAGTTTCTGAGTTGTTTTTCTCCGATGCAGCAATATTTGTAGAAGGCTTTGCGGAAGATATGATAATTCCATATTATATAGAAAAAATGGAAGGGTTAAGAAAACATTACATTTCAATTTTTAATATAAATGGTGCCCATGGATTTTTGTACAAAAGGCTTATTGAAGCATTAGGAATACCAGTCTTAATAATAACAGATTTAGATATTAAACGTAATGAAGAGAGTGATGAGGCAGAAAAGCAAGAGGGGAAAAAAACAAAAACATATGAACAGATTAGTTGTTTGGATGACAAAGAAACAACTAATGCAACTATTATAGATATATATGGGAAGGCTGACATATCTGCTATTCCAGGTTGTATAGAAAAGGGAAATTTATATTTGGCATATCAGGGAGAAGTAAATGGGTATTATGCTACAAGTTTCGAAGAGGCATTTATTTTAACTAATTATGATAATGTTATTACTAATGAATTGCTCAAGGAACTGAAACCTAATATATATAAGGGCATTGTCGGAGAGAAATCCGAATATGAAAAGAATAAGGAAAATTCATATAAGTGGCAAATGAAGCTGGAAAAATGTAAAGGTGAATTTGCCAGCAAATTGCTTTATAAAGTTGTTAACGAGGAGTTGGAGGAAAAAATTCCAAGATTGCCTAAATATATATCTGATGGGCTTGATTGGATAGAAAAGAAATTAGGAGGATGCTGATGGGATTATCTCAAATTAATGATATAGACTTAGAGAATGAAAAGAAATCTTTGAATAAATTGTTTGAATGCAGTGATTCGTTTACCAGTGTTGTATTTAATTCTGGAGCTGGTTCAGGAAAAACTTATGCTTTAATTCAATGCTTAAAATACATTATTAGTATTCATCATCATGATTTAAAGAATCACAATCAAAAGATAGGCTGTATAACATATACTAATGTGGCAGCAGAACATATTAAGCATCAGTTAGGGGGTTCCGATGTTGTGGAAATATCAACTATTCATGAAAGAATTTGGAGTATTATTTGCAGTCAAAAATCGGCTTTGTTAAGTTTGCATATCGAAAAACTAAAGAGTGAAGTAGATCTGCTTAGCAATCAATTACTAAGTAATTCAGAATATGAAAAATATAGAGCATTGGATGCATCGGCTCAAAAACGTTTTTTTCAGTTAATGCACGAGAATAAAAAGAAGTATAATATGGCGTATAATTTAAAGGCAGCAGAATTTAAAGCGGCTATGCCAGAAGAAATTAGATTGCAATATGCAGAACTTATATCAAATGTTTCTAAATTTAAAGGGTTGGTAGATAAACTTTTCAAGAGAAAAAGATATTTAGATTGTCTTTGCAAAATAGAAAGTGGAGAGAAAGAATATAAAGTGGTAAATTATGACGCAATGTATAATCGAGATCGATTAGATAAAATGCGCATTAGCCATGATACACTTTTGGAATATGGCTATGAATTAATTGAGAGATATCCAAGGATGAGGCAATTAATCATTGATAAATATCCGTATATTCTTATCGATGAGTATCAGGACACGGCTGACATTGTTGTAAAGATAATGAGTCTTATTGAACAATATGCAAAACAGATAAAGCATGATGTGTTTATTGCTTATTTTGGGGACTCGGTTCAGAATATATATGATGCTGGAGTTGGAAAACGCTTAACTCGGCTGCATCCAGAGTTAGATTTTGTGCTTAAGGAATATAATCGTAGGTCATATACTGAAGTGATTGATGTGGCAAACAGAGTTCGAAATGACGAGGTTGTACAAAAATCAATTTATTCTGATTGTAGTGGAGGGGATGTTAAACTTTATTATGGTTCAGGAGAAAATGTAAGTGAATTTATTGAAAAATGTGCAGAGAAGTGGAGTGTACAAATTGAAAATCCATTGCATTGTATGTTTGCGACAAATCAAATGGTGGCTGAATATAGTGGTTTTCCAAATGTATATGAAGCGTTCAAAAGAGCGGAAATATATCGAGGGATTGGATATAAGCAACTTAACTCGGAATTGTTAAGTCATGACATAATTCACCTAGGAAGGGTGCAGGCAATTCTATATAGATTGATAAAAATATATACAGAAGTGCGTGAGGAAAAGCAACCACTTAGAGATATTTTACCATCAGATAAATATAGAAATATGAGTTTCCTTGATTTGAAGTTGCTTATAGCGAGTTTGCGGGCAATAGATGGAAATACATTAGATGAATTATTGGGTAAAATATTTAATGAATATAGCATGTCAAATCATCAAATGTATAAGCTTGTTATGGAGAAAATATTTGATGTTGATGAAGATTTATCCTATGACAAAGTACTAGCAATTTTTGTAACTTCTTTGTATAAATCGTGGGATGAAACTCTTGAGAGCAAAGAAATTATACACGATCTTTTAGATATAAAGCTTGAGGAACTGTTGAATTGGTTTCATTATATACATAGAGATGAAAAAAAGAAAATTTGTTATCATACATTTCATAGCACTAAGGGATTGGAATATGAAAATGTTGCAATTATTTTAGGAAAAGATTTTGGACAAGACAAAGATTTGTTTAAACATTATTTTATGAATTATGAGGGGGATGAAGAACAAGATTCTGATAAATATGAAAAAGGCAGAAATATATTATATGTAGCGATTACTAGAGCTATTAAAAATTTGCGAGTATTGTATATTGATGATTTCGAAGAAATAAAAGATGGAATAGAAAAAATTTTTGAAAAAGCATATGCATTTACAAACGAGATATCAATAGATGATTTTTAGTAATAAAAACGCAAAAATTGGAGGCGATAGAATGACAAGTGATTTTATGAAAGAATTGCTTTTAAAAGATGAAAAAATAACAGTAGAGTACAAAACCTGTCAGTATGGCATTCAGGAAGATGTGTATGAAACAGTATGCTCTTTTTCTAACAGATATGGTGGGTATATTATCATGGGTGTAGAGGATGATGGCATCCCAATAGGTATTAATCCGAATATGGTTAAGGATATGAAAAAGAATTTTGTGAATCAGCTAAATAACCCGGATAAGATGTCACCAACATTATATCTTTCAATAGGGGATATTGTATATGAAGGGATGACGCTGTTATGGGTGTATGTTCCGCCAACATCTACTGTAGAAAAGTGTGCAAACAGGATCTATGACAGAAATGAAGATGGGGACATGGATATTACGGACTCTCCGATTCAACTACAGAATATGTATAACAGAAAAAGCAACACATATGCGGAGCACAAGATATTCCCATATGTTACAATGGAAGATTTACGCATGGATTTGATGGATAAAGTAAGAAATCTTGCAAAGAGCAAAAATCCGGATCATCCTTGGTTGAAAATGTCGGATGAGGAAATATTGAAGAGTGCTGGCTTATGGGAAAAAGATTTTTCATCAGGCATTCAAGGATATAATCTTGCAGGTGTGTTATTGTTTGGCAAAGATGATGTGATAAGGTCGTGTTGTCCTGGATATATTACCGATGCATTATATAGGGTTGAGAATCTAGATAGGTATGATGATAGATTGCAGGTAACAACTAATTTGATAGAGGCATATGATCTTTTAATGGAATTTGTTGCAAAGCATACATCAGATAAATTTTGCTTAATCAACAATATTAACACGAGTATTAGAGGTATTATTTCAAGAGAGGTTATTGGTAATATACTTGTACACAGAGATTATTCAAGTGCATATCCAGCAAAGGTGATTATCGAAAAGGATTGGCTAAGAACAGAAAATTGGTGTATTCCTAGATGCCATGGAAATATTATGAGTGATGAGTTTACTCCGTATCCAAAGAATCCTTTAATTCAGCAATTTTTTGCTAATATTGGTAGAACAGATACTATTGGTTCGGGAGTAAGAAATCTTTACAAATATACACCAATGTATTCAGATGGCGGTAAGCCAGAGCTGATTGAAGATGATGTATTTAGAATTAATATTCCATTAGACAGAATAGCTGCAGATGAAGCAACAGAACAGAAAACATTATCTGAAAGAGAACAGAAAATTTATAATATGATTTGCGAGAATCTGCATTTGTCAGTTGAACAGGTAATGGCAGAATTGGATATATCAAGGTCAACAGTGTTTAGAGATTATGCGAAAATTAAGAAAGTAACAGGTGCCGTTTACGATAAAAAGACTTCAACATGGACATTGTAATGAGACAGTCTCAAGTTAGTCTCAACAAAGTCTCATAAATTTAGACACTTTATGAGACTGAAGAAAAATCTAAAAACGTGATAAAATCGGGACTTTTAGCGTGTTGGAAAAACTTAGTCTCAAGTCAGTCTCAACTTAGTCTCATTTTTAAGGTGAGATTATGAGACTGAGTTGAGACTAATGCTAGATTGATTGAAGATACAAATCTCGATTAGATGATGCTTGTGATGAGGATGGAAAAAGGAGCTGATAACAAATTAGCAGAAAATCAGCAGAATCAGCAGAAAAGTCAGCAGATTCAAAGAATATGGAAGAATGTGATTATTAGAAAGGCATCTGTAGATTTTTGAATTATGGATGCAGGCGGCATAAAAGGTCAAAGGACAAGACAATTATTAAATGAATTAGTGAACGATAGTGTTTTCAAGATACAATGAACTAATATGAGAAAATAATATTAGTTTGGGAAGGAAATTATATGGAGAATTATTTTAAAATTCATTACAATGCAGTAAAATATCCCATAGATTCGGAAAAGAGCAGAGGATTACGAAATGCTCAATTAGGTGCAATTCACGCAATATCATCCTTTTTTACACTCAATAAAAAGGAGGCGGCTATTGTTATTATGCCGACAGGATCAGGAAAAACAGCTGTGCTTATGTTGGTGCCATATTTAATACGAAAACAACGAGTATTAGTTGTTACGCCGAGTAAAATGGTTCGTGGACAAATTGCAGAGGATTTTTCTGAACTTAGGACATTGTGTGTAGCTAACGTATTTAATACTTCAATAAAAAAACCTAAAGTTTTTGAGCTGGAGCATTTGTATACCAAGGAGTATCAAAAAGACTTGGAGCAAGCAGATGTTATTATTGCTACACCTAGTTGTGCACTCAGTCTAAGTGAATCTGATTGGGCGAAAGAGAATATTGATTTGGTGGAAGTTGATGAGGCTCATCATACCCCAGCTAAAACATGGAAACAGATATTGATGAATTTATCTGTTGCAACGCATGTGCTGTTTACAGCAACACCGTTTAGGTTGGATCGAAAAGAGCTGTCCGGTGAAATAGTATATGATTATCCACTTTCAAAGGCATACGAAGATGGTATTTTTGGCGAAATACAATATGTTCTTGTGGAAGGTGGAACGGATGATGATTTGTGCATTGCTAAAAGAGCTGAGGAGGTATTGTTGAATGACAGAAAAGCTGGGTATGAACATTATCTGATGGTTCGTACGGATACTAAAGTAAGTGCTGAAAAGCTGGAGAAGTTATATAAGGATAATACTTCATTGAAACTTTCAAAAGTGGATAGTTCAATGAGTAATTCCAAGGTTAAGCATATTTTGAAATTGCTGCATTCTGGAGAACTGGATGGAATTGTGTGTGTAGATATGCTAGGAGAAGGGTATGATTTTCCTAATCTTAAAATTGCAGCAATACATGTTCCTCATAAATCGCTTGCGAGTACATTACAGTTTATTGGTAGATTTGCTCGGACAAATGCAAAGAATATAGGAAAGGCAAAATTTATTGCGGTAAATAATGAAGAATTAGAAATTGAAAACAATTTACTTTATTCTAAAGATGCTGTATGGCAGGATATTATCATTGGAATGAGTGAAGGAAAGAATAAAAGTGAACAGCAAAATAGAAATTATTATAAAGAATATGTTGTGGAAGATGAGCGTATTCTTGAAAATGTCCCTGTTCATGCAATCAGACCTAATTGTCATGTGAAAATCTATCGTTCTATGAGTTTTGATATAAATGCCGAATTTCCAGAGGTGTGTAACGTGGCAGGAAGAATATTAAGAAATAAACAAGAAAATACGGTAGTAGGAATTGGTTTGGAATATGTTTCACCACTTTGGATGGGAAGTGGTGATAAGGTCAATCTTGAATATATTTTATATATAATACATTATCAAACACAAACTCATATGGTACATATATATTCACAGAAACATTCTGAAGCAATGTATGATGAATTGGTATCATCATTTTGTGATTCTTATAATCCGATACCGAAATCAGAAATATATAAAGTATTGGGCAAACTCAAAAATTTCGAGATTTTTAATTCAGGAATGCTGAGTAAGCAATCGCAATCAGGAGAATCATATAGAATAATGGCGGGTTCAGATGTGAGTGATGCAATTGATAAAGATTCGGGAAGAATGTATTCTGCGGGGCATGCATTTTGTAAAGCAGTAGATGATGTAGAAGGAGATGTTACAATTGGATATAGTAGTGCTTCGAAAGTTTGGAGCAGTGCTTACAAAGACTTGAAAGATTATATACAGTGGTGCGATGGGTTGGGGAAGAAAATAGCAAATAAAGATATAAAAGTAAAAACAAATACAAATTTTGATTTTTTACCTCAGCCCAAAGCTCTTGTAGAATATCCAGAAGATATCTTTTATGCGGATTTTAATGCGGAAACATATAGTTGTGATCCTGTTATTAAGTATCGTAGAAAAGAGTCGGATTACGAGTATTGCAGATTAACGGATGCGATGGTTGTGGTGAAAAATTGTGAGAAGACAAAAGTGTCTGTTGAGGTTTTGGTCGGAGAAATTTCAGAGAACTTGGAATGTGATATAAAAGCCATATATAGAAGTTTGGAAAATAGATTTATTGTATGTTCAGGAAAAGAAGAAATACCAATGGACAAATTTCTCACGGAACAACCACTAATATATAAAACTGTAAAGGACATGACGATAACAGGCATTGATGTAATTGAAGGTGATTTTGAGAGCGAGTTATTTGACGGTAGTATAATAGAGGGTGTTGATTGGAAGCATTATGATACAAATTTAAAATTGGAATTCAGAAAAAATGACAGCGATACGAGGGTGTCAATTCAGGATGCATTATATAAAATTCTAGAAGCAGATGAAAAATTTAAATATATTATATATGACCATGGTTCAGGTGAAATGGCGGATTATATCACAATTTATGAGACAGATAATGAGTTGGTTGTCGAATTGTATCATGTCAAAAAAATGGGTTCATCATCTTATAACAATAGTGTTGGTGATGTATATGAGGTATCTGGACAAGCAATAAAGTCTGTAACATGGTTTACGACAAAAGGAAAGTTACTTGAAAAGTTTACGAGTCGTCATAATGCTGGGCATTGTATAGTGAAAAAAGGTGGAAATTTTAAGACCATGATAAAAGAGATAAAAACATCTGGAAAAGTATTACGAGGATGTATTTGCATAGTGCAACCGGGGATAAAGAAGAGTAAAGCTATACCAGCTAGAATTCAAGAAGTACTAGCAGCAACAGATTCATATGTTAAAAAAGCCGGTAAAGTTAACCGACTTAGAATAATGGGGAGCATTTAACTAATGATAGCAGGAATATATCTCACCAGCTGCAAAACAAATCTGCAACTGGTGAGATAAGAATTATGTTGTTAATTAAATTCATTCATAGCATCCATATATTCCTGTAATCCATTAGGTTTACAAGCCAATTCTACATACAGCAGAGGATTTTCCTGTGCCAGTCGGTATAGATATGCAATATCATCAGGTGTATCAAGTAAGACAACTGAATTGCAATTTTCACAACTGATAATAAGAGGTGTAGTGGTATATGTATCATCGATGGCATTAATGATAACTGAATCTGTATCAGGTTCATACATGCCAAACAGGTAACAAGGGTTATTTTGTTTCATGGTGTTCTCCTTCCCACAGATACTTAGCACCATCAAGCAGATCAATGATGGCTGTAAGCATATTGTTATAGTCGGTTTGCAGTTCCTTGATTTCTTCACTTGTAGGAAGATTGTTTAAAGTTGGCTGTTCACAGCATTCAATAAATGCTTTTTGCATTTCAAGTAATTGTAGATATAATGCATTAACAGTCTGTACAAGAGGATATATGGTTTCTTTCTTGCCGACAACGCAGATGCGGTTATAGATGCAGGACAGACAAAGTAATCTTTCTTCATCATGCCACTGGCAAGGATACGAGCTTCGATTTGCTTGCGTTCCGCATCACTGATTTTAAAACTTATAGTTGGATGTTTGTGTTGATTGCTCATAGAAAAGCTCCTTTCATAGTGGGTATGGCAGCAGGCACAGTTAAGCACCCGTAAGCCACATTTGATTATTTGTTTTTAGTAGTAAAAGTAGATTATATCTGCCATGGATTTCGTGGAAGTAATATTGAATCATTGCAACTGATTTGCTACTAAAGTTTTTGAAAACGATATGAAAAGAGTAACATAAGATGAAACAGGTGCGGTGGAATGCCACATAAAATCAGCATTTTTGATTTGCTGATACTTCCTTTGGGAAGAGTTCGAGCAAGCTTGTTATTTTCGCCCACTGTGTTGTCAGCAGAACCCGTTAAATAAATCGAGGAGGTGCCGATATGAAAAGAAAATTTTCTATTGTAAATCGAGCAGCAATGATTGTAGCAATAATAATTGTAGTGGCAGGCATTATGCTTGTAGGATGTGGGACATCTGATGAAAGGCCTGAGTTTCTGACCGCACATGAGTGGGTTCACTATGATTCTGCATGTGATGAGACAATAAGTTTTGGCGATGATGGGCACTTTGCTTTTTATGGCGACGAAGGAAATCCGGTTGGGGATTCAGACTTATATGATAAGTATGCATACGATTCTGAAAGCGGAGAAATTAAGCTTCAACCTGATGGCGATATGTCAATAAAGGTTCTTCGCCACGAGAAGTCGAGACTTCTTCTGGATATCGACGGAGATGTGAAAGAGTTTTTTGACGAAAAGGATCAGCTCATTGCCGGAGGTGCGCCTCAGAATCTTGATTACGATACTGATAACATTGCCAGTGGTTTTAGTTCGTACCTTGCAATTATAGGTAAAGACGGGGATAAAATTGTTACTGCACCTGCAAATTATGATGGCGATGATACGGAATTCAAGGAATATGAGCTGTCAGAGAAGCTGGCAGATAATATAGAGTTTTATTCCTGGACTTATAATGTAGATGAAACAGGAAAAAGCGTGAATACCAAGTCGAGCTGCAAGAAGCTGACAAAAAAAGGTGCCTATAGGTTGATTGATAGTGGAGCAGCCGTAGGATTCGTTTGGTACAACGAAAATGCTGAAATCACAAAAATTGTTTTCTGGGGAAGTACAATTACACAGTAGTTTATGGCAATAAAAAACAGTCTATCTCGATGAAAGTAATTTTCGTCAAGGTAGACTGTTTTTGGGTAAGCGTCAAATCAAGCACGCATTTCGCACCTCAACTTAAAGGTTTATAATCTTAAGTCGGAGGTGCTTTTTAATGAAAAAATCAAGAAGTAAAGAAGAAAAACTAAAATTAATAGAATAAAAATGCTAGTATGGACTGATAATGGGTTTTGGATTCACTTTAAAAGAATTGAAAGAGGTAAGGTCGTTTGGCCTACAGAAACAGATGAAGAAAAAATATGTGATATATGTGGAGAAGTCTTAACAGAGATGACTACCCAGACTAGAAAAGAACTAGTTATTAAACCAGCCGAGGCTTATATATTAGAACATGTTACTCATATATATAGTTGTAGAAACTGTGATAAAAATGGTGAATCTGGATTTGTAAAATCAGCAGAACATCGAAATGCATTAATAGCAAAATCGTTTGTATCAGCAAGTATGATGGCACACATTATGAATAATAAATATACGTTAGCTCTACCTCTTTATAGACAAGAGCAAGAGTTTAAACGTTTAGGATTTGAGATATCAAGGCAGAACTTGTCTAACTGGATACTAAAAGGTGCTGCATTGTTAAATCCATTATATTTAGAATTAAAGAAACAATTACTAACAGAAACATTTCTTCATGCAGATGAAACTACTCTTGAAGTACTTAGTGAACCAGGTAGAAAAGCAACTAGTAAATCATATGTATGGGTATATAGGACATCTAAATATACACTTACGCCTATTGTTTTATATGAATATACAGAAGGTAGAGGTGGTATATTCCCTAAAACATTCTTAAAAGGTTGGCAAGGTACATACTTGCATTGTGATGGTTATACTGGTTATAAGCAATTAGAAGGTGTAACCCTATGTGGCTGTTTAGTTCATGCAAAGAGAAAATTCCATGATGCAGTAGTTGCTAGTCCAGATAATGAATTAGCTAGGACTGGTGAGGAATATATAAGAAAACTCTTTGCTATTGAAGATAAAGCTGACAAAGATGGTTTATCTATAGAAGAAAGATATTCCATACGCCAAACTGAATCAAGAAAAATATTTGATGAATTCTATGAGTGGATTGTATCAGTAGAACATAAAATCTTACCACAAAGTTTGGTTGGTAAGGCTATTAAGTATGCCCTAAATCAGAAAGAGTATTTAGCAAGCTTTATGTTAGATGGAAGAATACAACTTTCTAATAACTTAGCCGAGCAAAGTGTAAAACCATTTGTTATCGGGCGTAAGAACTGGCTATTTTCTAATACAATTAATGGTGCAAAAGCATCAACTACAATTTATAGCATAATACAAACAGCAATTGCTAATGAACTAAAGCCAGAAAAATATCTTGAATTTTTATTTACACAAATTCAGCAAGGCAAAGATGTATCAAAGCTAGTTCCTTGGTCGGATGAGATTTCTGAATATTGCAGATTAAAGAAAGCACAGCAAAAATAATATTTTATTACTAATGCTGTGCTTTTTCAATGCGTGCTTGATTTGACGCTTACTCTTTAATTTGGAAAAATTATGATATATAATAAAAATATAGGAACTAATAAACACAGTTTATTGCTAACCATATTATAGAGGAGGAATTTTATGAAAAGAAGAATAATATCTATAATACTTGTAGCAACCGTAGTTTTTGGTGAATTACCATATGCAGGAGCAAATGATTTATTTAATAAAGCTGATATTGCTTATGCATCAACAGTAGTAAAGAAAAACATTAAGAATAATGGGACAATAAAATACGTTATTGAAAAAGAAGGAATAGTTGTTAAAGGATGTGTAGATAAAGGAATAAAAACACTTACAATTCCTGAGAAAATTAATGGACATAAGGTAGTTGCAATTGATGAATCAGCTTTTGAAGAATGCTACAGATTAACAAAAGTCACTTTACCAGACTCAATAAAGAGAATAGAAAAATATGCTTTTATGAATTGTTTTAGAATGAAGCAGATTAATCTTCCAAAAAAACTTGTATCTATTGCAGAGATGGCATTTGATGGATGTGATTCATTACAGAATGTAACATTTCCACAAAGTCTCAAAAAGATAGGAGCAGGGGCTTTTGGCGGATGCAAGAAATTTACAAAAATTAGTATTGGGCAAAATCTAGGTAGTATTGGTGAGAATGCTTTTGTGAATTGTAATGGGGTTAAAGAAATTACAGTGTCAGGCAAAAATAAAAAATATGACAGCAGAAACAAATGCAATGCAATAATTGACTCAAAGAAAAATGAATTATTATTTGGATGTAACAACACAGTTATTCTAAAAGGAATAAAAAAGATACATGACAATGCATTTTCAAAATGCGATAAGCTAAAAAATATAACGATTCCAGCTAGTGTGGAAAATATAAGGAAACAGGTTTTTACAGATTGTAGTGGGATAGAAAAGATTACGGTTGCTAAAGAAAATAAGGTATACACAAGCTTAAATGGTAGTAATGCTATTGTTAAAAAAAGTACGGGTAATTTGATAGTTGGCTGTAAAAATACAGTGATTAAAACTGGTATTAAAAGTATTGGAGATTATGCATTTTATGGATGTACAAAGCTAAAAAAGATGATATTGCCAAATGGGATAACAAAAATTGGTGTCAATGCATTTGTGGGATGCGAAAATCTTAATATAGTAATACCTTCATCTGTTAAATGTATAGGTAATACCAAAGAATTTTATGAAGATGAAGAAAATGATTGTGAATATAATCATACTGACATAGATAAAAGTGCGACTTTATTTGTTAAAAATGGTTCACTGGCACAAAATTATGCAAGTTTTCATGGAATGGCATATGAGTTAGGAGAAAAGATAATTCCCAAAAATAAAGTTACTGTTAAGAAAATTTTTACAGCTCATTATGGGAAAGACAAAACATTTAATCTTAATGCAAAGGCAGTAGTTGGAAAAGTATATTCATATATATCGGACAATGAATCAGTTGCAACAGTTGATACCAATGGAAAAGTAACTGTACATGGTATTGGAGTAGCTCATATAGAAATTTCATCAACTATACCTAAGGGTTATCGTGAAGACAGGGTAATATCAACTATTATAGTAAGTAAACACAGGATAAATCCAGTTAAAACAGTCTTGATGTTTGATAATAGTAAGACAAAGTGGGATGAAGTATATATCAACATATGGAATGAAAGTGATTATGACTGGTATGATGAAAGCAAATATGATTTGAGAAATGCCAAAAAGCTTAAAAAAGATAAAAAAACAGGATATTATGTATATAAATATAATAAATTTCAAGAAGATACAAGAGTTGAGTTTAGCAATGGTTATAATAAATCATGCTATGCACAAAATGTCATGCCAGATTATGTATGCGTACCAACACAGATAGATGATGGTACAGTAGGTATCTGGAAGCAAACTGTACAAAACATAACATCATCAGTAAAGGCAACACCTGACAAGGCTGGTAAGACAGCTTACAAATGTTGTAAAGTATGTGGTGCTACTATCGCAAATCAGACTGTAATAGATAGGCCAAGGACAGTTGTTTTGTCAAAGAATTCATATGTATATGATGGAAAAGCGAAGAAACCATCTGTTACTGTTAAAGATAGCAAGGGCAAGGTTATATCATCAAAAGAATATAGTGTAAGTTACAGTAATAATAAAAATATTGGAACTGCGACTGTTAAGATAACCTTTAAGAAAAGCAGCAAAAAATATGCTGGAATTCTTAAAAAGACATTTACCATTAAAAGATAGTTCAACAAAGTAAAATAGATTTAAAGGCTTTGCGGATTATAATACATTAATCCGTAAGGCCTTTTTTATGTTGCCATTCATCCAGAGAAGCTGCCGGTAGCAGCTTCGGTTGGTATATACCATTTTTTGACATAATAGGTAAAGAATAACAATTATAGAAATTTCTAATATATATTTATCGGTAAATAATTAATTTTTAATGTCAAAAGACAGGAAGGAGTATTGTTTATGAAGAGTAAACAGATAAAAAATAATTGCCTCATTGTTAACAATTGTTACTGTATGTGGAGCGGTAAATATTGTGCCAGCTAATGCAGCAAAAGATATAAGGACTGCTAAGTGGACGGTTGCAAAGAATGTTGTAACCAGTGACACTACATCAAAAAGATGTAAACTTACAACATATACAGGAACAATTAAATTCAGAGCAACAGATATGACTCAGGATGATAAAATCAGTAATGTTACTGCTGTATGTAAAGGGTATGATGTGTTGATTGAGAATAATAAAAGAGTTTGAGTAAATAACAGAGTAAACGAAACCTTTATAAATTAAGGGTTTTTTAGAGCAGATGATATTTTAGTAATGGAACTAAAGAATGTTAATGTTGGTAGAGCAGAAGGCTTTGAATATAATGGAACAGTAAAACATAAAGAAAATCCTATATACATTAATGGTCGAAAAACATATCCAAGAGATAAACAAACATCAATAAATGCTTTAGTACATGCAAATTATGAATGTGAAATAGATTGTAGTCATCCTACATTTATAAGAAGAAATTCAGGAAGAAATATACAGAACCACACCATTTAGTACCAATGGCGTATTCAGGTATGTTTGAAGTATCATTAGATAGAGAACAAAATATTATCTCATTATGCAGTAATTGTCATAATCAGATACATTACGGTATAGATTCTGACAAATCTTCTATATCACTTACATATATATTATCTTTAGAGTCTATTTGCACACTTGTTGTTGAGAGACTTTCATCAAATAGTTGTGTACATTTATTTCATTAGTTACATAGTGTTTATTTTCGTCATTATCATCAATACTAGTACAATAGCGTGAATATACATGTTCACTATCTTCGCCAAAATATAATGATACTTCAGTTGAAAGTAAGAATTGTTCCTCGTTTTGTTTACTAGCGGCTAATCCTAATGGATATAAATAACCATCGAACCAGCCTCTAGATGAGAGTTTAGTATTAGGTACAAATGGAGGACCATATAAAGTTTAGCTTTTCCTTTAGATAATCTTATAATACCACTAATTTCTGCTGGGTAATTTTCCGAGTCTACATGTGTATAATTTGTAACATATATATTGTCTAATGAAGTTGCATCTATATAGCTGAAATCATATTTGTATGTTACAGTTCCAGTTCCATAAGTATTGTCGGTAAATGTTGTAGGTTTAACAGCAGTAAGCTTAGAGGTTATATCAACCTGTTTTTTAAAATCGTTAGTATAAAATATCTTTGTATTAGAATTAGATAGACCTTCAGTTTTTTCAATTAGGATTATATATGTCTTACCATTTTCATTATGTGGGCTAATTATTGGTCTAAATAAAGCACCCCCTCCTCCTATTCCTAATACAGATGCCTTTAGTTCTTTATCTTTTGTTGATGATTTTGTATTTTCTCCTAAATTGGATACATTACTTTGTATGTAATCATCTGAACTATTACTTGCCTTACGTTTGTTAGTATGCTTTAAAAAATTTCCTTTATATAATATTATAATTATAGCAATTACAATTATTATACTTAACACGCCTGTAATTATCTTAATACTCGAATTTTTATGCTTTTTTATAGAATATATACTATCATCATTATCAGAATCTAATTTTTTTGTAGGCGTATAATCATTTCTCATTTTATATCTATACCTTTTACTAACTTTATTGTGACTTATTTTTTTATTCTTATTTTTTATCGTCTATTTTATTTTATCTATAAGATTATGAGAGTTAGTAGAGTTCTTTTTAAAGAAGTTTTACTGGGGTGTACAATAAAATATAAAAGAACAATAAATATTACAGAAATATTTATTATATATTGCTTAGATATTAATAACTCTGTTGCCACTTCTTAATAAATGATGATATGATATATAATATGAGAATCATTAATTCTTAGAGTTATGTTGATTTATGTTGGATTACAATGAGGGGGATAACTAAGTGAGTTGTAAGAAAATAATTAAGATTATTGGGGTATTGAGTATCTGTGCAGCTGTAGTAATCGGTTCAAAGACTATGTCTAGAGCAGATGGCTTGGATAAAGAACAAAAGATAAATAAATTAGTAAATATAGCTGAATCAGAACTGGCTTATGAGGAAGACCAAAATGGTTGGACAAAGTATGGACAGTGGTGGACAGATAGAACAGGGGATAGTGCTTATGCTACAGCTAACTGGTCATGCATGTTTTTATCATGGTGTGGTAAAGAAGCTGGATTTACAGAATCAGAATATGGATTTTTCTCATATACAGGTTATTGGATAAGTTGGTTTGAGAATAAGAATGCATATTATTCACCAGATGATTATAAAGCAAGAAGGGGAGACATAGTATTCTTAGATAATAATGGAGATGGTACAGTAGATACGGCAGGATTAGTTGAGGATAAGATATGGAATAGAGTAATTGTTATTAAGGGCAATGTTGATGGAAAAACTGTAAGAGTAAAGTATAAAGATACAGATAGTTCTATTGCAGGATATGGTTCGTTTTATGATAAAAAGGAAGAAAATCAACAAGTAGATGAAATAGGAAAACCGAAGTTAGGAATAGATGTATCTGAATTTAATGGAGATATTAATTGGCAACAAGTAAAATCATCAGGTGTAGAGTATGTATATATTCGTGTTGGATATAGAGGATATGGACAAGCAGGAAGATTAGTCACAGATAAATCATTTGTTAAAAATATAGAAGGAGCTACAGCAGTAGGTATAGATGTGGGTATTTATTTTGTTACACAAGCTATTACAACTGATGAGGCTATAGAAGAAGCTAACTTTGTTATAGATAAGATAAAGAATTATAATATTACATATCCGGTAGCGATAGATACAGAACAAGCTAGTGTAGATGAAAGAAGTAAAGATTTAACTAGAGATGAAAGAACTACTATTATTAAAGCATTTTATAATAGAGTAGAAGAGGCAGGATATAGAGGTCAGATATATTCTGGAAAGTGGTGGTTTAGTGATAAACTAAATATGGATCAATTGGAAGGATATGATATATGGGTTGCAGAGTATACATATAATCAAGATGGTTCAACTTCTTTCCAACATCCATATAGTGTATGGCAATATTCAGATAGAGGAAGAATTCTTGGAATTAGTTCAGATGTAGATATGAATCTATGCTATACAAACTATGTTAATTCTAATAAAGAATCAGAAATATTTGATCGGCTAAAGGATTACTTTAAATAATATGGAAATTATTGACAAAACATCTCCTGACGAAATATATTATTATTTAGGATAATATATTTTCCTAGGAGATTTTGTATGAGAAAAAATACGTATTTTAATTTAATAATTTTAGTATTATTTTTGACTATAATAGCATCAGCTTTGGGAGTAACAAATGCAGATGCTGCTAATTTTTTAAGTAGATGGTCATATTATAAACAATCGAGGTATAGCATTTTTATGTGCGGATCAGTATACTATAAAGTTTTATAGCCTGTAATAAATGTATAGTCGTAGGAGTGAAGTCGGTAAATGAAGATTAAGAAAAGTATATTAGATGGTTTGTTATATGGATTACTGTATTTCTTTTTAATTTTATTATTTCTTATATTTGAACCATTAAAGGAAGAAGAAAAAACTAGGACAATTCAAATATGTATGATAGCTACGATATGTATTGTTTTAATATTAAGCTTTATTATATATTTAAAAAATAAAGTTATAAAAAATAGCTGTGAAGATGTAAGTATAGAAAAATATAAAAGTAAAAATGAAGTTATAGTTGGTATGGCAATTTTAATGATAGGATTAATTATGCGTGTAGGATATACAATGTATACGCCATGGTACATTAGAGTTCATGATGTAGGACAAGCAGATTTAAATGCAACAGGACATGCTTCATATATATTGCATTTATTTTATGGAAAATTACCTAATAGTAATGGGTATCAGTTTTATCATCCACCTTTTTATCATTTTTTATCAAGTGTTACTATGCATATAGTAGGACTATTAAAAGGAATAAAAGAAGGTGAATACTTAATTGATTCGGCAAAGCTTATATCATGCTTTGCTTCATGTGGTGTATTATTTCAAATAAAAGAGTTTTTAAAAGAGACAGATATTAAGGGGAAAATAGCTAATATAATTATGTTAATTGTAGCATTTTGTCCTAATCTTTATCTAATGTCAGGTAGAGTTAATAATGATTCACTAGTATTTTTCTTTATGGTTGTGGCAATTAGATATACATATAAGTGGTACTATAATCAAGATTGGAAGAGTATTATTATACTAGCTATAGCTTATGGACTTGGAATGATGACAAAAACATCGATGACTGTTTTAACAGTATTTACAGCTGTTTTTATGTGTGTAGTATTAGTTAAGAATATTAAAAAACATTTATACAAGATGACAATATTACAACTTATAGTTTTTGGAGTAATTAGTTTACCTTTGGGATTATGGTATCCTATTCGTAATTTAATATTATATAAGCAACCTTTAAGCTATGTGCTTAATTTAGGAAAAGAAAGTCCTATATATGTTGGTAATTATTCAATGTCGGAAAGATTATTATTACATATAAAGAACTTAAAAAATTTAAGTCTATTTAATAAGCCGATAGATGATTATAATATACCTATTTATATATGGAAAGGTTCTTTGTTTGGGGAGTTTACATTGGAGATAAATAATACTCTTGGTTGGATATTATTAATAAGTAATGGAGTATTGATTGTAATATCTATAATAGCAATGATAGCTATTATAATGAAAACAAAAGAGAAAAGAGAATTAATCTATGGACTATTTTTTATATGGTTATGTCAGATGATTTCATATATAAGTTTTAATATTAATTATCCACATACCTGTACAATGGATTTTAGATATATTGTTATTACGGTTATAGTAGGTGCTATATATATAGGATTATTCTGCCGACAAATAGAAAGGAAGGATAATGTAGCATATAAAATGGGACTGGGTTTTATATATTCAGCTACAATTATATATGCTATATCATCTATGATAGTGTATTTGACAGTAAAATAGTAAAAGTTATTTTAGAAATTAATATATAAAATTATTACTTGAATACGAAAATTGTATAGGAGGAACAACTAATTATAGTTGTAATTTATGTTATGAAGAAAGTTATTATTATTGGAGCAGGACCAGCTGGATTAACAGCAGGATATGAGTTATTAAGACAATCTAAAGAGTATGAAGTTATTATTTTAGAAGAAAGCAAAGAGATAGGTGGAATATCAAGGACAGTAAGATATAATGGCAATAGAATGGATATTGGAGGACATCGTTTCTTTTCTAAAAGTTCAGTTGTTATGAAGTGGTGGAATGATATGATGCCTTTACAAGGAGCACCATCATATGATGATAAGGTTCTTGAAAGAGAGGTGCCACTACATGAGGGAGGACCAGACCCTGATAAAGAGGATAGGGTTATGTTAACTCGTAATAGGGTATCACGTATTTATTATAATAAAAAATTCTTTGATTATCCTGTTAAGCTTAATTGGAACACAATACATAATATGGGATTCCTAACTACTATACAAGCAGGATTTAGTTATTTTGCATCTATGATTCATAAGAAAAAAGAAGATTCTCTTGAGAATTTCTATATAAATCGTTTTGGACGTAAGCTTTATAGCATGTTTTTTGAAGGATATACTGAAAAATTATGGGGAAGACATCCACGTGAAATATCTGCTGATTGGGGTGCTCAACGTGTAAAAGGCCTATCTGTTGTGGCAATACTTAAAGATATATTTAGTAAAATATTTGGAGTAAATAATAAGGTTGAGACATCTTTAATAGAAGAATTTTATTACCCTAAGTATGGACCAGGACAACTATGGGAAACAGTAGCAGAAGAGTTTGAAAAATTAGGTGGGAAAATTGAAAAAGGATGTAAGGTTGTAGGAGTATCTATTTATGATAATAAAGCGACTGGTGTTAAAGTAACTAAGCAAGGAAATGAAGAAGATATAGTAGAAATTGATGGGGACATTTTAATTTCATCTATGTCTATAAAAGATTTGATTGAAGGAATGAATGATGTCCCAACGTCAGTTACAAAGATTGCTGAAGGTTTACCTTATAGAGATTTTGTAACAGTAGGACTTTTACTTAATGGTCTAAATCTTGAAAACGAGACAAAGTTAAAAACATTGAATAATATTGTCCCAGATTGTTGGATATATGTACAAGATACAGGTGTTAAGTTAGGTCGTATTCAGGTATTTAATAACTGGTCACCTTATCTTGTTGAAAAACCTAATGAAACTGTATGGATAGGATTGGAGTACTTCTGTAAAGAAGGTGATGAGTATTGGAATATGCCTGAAAATGAATGGGTGGAAATGGGTATTAATGAATTGATGAAGATGGGAATAATATCTTCTAAGGATAACGTTAAGGATAGTCATATGGAGAAAGTAAAGAAAGCCTATCCAGCTTATTTTGACACTTATGATGAGATTGATAAAGTTATAGATTATTTGAATGGTATAAATAATCTATATTGTATTGGACGCAATGGTCAACATAGATATAATAATATGGATCACTCCATGATGACGGCTTTTGAGACAGTAGGTAATATTATAAATGGAGTAGAAGATAAGAGTAATATTTGGAATGTTAATACTGAACAGGAATATCATGAGGATAAGAAGTAAGCATAAAACGCATGTGATATATTTTAGTATATGAGGAGACTCGGTATGGATAACAACTTGAAAGTAAATAATAAAGAAAGTAAAAAATTATATATAATAGCATTGAGAGTATGTATATTAGGAATGTTAGGGTGTCTTGTTTTAAAGGGGGTATTAAAAGCTGATTATAGAGATATATGTATTTTAATAGCAATTACAGCATTTATATATGCACTTGTCTTAACAAGAATTAGGTGTGACATTGATGAAATGAAGTATAAGGCAATCTTAAGATTTTCAGGAATTACAAAGTATATATTTATATTTGGATGCACATTTGAAAATAGTTTATTTGCAGATAAAACATATACTCAAAATGCTTCATTGCTTTTGTATGCATCATATATATTAATTCCTATCTTGAATTTAATTGAGCTATATATTTTCTATAAAAATAAAAGTTCAGAGAAACTAAAGATTTATATTATTGTTTGCTTTTGGATAATTTATTATCTTGGAGTAGTAAATACTTATTCTTTTTGGTCATTAATGATATTAATACCAGTGCTAACAGTTTTTTCATATTTTGAGGATATAAAATTGATGATTATTTCTGCTGGAGTTGCGAACTTGTTAGCTATGGGAGGAGCTTGTAGACAAGTTCAATATTTTGAGACAGGAAAACTTCATGGACGAGCATTAGGAATGTTATCGAGTGTAAAGTATTTTTTTGAAACTCCATTTAATGAGGAAAATGGACATACTAGATGGATGTATATAATAGTACTAGCTCTTTTATTAATACATTCTTGGGTAATAATAAGAATCACACAAGTTACAAAGAGAACTAATAATAAAAAAATAGAGGTTATAGAAGATGAGCAAAGAAGAATTGAAAAGCTAACAGATAAAATTATAGGGATTGGAATGAAGGTTAAAATAAGCATATTTGAGACTAACAAATTAGTAAATGACTTAGATAAAGCTATTAAAAATTCTGGTGAGGTATTAGATAATATATCAGAAGAAACTAGGAATAATTTTAATGGCATAGAAGAACAGACACAAATGACACACAATATTTCTAAGTTAATTGAAAATGTTGTTGAGGAAGTAGATAGGACAGAAATGATGACGGGAAAATCTTTAGAAGGATTAAATAAAAGCAAGAGGTCTTTTGAAGATTTAAAGAATAAATCTAGTCTAATAAATGAAAATAATAAAGAAGTTATAAAAGTAATAGATGAATTTGTTGAAAATGCAAGACAAGTAAAAGATATAACAGAAGGAATAGCGTATATATCGGATGAGACAAATTTATTAGCACTAAATGCATCTATAAAAAGTATAAGAGCAGGAGATGTGGGGAAAGGATTTGCTGTAGTTGCAGGACAAATTCGTACCTTAGCCAAAGAGACAGCTGAATTAACTAATAGTATAAATAATATTGTAGATAAGTTAGAAAAGAGTGCGTATATATCACAAAAGGCTATTAATGAAGTAGTTGAGTCTATAGATGAAGAAAATCACACTATAGATAACACAATACAAGATTTTGACAGCATGGGAAAAAACATTAATGGATTAAGTAGTAATGTAAATGAAATATCTAATAGGGTAAGCAGTGTAAGTAGCTTTAATAATAGTATAGAAAATCATATAGGACAGATGATGGCTTCTAGTGAAAATGTTATAAATAATACTAACGAAGCAGATAATTTAAATAAGGATAATAAGGAAAAAATTGAGAAAGCTAGAAATTTAATGAATAATATTTTAGTTACTGCAGATAAAATGGATGAGGTACTATATACTATGCAAATGGGTAAATGATGATACAAAAATATGGAGGCATAAATGATAAATACAAAGAAATGCAAAATTGGCATGATAATAATTGGAATTTTATTTAATCTTTTGATAAATTATATTTGTAAAAATATGAATAAACAGAGTATTAGGATGCTGATTCCTATATCAATTATAATTGTTTGGATGCTTATATATTATTTGTTTTTTTTGAAGTATAAAGTAAAGAATAAAGATGATTATTCTGAAAATAATAAAATGATAGTTTTATTTACAATGATCGTTGAGTTTGTTATTTTATTAGGATTTGTTGGTGAACTTAGATATGGAAAAATATCTTATACAGAATTTTACTCAATAGGACAAGGTATTTTAGGAGATTATTGCTTTAACTTAATTTTATTTTTCTATAAGGAGAATTTTAAATGGTTTAGATATATTATATTGGGAGAATTTGCCATAGGTTTATTTTCAACATTTATGCTAGTGTCTAATTGGGCTTTTCTTGTGATATTCCCAACTATTGTAGCTTGTTCTATTTATGGTGATGTAAAGTTTACAATATTTTCTGGAATATCATTTACAGTTATAACGATTGTTGGAATCTATAAGCAGATGATGGGATATACGTTAAAGGATAATCCAATGTATCAAGGTTGGATATTTGTAACAGTATTGATTATTTCCATTGTATTTTATATTAGCTTGGTTAGAACATCATACATAATAAAGAAAATTAATGAATTAAAGGTTAATGAAATTAAGAAAAGAAAGGATAATGTACAAGATCTTTCTAACCAAATATTAGAAATTGGAAAGCAAGTTAAGGTTGACGCATATAATACAAGTAGTATTATAGATGACTTGGAAAAAGAAACTAATAATTCGTTAAGTATATTTGAGGAAATAGATGATAGAAGCAAAGCAAATGTAAATAGTGCAGAGGAACAAAAACAAATGACTTCTAATATTATGAAAATGATTAATGATGTTAAAGTAGAGGTTAATAGAGCATTAGAATCTACAAGCAATTCACAGAAAGGATTAAATAATAGTAAGAACTCTGTTGCAGATTTAAAGGAAAAATCAAAAGTTATTGTGGAAAATAATGAGGAAGTAATAGCAGCTATAAACGAATTTGTAAAGAATATAAAGAAAGTTAAAAAGACAATAAGTGGTATAGAAGAGGTATCTGATCAGACAAATTTATTATCATTAAATGCTGGTATAGAGAGTGCAAGAGCAGGTGAGAAAGGAAAAGGTTTTGCAATTGTAGCTAGTGAGATAAGAAATTTATCAGAACAGACTAATACTATGCTTGATGATATAAATAAAGTCGTATTAAAACTTGAAGGTAATACAGAACGTGCTAAAAAAGTGATATACAGTGTTGTTGATGCTGTTAATGAAGAAAATAAAACAATTGATGAAGCGATAGTTGATTTTAACGATATGGATAAATATATTTCAGTTCTTAATGAAAATATTAGTAGCATTTTAAACAAGGTTAATAATGTTGTAGAGTATAGCGAAGGAATAGGAGATAAATCAAAGGATTTAGTTAAATCTAGTTTGGGCGTTAGTAAAAAAACAAATCAGGCTCTTGAATTAAATAAAGATAATAAGGAAAAGGCTGTAAGAACTAAAAATCTTATGAATGATTTAGTAGGTATTGCAGATGAGTTTAATGAGTATAGTGTATAAAAATAGGCTGTAAATTCGACGCAATTTCCTCGTCTATTAAAGAAAAAACGCATTCAAATGTGTGTGGACACTTGAATGCGTTTTCTTTATATAAGCGGTGAATTTAATAATTCTTCTCTTGCAAATGTTGTTGATTTAGCAACACTACCATCTTCAAAAGGATTAGATACATTTGCATATTTTAGTGTTTCTAAATAGCTTAAGCTACCACCACATTTACAAAGTTTAAGATAATCATTCCAAGCTTGTTTGTGGTTTTCATGGTCTTTTTTCTTAAATTCCATAGCCCCCATTGTTGTTAGGGTATAATTGATATAATAGAATGGGTATAAGAATATATGTAATTTATGGTACCAATAACCACCACGATTGAAGAATTCATCATCTTCATAATCACGCCATGGCATATATTTTTCTTCAAGTTTCTTCCATTCTAGAGTTCTTTCCTTAGGTGTTAAGTTTTCCTTTTCATAGCAGATATGTTGGAATTCATCAACAGCAACACCAAATGGTACAAATGTTATTGCATCTTGTAGATGGGCAAAACGGAATTTGTCTGCATCATCACCGAAGAAATACTCTGCGTATGGATAAGAGAATTGTTCCATAGACATAGAGTGAATTTCAGCAATATCAGTTGACATACTATAGTAGTCACTTATTGGTTGATTACGCATAGCTTCATATCCAGCAAATGCATGACCTAATTCATGAGTTAATACTTGTGCATCAAAAATAGTTTGATTAAAACAAGAAAAAACAAATGGTGCATTAAATGAAGGAAGTGTTGTCATATATCCTGTAGAGGCTTTTCCGGGTTTATTCTTAAGGTCCATAAGATTATGCTCAATCATAAAATCGATAAATTTTCCTGTTTCTGGACTCATTTCATGATACATTTTACGAGCTTGTTCAATCATAAAATCATCATCTCCAGCAGGAGTAGCGTTACCATCTGCAAAGATGGTTTTCTCATCATAAAAATGAACCTTGTCAATATCTAAACGTTTGGCTTGTGCTTCATATAGTTTAGAGCATAGTGGAACTAATTCTGTACGAACTTGTTCTCTAAAACTTGCGACTTCTTTATATCCATAGTCAGTTCTTCCTTGTAGTATATAACCTAAAGGAATGTAGTTATCAAAACCTAAGTTTTTACCCATTTCATTACGTATTTTAATAAGTTCATCCCATATTTCTTCTAATCTTGTTTCATTTGAATGATAAAAATCAGAATATGCTTTTACAGCAGCTTTTCTAACATTTCGGTCATCATGTTCAAAATATTTTTGAACGCCATATAGGTTTAGTTCCTTTCCATTGAAAGGAATCTTAGCTGTAGCCATTATCTTTTGATATTCATTAGTAAGTTTTGCTTCTTGTTGCATTAAAGGAATATTTACTTCACAAAAAGAGTTTTTTTCTAATTCAATCTTTGTGAAAATTTGTTTTCCATATTCTTTTTCAAATTCATTACGAAATGGACTTACAGATAGTGTTTCACCAAAAGAAACTAAAGAAGCCTGAACTGTTGGCATTTCATCATTAAAATAAGCAACTTCAGCTTCATAAAATTCATCTGTTGTATCAAGAGTGTTTCTTACAAATGCAATAGTAAATGTTGATTCTAATTCTTGCATTTTTTCATCTTCTAATAAAAATACTTTTTTAGCTTCTTCATAAGAAGAGGCATTACTCAATTGATTAGTTAAATCTGATAGTGTTTCTTTAAATTTAGCTAAATCAGGTCTAACATATTCTAATTTGTCAAATTTAAAATCTTTCATACTTACCCTCCATTATTAATTGTTATTTATAAACGATTTTTTTCTGTAATATTTTAACATAATTTATAAAAAAAATCAAAATATTTGCTAGAGAATTGTTTACTGAATTAAAAAAGTAAATATAATTTGGACAACTCAGATAACGTTAGATATTGTAAAAGATGAGGAACTCTTAAGGCTAATGAAAGAAAGTGGCTGTGAAATGGTTCTTATAGGTTTTGAATATTATAATTGTGAGATACTACATAGTATGATAGAATTAAAAACTAGTAGAGTTTGATTTGTTGGAGGATTAATGTGAAAAAGGATTATAGTAAATTGTGGACATTATTTAAAACTATGTTTATATTAAGTGCATGTACTTTTGGCGGAGGATTTGTAATAGTATCTTTAATGAAAAAGAAATATGTGGAAGAGTTAAAGTGGCTTGAAGAAGATGAGATGTTAGATGTAACAGCCATTACCCAATCAGCACCAGGTCCACTTCCAGTAAATGCATCTGTAATTATAGGATATAGGATGGCAGGAGTTATAGGATCACTAACGGCTATATTGGGGACAATACTTCCACCAATGATTATAATTTCTATTATTTCGTTATTTTATGAACAGTTTCGTACTAATCGCTATATAGCAATTGCTTTGCAAGTTATGAGAGCTGGTGTGGCAGCAGTTATATTTGATGTGGTAATTAATCTTGCAAAAAATGTGTTAAAGACAAAAAGAGTGCTATATATTGGGATGATGATAATAGCATTTATAGCAACTTATTTTCTAGATATAAGTGCAATGATTGTTATTCTTGTATGTTTAGGAATAGGAATTATAGATTTACTTATTTATTACAGTAAAAAGAATGGTGAGGTGGCGTAGATGTTATTGTTAACATTGTTTTGGGCATTTATTCAGGTAGGATTATTTAGTGTTGGTGGTGGATATGCAGCAATACCACTAATTCAAGAGCAGATTGTTAATATTCATAAAGTAATGACACTAGAAGAATTCTCTGATTTAATAACAGTGGCTGAGATGACTCCAGGACCTATATCTATCAATTCAGCAACTTTTGTCGGCATGAGGATATCAGGGATACCAGGGGTGATTTTGTGTTCCATTGGATGTATCATTCCGTCTTTTTGCATTTGTTTAATACTTGCGCATTTTTATTATAAATATAGAAGCGTAAAAGGGGTACAAATTGTACTTGGTGCAATGAGACCAGCAGTAGTTGCTTTAATAGGCTCGGCGGGAGCATCTATATTAATGTTGGGATTATTTCAAGCAGAACTTAAAGAGATAGTATTAAGTAATATTAGAGTTGTAGAATTAATAATTTTTGTAATTGCACTATTTTTGTTGAGAAAATTTAAGATGAATGCCATAACTATTATTTTAGGAAGTGGTGTCGTTGGAACTATTGTTTACGCCATAATAGGAAATTTTAGCTAGTTTTATTATTTAATAGTTTTAGTAAGGTTTAGTTATAAGCTAACTGGTAACTATTCAGCCAATGGCTGAATGTTACTGAATTATAGATAAATGTTGGAAAATCCCGGGTTTTATGGTATACTATGTTTGGTAAAAAATTATGAAAGGAATGATTAAAATGATGAAGGCACTAAAGATATTTGCAACAATAATTCTCCTTTTATTAGCATTTTTTATATTTAGAGCAGTAATAATTACAATATTATAAAATAATAATTGAAGACAATAATGAATTATGTTGTAATATACAATACGGAGGATGAAATATATGGCGAAGAAGGAAAAAGAGGTAAAAGTACAAAGATCTTTTTTTAAGACGATAAAGGATATTTTATTTATAGTAGTGTTAATAGCAATAGGAGCAGTTGTAGCAAGATACTTTTTGTATAATAAACAGGAAAAAGTATCTAATGATATTGTTAAGGCAACCCTTGAAGAGGCAAGTGAGTTGACAACAGCGAAGTTAAAATATAAGGGGTACGCGAAATATAAAGATAGTGGTGTTGCAATTCTTAATAGATCAGATTTTTTAATGGTATATAAAGCTACTATGAGAGCTGGAATAGATTTGAAAAAAGTGGACACTGAAGTAGATGATGAGAAAAAAATAATATGGGTTACAGTTCCTAAGGCTGAGATACAGGAAGTAAAAATCGATCCAAGTTCTATTAAGTATTATGATGAAAAAATAGCCTTATTTAATACTAATGAAAAAGAAGATGCTATTAAAGCACAGGAATTAGCTGAGAAAGAAGCTAAGAAAGAGGCTAAGAATCTTGGAGTTCTTGAATTAGCAGATAAACAAGCAAAATCGCTTATTAAGGGTATTTTAGAAGATGTATCAAATGGATATACTATTAAATTTAAATAAAAATGATTGAAATGGTATTAGAAATTCTAGTACCATTTCAATTTTTTTAACAAAACATGACCTGAGGATGTGTAGCTTGGTGGGAATAGAACTTTAATCAGTTCATTGGAATATGAACTGCGTTCCCACTCGTGCGGGTCAGAGTCGCAAGCGACTCTTTTTATAAATAATAATTTGATTGTA
The DNA here is from genome assembly GCA_934432595.1 of uncultured Lachnospiraceae bacterium. Taxonomy (GTDB): domain Bacteria; phylum Bacillota; class Clostridia; order Lachnospirales; family Lachnospiraceae; genus SIG301. The sequence continues at coordinate 221,766 of CAKRYR010000001.1, read as the reverse complement.
AAATTAACAATGAAATAAGTCGATAATAAAGAGGTATTAGTGTATTTAGTAAAGAATTTATTATAAAGATTAAAAATATGTAAGTATTTGATAGAAGGGAAAAATATGAAACGATCAATTGATAATATACTCTGGATTATATTTTATTGTTTGGTGGGAGGTGTATTTATATTTTTTGTTTTTGGATGTTTAAAAGCTCCTAGTGAAAGGCAAGAAGAAGTTTTTAAGTATGGAATATTTGATATTGACTGGTATCAAGTAATGGATGATGGAAGTAAAGTGCCTATTGATGTTCCAGGAAAATGTAGTGCGAAAAAGAATGAATTAGTCACTATAACATCTAAAGTACCTAATAAATTGGAACTAGGAGAGATAACCACTTGGTTGTGTTTTAGGACAACTAAGCAAGATATGGCTGTATACATAGATGGTAAATTAAGAAAAGAATATAATACAAAGGATACAAGATTATGGGGAAAGACAAGTGTGACAACTTATTTTTTTGTACCATTATATAGTTCTGATTGTGGAAAAAATATTACGGTTACATTTGTTAGTAATTCTAATTATACAGGTGTAATAAGAAATATATATTATGGAACTGCTTCGGGGCTTATTTTAGAATTTGTAAATGAAAATTTGTTTGAAGTGTTAAGTGCATTATTAATATTTATATTATCAATTGTAAGTATAATCATTAGCAAAATATTAAGTCTTAAGATTGGTAAAAAGTTCTATTTAGGTTATATTGGTTGGGGTGAGTTGTTTTTATCTCTTTGGGTAATTGCTCAATCACCAATAAGACAATTTTATTTTGAAAATGTTACATTTGCTGTGGACATTACGTATTTTGCACTATATCTTTGTGCTATACCTATATGTTTTTTCCTTGATAATGTGCAAAAACATAGATACACTAAAGTCTACAAGGGAATTACATTGGCATCAATAGTATTCTTTTGTGTTGCTACGAGTTTACAGATGATGGATATAGTTGATTTTTCAGAAATGCTATATATATTAATGACATTGCAATTAATAGCAATATTATCTGCAATAATAACAATAATTATTGATGCTGTAAAGGGATATATACAGGATTATATACTGATTATGTGGGGATTCTTAGGATTAGCGTTATGTGGAACTATTCAGATAATAATGTACTCTCAAACGGTATCAATTTATAAAGGAATTTTCTTGTGTATTGGAGCAATATTTTTGCTAGTTATGACAGCTATTTCAACATTAAAGGATTATGTATCACTTGAGCAAGAGATAAAAGAGAGTTTGTTAAAGACAGAGAAACTTACTTATCAAATTATGGAAACATTAGTGCAAACCATTGAAGCAAAGGATCAATATACTAAGGGACATTCTAAGAGAGTAGCACAGTACTCAAAATTAATTGCAGCTAAAATGGGTATGGATGAGAAAGAACAAAAGTCTATTTATAATATGGGAATGCTACATGATATTGGTAAGATTGGGATAGCAGATAAGATTATAAATAAAAAAGGTAAATTGACAGATTCTGAGTATTCTATGATTAAGAGTCATTCAGAAATTGGATATAATATTTTGAAAAATATGAATGAAATTAAGGATATAGAGTATGGTGCAAGGTGGCATCATGAAAGATATGATGGTAAAGGATATCCTGATGGCTTGAAAGGTGAAGAGATACCATTGTATGCAAGAATTATTGCTGTTTCAGATGCTTATGATGCTATGACATCAACTAGAAGTTATCGCAGTGTTTTGTCACAAAAAAAGGTAAGAGGTGAGATAGAGAAAGGTAAAGCTTCTCAGTTTGACCCAGAGATAGCTGATATAATGTTAAATATTATTGATGAAGATATAGAGTATAATATGAGACAAGAAAAAGTAGTATGTTAATCGATAAAAATATGGAAATATTGTAGCTATAGGATATGGAGGTAACTATGAAAAGTATAATTACGATGGGAAGACAATTTGGAAGTGGAGGAGCAGATATAGGGAGAAAATTAGCTAAAAAGATAGGAGGAAAGTGCTATGATAAAGAAATTTTACTAGAGGCAGCGAGGAAAAGTGGCATATGTGAAGCAATAGCAGAACAATATGATGAAGAAGGACAGCAAAGTTTTTATTATTCATTAGTAACTAATGGACAGATAAGTAAAAACAATAGATATCAACCAATAAATGTACAGTTACACAATGAAGTATTTCAATTAATACGAACAATTTCGGAGAAAGATGAATCAGTTGTATTTATAGGAAGATGTGCAGACTATGTACTACAAGGAAGAGAAGATTTGTTAAAAGCATATATAAGTGCGGATTTGGATTATCGTGTAAATAGAATTGCACAAAAATATAAATTAACTGAAACAGATGCATATAAACTTATTCAAAGAAGAGATACGCAAAGAGAAGCATATTATAATTATTTTACTAATAAAAAGTGGTCAGAAGTAGGTGGTTATGATTTGGCTATTAATTCAGCAGATTTAGGTGTTGATGGAAGTGTTGATATTATATTGAATTATTTAGAGAAAAAGACAAATAGATAACTAAAAAGGAGAATTAGAAATGAAAAAAGTAGGTATAAGAGGGAAATTAATAGTTAGTTACATAATTATAATAGTAATGTCAGTAATTCCATTATCATCGGCTTTATTTAGATTGTATAAGTCTGCAAATGAATCTTCGAATGTTATAGTTAATTATGGTTTTATACAAGGTGATATGGGTAAAGCAATATTGGCATTATCTAGAGCTGATAGTAATATACATGTTATTGTAAGTTATGAGGATAAAAAACATGTAATAGAAACTATAGAAGATAGGGAAAAAGAGCTTAAGATATATAAAGAATATGTTGAAAAGTTAAAAAAGAGTATTCATGATAAAAATATAAAAGAAGATTTTGAAAAAGCTATATCTAGTACAGATAAGTATCTAGAGATAAGTGATGAAGTTATAAAAATTGGCTCAGGTTTAGACCTTATAAATTTAGAAGACTATGATGTAATTGAGAAAAGACTAGTTGAAGATTTAGATCCTTCTTTTGATACGGCGTATAATGATTGGCAGAATGTATTAGACACTTTTGTTAAAAGAGGAGATAAGCTAAAGAGTAATATAGCTAAAGAAAATATTAAGGCATATATTGTATTATCGATAATAAGTATTTCGGTAAATATATTTATAATAGTTTTTGGTTTATACATATCTAGAAAGATAGCTAATCCAATTAAGAAATGTATGGAAAGAATTAATTTATTGGCATTAAAAGGAGATTTAAAAACGCCTGTGCCAGAGATTGATAGTCAAGATGAATTAGGAGAATTAGTTAATTCTTTAAAGACTTTAGTCTATAATTTAGATCAAATAGTAGCAGATGAACACAATATTTTAGGAAGTATGTCAGAGGGTGATTTTGATGTGTATACAGGTTGTGAAGATAGCTATGTAGGAGATTTTGAATATATATTAAATTCGTTAAATATAATTAGGAATAAGTTATCTGATACATTACTTGAAATAGATAATTCATCTGAACAAGTAAATGTAGGAGCAGAGCAAGTAGCATCAGGAGCACAAGAGTTAGCACAGGGTGCTACACAACAAGCAAGTGCAATTGAAGAGTTGAATACTACTGTGGAAAGTATAGCACAGAAGATTAAGGAAAATGCAGATGATGCAAAGAGTGCAAGTTCGTTAGCAAAACATTCTGAGGAACAAGTTGAAGAAGGAAATAGACAAATGAAGGATATGGTTGTTGCTATGGAAGAAATAACAGATGCATCTAATAAAATTGCAAAGATAATAAAAACAATAGATGATATAGCATTCCAAACTAATATTTTGGCGCTTAATGCGGCAGTGGAAGCAGCAAGAGCTGGAGAAGCGGGAAAAGGATTCTCTGTAGTTGCAGATGAAGTAAGAAATCTTGCAGGAAAATCTGCAGAAGCAGCTCAGAATACAACAGAATTAATAGAAAGTGCTATAAGGGCAGTAAACAATGGAACTGCTATAGCAGATAAGACAGCAGAAGTTCTAAAAGATGTTGTAGAATCAGTTCAAACATCTGCGGGATTAGTTAATCATATAGCTGAGTCATCTGAGAAACAGGCTAGAGCAGTTGAAGAGGCTACTAAGGGATTAGACCAGATAGCAACTGTAGTACAGACAAATTCAGCTACTGCAGAAGAAAGCGCAGCTGCAAGTGAAGAATTAAGTGCTCAAGCAAATAATATGAGACAGTTAATTGAAAAATTTAATTTTATGAGTAAATAAAGAATGATAAATAAGTAAATTATAAGGTGTCAATGGTTTTATATAAACTGTTGACACCTTAATCTTATTGTTAGGCTTTAGCTTCAAGTAAAAAACCTCCTATGATATAATTAAAGTGGGTCTGACAACCACAAAAATAAATTATAGGAGGTATCCAAGAATGGATAATAATAGTTTAGCCCATACAAAATGGGAATGAAGTAGAAAGGGGGAGTATAGAATATTTAGAATTTATTTGGAATTAAGAAGAATAGAATGAAAAAATTGTAAAATAATTAAAAAGAAAAAGTAAGTAAGATATAGATAAAATGGTGTTATTTGCTAAATGAAAACAGATTTTTGATAAAAATAGTAATTTTAGTAAAACTACACAAAACATATTTGCAATAATTTGAAACAAAATACAATAATTGACACAAAAAAACATGTGCTGTAAAAATAAGTAATAAAATAGTAATTAAAACTATATAGCAAGACACAAAAAAATTGGTATTCAGTAATATGCACAAACAAAGACAACATCTAATATTTGATATTATTTGAAGATATTTGTATAATTTAGCACAGTTTATATTAATTAATGGGAGCTGAATAAGTGAATAATAAGTGCTTTAGTACTTGTAATGATATTTACAAATGTAGTGAGTGTATCAGCTGCTACTACAAGTAAAACTACATCAAAATCAAGAACAGAAAAATCTTGGGTTGGTGTACCAGTATATACAATAGGTGTTAAGGGTGATTATAAAACTGATGGGAAAAAACTATCAGGTTGGTCAAATGCAAGATGTAATAACTCAACACATTATCCAGGATGGAGTTGTACAAAGAAATCTGCTAAATGGCTAGAAAAGGGAGAAAAAAAGTCAAAAGTTAGAAATAATATAGAATAGTATATTGCTTGTCATTATAAAGAAGGAGATGAAAAATGGGGGAAATAAAGGATTATATTATAATTGATAAATTATATAAATCTTATGGTAAGAGGAATGTTATTAATGGAATTTCTTTGCGAATAAAAAAAGGTACATTTTTTGGTTTGTTTGGAAAAAATGGAGCAGGAAAAACTACATTGTTTAAACATATTCTTGGAATGATTACTTCAACAAAAGGAAATATTTATTTGGATGGAAAGAATATTTCAAAAGTAAAAGATATTTCTATAGGTTATTTACCTGAAAACGTGTCTATATATGGGCATTTAAATGTAGTAGATAATTTGAAAGTAGCAGCACTTAGTAGTGGAAATGATTTAGATGCAGATGAAATTAGTGATATTTTAAATAAGATTAATCTAAAGGGAAGTGAAAGGACCTTAGCTAAGTCCTTGTCTTTAGGAATGAAAAGACGACTTCAATTTGCAATGGCAACAATGATAAAACCAGTAGATATTTTAATACTAGATGAACCAACTAATGGAATGGATATAAATGGTGTTTTATGGTTGAAGGATTATCTTATTAATTTAAAAAAGAAAAAGATTACCATATTAATTTGTAGTCATTCTTTAAATATTATGGAAGATTTGATTGATGAATATTGTATTATGAAAGATGGAAAAGTTATTAAGAATGATTTTTGGGAAAAAGACAAAAACAGAAAGTTTGAAGTTTATTTTGAAAACAAAATAAATGAAGAGGATAAAATTAGGCTTTCTAAATTAGGGAAAATTACAAAAGTTGAAGATTGTAGAATACAGTTGATTTCAGAGAAAAATATGTATGAATTAGTAAAAGCATTAATTAGTCAAAATATAAATATTAAAGATATAGAACAAATTAGTAATGGTCTTGAAGATATTTTTATTGAGAGTGTGAATTAGTATGGGGAAAATGATAAAAGCAGAATGGATAAAACAAAAAAGAAATAAGGCCATAATTCGTTTAAACATAATTACATTTTTTATAGTTGTAGGGTTATATATGTGGTCAGCTTTTGTAGCCAATGGAGATGCTTTACAATTAGAACTTAGACAATCTAGTATTGCGGGAGCTTATGGCTTGGTTATATTTATAACTGTATGTAGAAAAATGTGGGCAATATTATTTGGTTTTTTTTTGGTTAATATGGAATTGATAGAAAACAGAAGTGATTTTTATATTCAAAATTTAGATAGAAGAAAATTATGGTTTACTAAAATTATGTATGGAGTAATAGTAGCGTTTGAATTAATTATAATATCATATATAATTCCATTTTTAATGTCATCACTGGTGAGTGGTGAATTTGAATTAGGAATTTCTATTGGAAAAATTGTATTTCAATTATTTATTGTTTGGTTAATTACTATTGGAAATATTGTACTGGGCATGATGCTAGCATTAATATTTAAAGATACAACAATAATTGCTATATTAGTTTTTACTCTTGAATATTTTTCAAATATATATCCAAAGTTTATTTTGTGTATATGGGAAAAAGTAGATGGGTATTGGTATATTTCTAATTATCTAAAGCCTTTTAAAGAACAACTTTCAAAATTGAATAATTTTATTTTTTCACTGAGTGAAGGCTTTTCAGGTATTTATGGAATTGTTATTTGGTTATTTGTTTTATCGGGCATTATGCTATTTAGCATGTATATATTCGAAAAAAAGGAGTTTTAAAAGGAAAAATGAATAAAAAAAATGTAATTTTAGCAGGAATGATATTGATTATAATCGTTGGTGTGATTGGAATCAGCATTTATACAGGTAAAATTGGTAATGGAAAACAGAATGAATATAGTTCTGATTATGGATATTTTGATGAGGAAAGAAAGTATGTTAGTGAAATATCTATGGAATATGATTTGCAGACGGATGAGGTTTATAAAGAAAATATAAAGCTAAAAAATAATAAGAATCATAGTGTATATGTCTCTCAAAATGAATTATCAAAAGACATTATAATTACATTGACGAATGGTAGTTCAAATACTGTATTTAAGGAAAAATTAAAAAGTAAACAAAAACAGGTATTACTTGGTAATAAAGAAATTAAGGGTGGAGATTATACAATGGAGATTTCCTTAAAAGAAGGAACAAAGGGAACTTTGGAGATAAAAGTAGATGAAAAATAAGATAAAATCAGAGATTATAATAATTAGTAAAAGTAAATTTTTTATATGGATTATTATAGGTGAATTAATTTTAATGACATATAATGCGTTTAAAGTTGGTATGCAAATGCAAGTTCCAGTAGAGGGAGGATATTATACATATATTTTAATGTCTCTAACATATTTACTAGGAATTATATTGCCAATTGCAATAGGTGGATTTTTAGGTGGATTTGATGAACAGGAGACAATGATTGAGTATAAGTTATGTAATCAATCAAGAAATCATTGGTTAGTGTCAAAGTTTATGGCAATGTTTGTAATGTTATTTGGGTTTTTGCTATTATTGACAGGTATAGGTTTGGTTGTTGATATGATGAAAGGGACAATAGATGGAAATCTTGGTTCAAATATATTATTGATATTTCAACGTTTCTTGGTGATATTTGTTATATGGCTTTTTTGGGGAATTTTTAGTTTTGGAATAGGTCTTTTATTTGAAAGCCCTGTAGGTAGTGTTATATTTTCTTTAGCACTATACTTTGGTGAACAGTATATTGGAAGATATATAAAGTTAACATATGGAATACTTTGGAATCAGAAAAGTATTGAATATTATTTCTTTCATAATGATACAGTGCCATTTGGAGTAGTTCAGTCATCTTATGAAAATGTAATGAAAAGTAGTGCTTATTTAGTATTAATAATGGTTTTGGTATGTATAGTTTCATTTACATATTTAAAAAAGAAGTATCCTAATAAGTAGCTTAGATTAATAAATTGAGGAAAAATATTTATATAAAAATATATATAATCTTTATCTAGAGGTGTTTTTAGCAAATTTTATGAGATGGATTGTATTTAATATATGTATTGTAAACCTCAAAAAAAAAATGGTTGACAATCTAAAACGTATATGATATATTTCTAAACGTAATAATATTATTCGAATTATAAAAATATATTTTGGAGGTAATAAAGATGTCAACATCAGCGGTAGCAAGAAACAAAACATTAGATATGGTTTACATAGCATTATTTGCAGTTTTAATAGCTGTTTGCTCATGGATTTCTATTCCAACTACAGTGCCATTTACATTACAAACATTTGGTGTTTTTGTAACAGTTGGAGTTTTAGGTGGTAAGAGAGGAAGCTTTGCAGTATTTATTTATTTGTTATTAGGAGCAATAGGAGTTCCAGTTTTCGCTGGATTTACAGGTGGAATGGGAATATTATTAGGTAATACTGGTGGATATATAATAGGCTTCTTAGCTTCAGCATTGCTTATGTGGTTAATGGAAAAATTATTAGGTAGAAAGACTTGGGTATTAGCTTTATCTATGGTGCTTGGATTAATAGTATGTTATGCTATTGGTACAGCTTGGTTTATGATAGCATATGCGCAAAATACTGGTAGTATAGGATTAGCAACAGCTCTTGGTTGGTGCGTAATTCCATTTATTATACCTGATATAGTTAAAATAGTGTTAGCATTGGTAGTTTCTAATAGAGTATCAAAGTTGATGAAATTAAATTTAAATTAATGAAAATATAGAAGGATTTAAAGAGCAAAAGATTTTGAAGGTCTTTTGCTCTAAATTTTAGAATTGTTGGAAGAAAATCTGATATGTGAAAGGATTTTTTGTAATAAGTGTGTGGAATTGAGGAACAATATGAAAGAATATAGATTAAGGGCACATCATGGAATGTGTTATGCTATTTTAGAAATTAAAATTAGAGAGTGGATTAAGTTGGAACGGAGGCAATATGACAACTAAGGATAAATTATTAGGATTATTTGAAGAGAATAAGGGAATATATTTTTCGGGAGAAGAGATTGCTAAGAAGTTATGTGTATCTAGGGCAGCAGTTTGGAAAGCAGTAAAGAGTTTAAGAGATGATGGGTATGATATAGATGCAGTAACTAATAAAGGATATTGTTTATCTGTTAATACAGATATATTATCGGTGCAGGGAATTCAAAAATATCTTAAACAAGAATATAAGAATATGGATATTAATGTAATACCTGTTATAGGATCTACTAATGATTTGGTAAGGGAGAAAGCAAATGAAGGATATGATGAAGGATATATAGCTATTGCAAATGAACAGACTAAAGGAAGAGGTCGTTATGGACGTAAATTTTTTTCACCTAGTGGAACTGGTCTATATATGAGTATTTTACTTAGACCTAAGAATTATTCTGCAAGTGAAGCAGTAAAGGTAACTATGATTGCAGCAGTTGCGTTGTGTGAAGCAATAGAAGAGGTATCTGATGAAAAAGCAGAAATAAAATGGGTTAATGATGTATTTATTAACGGCAAAAAAATATGTGGTATCCTTACAGAAGCTTCATATGGTTTAGAAAGTGGAGTATTGGATTATGCTGTGGTTGGAGTAGGAATAAATGTGTATCGGCCAGAAGGTGGATTTACAGAAGAAATTGAACAAATAGCAGGAGCAATATTTGACACCACTAGAGATGATTTGAAGAATCATTTAAGTGCTGGTTTTATAAATAAGTTCATGAGATATTATCTACTTCAAAATGATGAATTTGTAGAAGAATATAGAAGACGTAGCTTCGTAGTAGGTAAGAAGGTTATGGTAATAATGGGAGATAATAAGAGAGAGGCACTTGTAAAAGGTGTAGACAAGGACTGCCGTTTAATTGTTAAATATGACGATGGTGAAGAAGAATGTCTTTCTTATGGAGAAATTAGCATTAAGGCTAATAATTAAATAAGAGGAGATTAATGTAATGGTACAGATGAGATTAGTAAAAGATTACAGATTTTATGTGGGATGGAGTTAGACATAAGTTTGTACAATTAGGTACAGTAATGACAGTAAAAACATAACAGGTTTTATGCAAGGAAATGTATGATACCTATTCTTTCACATGCATAATCTAGTACCCAAAGCCCTGGCACCAGTAGGTGCCAGAGCTATCTTTATAGTAGCCTATAACAGTACGCTTAAAGTCCTTCCTAAGAATATTCTCTCTATGCCCAGGAGAGTTCATCCAACCTTCAACAACGCTATCAACAGAAGTATAGCCTTTAGCAATATTTTCACCATGAAGTTGCTTTGAAACTGTAAAACAAGAACTACCATCTGGACGAGTATGTGAGAAATTCTTACTTATCTCTTTACTTCTAATTATAATCGCGTCGTATAAATCTTCATCCCATTTTAACTCATTTAAATTATTCTCTTTACGAATCTTATTAATTGCAAGAAAAGTTTTATACTCAATCTCTTTACAATCATAAGGTATAGATGTAGGTGAAGGGGAAGCCAAAGCAGTACTTGTAGGTTCAGGTGTAGATTTAGATGCTTTTTTATCTAACACATCAGAAATCTTATTATAATCATATCCACCTACAGTAACAGGCTCTATCTTTGAAGATTCAGAACTTTTCCCACATCCAGTAAATAATAATAAAATAGTAAATAGTAAAAATACTCTCTTAATCATATAAAACACTACCTTTTTATCATAAACTATAAATAATGCAAATTTAACATCAATATAACTCACCAGATACTAAAAAATAATATCAAGGAAATATATAGGATACTAAAAAATATAATATCAAATAAATATATCGGACAATTAAAAAATATTATTCATATAAAAAGTAGGTTTATAAATAGACTACAAGATATTAGGGTAAATATACTAGAACAAAAAAACTACTTTAAATTAATATTATTATTCTTGATAGTAAAATTTTTAATCTCTGAATATGCAGATAATTCGTTATACTTTTTAAACTCATATGAAAAAGCATAATCACCATCATTAAGTTGTGTAAATAAAAACTTAAAATCATTATTGATAGTGTATTCATCACCATATTCAGATTCATATTGATTAGATTCAAGGTTAAACACATCATAAATAGGTGTGATAGTAGTTCCAGGTTTTATTGGAAGATAGGAACGACCTCCTCTAGTGTAGACATTTGGATTATCATTACTATCCCAAATACCAAGAGTGTTGTATGTGTAATTACCATTACCATTATATACTTCTTCAATCCTAATAGATGATTCAACATCATCTATAGAGACAGGGAAGGAATAAATTGTTGAATTATCTTCCTGTGAAACTATATATGCTGTTAAAAGTTGACCATCTGGTAACATAAACCATTCTCCATTAAAATTAGAAGAGATGGTACCAAAGTTTTTATCATAAGTAAGCTTATTGTTCTGTCCTAAACATATTAATGAATTATCTATATTTGTAAAAATAGTTGAAAATACATTTCTAACTTCATTTTTAGCCTCAGATGGAATACACGCAGATAAAGCTGAGTCTTCTGTTTTAATTTGGATCTCTTTAAGTATTTTACGTGGATGAAATTTATTATTTGGTGTGTTATCTTCTATGTTAACATTACTGTACCAAATGTTTGGAAAACCATCACTTTTGTACTCAGAATTTGATAATAAAACATTATTTACTACTGAATCTGTATCTTTTCCTGAATTGTTATAGCCATCATAATTCATAAAATTGAAGTTTTCTTCAAAGAAGAATTTAGAATATTCCCAAGGTATAACTTTAAAAGTACTCATATTTTTAGTTTTTATTCTAGCATTAACCCACTCAATGTATTTTAACCAGTAAGGTGAGAAACATACGTTTCTGTATGAATTTAATTCACCCAAGTTGATTAAAGATGATGGTAGATATAGTGTAATACCATTTGCTTTTTTTGAAATATATCTGTCTGATAATCTACTATATATTATTAGGTCATCAAGAGCTTGTCTAAAATATGTAGTATTGTATTTAAATCTAGAAGAGTTGTCAAAATAGTTAAGTATACTTCCCATGTCAAGATTATCATAGTTGTATTTTAGACAGGAAGAACGAAATTTACATAGATGCCAATACGCTTCTTCGTCACTAGTAAGTTTATCATATAAATACTTAGTGAGATAATTAGTTTCTATACAAGCTCTATCAACTTTACTTAAATCGTAAGTAGCTATAGTATAATCGACACGATGATTAACTGTTACATATATATTACTGTAGTAATTTCCATAAGCATTACATATTTCTCTTCCAAGTTCTTCACCTGTCGCATCAGGATGATATAATAAATAATTAATAGGATCTTTGTATCTCCATCCATCGCCAGGTTCTAAGTCAGCAGAAGCTACCATATATTTTGCATATGGAGCTAATAAATTAGCATATTCTAGAGAACCGGATAAGCATGTATCAAATCCTATCATTTCGAACTTGGATGTCATTTTTTTGCTTAGCTTTGCAAATGTATATTCTAGTTCATGTACAGATAGAGAGTCATTATTATATTGTTCGTCTATACATATTCCCTCAGAAACTCCAGACCCATGATCCCAAAATATAACACCCATATGCTCGGCCGCATAATTATCAATTCCCCAATTTAGGAAACTATATAAAGTATTAGCATCGCCCATATTAGCATTGTCGAGTTCTTGTAATAAGGATAAATTACCAGTGTTGCCATCTATTTTGTAACGTTCATTTTTATTATTTGATATTTGATTCATACCCCAATTTTTACTGCCGCCAGTTTGAATTATTATATTTAAATTATTTATGTTTTCAGAGTTAAAATTGGCACTAAGCATTTCTTTAATGTTCTTTGAGGCATACTGGTATTGTGTTTCTAGGTTAGAACCACATAAGTATATGAATAATGTCCAGGAATTCTCTTTACCCATTATTTCTTCTTTATCACGTTTATTGCGTTTAATTTGCAATACGCCGTTTGTGTCAACAGAGATAAAGGTATCTCTGTTGACACTTGCATAGTCATTATTGGTATTTTTAGTTATATCTTGATTATTAGCTGATGTAAAATTATGTAAAGCAAGAGAGCTTGCAGCTAATGATAAAATAAGAATACAAGATATAATAAACTTGATTTTTGTAGGAAATTTAAACATTTTAATTATCTCCTCAGTTTGTTTATTTTGTAGTGAAATCCTTTAATTCAGAATAACTTGAAGTATTATCTAATTTCTCAACTTCGTATGCATATGTATATTCACCTGGTTCTAATTTTCCAAATAAGAATTCAAATTCGCCATTAACAATATATTCTTCACCATATTCTGTTTCATATTTATCTGAATCTAAGTCAAATACATCATATATAGGTGTGATAGCAGTACCTGATTTAAGTGGTAGATAACTTCTTGCAAATTTATCACTAGTATATTTACTGTCACTCGAGTCCCAAACTCCAAGAGTAGTATATTTAATAGTTCCATCTTTATTAGTTGTTTCTTCTACACGTATTGAAGATTCGCTATCATTAATCATTACAGGGAATGAGTATATTGTAGAATCATCATCTTGTGAAATAATATATGCTGTTAATAATTGACCATCTGGTAGCATAAACCATTCTTCGTTAAAGTTTGATTTAACCTCGCCTGTTGTTTGATTGTATGAAACTTTATTATTCTGTCCTAAACATACAAGGGTGTTGTCCATTTTTGTAAATATAGTGTTATATACATTTTTGACTTTGTTTATATTATCTTTTGTTATCTCTGAAGATAAAACATTGTTATTAAGTTCTATTTTCATATCTGAATCAATTGTTCTTGGATAGAATCCATACTGATTAGGACCTTGTGAATGAGTTATATTCTCATACCATATACTAGGAAAACCAGCATTATAGTAATCAGAGTTTGTCACAAGTATGTTATTAACAATTGAATTTATATCAAATCCCATGCCTTCAGTATAATCATAATTTAAAAAGTTAAAATTATTCTCGAAGAAATAAGGTGAATTCTCCCAAGGTATAACTTTAAAGTTATTACTCATATTTGAACACATAGTTTTAAAGTTCATCAATTCAATATATTTTAGCCAATAAGGTGAAAAGCAAACATTTCTATATGCATTTAAGTTTGCAAGTGATAAAGCTGAGATAGGTGAATATAAAGTAATACATTTGGCTTTTTTCGATTCATACTCTGATGAAAGTCTACTGTATATTACAAGATCATCTATAGCTTTTTTAAAATAGGTTGTATTATAATCATATTTATTGGATGTATCCAAACAATTTAGAATACTTCCTATATCTGCATTATCATATGCATATCTTAGAAAACTTGAACGAAATTCTGCTTGTTTCCAATATTCTGTAGAATCATTTGCTAATTTATCATAAAGATATTTTGTTAGGTAATTTGCTTCTACACAGGCATTTGCAGCTTTACTTAAATCGTATGTAGCTAATGTATAATTAATTGGACGTCTTCCATTAAGATTTTCTTCGTCATAATATTTAGCATAGGCATCACAGATTACTTTACCTACTTCTTCACCTGTAGAGTCTGGATTATTTAAAATATAATTAATGAAGTCAGTATATAACCAACCATCGCCTGGTTCTAACTCAGCAGAAGCAACCATATATTTAGCGTATGGTGCTAAAATATTAGTATATTCAAGTGAACCTGATAGACATGTATCAAAACTAATCATTTCGAATTTTGATGTCATTTTTTTATTAAGTTTAGCAAAAGTATATTCTAATTCGTGTACTGAAAGAGAATCATTATCGAATTGTTCATCTGCACATACTCCAGCTGATACACCAGAGCCGTGATCCCAGAATATTACACCCATATGTTCAGCAGGATAATTAGTTATTCCCCAATTTAAGTAATCATATAGAGTATCTGCAGCTCCCATATTTGCATTAGCAAGATTTTGTACTTGTTTTAAATCTTTAGTTTCTCCATCTACTTCATATCTTTGAATATTTTTGTTAGAAATATCTTTGTAATGCCACAATGAGGCTCCACCTGTTTGAATTACGATATTTACATTTTGCATATTATCTGTATTTATATTAGCAGCTAAAATTTCTTTTATATCAGTAGTTGCAGCAAGATAGTTAGTTTCTAAGTTAGCACCACAGAGGTACATAAATATAGTCCAGGTATTTTCTTTACCCATAATAGTTTCGTTTTCTCGTTCGTTTCTATTAATCTGTAATACTCCGTTAGAATCTACAGAGATAGATGTGTCTCGTTTAATACCTGAATAGTCTGTTTCAGTGCCTTTTGTAGTTGATAGTTGAGAACGATCGGCTTTTGAGAAAAAATGAAGACATAATGAACTTAAAGCTAATGAAAGAATTATGATAACTGATAAAATAGTATACCCCTTTTTATTAATTTTATTCATATGTAACCTCCTAAAAAATTAAACAAATTTACATATCACCTTTAGTTATAAAATATGACAAGATACTTTACACCATAAGTTAATTATACTATAGAAAATAATACATGACTAATTATATATTTCTAAAAATAATTTATAGCATATTAAATTTATGAAAAAAGTGCTTGCATTTATATTTTAAATTTTGTATACTAGTGAACAATAGAGAGTTGTAAAAGATTTACAATCATCTATAAAAAGATAATATATTTGAAAGGAACGGTGTAAGATGAGCAACAAAGATGTAATTAGGGATGCCAGTGTATTAGGTTTTCCGAAGATGTTATTACTGGGGCTGCAACATATGTTTGCAATGTTTGGGGCAACGATATTGGTGCCTATATTAGTAAATGAATATTTTAAAGGCGAAGGATTGTCGGTACAAGTTACTCTATTTTGTGCAGGGATAGGAACATTAATATTCCATTTTATTTCAAAGAGAACGGTACCGGCATTTTTAGGTTCTTCATTTGCATTTCTGGGAGGATTTGCAACAATAGCTAATCTAGATACAGGTATTTATAAGAATATGACAATGGGAGAGAAACTTCCGTATGCGTGTGGTGGAATAGTTGTAGCAGGTCTGATATATATACTATTAGCACTAGTAATTAAACTAGTTGGTGTTAAAAAAGTAATGAGGTTTTTACCTCCAGTAGTAACTGGTCCTATTATTATTTGTATTGGTTTATCACTTGCATCATCAGCAGTGGCTAATGCAAAGACAAATCTTATATTAGCTATTCTAGCTTTTTCTATTGTAGTTATCTTTAATATATGGGGAAAAGGGATGTTCAAGATAATTCCAATTTTATTAGGTGTAGTAATTTCATATATAGTAGCTTTAGGAATGAATGCATTTGATATGACTAATGCAGATGGTTCAGCTATTCTTAATTTATCATCAATAGCATCAGCTAATTGGATAGAATTACCACCTTTCCAAATGTGTAAATTTGATATAACAGCTATATTAGTAATGGCACCTATAGCGATTGCAACAGTTATGGAACATATAGGTGATATGTCAGCTATTTCAGCAACAGTTGGTAAAAATTATATTGAAAAGCCAGGACTTCACAGAACATTAATCGGTGATGGACTGGCTACTTCTTTGGCTGGATTTATGGGAGGACCTGCCAATACTACTTATGGAGAAAATACAGGTGTACTTGAATTAAGTAAAGTACATGATCCTAAGGTAGTAAGAATTGCAGCAATTTATGCTATATTATTAAGTTTTTCTCCAAAAGTTGCAGTTGTAATAGGAGCTTTGCCAACAGCTATAATAGGAGGAATTAGCTTTATATTATATGGAATGATTTCAGCAATTGGTGTGAGAAATGTAGTTGAAAATAAAGTTGATTTTACTAAATCTAGAAACTTAATTATTGCAGCAGTAATACTTGTAAGTGGATTAGGATTTAGTGAAGGAATTACTTTTAAAATTGCAGGAACATCTATCACGTTAACAGCATTAGCAATAGCAGCTTTACTTGGAATAATAATGAATGCAATTTTACCAGGTAAAGATTATGAATTTGAAATGGCAGAAGAAAATGAAGATAACGGTAATAGTAATAATGGTAATAGTGATATGAATGCTAAAGTTACTAATACAAAGAAAAACAAGTTAGAAGATATTGAGATAAGTGCTATTAGAAAAATTAGAAGAAAATGTGCCTTTATATTATCTATGGTTATTGGGAAAAATAGAATATAAATAGTATACAATTAGTATGCATCTTACAAATATAAATGTCGAAAAATATTATGTAGTCATAAAATGTCTATGGTTAAGTTAAGTATAAGGATGGTTTTTATGTTACATAATATTTTTCAATTTATATATATTTTTACAATAAAGCAAATTAATTTTGAAACATTAATTATATTATTTTGTTTAATGGGGGTAGTATCTGGTTTTACACAGTTAGGGTATATAGATATTGTATCTAGAGCATTGGTAAATAAAGCTTATAATCTTAGAATATTAATGCTTACACTTGTTACTGCCACATATGCACTTAGTATGGTAGTAACAAATGATGTAGGATTAATCATAATGGTACCATTTACAATAACAGTGTTAAGTAGTATTAATAGAAATGATAAGTTAATTAAAGTTGTGGTATTAGAAACATTAGCTGCTAATTTAGGAGGAATGGCAACGCCTATTGGTAATCCACATAATTTATTTACATTTCAGTTATATGAAATGAAACCTACAAAATTCATGATGACGTTATTACCATATGTAATCGTATCAGTAGCAGTATTAATATTGATAGTTTTTTTTGATAAAAATAGTTGGAATAAGATAAATGTAAATATTGAAAATATAGCTAATAAGCAAATCAGTAAGGTTAGAAAATATATTCTTACTATATCATATATTATACTATTTGTATTGTGCTTGTGTGTTGTATTAGAATTTATAGGATGTTATATAGTACTTGCTATTGAAATATTATTTATTCTTATATATGATAGAAAAGTTTTGGGGAAAATCAACTATGGATTGTTGATAAAATTCACAATTTTATTTATCATTGTGGGTAACTTAGCAAGATTTCCTTGGATTAATCAGAATTTACATCATATAGTAAAAGGAAATGAATTCTTCCTTTCAATAGTACTTAGCCAATTCTTAAGCAACTTACCTGTAACAGCTATGTTAGCAGAATTCACTAGCAATGGGTATGACTTGATGTTAGGTGCTGATATAGGAGGACTTGGAACATTGATTGCCTCAATGGCAAGTATGATATCTTTAGAATTCTATGGTAAGAGTAAAGATGCAGATAAGAAAAAATATATCAGAGTATTTACATTATATAATGTAGTTATGTTGGTATTGATGATTATGGTTAGATTGCTTTTACAGATATGTAATATATAATATGATAAAGGAATATGTGATAAGGTGCAAAAAAAGAAATTTTTTGCACCTTTATTTAAAAATAAAATAAAAAAACAGTAGACAACAGTGTTATACTGTTATATACTGTTTATAAGAGGTGAAACACATGAATTTAATAATAAGTAATTCATCTATGGAACCTATATATGAACAAATCATTGGACAAATAAAAGGAATGATAATAAATGGCACATTACAGCCAGAGACGTTGTTACCTTCCGTAAGAGGTTTGTCTAAGGATTTAAAGATTAGTGCTTTAACAGTAAAAAAGGCATATGATCATTTGGAACAAGAAGGCTTTATAATTACAGTGCACGGTAAGGGAAGTTTTGTAGCTCCAAATAATGCTAATCTGTTACAAGAAGAAAAGACTAAAGAAGTTGAAGAACAACTAGAAAAAGCAATAGTATTAGCAAGGACTTCAGGAATGAAGGACGAGGAGATAAGAGAAATATTTGAATTAATAATGGAGGAGTAAGTTATGTTAATCAAATTGACAAATGTACAGAAAAATTATAAGGACTTTAATTTAAATTGTTCTTTAGAGGTAGCGGAAGGAACAATAACAGGATTCATAGGAGCTAATGGTGCAGGTAAAAGTACTACATTTAAAGCAATATTAGGACTAATTAATCCAACAGGAGGTTCTATAGAAATATTAGGCAAGGACAGTAAGTCCTTAACAGTTGCAGATAAGCAAGAAATTGGCGTGGTAATGGCTGAAAGTTATTTTAGCAATTGGTTTACAATTAAGGATGTTATTGCAGTATTAAAGGCTGCATATTCAAAATTCGATGAAAAAAGATTTATTGAAAAATGTAACCAATACAAATTGCCAATGAATAAAAAGTTAAAAGAGTTTTCAACAGGTATGAAGGCAAAATTAAAAGTATTATCAGCAATGAGTTATGAAGCAAGACTTTTAATACTTGATGAACCAACATCTGGTTTAGATTCTATTACAAGAAGTGAAATCCTTGATGAGATAAGAGAATATATGAATGTTGAAGGAAGAGCTGTTATTATAAGTTCTCATATTTCAACAGATCTAGAAAATTTATGTGATGATTTATATTTTATAAATAATGGTCAGGTAGTTTTTTATGAAGATACAGATGCAATCTTATCACAATATGCATTGCTTAAGGTTAGTAATGAACAATATGAGAAACTTGATAAATCTTACATATTATATACAATGAAAGAAACATTTGGATATAATTTATTGACAAATCAAAGACAATTTTATATTGATAATTATCCTGATATTGTAGTTGAAAAAGGAAATATTGATGAAGTTGTAATGATGATGGTTAAAGGGGAAGGAAAATAGTGTAAAAAATCATGCTGATGCGATGATTTTTTACACGGCAATTTGTGCCGAAGCGTCACAAAGCTGCGTTTTTTGCAGAGCTAAATTTGAAATTTAGCTCGCAATTCCTTCGCGTTAAACGCTTTGGAATGGAGGAAAGTATGAGAGCATTAATAGTAAAAGATATAAGACTTTTTAGATCAATGAAGAATGTTGTATTAATATATGTGGCAATGATAGCTGCATCAATAATTTTTGGACAAAAACAAATGGGTGTAATGTTGATAAATCTATGTGTTGTAATGTTTACATATTTAAGTATGTCTACTATGTCCTATGATGATTTTGATAATGGAATGGAATTTATATTGACATTGCCAACTTTAAAAAAAATATACGTAATAGAAAAGTATGTATTAGCAGTTATTACACTTGTAGTTATGAGTATAGTTGGAGCTGGATTATTGGTTGCTTTAGGTTTAGAATTTAATGCAGCAATATTAGATATAGCACCAATGGCAGTAATTGCAATTGTATTAGTAAGTATTAATTTACCATTAACACTAAAGTTTGGTTCAGAAAAGACCAAAATGTTAACTATGATTTTATTTATGGGACTTGGTGCAGCAGTTGGTTCTTTAGAACCATCTGTTCTTAATAAATTGTTAAATTATTCTTTCGTAAAAAAGATTATGTCTTTAGGTAAATTGCAATTAGGAATAGGTATAGGCTTAATAGTAGTTGTAATACTTATTGTTTCATGTTGTATAAGTATTAAAATAAGTGAGAATAAGGAATACTAGTATAAGTAAATAAAATATTGTAAATCTAAATAAGTAAGGTAAAAAGGACGATATAACTTTTGATATGTACAAGTTATATCGTCTTTTATATTTAATTGAAAATTCCGTGGGAATGTGTATATTAAATAGATTAATAAAATGGAGGGTGTAAATAATGAGAAAAAGTATAAAACTTATTGCATTTTGCAGTGCATTTTTGTTAAGTATAAGTGGAATAGTTCAGTGCACTTATGGTGCAACTAAGAAAATAAGTGGAAGTACTATAGAGAAGGGTATACAGTTCTCTTTAAAAAATATGCCTTATAATGGCAAGTATTGTCCGGTACCACGGACTTATTTAGACAAGTCATTGACATTTCGTACTGTTCAGAATTTTGCATATACTCCAGATAATAAATATATATTTACTGTATCAGAAGCTTATTCTGGTTCTGCAAGTGAAGGGATTAAACATACACTTTTAACAAGATGTGCTATTCCTAATAAGAAAGGTAAAGCAGAGGGTGCAGATTTTAAAGAGGCTACTATATTAAAAAATTATGGCCATGGAGAATCTATTGCAATTAGTCAGCCTGATTTGAAAAAAACAGTATATTATATATGGGTTGCTTGTACTCCTAATAAAGATAAGAATACTAGATTTGGAACTAATATAGCAAGATTAATATACGTAGTTGATTCGTCTGGTAAAGGAAAAATAACTAAGAGAGTTATTGTTAATAATTTTCTAAAAGCAGGAGTAGTGTATAAATCAGGAAAATCTGTATCTACATATCTAAATGCAGTAAATGGCAAAAATGCTACTGTTAATAGAGTAAACGTTGCAGTAAATAAAAGTTGTAATAAGATTGCTTTTAGAGTTGAATATTTAAAAGGACAAGGGACATATTATGTAGTTTATGATTACAAAAAACTTAATTATTATGTTGATAAAGTGGCAAATGGTAAAACATATTATATTAATAAAGCAGCTTCATTACAAAAATCATATATAAGATGTGGAATTAGACCAGTAGGTTCATATCAAAGCTTTGATATAGATAATAAATATATATATGTATGTGGTGGAGCATTGGGAAAAGGCTCTGGAATATATGCAATTAAGTATAAAACATATGCTAATGGTAGACCAGTTTTACAAAAGAAGGATGCAACATCAAGTGTAAATATTACTTATAATGTAAAAACAAAATTGTTTATTGAAGGTAAGCAATTAAATGATAAAGATTTAGAGATTGAAGGAATGAAGATAAGAAAAGACGCAGATGGTAAAACGTATTTCTATGTGAATTATTTTATGAATAATGTATCTATACGTGATAATATAGGAATATATAAGTTTAGATAAGATAATAATGTAAAAAATATAGGTTTATATTTTTAAGATATAGACCGATATTTTTTCTGGTTAGTTGTAAATTTATGTAAATAATAGTAACAGTTCAGTCATCGGTTGAATAGTTACAAATTATAAATATTATAATTAGTTGTAAAGAAATTTAATAGTTAATATATAGATTTGAACAATAATATATATATGGAAGGAGTAGTATAATGAAAGAAAAAAATTCAATTTTTCATGAAAATGAATTACATTCTAATAAGGTTATTGCTAAAATAAATGTTGTTATGATGATTATATTTGCAGTATTATACTTATTAAATGTTGTAGGTATATTCATTGTACCAATGGAAATAATGACTGTAGGATTTATATTAGGTGAAATATGCTTGTTCCTACCAATATTACTAGTAAAAATATTAAAGTTAGAGAATAGTTGGATAAAATACGTTAATATATTTAGTGCGCTAATGTTTATTTGGATAATGGCTGGAACATTAAGGTATCATGTGGTTGTTGCTATTTGTTATCCAATTATTATTTCAACATTGTATTATTCAAAGAAACTTAATTATTTAACAACTGCTTTAACTGTTATAGTATCTTCAATAGGTGAAATGTATGGATATGTATTTAATACATTAGAAGATAAGAACTGGACAGATTTTTCAGGAATGTTGTTGTATGATGTTTTTCCTAAAGCTATTATTGTAGCTGCATTGGGAGCAGTTATAACTATGATTTGCACAAGAATATCAGAAATATTAGGAGATTTAATGGGGGCTGAAGAACAAAAAGCAATACTAGAACGTTCAGTAGAAATTTCAAATAAATCTTTAGAAATATCTAATCAGTTATTATCTTCTGTGTCAGATTTGGCAGAAACATCAGATATTGTTTCCCAGTCAAATCAAAAGATTGCAGAAGAAACAGAAACAGTGTTAGTAGGCTCAGCAGATAGTAAGAAACATATAGAGGTTGCTAATAAAAAGATATTTGATATAAGTGATAAAATAGGAGACTTAAATGAAAGAAGTGAAAAAGTCGCTAGTTTATCTGAAAAGGTAAAGGGTATAACAGAAGAAAATCAAGAGAGAATTAATAAGGCAACTTTAAGTATGGAACAAATACATAGCAGTACCGATGAGTGTAGAGAAATAATAACTCAACTAGGAGAACAATCAAAGGAAGTAATTAATATAGTAAATGTAATAACAGAAATTGCAAGTCAAACTAATATTTTATCACTTAATGCTTCAATAGAGGCTGCAAGAGCAGGAGAACATGGAAGGGGTTTTGCAGTAGTAGCAGAGGAAATTCAAAAATTATCTGAAGAAACTAGAGCTTCTGTTGATAATATTGGTAAGATAATTCAAGAAGTTGTTGTTAGTACAGAACAAGCTGTAAAGGCTATGGAAAAAAGTGTTTCATTGACACAGTCAGGTTTAAGTAGTATAAAAGAGATTGAGAGTGCTTCTGAAACAATTACTAAATCTAATTTTGATATGACAAAAGAGATAATAGATATAGATGAAATAACAAGAGGAATTAAGAATAATAGTAAGGAAGTTGCAGAATATGTTAAGAAGGTTGAAACGGCTATTACGAATAATTTCGGCTTAATTGAACAAGTATCAGCTGCTACTGAGGAGAGTAGTGCAGGTGCAGAGGTTCTTGTTGATATGGTAGATAGGATTAATAAAATGGCAATACAATTAACTGAAATTGCAACAGAATAGTGATATTAAATAATGATATTTTGGAAAAAGAGTCTAGGAGGCTCTTTTTTCTATTGAATATAAAGATAATATATTAACTAAAAATATTAAAGTATTTGTTGATTGCAGAGCAAAATCTGATATTTAGCTCGCAATTCATTTGTGATAAACGCTTCGCAATGGAGGAATAGTATGAAAGTTATAGTATGTTTAGATAAAAATAACGGTATGATGTTTAATAATCGTAGGCAAAGTAGAGATAGATATGTAATAGAGGATATTTTAAAAATTTGTTATAATAAGAAATTATGGATGAGTAAATACTCAGAAGAAATGTTTAATGAGTATTTAATAGCAAGTGATAAAGAGGAGATTAAGCATAATATTTTAGTAGACGGAGAATATATTTCAAAAGCAGAAGATGAAGATTATTGTTTTATTGAAGATTTAGATTTAAGGGATTATAATATAACAGTGAGTGAAATAATTATATATAGGTGGGACAAGCATTATCCAGCAGATATGCATTTTGATGTAAAATTTGAAGGATATGTTTGCAAGAATAGGGAAGAAATAAAAGGTTTTTCTCATGAAAAAATCATTAAGGAAATATATGTTTTGGAGTGAGATAAGCAGATTGAACTAAGGGTGAAATAAGGATATATGATAAAGAGATTTATTAGGAAGGAAAGAAAGAATTATGAAAAAAATAATAGGTAATAGTTATAAGGTGTTTTTAATATGGTTATGTTTAATAATTAGTGTAGGTATTACAGGATGTGATGAGATTTCTTTTAATGTAAATGAGGATACTTTACAAGATACACAAGTTGTTGAAGCTGATAATAATAATGATGATGATAAGACTGAAGCTATAGGAACTGATGATTGTAGTGTAGATGAAGCTAAGGAAAAAGTTCAAACAACTGAATCAATTGTTAGTACAATAGCATCAACTAAGAAAAAGACTACATTTACTATACCCAAATATGCTGGAAAGCCATATGCGATTATAAATAAAAATGTTCCTAGTTTTAAAAAGACTGAACTTAAGAAGACTTCATATGAGACATATGCAAAGTTAGATAAGTTAGGAAGATGTGGAGTTGCTAGGGCAAATATTGGTAGAGATATTATGCCTAAGGAGAAAAGAGGGGCTATCGGAAGTGTTAAGCCAACTGGTTGGCATACTGTAAAATATGATATTGTTGATGGAAAATATCTATATAATAGATGTCATTTAATTGGTTATCAATTAACAGGTGAAAATGCTAATAAGAGAAATCTTATTACAGGAACAAGATATATGAATGTTGATGGAATGTTGCCATTTGAAGATATGGTTGCAGATTTTGTAAAGGAAACTGGTAAACATGTTTTATATCAAGTAAAACCAATTTTTGAAGGAAATAATCTCCTTGTAACTGGCGTGCATATGGAAGCAAAATCTGTTGAAGATAATGGTAAAGGAATAAGTTTCAATGTTTTTATATTTAATGTTCAACCAGGCATTAAGATAAATTATGCAAACGGAGATAGTTGCTTACAAAATGGAAAGACTAATAATTTGAAAGGAAATAAAGCTACAAAAGCTCCAACTAAGAAACCAGTTAAGAAAGACACAACAAGTAGCAAGAAAAATACATATATATTGAATACTAATACAAAAAAATTCCATAAACCATCTTGCTCAAGTACTAAGACTATTTCAGCTGCAAATAAGAAAAAGTATGTGGGTTATAGAAAAGACTTAATTAATAAAGGATATTCTTCTTGTAAAAGATGTAATCCATAAATATTTATGCCATATAAGTCGATGTATCACTTGTAATTATATGTAAATGAGAGCAAAGATACATGTGAGGGACGATTATATGGCAGGATATGTTGTTTTAGAAGATGTTAAAAAGGTATATAGGATGGGAGAAGTAGAAATAAAAGCATTAGATGGAATTAGTTTTGATGTTAATGAAGGTGAATTTGTAATTGTTGTAGGTCCTAGTGGGGCAGGAAAAACAACAGTTCTTAATATTCTTGGTGGGATGGATACAGCAACAAGTGGTAATGTATATGTGGATGGTAATAAAGTTAGTAATTACAGAGGAAAAAAGTTAATTACTTATAGAAGAGAGGATGTTGGATTTGTATTTCAATTTTATAATTTAATGCAAAATTTAACAGCCTTAGAAAATGTGGAACTAGCAACACAAATTTGTAAAAATCCTATTGATGCTAGTAAAGTTCTAGATGAGGTGGGCCTTTCAGATAGAAAGAACAATTTTCCAGCTCAATTATCAGGTGGTGAGCAACAAAGGGTTGCAATAGCCAGAGCATTAGCAAAGAATCCAAAATTATTATTATGTGATGAACCTACAGGAGCTCTTGATTATGTAACAGGTAAAGCGATATTGAAATTATTGCAGGATACTTGTAGACAAAAGAAAATGACAGTAATTATTATTACTCATAATACGGCTATAACTCCTATGGCTGATAGGGTAATACATATTCGTAATGGAAAAGTTCAAAAGATAGTAGAAAATGATAATCCAATGTCAATAGAAGATATCGAATGGTAGGAGCTGGTAAATAATGAGGGCTTTTTTAAAAGATTTTTTTAGAGAATTTGTAAGAAATAAAGGAAGATTTATATCTGTTTTTTTCATTGTATTGTTAGGTGCAGCGTTCTTTTCAGGAATACGTTCAAATAAGAATTCAATGATTTCTTCTGCTGAAAAATATTATAATGATTCTAAAATGATGGATATAAAAGTGCAAGGAACATTAGGTTTGACAGATGATGATGTAAAAGATGTATCTAAAATTGAAGGTATTGATATAGTTGAAGGTAATTATAGTGCGAATGTTCTTAGTAAAGTCGAGAGTAGCGAACAGGTTGTCAAAATGATCGGTTTTACAGACGATATGAATAAACCTAATATAACAGAAGGTAGATTACCTAAAAATCAACAAGAGTGTATAGTTGATCATAAGTATCTAAGATATAGTGGGCTAGAAGTGGGGGATTATTTAAAGGTATATTCTGGGACTAAAAAAGATATAAGTGAAACTTTAGAGTATGATAGATATAAGATTGTTGGAGTATGTACATTACCATATTATATGGATATATATCGTGGACATGCTTCAATTGGTGATGGTGGAATAGATAGTTTCGCTTTAGTACAAAAAGATGTATTTAAGTCTGATGCTTATACAGAATTAAACGTAAGAATAAAAAATTCATCTAAATTAGGAACATATAATACTAAATATAAAAAAGTAGTAAAAGAATATACAAATAAATTAGATGTTGTTGGAAAAGATGCATCGCAAAGACGTTATAATACTATATATAATGAAGCAAATGATAAGATAGAGGAAGCGGAGAATAAGATAAAAGATGCAGAAAAGAAATTATCTGATGCAAGAGAAGAGATTGTAAACGGAGAAAAGAAACTAAAAGATGCTAAAAAGGTTATAAAAGATAAAGAGAAAGAACTAAAAAAAGCGAAAAGTCTTTTAAAATCAAAAGAAAATAAGTTTAACACGGGAAAAAAGACTTTGGCATCTAAAGAAAAGGAATTAGGTAATGGGAAAAAATTATTAGCACAAAAAGAAAAAGAATTAAAAGATGCAAAGAAATTAATTGATAAAAAAGAGAAAGAGTTAAATACAGGGAAGAAAATTTTAGAAAATAAGATTAAAGAACTAGATAAAGCTAAGAAAGAGTTAGGTGAACGAGAAGAGCAATTTAATAATAATAAAGAAGAATTAGAAAAGAAAAAATTACAGTTTGAACAGATGAAGCCTTATATGGATGAGGAAACTATAAAAATCACATTAGAACAGATAGAACAGGGAGAGGAACAGTTAAAAGAAGGTGAAGAAAAGCTTAATTTAGCTAAAAAGCAAATAGAAGAAGCAGACAAAGAAATAAAGAAGGCAAATAAGACTATTAGTAATGGAGAAGATGAGCTTAAAAAAGCAAAAAATAAGATAACATCTGGGGAAAAGGAATTAGTTAAGGGGAAGAAAAATATAAAAAACGGTGAAAAACAAATAAAAGAAGAAAAAAATAAGATTGCAGATGGGGATAGAGAAATAAAGAAAGCTAAGACAAAAATAGCAGATGGAGAGAAACAAATAAATAAGGGAAAGAAAAAAATAGTAGATAGTGAAGAAGAATTAAGAGAAGCAAAAAATAAATTATCTAAAGAAGAGAAAAAAGCAAATAAAGAGATTAAAAAAGCAAAGAAAAAGGTAAAAGATGGTAAGGATGAGTTAAATAAGATTAAGAAACCAGAGTGGTATGTAACTACAAGAGAGGATATCTATTCTTGTAAGAATTATGAGTTAGATGCAAGCAGGGTAGATAGTTTAGGAGAAGTATTTCCAATAATATTCTTTCTTGTAGCTGCCCTTGTTAGTTTAACTGCAATGACAAGAATGGTAGAGGAACAAAGACAACAAATAGGTATATTAGAAGCCCTTGGATATAGTAATTTTACAATAGGACTTAGATATTTAAGTTTTGCATTGATACCAACGATTACAGGATCGATTGTGGGTGTGCTTGTAGGTGAAAAGATATTCCCATATGTAATTATTAATACATATAAAATGTTATATCAAGGGTTAGGAATGGTAATTTTACCATATAATTTTGAACAGGGAATACTTGCTGTATTACTATGTACGTTATGTACAGGAATTGCAACATTTACTGCATGTAATAAAGCTGTAAGGACTAGACCATCAGACTTAATGAGACCTAAGTCACCTAAGCTTGGTAGAAGAGTTTTATTAGAAAAGTTACCAATATGGAAGCACTTGAGTTTTTCTTATAAGTCAACATTTAGAAATTTATTTAGGTATAAGAAAAGATTATGTATGACAGTTCTTGGAGTAGGAGGCTGCATGGGACTTCTTATTGTTGCATTAGGATTACATGATTCAATTGCAGTCATTGCAAAGAATCAGTTCACTAAATTGACAAAATATGAGGTTACTGTATACTTAAATGATGAAGAGTCAAAAGAAGATATACGAGATGTATATAATACAATAAAAGATTATGATAATGTAGATGGAATTATGCCTGCATATTATAATAATATAAAAGTTGTATCTAAGGATAGTAAGAAGACTGTTTTACTAACAGTACCTAGTACCACTAAGAAGTTTGAAAAGCATATATCATTTAATGATTATAAAACAGAAGAGGTATATAAATTTCCACAAAAAGGAGCTGTTATAAGTCAGAAAACAGCTGAAGAGTTAAAGGTTTCTGTTGGGGATGAAGTTGAACTTCAGGTAGATGGTGAGGAAAATGTTAAGGTACAAATAAAATATATAATTGAGAACTATATTGATCATTATATATATATATCTAGAGCACAGTATAAGGAATTGTATAATAAAGACATAAGTATAAATGAGTATTTAGTGAATATAAATAATTTTAATTCTTATGTAGAGAAAAAATTTGGAGAAACAATAGTGGAAAAAGAAGCAGTAGCTGGTCTTCGGTTTATGTCTGATATTGTTGATCATGTTGATGATATGATGAAATCTCTTAATATGGTTGTATATGTATTATTGATTTCAGCAGGATTATTAGCATTTGTTGTTTTATATAATTTAAATAATATAAATATTGCGGAAAGAAAACGTGAGTTAGCGACATTAAAGGTACTTGGATTTTATGATAATGAAGTATCAGCATATGTGTATAGGGAAAATATCTTGTTAACGGCTTTAGGAATAGTTGCAGGATTATTTATAGGAACATATTTGCATCATTTTATAATAAATTCAATATCAATGGATGGTGTTATGTTTGGATTAAAGATAGCAAATTTAAGTTATATTATAGGCGCAATTATAACTATCATATTTACATGTGTAGTCAACTTTATAATGAAAGCTAGTCTTAACAAGATAGATATGATAGAATCATTAAAGAGTGTTGAATAAATGTAACATTCAACCATCGGTTGAATAGTTACAAATAAAAATATGCTAGATAAGAAAAGGTTGACAGATTATGAAAGTTTTTTTAGTAGAAGATGAAGTAGTAATAAGAAATGGAATAAAAAATTGTATAGATTGGGAAAAAGAAGGGTTTGAATTTGTGGGGGAGGCTAGTGATGGTGAGCTAGCTTATCCACAAATTTTAAAAATTAAGCCAGATGTTTTGATTACAGATATAAAAATGCCTTTTATGGATGGTATAGAGTTAAGCAAATTGGTTAAGGAAAAACTTCCAAATATAAGAATAGTAATAGTAAGTGGATATGATGAATTTGAGTATGCAAGAGAGGCTATATTATTAGGTGCAACAGATTACTTATTAAAGCCGGTATCAGCAGAAAAGCTAGTTGAAACAATTACAAAGATAAAAGAGAGAGAAGAAAAGAAGAATAATGAAAAACGATTAATGGAAAAATATATGTATGAAATGAGAGAGAACGTTCAGTTTGAGAAACAGAAATTTTTCAATCGACTTGTTTCTGAACAAATGAGCATGTCAGAGGTATTAGATATAGCAGATAATTTGAAAATAGATATAAGTGCACAAGTTTATAATTTTTTATTGTTAAAACTTATAGATGATAGGGATAATATAGAAGAAATAAATGATGTATATAAGGTTATTGAGGAATATTTTATTAGACGTACAGATGTTATTTTATTTAATAGAGGAGTAGAAGGTTGGGGAATTATTGTTATGGGAGATAGTGAAGATAAAATTGAGCAAATAATTGGAGATAGTAATACATTTATAGAAAATGAGGTAAAAAAATATAATAAGGTTAAGTATTTTGGTGCAGTGGGTGCACCAGTATATAGAATAGGAAAATTGAAAAATTCTTTTCATAGTGCAAATATAATATTTGCCAATAGATTTATAGGACCATATAATAAAATATTATTTAATATAGAAAAACAGAAAAAGGAAGACACATCACTTATAGAAGCAAAAGGTATAAATACTATAGAGGAAAATAAAGATTTATTAATTAAATTTTTGAAGAATGGAACATCAGAAGAAGTGGATAATTTTGTTAATGTATATTTTGATGAATTTCCAAGTGATAATTTAAAATCGTTGATTATGAGACAATATATTGCAATAGATAGTTATGTTAATGCTATTTCATTTGTGAAAGGACTTAATATTGATACTTCTAATTTAGAAATAGAGTTAGAAGATATGAGAATGCTTTTTGAACAAGAGACATCTTTAGAGAAACTTAAAGAATATTTGAGTAAACTAATAAATAAAATTATAGACTTAAGATATTCTGTTTCAGGAAATAAGAATAGTGAGATAGTTAATATTGCAAAAGAGTATATAAATAATAATTATATGGAAGATGATATTTCATTAAATACAATTGCTTCATATGTAAATATGAGTCCAAGCTATTTTAGTGCATTATTTAGAAAAGAGACAGATCAAACTGTAGTAGAATATCTTACACATGTTCGCATAGAAAAGGCAAAAGAGCTACTTATGTGTTCTTCAAAAAAAGCTTCAGATATTGGATATGAAGTGGGATATAAGGATGCACATTATTTTAGTTACATATTTAAAAAAATACAGAAATGTACACCAAGAGAATATCGATTAAGAGGAAGGCAAGAAGAGAATGTTAAAGAAGAGAACGACATCACTGAATAGAAGGTTGGCATTAATTCCTACTGTTATTTTTGTTCCATTAATTATAGTAATAATTTATCTATTAGTATCAATTAATCAATTGTCTAATTTATATGATGATATTACAAAAAATGTTAGTATTGCAAACCAATATGCAACAGAATGCAAAGAAGTAATAGATAATAATGCATATATTGCTGTTACACAAAAGAAAACATTTTCGCAATTGCTTGAGAAAAAAAGAGTGATTGATGAAAAGATAATTGATCCGTATACATATCTTGATGGACTTGAAAATTCATGTGTTGAGTTATCAAAAAAGTCTACAATTTATAAAAATCACACTACTACAAAAAAATTGAATACTAGCATAGAGTCTTTGAAGAAGAGTCTTAGAGAACTTGAAAAAATGATAAAGGAAGAAGCAAGTTTAGATAATCAGTTAGATTACTTGAATGATAATATATATAGTTTGACAGAAATTATTAATGAAGAAATTCAAGATTATATATTGACGGAAGCATCTAATTATAACCATGCACAAGAATTATTGGATATAAAAAAAGATAGGGCTATTAAGTTAGCTGTTTTGTTATCTTTTATTGCAATTGTTGCAGGTATAATTATGTCATATATGGCATTAAGGAGTGTTACGAAACCTATTAAAGAATTGTGTAAAATGACAAATAAGGTTGGACAAGGTGACTTTACTGTTAAGACGAAGAATGAATCTAGAGATGAGATAGGTGTTTTAACAGATAGTTTTAATAATATGACAAAGGAAATAGGTGAGCTAGTTCAAGAAATAAAAAAGGAACAGAGTAATCTTAGATTAACGGAGATGAAGTTATTGCAAGAACAGATTACGCCACATTTTTTATATAATACATTAGATACTATTATATGGTTAGCTGAAGAAAATAAAACGAAAGATGTAGTTTCTATGGTTACAGCGTTGTCTGATTTTTTTAGGACAGGATTGAATGAAGGTAGAGATATAATTCAAATTAAGGATGAAGTTGAACATATGGATAGCTATCTTCAAATTCAAGGAGTTAGATATCAAGATATATTAGAATATGAGATTGATATAGATGAAAACGTAAAGGAATATGAGATACCTAAATTAACGTTGCAACCATTAGTGGAAAATGCCTTATATCATGGAATTAAGAATAAAAGAGGTGGTGGGAAAATAATTGTGGAAGGTAAGAAGGTTGAAGAAGATATAGTAATTAGGGTTATTGATAATGGAAAGGGAATGAAAAAGGAAAAATGTGATGAAGTTATTTATAATTTGAAAAATAAGGATATAGAGAAAAAAAGTGGATATGGACTTAGTAATGTGTATAATAGGATAAAATATTATTATGGTGAGGATAGTGATATGGATATAATAAGTAGCGAGGAAAAAGGAACAGAAGTTGTTATTTCTATAAAAATATCAAATGATAAATAGTCAATCGTAAAAAAATAAAAAAAATTCGTAAAAAAACAAACTTTTTTGGAGTAAAAGTTAGAAAAGAGTAAAAAAAATAACAAACAAAGTCGAATGTTGCATTTTATTTGAATAAAAAAATAGTTACAATTAAGATATCAAATAAAGTGTAAACAGGAGGTATGTTATGAAAACTAAGAAAAAAATTATTTGTGGTCTTTTAGCAACAGCTATGGTCGCATCACTATTAGTTGGATGTGCTACAAAGTCGGATGAGGGAAAGGGTAGCACAAAGAAAGCTTCTAGTGACAGTGATAAGATTGTTGTCGGATTCTCACAAGTAGGAGCAGAATCAGATTGGCGTACAGCTAACACAGCATCAATGAAGGAAACATTTTCAGAAGCAAATGGATATGATTTGAAATTCGATGATGCACAACAAAAACAAGAGAACCAAATTAAAGCGGTTCGTAACTTTATTGCACAAGAAGTTGATTACATAGTAATCGCACCTGTAACTGAGACTGGATGGGAAACAGTTCTTAAAGAAGCAAAAGATGCTGATATTCCAGTAATTATTGTTGACCGTATGGTTAAGGTAAAAGATGATAGTCTTTATACAGCATGGGTTGGTTCAAACTTTGAACTTGAAGGAAAGAAAGCAGCAGCTTGGTTAAAAGAATATGCAGCAGAGAAGAAAATTCAGAAGTTAAAAATAGCTCATATTCAAGGAACAATTGGTGCATCTGCACAAATTGGACGTACTAAAGGTCTAAAAGATGCAGCTAAGAAGAATAGTTGGGATATTGTAGCTCAACAAACTGGTGAGTTTACTCAAGCAAAGGGACAAGAAGTAATGGAATCTATGTTAAAGAAAAATAAAGATATTAACGTAGTATATTGTGAGAATGACAACGAAGCTTGGGGCGCAATTGATGCAATTGAACAAGCTGGTAAGAAAGTTGGACCTGATGGAGACATTTTAGTAATGTCATTTGACTCAACTAAGAAAGGTCTAGAAGATACAAAGTCAGGTAAGATTATATGCAATACAGAGTGTAATCCATTACATGGACCTCGTGTTGAGGAAATCATTAAGAAACTTGAAGCTGGAGAAAAAGTTGATAAGATTCAATATGTAGATGAGCAAATATTTGCATATGGTGATACTGTTAAATCAGTTAAAGTTGATAAAACAGAATATGAAGTTACAGAGACTACTAAGGATGTAATCAGCAAACGTGCTTACTAATGAAAAATAAATATTAGTGTTCCTAAGTAGGAATATACGTTAGATAGCGTGGCATGATAGCCGAGAATAATCCAGTTCTAGACACATAGTCACGCTATCTTTTTTGTTTAATAGGAAATCTAGTTGCATTTCCTACTAAACAAAACCCATCGTGTGGATGCACACAATGTGCAGAAAAGTTAAAATTTAAAAATTCCGTGAGAATTTAAATAATTAATTTAAGTTAGAAATCAGGTGATAAAATGGCAGATGATATTGTATTAAAAATGAGAGATATTTCGAAAACTTTCCCAGGTGTCAAAGCATTGCAACATGTAGATTTTACTCTTAGAAAAGGTGAGATACATGCATTAATGGGAGAAAATGGTGCAGGTAAGTCAACAATAATTAAGGTTCTTACAGGTGTACATGAATTTGAAACTGGTGAGATATATATTGATGGTTCTGATAAAGCAATTATCAATAAAAGTCCAGAACAGGCACAGAAAAATGGAATTAGTACAGTTTATCAAGAGGTAAATTTATGTCCTAATTTAACAGTTGCTGAGAATCTTTATATTGGAAGAGAACCAAGAACATTAGGTCTGATTAATTGGAAAAAGATGAATAAACAAGCAGAGGAATTACTTAAGAAGCTTGATATAAGTGCAGAAGCAACACAATCATTGGATGAATGCTCTATAGCAACTCAACAAATGATAGCGATAGCTCGTGCAGTTGATATGAAATGTAAAGTATTGATACTTGATGAACCTACTTCTTCATTAGATGATGATGAGGTTGAAAAATTATTTGTTTTAATGAGAAAATTAAAATCAGATGGTGTAGGTATAATATTTGTTACACATTTTCTTGAGCAAGTATATGCAGTGTGTGATAGAATCACAGTTCTTCGTAATGGTGAATTAGTAGGAGAATATGAGATAAAAGATTTGCCTAGAGTCAAGTTAGTATCAAAGATGATCGGTAAACATTTTGATGATTTAGCAAGTATTAAGGAAGATCGTAAAGAAGTTTCTAATGAAGAAAAAGAAGTGATAATAGAGGCAGAACAATTAGAACATAAAGGCACAATTAAACCTTTTGATTTCCAGATTCATAAAGGAGAAGTTGTTGGCCTTACAGGATTATTAGGTTCAGGACGTTCTGAAATGGTACGTGCAATATATGGAGCTGATAAGGCTGACTCAGGAACATTGAAGGTAAATGATAAAGTTGTTAAAATTAATTCGCCTTTAGAAGCTATGAAATTAGGTATGGCATATCTCCCTGAAGATAGAAAAATGGATGGAATACTAGCAGACCTATCTGTTAGAGAAAATATTATTATTGCTCTTCAAGCAAAACGAGGAATATTTAAGCCAATGTCTAAGAAGGAAATGGAGGATTTTGCTGATAAGTATATTGAAATGCTTCAAATTAAAACAGCAAGTAGAGAAACTCCAATTAAGAGCCTTTCAGGTGGTAATCAGCAAAAAGTTATTATTGGACGTTGGTTATTAACTAATCCACAGTACTTGATACTTGATGAACCAACAAGAGGTATCGACATTGGTACTAAAACTGAAATTCAGAAACTTGTATTAAAATTAGCAGATGGTGGAATGGCAGTTACATTTATATCATCTGAGATAGAAGAGATGATTCGTACATGTTCTAGAATGATAGTTCTTAGAGATGGTAGAAAAGTTGGAGAACTTAATGAAAGTGAATTATCGCAAGACCAAATTATGAAAGCAATTGCAGGAGGTGACGAGTAATATGTCTAATAAATTAATAAAAGAGGATAAATCTAAAAAGAAAAAACCTACTGCAGGAAAGAAAATACTAGAGACAATAAAAAATTATGATTATAAAAAGATTACTAGTTCAAGGTTGTTTTTGCCAATTGTATGTTTACTTATAGTTTTATTAGCTAACTTAATTACTACACCAGATTTCTTTGTAATTGAGTATAAAAATCATGTATTATCTGGATATTTGATAAATGTAATTAATAGAGCTTCAGAACTTGTAATATTAGCAGTAGGAATGACACTTGTTACAGCAGCATCAGGTGGACAAGATATTAGTGTTGGTGCAGTAATGTCTGTTGCAGCAGCAGTGTGTTGTCAAATATTAACAGGTGGTGCAAGAGAAATATCCAAATACACTGTGGTTACATATATTATTGCATTAGTAGTAGGTATATTTGTAGCAGGATTATGTGGAGCATTTAATGGCTTTTTAGTTGCTAAACTGAATATACAACCTATGATAGCAACTTTGATTTTATTTACAGCAGGTCGTGGTATAGCACAATTAGTTACTAAAGGACAAATAACATACATTCATAAAGAATCATATAAATTCTTAGGAGGTTATTTGCCTAAATGTCCAATACCAACGCCAATATTTATTGCTATATTAATTGTAATTATAGTATTACTTTTGTTGAAGTTTACAGCATTAGGAATGTTTATAGAAAGTGTAGGAATTAATGCTAGGGCATCTAGATTAGTTGGACTTAATTCAACAATGATTAAATTCTTAGCTTATGTAATATGTGGTTTATTGGCAGGTGTAGCAGGTATTGTTGCATCAAGTCGTATATATTCAGCAGATGCTAATAATATAGGATTGAATCTTGAGATGGATGCAATTCTAGCAGTAGCATTAGGTGGTAATGCATTAGGCGGAGGTAAATTTAGTTTAGCTGGTTCAGTAATTGGAGCATATACTATACAAGCTTTAACTACTACATTGTATGCAATGGAGGTCCCAGCAGACCAATTATCAGTATATAAGGCAATTGTAGTTGTATTAATAGTTGTGTTACAAAGCCCTGTATTTAAGAGAATGGTTAGTAACTATAAGATAAAGAAAGCAAATAAAGTAACAATGGAAGGGGGAAAATAAGATGAATAATAAAAAACAAAAGAAATTTAAACTTAGCAAGATAAATGGAAATACTTATTTACTTATGATTACAATCCTCCTTTTTGTAGTTATGTATGTAGCTGGTATGATAGTGTTTGAAGACAGAGGATTTGCAAAACCACAGATGTTTTTGAACTTGTTCATATCAAATGCAGGTCTACTGGTTATAGCTCTAGGACAGACAATAGTAATGATTACTGGTGGAATAGACATTAGTGTTGGTTCTGTAACAGCATTAGTTTGTATGGCTTCTGCAAGTTTAATGGAAAAGCAAGGAGTAAATGCATATGTGGCATTGATTGCAGCTTTAGGTATAGGAATTTTAATGGGAGTAGTTCAAGGATTTCTTATTTCCTATCTTGAGATTCAACCATTTATTGTAACATTAGCAGGGTTATTCTTTGCAAGAGGTATGACATCAGTAATTAGTACACAGATGATTAACATTGAGAATGCGGTTTTTAAAGCTTGGGCAAATTATAAGATTCTTATGCCATTTGGTTCATTAAGTAGAAGAGGAAAATTTATACCAGCATATATATATCCTACAGTTATTATAGCTATTGTTGTATTTATTATAATTGCAATAGTAATGAAATTCACTAAATTTGGTAGATCAATATATGCAGTTGGTGGTAATCAACAAAGTGCAAAAATGATGGGTATAAATGTAAAGACAACAAAGTTTAAGGCATATGTTCTTGCAGGTTTACTAACTGGTATTGGTGGTTTCCTATTCTGTTTGAATTCATGTGCAGGATTTGTTGAACAAGCAAAAGGTCTTGAAATGGATGCAATATCATCAGCAGTTATTGGTGGTACATTACTTAGTGGTGGTGTTGGAACACCTGTAGGAACAGTATTTGGTGTATTAATTAATGGTACAATTCAAAGTTTAATTACTACACAAGGTACACTTTCTAGCTGGTGGGTTCGTATTGTATTATCTGCATTGTTATGCTTCTTCATAGTATTACAAGCAATATTTGCACGTATGAAGAAAAAGAAATAATAGACATAAGTTTTGATATATTAGTAGCGTTTTAAAGAGTGCGTAATTGTACTTTTTAAAAGGCTACAGAATGGAGAAAAAGAATGGTTTTAGAGAAAAAGAAAATTATTGAAGAAGGAAAAACAGTACTTGGAATTGAATTTGGTTCGACAAGGATTAAAGCGGTTTTAATTGATGAAGAAAATAATCCTATAGCATCAGGTAGTCATGAATGGGAAAATCAATATGAAAATGGTATATGGACATATAGTTTAGAGGCTATATGGGATGGATTACGTGATTGTTATGGAGATTTAGTTAGAGATGTAAAAGAGCAATATGATGTTTCTTTAAAAAAACTTGGAGCAATAGGTATTAGTGCTATGATGCATGGCTATATGGCTTTTGATAAACAAGATAATCTATTGGTGCCATTTAGAACTTGGAGAAATACAATTACGGGTCAGGCATCTAAAGAACTAACAGATTTATTTGATTATCATATTCCAGAAAGATGGAGTATTGCTCATTTATATCAAGCAATATTAAATAAAGAAGCTCATGTAAAAGAGGTAGAATTCTTTACAACACTTGCAGGATATATACATTGGAAATTAACAGGCAAAAAAGTACTTGGTGTTGGTGATGCGTCAGGAATGTTTCCAATAGATATTGAAACAAAGAATTATAATACTTTAATGATAAAACAGTTTGATGCATTAGTTGAAATAGAAGAATATGACTTGAAAGTTGAAAACCTATTACCAAAGGTGTTACTTGCAGGAGAGGATGCTGGTTCATTAACAGAAGAAGGTGCTAAATTATTAGATCCAACTGGAATATTACAAAGTGGAGTACCATTCTGTCCACCGGAAGGTGATGCAGGTACAGGTATGACGGCAACTAATAGTGTAGCAGTAAAAACAGGTAATGTATCAGCAGGAACATCAGTATTTGCAATGATCGTATTGGAAAAAGAATTAACTAGACCTCATGAGGAGATAGACCTTGTTACTACTCCAATGGGTAATTTGGTAGCAATGGCTCATTGTAATAACTGTACTTCTGATTTAAATGCATGGGTAAATATTTTTAAGGAATACACTCAGGCATTAGGAGTAAAGGTGGATATGAATGAAATATATGGTACTCTTTATAGAAAGGCACTTGAAGGTGATAGTGATTGTGGAGGATTATTAGCATATAACTATTTCTCGGGCGAAAGTATTACAGGATTCACAGAAGGGAGACCATTATTTGTTCGTACACCAAATAGTAAATTTAATTTAGCCAATTTCATGAGAACTCATTTATTTACTTCTTTGGGAGCTTTAAAAATAGGATTAGATATTCTATTAAAAGAAGAAGGCGTCAAGGTAGATGAAATTATGGGACATGGAGGATTATTTAAGACAAAAGATGTAGGACAAAGTATTATGGCTGCAGCAATTAATACACCTGTTACTGTTAGACAGACCGCCGGCGAAGGAGGTGCATGGGGAATAGCATTGTTAGCATCTTATTTGATAAATAAAACTGATGATGAAACATTAGATGATTTCTTGAATAATAGAGTATTTAAAGATGATGAATGCTATACTCTTGAGCCTAAGAAGGCTGATGTTGATGGATTTGATAGATTTATAAAACAATATAAGAAAGGCTTAAGTATTGAAAGAGCAGCAGTTGAAAATACTTAGATATTTATATGTAATATAACATATAGAACAGAATAGAGAGGTGACATAGTTGTTAGAAGAATTAAAGCAAAAAGTGTATGAAGCTAATATGCTTCTTCCAAAGTATGAACTTATTACATTTACTTGGGGAAATGTAAGTGCAATAGATAGAGAAACAGGATACTTTGTTATTAAACCAAGTGGTGTAGAGTATGATAAACTAAAAGCCGAAGATATGGTTGTTATGGATCTAGAAGGAAATAAAATTGAAGGTCGATATAATCCATCTTCTGATACGGCAACTCATCTTGAATTATACAAAGCCTTTCCAAATATGGGAGGAATAGTTCATACACATAGTACATGGGCTACGAGTTGGGCTCAGGCTGGTAGAGCAATACCTTGTTATGGAACAACCCATGCGGATTATATATATGGAGAGATTCCATGTGTGAGAAATCTTACTAAAGAAGAAATTGATGAAGCATATGAAAAGAACACGGGATTGCTTATAGTAGAAGAATTTAAAGATAAAGAATATATGGCAGTTCCGGCTGTACTTTGCAAAAATCATGGTGTATTTACATGGGGTAAGGATGCTAAGGACGCTGTTCATAATGCAGTTGTTGCAGAAGAAGTTGCAAAGATGGCTGCTATAGCAGAAATGATAAATCCTAAGATAGAAGAAGCACCACAGGAATTGCAAGATAAGCATTATTTTAGAAAACATGGAGCTAATGCCTATTATGGACAAAAGGAAGAATAAGAATTGAGAAATTTATAAATAGGTCTTGAAAGAATAATGGAGGATATGAAGTTATGATAAAAATGAAAGATTATAAATTTTGGTTTTGTACTGGTTCACAAGATTTATATGGAGATGAGTGTTTAGAGCATGTAGCACAGCATTCTAAGATTATTGTAGAAGCTTTAAACAAATCTGGAATTCTTCCTTATGAAGTTGTATGGAAACCTACATTGATTACAAATGAAGTTATAAGAAAAACTTTTAGTGAAGCA
The DNA here is from genome assembly GCA_934432595.1 of uncultured Lachnospiraceae bacterium. Classification (GTDB taxonomy): domain Bacteria; phylum Bacillota; class Clostridia; order Lachnospirales; family Lachnospiraceae; genus SIG301. Next base: position 181,097 of record CAKRYR010000001.1, on the reverse strand, counting down.
AATAGAGATGAAAATTGTGCTGGTGTAATAACTTGGATGCATACATTTTCACCTGCTAAATCATGGATACTTGGTTTACAAGAATATAAGAAACCATTGTTACATTTCCATACTCAATTTAATGAGGAAATACCATATGATACGATTGATATGGATTTTATGAATGAGAATCAATCTGCTCATGGTGATAGAGAATATGGACATATTGTAAGTCGCATGGGAATTGAAAGAAAAGTAATAGTTGGTCATTGGGACAATAAGCAGGTTCAAGAAAGAATTGCGAGTTGGATGAGAACTGCAGTAGGAATAGTAGAAAGCAGTCATGTACGTGTTATGAGAGTGGCAGATAACATGAGAAATGTTGCTGTAACAGAAGGTGATAAGGTTGAGGCACAGATTAAGTTTGGCTGGGAAGTAGATGCTTATCCAGTAAATGAAATAGTGGAGGCTGTAGATGCAGTTAATAATTCAGATGTTAATGTTTTAGTTGATGAATATTATGATAAGTATGATATTTTACTTGAAGGAAGAGATGCAGATGAATTCAAAAAGCATATTGCAGTACAAGCTCAGATTGAATTAGGATTTGAGAGATTCCTTGAAGAAAAGAATTATCAAGCTATAGTAACACACTTTGGGGACTTAGGAGGACTAAAGCAATTACCAGGACTTGCTATTCAAAGACTAATGGAAAAAGGTTATGGTTTTGGAGCTGAAGGTGATTGGAAGACAGCAGCTATGGTTCGTATCATGAAACTAATGACACAAGGAATGAAAGATGCAAAAGGAACTTCTTTCTTAGAGGATTATACATATAATTTTGTACCAGGAAAAGAGGGAATTCTTCAAGCACATATGTTAGAGGTTTGTCCTACAATAGCAGACGGAAAGATTAGTATTAAATGTCAACCATTATCCATGGGAAATAGAGAAGACCCAGCTAGATTGGTATTTACATCTAAAGAAGGATATGGAGTGGCAACTTCATTGATTGATTTAGGACATAGATTCCGTTTAATAGTTAATGATGTTAATTGTAAGAAAGTTGAAAAGGAAATGCCAAAACTTCCTGTTGCTACTAATTTCTGGACTCCAGAACCTGACTTGGCAGTTGGAGCAGAAGCTTGGATATTAGCAGGCGGAGCTCATCATACAGCATTTTCATATGATATAACTGCAGAGCAAATGGGTGATTGGGCAGCAGCTATGGGAATAGAAGTTGTATATATTGATAAAGACACTAGAATTCGTGATTTTAAAAATGAGTTAAGATGGAATGAAGCATTCTTTAGATAATGAATAATTTGCATAATTAATGATTTGACGTGAGTATAAACTCACGTCAAATCTTATAAGAGAATAATTTAGAAGATTATGAGGTGACATTATGGTAAAAGAATTTGGAAAAACAAAAGAAGGTGAAATTGCAAAATTATATACCTTAAAGAATTATAAAGGTATGGAAATTGATATTACTGATTATGGAGCATGTTTGGTTAACGTAAGGATACCTAAAGAAAATAAGGTATACGATGTTGTTCTAGGATATGATAGTGTTCTTGATTATGAGAATGCAGGAACATATTTTGGAGCTACGATAGGAAGAAATGCTAATAGAATAGGAAATGCTTCATTTGAGTTAAATGGAATAAAATATCAACTAGATAAAAACGAGAATGATAATAATTTACATAGTGGATATGATTATTATAACAAAAGACTATGGAATACTAATAAGGTAGATGAGCATAATATATCGTTTTATATTGTAAGTGAGCATGGAGATCAAGGATTTCCAGGAGAAGTCCTTATAGAAGTTATGTATGAACTTACAGATAATAATGAACTTTCTATTCATTATTATTGTAAAGCAAAAGATGCTTCAATAGTTAATCTTACAAATCATAGTTACTTTAATCTTAATGGACATAATTCTGGAACTATATTGAAACATAAAATGTGGATTGATAGTGATAGTTATACTCCGACAGATAAGCAACTTATTCCAACAGGAGAGATTGTAAATGTTGAGAATACACCAATGGATTTCCGCCAGGAAAAGACAGTAGGGCAGGATATTAACGATGACTACGAAGCTTTAAAGATAGCAACAGGATATGATCATAATTATGTATTGAAAGGTGAGGGTTATAGGAAGGTTGCTTCACTAACAGCTGATCAAAGTAATATAACTATGGAAGTATATACTGACACACCGGGAATGCAAGTATATTCTGGTAACTTCTTAGATAATGAATCCGGGAAAGATAATAGCGTATATCAACGACAGGGCGGCATATGTTTTGAAACACAGTATTTTCCAGATGCAATAAACAAAGAGGAATTTAAATCACCTATAATAAATAAAGGCGATATAATGACTTCTGTAACAACATATAAATTCATATAATTTCATATAATTTATTCTAGTGACGAGCCCTAGCATTCGGTAAAGTAAGAGATAAAGAATAGATAATATATTTGATATCTCGTAGATTATTACCTATTAGGGCTCGTCACTAGAACCCATAAAACCTCATAACAGTTCAGCCTTCGGCTGAACTGTTACTATAAAAATATAAAATAAGTATAAAAATATTGCTTTACAAGAATAAATGGTATAAAATAATAGGTGAGAGGAAAGATTGTTATTAATTTAACAAAGTGGTATATGTTTTAAGAAAAGAGGTTATAAAGATGAAAGTATCAAATATTAATAATATTGAAAAATTCTTTAAGGCTATTGATGAGTGCAAAGGAAGAGTTGAGCTTGTTACAGGAGAAGGAGATAGACTTAATTTAAAGTCAAAGTTATCTCAGTATTTTTCATTAGCAAATGTATTTTCTAATGGAACAATTCCAGAATTAGAAATAGTTGCACACGAAAAAGAAGATGTTGATAGATTAATAGAATATATGGTAACTGGTAAATAGGATATTCTAGTGATGATATAAAAAACATATATGATATTTATTTTATACCAATATACGTATAAGTCTACTGAACAAATAGTTTGGTAGATTTTTTTTGTTTAATAGGAAATTCCTTCGCAAGCGACTCTTTGTTCTTTCATAGACGAGGAAATTGTGTTGTAAGCTATGCTTTTTAATTTTTTAGATTCAAAAAACAAATATTTATGTCGATATATATATGAAAAAATTTATAAATAGCTACATATTAAGGTACGAAAATACCTTCAAATATGTAGTTATAATTTTTAGAAAAAGTATAAAACGATTTCCCAATTATATTATTGTAGTAGACAGATTTTAATATTTATATTAGAGAACTTGCTAGGGGACATATATAATTTTTATATCGTCAACTACTACCTACCTTAATATAAATATTTAAATCGTCCCTAGGATAAGGAAAAATCGTTGAAATGGAGGAAATTATGGATAATTTTAAATTTTATAGCCCAACATATTTTGTATTTGGTAAAGATGAAGAAAATTTAGTAGGAGAGTATGTGAAAAAATTTGGCGGAAGTAAAGTACTTATACATTATGGAGGAGGCTCAGTTGTTCGCTCAGGACTATTAGATAGAGTTAAAGCATCATTGAAAAAAGAAAATATAGAATACGTAGAATTAGGTGGAGTAAAACCTAATCCAAGAAGTGGACTTGTATATGAAGGAATAGATACATGCAAAAAAGAAGGAATAGACTTTATATTAGCAGTAGGTGGAGGAAGTACAATTGACTCTGCAAAAGGTATTGCGGCAGGTGCAGTATACGATGGAGACTTCTGGGATTATTATTCAGAAAGTAAAAATATGATGGTAGAGGAAGCATTACCAATAGGAACTGTATTAACTATTGCAGCAGCAGGAAGTGAAGGTTCACCGGATACAGTTATAACTAAAGAAGAAGGAATGTATAAGAGGGCAGCTCATGGAGATGCATTAAGACCTAAATTTTCAATCTTAAATCCTGCTCTTACCCAGACACTTCCAGCATATCAGACGGCATGTGGTATAACAGATATTATGGCTCATTTATATGAGAGATATATGACAAATACTACTGAGGTTGAAGTAACGGATAGATTAATAGAAGGGTTATTATTAACTATGATAAAAGAAGGACCAAAGGCTGTAAAAGATAATAATGATTATGATTCTAGAGCTAATATAATGTGGGCTGGCATGATGGCTCATAATAATTCATGTGGTGTGGGAAGAACACAAGATTGGTCTAGTCATACTATAGAACATGAAATATCTACACAATATGACTGTGCACATGGTGCAGGATTGGCGGTTATAATGCCTGCATGCTTATCATATAATGTAAAACATGATGTGGTAAGATTTGCAAGAGTTGCAGTTAATGTATGGGGATGTAAAATGAATGAGGAAAATCCAGAGATTACGGCAAGAGAAGGAATAGAAAGATTTAAGCAATTCTTACATGAAATTGGTATGCCAACATCATTTGTAGAATTAGGTGCAAAGGAAGAAGATATTGAAAAAATGGCAGAAGTTGCGTGCTATGGTGATGGACGAGATGGATATGTATATGGATTTGTTAATTTGAATAAGGAAGACGTTATTAATATATATAAATTAGCACTATAATATGACGAGATATTATGAAAGAAGAAAATAGGTAATGAACAAGAAGTATAGGTTTTGTTAAATTTAGTAGAATGGAGGAGTTCTATGAAACGACTTATTACGATAGGAAGACAATTTGGTAGCGGTGGTTCTGAAATAGGAAAGTCTTTAGGTGAGGAACTCGGTATAAAGTGTTATGATAAAGAAATATTATTTGAAGCTGCTAAAAAAAGTGGAATGTGTGAAACGGTCGCTTCTCAATATGATGAGCGTGGACAACAGAGTCTTTTGTATTCATTAGCAACTACAGGTTATTTTGGAAATCATGTAGATTATCAGCCTATTAATGCAAAATTGTATGGAGCACAATTTCAGTTGATTCGTTCTATAGCAGATGAAGATAAGTCTAGTATTTTTATTGGAAGATGTGCTGATTATGTTCTAGAAGATAGAAAAGAATTAGTGAAAATATACATAACTGCCAATTTGGATTATAGAGTAAAAAGAGTTTCAGAAAAATATGAGATTAATGCGGCAGAAGCTTTAAAACTTATACAACGTAGAGATAAACAAAGAGCTTCGTATTATAATTTTTATACTAGTAAGAAATGGTCAGAAGTAAGTAGTTATGACTTATGTATTAATTCTGGAAAGGTTGGGATAACAGGAGCAGTACAACTTATATTAAATTATCTTAACTTAGAAGATATATCTAATTAAGCATCAGAACTGGAGTGGAATAGTAACAGTTCATCCATCCCCAAGCATTTATTGCTTGGGGATGTGCATTCTCATAAAGTTTATGTGTAATAAAAAGAGATTGCCGTAATATGTTTTATTTCATATGCGGCAATCTCTTTTTTGTGTTATTAAGGAGATTTAAAGTAATGTAATATTATTTAAATGTAATTATGTTGTAAAGACAAATACTGTTTAAAATAATATTATCCTTCAATTGCTATATAATTATTTGCTTCAACTTTCTGAGGTTCTGTTTTTGGAATTGATAATTTTAGAATTCCATCTTCAAATTTAGCTTTAATACCTTCTTGTTGAATTCCATCTCCAACATAAAAGCTTCTACTCATACTTCCACTATAGCGTTCACGTTTTATATAGTTTCCTTTATGATCTTTTTTATCTTTATCTAGTTTTTTACTAGCTGATATTGTAAGATAACCATCCTTTAATTGAGCATTGATTTGATCTTTCTTATATCCTGGTAAATCAATATCAAGTTCGTAAGTATCACCTACTTCTCTAATATCAGTCTTCATAATATTTTTCTCATGTTTACCATATAGTGGATTCTTTGAAGTAAAGAACTCATTTTCCCATGGGAAATCCATCCAATCATTAAATAATTCATTTGTTAAAACACTTGGCATCATCATACGTCATTACTCCTTTCAATTAAGATGTACTCTTAAAACTACATATTTAAAATATTTTACTAGCATATAAAGAACACACCATATTATATATGCCCTATATGTTATATATATAATATAGCACTGATTATTAGCACTGTCAAGAGGTGAGTGCTAATTAAATGGTGAAGTTTTTGTGAATTTTAACAAAAAAATAGAAAAAAAATGTGTGAAATATACAAAGTGACAAAAATATTTTTTATTATTGACTTTGTTAGATTATGTAGTTATACTACTCTACGGTAAAAATATTGATGAAGAGAAGGGGATAAATAGTATGAAGAAATTAATTAAGTTGGTAATGGTTATCGTAGCAATAAGTTCTATTGGAGTAGCAGCTAAGGTTACTGTCTCTGCAAATGAGAAACAAGTAGAAGTTGCAGAGGATAGTATGATAAGTGACAATAATGAAGAAAGTAACGATACAGATATACAAGGCCAAAATGATGACGAAACATTTACATGTCACCATGTATTTGAAAAAATGGAATATATAACATATTGTAAAGGCCATAATGTACCACATACGTTAGTTTATAGTGTAAATGGTGGAGAAAAGATTACTGATTCCTTAAAGTTAGATTGTGAAGATATCCGTAGTGGTATACCACATTATATGATGTATTATTATGATTTTCCAAATGTAAAAGTGGGAGATGTAATCGAATATGAGTATTCATATACATATAGATATGGTGGTTTTCCAGAAGAGAGAGCTATTCCAGGAACATTTGTAGTGGAAGCTCCAACAGAATAGGAATATAAGAGGATAAGAATGGGTCTAATAGAATTAATTTTATTAGCAGTAGGTCTTGCTATGGATGCTTTTGCAGTTTCCATTTGCAAGGGCTTAGCAACGAAAAAGTTAGAGATTAGATATATGTTTATTGCTGGCTTATGGTTTGGTGGATTCCAAGCTTTAATGCCAGTAATTGGTTTTTATTTGGGTACATCTTTTGCTGGATATATTACTAAAATAGATCATTGGATTGCATTTGTACTGTTAGTATTTATTGGAATAAATATGGTAAAAGAAGCTTTGGAAAAACCAGAATGTAATTCTGAGGAATGTAAAAATGGTCAGTGTAATATAGAAAGCAATAAGAGGGGAAAAAATCCGTATGCAGTAAAAACTATGTTTATTATGGCGATTGCAACTAGTATAGATGCATTAGCTGTAGGCGTTACATTTGCATTCCTTGATGTGAATGTGTGGGTTGCAATAACATTTATAGGTGTTATTACATTTATTATGTCAGCTATTGGTATTAAGATAGGAAATATTTTTGGTGATAAATATAAATCTAAAGCTGAGTTATTAGGTGGAGGGATTTTAATTTTATTAGGGGTAAAAATACTAGTAGAGGCATTGTGGTTTTAGAGGAATATAGCAATAGGTAAGTATATTAGATAATGTTTAAAAAGAAGGATTTTATAATCCTTCTTTTTTAACATTATCTTTTGTATTTTTCAAACATGCTTTACAATTAGAACAATTACTACATCCTGTACAAGGGGAACCTGATTTGAAAGATTTTATTAAATATTTTATTATTCCTAAAACTATTATTATTAAAACTAGTAATGTCAAAAAGGTAGAAATATTCATGGCGTATGTCTCCTTTCATTAGATGTAGTTTAAGCATGTATATGCTTCTTTTGTTTAATGGTATGTGTAATGTGTTTACTTTTGTTTGGCTTAAACAATAAGTATAACACTATAATTATAAGTATAAATGAAATTAATGTAAAGAACATAAAATTTCCAGTTGTAACCAATATCCATATTTGATAAATACAAAAACTTACGATATAAGCCAATAGTGTCTGATAACCTATAGCAGCCCAAAACCACTTTTTGTTATTCATCTCTCTTTTAATGGCACCAATTGCAGCGAAACATGGGGCACATAATAAGTTAAATACTAGTAAAGAGTATGCAGCGGCAGGAGTATATGCATTTGAGAGTACATTCCATATTTCTTGTCCGTCTTCTGAAACTTCTGAAAATCCGTATAATATGCCAAATGTTCCAACAACATTTTCTTTTGCTATAAGTCCTGTTATAGTAGCAACTGTACTACGCCAATCACCAAATCCTAGGGGAATAAAAATCCATGAGATTAGGTTACCAATATTAGCGAGAATGGTAGTATCTTGTTCTAGGGTATCATTTATCATATGAAATCCACCTTTTAAACTAAAGGAAGATAAAAACCATACAACTATGGTTGATAGTAGGATAATTGTACCAGCTTTTTTGATAAAGGACCAGCTTCTTTCCCACATACTGCGCAATACATTTAGTGCTGTTGGCATATGATATTCAGGTAGTTCCATTACAAAAGGGGCAGGATTACCTGCAAAAGGTTTTGTCTTTTTTAGTATTATTCCTGAACATAATATTGCTAATATTCCAATAAAATAAGCACTTGGTGCAACCCAAGGGGATTTATTAAATAGAGAACCTGCAATAAGTGCAATTATTGGAAGTTTTGCTCCACATGGAATAAAGGTTGTTGTCATAATTGTCATTTTTCTATCACGGTCATTTTCAATGGTTCTAGATGCCATAATTCCTGGAACACCACAACCTGTTCCTATAAGGATAGGAATAAAAGATTTACCAGATAAACCAAATTTACTGAATACCCTATCCATAATAAATGCGACTCTTGCCATATAACCACAAGCTTCTAAAAAAGCTAAAAATAGAAATAATATTAGCATTTGTGGAACAAATCCGAGAACAGCACCCACGCCTCCAATTATACCATTAACTATCAAACCAATTAGCCAATCTGCACAACCAATGGTAGTTAAAAATTTATTGGCAGCAGGAAGTACCCATTCCCCAAATAATGTATCGTTAGTAAAATCAGTAACGATTGCTCCAACAGTTGTTACTGAAATGAAATATACCAAAAACATAATTATTGCAAATATAGGCAAACCTAACCATTTATTTGTTACAATTTTATCTATTTTATCTGAAACTGATAATTTCTCATGTGCTTTATTCTTTTTTTGACATTTATTTACTACTTGTGAAATAAAATTGTATCGTTCATTTGTTATAATACTTTCACTATCATCCTCGTATTTAGATTCTATTTTGGTAATTAACCCTTCAATATTACTAGAACATTTAATTATAGGAGATAGTTTTTCATCTCTTTCAAATAATTTAATAGCATAGAAACGTTTTATTTCGTTTGGTACGTCTAATATACAATCTTCGATTTGACGAAGGGATTCTTCGATTGGATTATCAAAAGAGTGTATAGGTATAAAAGAATTATTTGTATCTATATTTGAAATAGCATTAATTATATTTTCTATGCCCTTATTCTTAAGAGCTGAAATTTCAATAATGTTACAACCTAATTCATCTGACAATTTAGTGACATTTATTTTTGTATTTCTTTTTTCAAGTAAATCTAGCATGTTGATTGCTAGTATAGTTGGAATACCAAGTTCTAAAAGTTGAGTTGTTAAATAAAGACTTCGCTCTAGATTAGTTCCATCAATAATGTTTAGAATAATATCAGGACGTTCTTCAATAAGGTAATTTCTTGCAACAACCTCTTCTAGTGTATATGGGGAAAGAGAATAAATACCAGGTAAATCAGTGATAGTAATTTCTTTATTATTCCTTAGTTTACCTTCTTTTTTTTCTACTGTAACGCCTGGCCAATTACCAACAAATTGATTTGAACCAGTTAAACAGTTAAACAATGTGGTTTTTCCACAGTTTGGATTGCCTGCTAAGGCCACTTTAATTGACATTTCGATACCTCTTTTCTAAGTATTGTATTTTGATAAATTATAAGATATTAATTACTTCAATCATTTTTGCATCTGATTTACGAAGCGATAATTCATATCCTCGAACAGTTATTTCGATTGGGTCACCTAAAGGTGCAAGTTTACGCACATAGATGCTAGTGCCTTTTGTAATACCCATGTCCATAATTCTTCTTTTTATTGCACCTTCACCATGCAATTTAACAACTTTTACGGTTGAACCGCATTCAATGTCCGATAATGTGTTCATTATTAGTTACCTCCATTTTTACATTGTGAAATTATAATTTTATTTGCCAAAGATTGATTAAGGGCGATACGTGTGTCATGTATATTAACAATTATATTGCCAGAATTAGAGGATATAATTGTTAATTCACTTCCAGGAATAAAACCTAGAGAGCCAAGATGACGTTTTGTATCTTGTGAACCACCTATTTTTTGTATATATATTTTTTTACCTTGTGGTGCTATTGATAATGGCATAAAATCATCTCCTTTTGAATTAAGGTTAGTTTCAACTAACTAAAAGTTGCAAAAAAAGTTAGTTCCAACTAACCACGTAGGATTAAAAATAGTTAGTTTCAACTAACTCTATATTTATAGATTAATACAAAATAATTAATTTGTCAATGATTATTATATGGATTTTTATAATTATTTAGTATAAAATAGAAAACAGATAATAAGAGAAAAAATAAAAGTATATGAATGGAGAAAATATGAGTTATCAGGAGTCAGCAGAAAATTATTTAGAGACAATATTAATATTAAAAAATAAAAATGGTGTAGTTAAATCTATAGATATAGTTCATGAATTAGGAATAACAAAGCCAAGTGTAAGTGTCGCTATGAAGAATTTAAAACAAAAAGGTCTAATATCAGTAGAAGAAAAGGGATATATTGAATTAACCGAAGAAGGATATAACATTGCTAATATGGTGTATGAAAGACATGTTGTTATTTCTAAAATGTTAGAAAAGCTTGGAGTTTCACATGATATAGCAGTTAAAGATGCTTGTAAAATTGAACATGTAATAAGTGCTGAAAGTTTTCAAGCTATAAAGGAGCATGTAAAGAAATATATCTAATGCTTAGCAAACGGATGAATTGCTAAAAAAACATATAACCAAGACCTAGTTTAAATATTTGGCCTTGGTTTTTCCATATAATATTTTTTGGTCTTTATACAAACTAGAATAACCAGACATCATATAGCTAATTGATATTATAATTAAGAAAAAGGATATAGCATGGTATCCAAATAATTCAAAACTTATTAATGCAGATGTGATAGGACAGTTAGTTACGCCACAGAATATGCCTATCATTCCAAGTGCTGCGCATAATGAAGGTGATATTCCAAGTATATTTCCTAAAGTACATCCAAGAGTTGCACCTATAAAAAATGAAGGAATGATTTCTCCACCTTTAAAACCAGCCCCAACAGTTAGAACGGTAAGAAGAATTTTAATTAAAAAAGCATAAGGCACGGCTTTACCATTCATTGCTCTATCTATAACATCTATACCAGCACCTTGATAATCATTTGTATGAAGTATTAGATTAATAAGTATTATAAAGATACTTGCCATAATAATTCGTATATAATGGTTTTTAAATAATTTTGAATATATTTTTGGCATAGTGTGTAATAATTTGCAAAAAATAACACTTACTAGGGCACAAGCTAAAGCTATGATAATAACTTTTGCTATATTAATAACATTTAAATCAATTATAGTAGATATCTTAAATCGTTCAGGATTTATTCCCATATTAGATGCAAAATTAGATGCAATAATAGCTGAAAATATGCACGGTACAAGTGCAGCATAGTACATTACACCAATACTAATAACTTCTATAGAAAATATTGCAGCAGCCATAGGTGTGCCAAATACAGCTGCAAAAGCGGCAGACATGCCACACATTATAATTACTTTTTTATCGTACTCATCTATTTTAATAATAGAAGCAAGTGCATTTCCTATACTACCACCAATTTGAAGAGCTGCACCTTCACGTCCAGCAGAACCACCAAAAAGATGAGTTATAGCTGTCCCTATAAATATTAGTGGAGCCATACGTAATGGAACATTATCATCATGACATATTGATGATAGAACAAGATTAGTGCCTCTATCTTTTTTCATTCCACAAAGTGTATATATAGCTACAATTAGAATGCCACCTATTGGTAGGCAGAATAGTAACCAAGGATTGTTTTCTCTTGTAGTAGTTGCTAAATTAATAGTGTATGCAAATAGTGTTGCAAAACCACTTACAATAATACCTACAATAGTGGATATTGCAATCCATTTTACAAGTGAAAGAAAGTTATGTGTTACATTATTAAATGAATTTGTAAAATGTTTTTTTAGTGTAGTTTTATCTATTGAAAAAATATTATTAGAATTATTCATGATTTCCTCCATATTGCTCTACTTATGGTATGAACTGTAATAGTAGTTACGTTATTTGTAGAAATTTTTCTGTTAAATAAAAAATATCATAAGATAAAATTAGTGTCAAGACAAGAGGAAATTTACGTAATAGGAGATAAGTGAAATATAAAAGTAAAAATTTGTTAAATTTTTCATGAATTTGTTGAGAATAATAAAAAATATAGTATAATATATAGTTAAAATGGTAAAAGTAAAGTTTTAATTTTTTAGTCGTCAGAATATGAGTTAGATACAATTAAGTAGGAGGTAATTATGGATAAAATAGTATCAAAATTATTAATATATTCAGATATACCACAGGATTCAATATTACTTCAACTTGCTTCTGTCTGTAGTGAGTTGAGAAAAGGGGAATATGATAAGGAAGATTTAATAACTAAAATTTATAAGCAGATAAAGAAAATTCTTGTAATTTCAACAGATTATGGTTTTGATGATAATTTATGGCATAATTATTTGACTTTTTTATTAGTTACTAATGAAAATCCATTTAGTATTACATGTGAAAAAGTTGGAGCAAGTGATGGAAGCGTTAATCATTTTGCAAAACATGATTTTAAAATGTTTAAGAAATTATTTGATTATGATTTTCGTGAGATAGAAAATAAGTTGGGGATAGATTGTTTTAGGCATATATCTAACTACAAAGCAATAACTAAACCAGAGCTAATGTATAATCATAATGTAAGTGAAAAAGTAAGATCATTAAGTAAAAAATTAGCGTCGACTTTAAATGAAGAAGAATTTTTTGATGTTATTACCAATTTTTATAGAGACTATGGTGTTGGGATGTTTGGTCTTAATAAGGCTTTTCGTATAAGTAATGATACGGATGGAAATGTAATATTTAATCCAATTAATAATATGGATAAGGTTATGCTAAATGATTTAATAGGATATGAAATACAAAAAGAAAAACTTGTTAATAATACAAAAGCATTTGTGGAAGGAAAGAAAGCTAATAATGTATTATTATTTGGAGATAGTGGTACGGGAAAATCAACAAGTATTAAAGCAATAGTGAATGAGTTTTATGATCAAGGGTTAAGAATGATAGAGATATATAAGCACCAATTTAAAGATTTATCTAATGTTATAGCTAAAATTAAAAATAGAAATTATAAATTTATTATATATATGGATGATTTATCATTTGAAGAATTTGAAATTGAGTATAAATTTTTAAAAGCTGTTATTGAAGGTGGTGTTGAAACCAAACCAGAAAATGTATTAATATATGCGACTTCTAATCGTAGACATATTATTAATGAAACTTGGAATGATAGAAATGATGTAGTAAATAATAATGGTATACATACATCAGACACTATGCAAGAAAAATTATCCCTTGTAAATAGATTTGGTATAACTATTAATTTCTCAAAACCTACTCAGAAAGAGTTCTTTGCAATAGTAAAAGGATTAGCGGATAAGATGAAATTAGATATTCCAGAAAAAGAGCTATACGCTGAAGCTAATAAATGGGAGCTTACACATCAAGGAATATCAGGAAGAACTGCACAACAGTTTATTAATTATTTATGTGGCAAATAATGAAAAATAAGGATTGGAACCTAGTTATAGCAGAAAGTCGAGAGCGTGATAGGATATATAAGGAAGAAATTGAAAGATTAGAAAAATTATGCCAAGAAATGAAAGATGAAAGAGAACAAATGAAAGAAAATCTTAGAAGGATTGAAGCAGAGAGAAATTAGTAATAGTAAAGTTGCTAATTGATTGTTATTGAAATAAAAAAATAAAGAAGAAATATGTTGAGAAAATGAGAAAAATGTTATATTATAGTTATGGGTGAATTATGGAATGGAGGTTTAAGATATGTTCAAAGAAATAACAAAAGATATAAGATATATAGGAGTTGACGATACAGACTTAGATTTATTTGAAAGTCAGTATATTATACCAGAAGGTGTGTCATACAACTCATATGTTATTATAGATAAAAAGATAGCAATAATGGATACTGTAGATGCTAGAAAGACTGACGAATGGTTGGCAAATTTAGGAGACGCATTAGAAGGAAAAGAACCTGAATATGTAGTTGTTTTACATATGGAGCCAGATCATGCTGGTAGTCTTAAGACTTTAGTTGAGAAATATCCTAATATAAAGATTGTAGGAAATACAAAGACATTTATGTTTATGAACCAATTCTTTGATATGGATATAGAAGATAAGAAGGTATTAGTAAGTGAGGGAGATGTGTTAGAACTTGGAACACATAAATTATCATTTATTAATGCACCAATGGTTCATTGGCCAGAGGTAATGGTTGCTTTTGATAGTGAGAGTAAGATTTTATTTGCAGCAGATGCATTTGGTAAATTCGGTGCATTAGAAGGAGAAGTAGTATTAGAAGATGAATCAACATGGTCTTGTGAAGCTAGAAGATATTACTTCAATATAGTAGGAAAATATGGAATGCAAGTTCAAGGATTATTAAAGAAGGCGGCTGCATTGGATATTCAAATGATATGTCCATTACATGGTCCAGTTCTTAAAGATAATTTGAAATTTTTTATAGATAAGTATGATACATGGAGCTCATATAAACCAGAAGATAAAGGTGTATTTATTGCATATGCATCAATTCATGGTAATACAGCTAAGGCTGCAAAGAGAATGGAAGAATTATTAAAAGAAGCTGGTGAAGAGAAAGTTGCTATTACTGATTTGACAAGAGATGATATTGCAGAAGCAGTAGAAGATGCATTTCGTTATGATAGATTAGTACTTGCAGCATCTTCATATGATGGTGGCGTATTTACTAGTATGGAAGTATTTCTTAATAGACTTGCTCATAAAGGTTATAAAAATCGTACAGTTGCCATTATTGAAAATGGGACTTGGGCACCATCAGCTGCACGAAAGATGAAAGAAGTATTATCAACAATGAAAGATATTAATGTTATTGATAATGTAGTTACTATTAAGTCTTCTATGAAGGATGATACTGTTGTAGCTATGAAAGAATTAGCAAAAGATATTGTAGGATAGTTTATAAGGCTGAATTTCATAAAATTATATGGAATTCAGCTTTAATTAAATAAAAAAATATGATTTTAATTGGAGGATGAAAATGAGTAAAATAACAGTATTTGAACACCCATTGATTAAACACAAGATATCTATGTTAAGGGATGAAAAAACAGGAACACAAGAATTTAGAAATCTTATAGAGGAAATAGCAACTTTGATGGGATATGAAGCTTTGAGAGATTTACCATTAGAGGATGTTGAGATAAAAACACCAATAGAAGTGTGCAAAACTCCTATGATAGATGGAAAAAAATTAGCAATAGTACCAGTGCTTAGAGCAGGTTTAGGTATGGTTAATGGTCTTTTGGCATTGGTTCCTTCTGCTAAGGTAGGTCATATAGGTTTATATAGAGATCCTGAAACACATAAACCACATGAGTATTATTGTAAGTTGCCAGAGGCTATAGATCAGAGACTTGTAGTTGTATTAGATCCAATGTTAGCTACGGGAGGTTCTGCTATAGAGGCCGTTGATTTTATCAAAAAACGTGGTGGTAAGAATATTAAGTTTATGTCTATAATAGCTGCACCAGAAGGGTTAAAGGCTCTTTCAGAGGCTCATCCTGATATACAGATTTACTGTGGTAATCTTGACAGATGTCTTAATGAGAATGCTTATATTTGCCCAGGTCTTGGAGATGCTGGGGATAGAATTTTCGGTACTAAGTAGTTTGGCTTTCTAGGGTAGATTTGGTTCTAGTGCAGTTTGGTGAGACCTTTAAGTGGTTTTTTGGATGGTACTTCGTGCCATCCTTTGTTTTAGGGGCGGGTGTATTAAGTACAGGTTGCAGAAAGAATTTTGAACATAATTAATCTAGAATGTTACCAAAAGTTCTTTCAACTGCAACCTTTTACTTAATAGCACGCGCCTATATTTGCTCCGCGATAACGTAAGGGGATTTATAATAGTTACATTAATAATATATAAAAGTTAACGCAAATATAAAATATAAAAATTTAATATAAATATAATAATCTTGGTATTGAATTTTGGGCTATAACAAAGTATGATATATTAAGTGTGGTATTTTATAACATGGTTTTGAACGAGGGTGTTATTTTGAGGGATAATATTTTAAATATTAAAGATGTAACATTTGAATATGTTAAAGGGAAAAAAGTATTGGATAGTATAAATATGAATATTGGGTTAGGGGAATTACCTGTATTAGTTGGACCAAATGGTTCGGGGAAAACAACATTAATGAAACTAATATTTGATTTACTTAAGTTGCAAAAAGGGGAAATTCTAATAGCTGGTAAAGAAAATAAAGCGATAGATAGCAAAAAAAATGTTATATATTTGCCAAGTGATAATCTGTTGCCAGAATTCCTAACAGGCTCTGAATATATAAAGTTAATATGTGATTTATATGATTGTAAATGTGACTATATGTTAAGGGATAAGTTGATAGAATATTATTCTATGGAAGAACATATTGGTGATTTGATAGAGACTTATTCGCACGGTATGGTTAAGAAAATTCAATTAATTACTGCATTTTTAATACAACCTGACTTGATAGTAATAGATGAAACACTAAATGGTATAGATATAGAGGCAAAGGAAGTTACTAAGATTCTTATACGACAAATAACAAGTAAGAATAAGTCAGTTTTTGTATGTACGCATGATTTGGATTTCGCAAAGGAAATTGGTTCAAGAGTAATTATTATGAATAAAGGAATTATTTATAATGATATGGATATAGAAAGTTTATCTAATAATGTAAGTCTAACGGATATATTAAGAGATATTGTTAATTTTGAGGATAGTGCATATGAGATATAAAAAAATTGGTAATATTGTTATGCTTTTATTTATGTTTTTTAAGAGAAGTGTAATGAATTTTGGAATATTAAAAAGTAAATTATTTAGAACTATATTATTAGCAGGTATAGCAGTAGTTACATTGATTATGACTATTCTTGTGTATAATTTGTTAGATGGATCAGGTATGGCGATGCAGCTTACAAAGACAATAATGGATGTTTATAGTTTGACTACAGCTATGTGGACTTTTATTATTTTTATGTTTATGAAAATATTGTTTCTAAAAAAAGACAGCTTTATGAGATTTACAACTCAATTACCTGTAACTAAATCAGAGAAAAATGTAGCATTAGTTATTTTTGAAATTTCTATTTCATTAATTATAGTAAATATTATAGCATCATCCGTTGTAATTGCTTTTTTTCTAAAAGGCGGTATTAGGATACTTCCAAGAATATTATGCAATGTATTGTTTACATGTTCAAATGTCTATTTAATATTAGAGTTATTTAATAGATTGGTTTCTTGGTTTGTAAGTATATTTGATATAAGTAAAATGAAGGATACTATATTAACATGTGTGTTTTTAGCAATATTGATGGTTTTATATTCTGTTATTTTACCTAAGTTAACAGATGGAATTCTTTTTAGTTACTTGGATAAAAAGGGAACAAGTGTAATTGCTATTTTTTCATATATTATGGATAAAACACACTTTATTATTTCGACATATTTGTTTATAGCATTGGTTTTAGCTATGGTTGCAATAATATGCTTTATACCAGATGAAAGTGTTGAGAAGACAAGACAATTTATTAGTTTGAAGCACAATATAGAAAGAATACCATTTATAAAAAAAAGACTAGATAAGAATAGTTTATTTGCATCATATTTTATAAATATATCAAGAAGAGCAGATACACTTAATCTGGGATTAATTACAGTATTTTCATATATTATGGCTGTTCTTGTTAAGATAAAACATCCTGAGTATGCAGTTATGATTTATGTAGTAAATGGTTTATATATGTGTGTGCAAACAGAGGGCATAAGAAATATATTATATCAGAAATATTATGATGTAATTAAGGATTATTTACATATGATACTTAGTCAGATAATTTATATATTTGTTGTTTCAGTACCATTTATGTTATTATCACTATTTAGTGGAAATGGTTTGAAAGACATTTTATTTATGTATGGTATAATGTTTTTGTTTATTGTATTTAGTACATTTATTGGTATTGTTTTTATACCAAAGAGGGAGAATCCAATATCAGTTATGATAGGAATGTTTGCTACAATAGTATTTATTCTTATAATTGTATTGGGTGTATATATTTTACAAATTGGAAAGATAGGACAAGCATTAAGTATAATAGTTTTATCGATTGTAACAATATACTATAGTTTAGTTGGTTTGGCAAGTTTGAGAAAGGAGTCATACTATGGATACTAAAGGGCTTAATGAAAAATTATTAAATGTGAATAATGGTAAAGAGCGAAGAGATGAAAAAGGTTTAGGAAAGTATACGGTTACGTTAAACTGTATTTTAGGTTCAGTAATTACAACCCTTGTGGCAATGGTGCTAAGTTTTTTAAAGATGCTATTTAGCTCAGGTGAAAATGGTAGAAGGGAAGCATTTTTTAATACGTTATATTTTGAATCAAAAGATATAGGAAATGGTAAATTAGAAATATCAATGGGAGCTACTGGTAGGATGATGCCAATATGTATAACAGTAATATTGATAACAATTGTATTTTATGTTATGTATTTGATAATTCAGAAGAAAAGAAATTGCAATGTAAATTAATAATTAACTTGAGGATGATAAAATTGAGAATAGAGAATATAAGCATAAAAGAATTTATGTATGCTATATATAGATATACTAGACCTATTTTTATTATGGTAAGTGTTTTATCCTTGATTGTAATAATAGCAAGCATGGGAGATAGAAGTATAATAAGACTAGTTTGTTACTTTAATGTGATAATATATTTAGGATTAGTATTGTCTATGATATTACATGAAAGTTTTCATTATATTGCTATGAAGAAATGTGATGTAAGTGTAATAGGAATTGATTCAAATATATATAGATTTTCTGTATTTACCCATGAGGATATACAAGGAAAAAAACTTTTGATTATATCACTAGCAGGTGTATTTTCAACTACTTGTATAGGATGTATATTATCAGTAATTAATATATTTGCTGATAGTAGTTTAATTAGGATTATTATGTGGATATATTATATTCACTTAATAAATATATTGCCTCTTTTTGGAGATGGCAAAATGATAATTAAGGCATTAGTCACAATGAAAAATGTCTAGAAATTATTAAAAGGAGGGTAAAATATGACTTATTTAAGAATGTGTAAAGCAAGAAATGCTATGTACAGTTTAAAGGTTAAGGCAAATGATAAGCTTAATCAATTAAATGATAAGCTTAATAGCTGTGATGGTTGGTTTACAATTATGTTAGCAGTACTTTTATGTCTTGCATTTACAATTGTATCTGCACTTGCAATATGGTGTGTTACATATAAGGGTTCTAAGTTTACAGGCAACTGGAATTGGAAAGAATCTGGTATATCTGTACTTGCTGAATGTGAATAGGTTACTTTTTATCAATTGGTATGTTGCTTCTGTATGGAGCAACATACCAAATTAAAACATAGGTTTTTGTTAGGAGAGGTACAAAATGAAAAAAATAGCAGCTACTATAGTTGGAACTATAGTTATAGTAATTGCTTGTGTATTATATATATCAATGAATATAGAAGGATATACGGATATAAGCCCATATGATTTAGAAAAGATTGTTGATAAAGAAGAAAAGGTTTATGTGTATTTCTATAGTGAAAATTGTGTAACTTGTAGAAAAATTAAATCAAATTTAAAAGAGATAAAGAAGGAAGATTCATCATTAAAGGTTTATGGTGTTAATGTTGATGAGTATAGAGACAGTAGTTTTATAGATGAATACTCTGGGTATAAAGTGCCAAAAGTAGTTGAGTTTGTAAATGGAAGTAAATATAAAGAATTAGAAGATAAAAGTATAGATGCATTGAGAGAATTTATTATTGTTAGTAATTCTCAAAGAAATTATAAGCAATCTAAGGTGATTTTAACAGGAACAACCTCTTATTCGCAAATAAATGCTAATGGAGTTAAAGAGAAAAAAGAGATAGAGAATAATGTTTTAGATATATATTATTTTTATTCAAATACTTGTAGCAATTGTGAAAAGACATCAAAGTATATTAAAAGATTAGAAGATAAATATGATAATATAAATATAAAAAAATATAATATATATGATAAGAAAAATGAGAATTATTTGTATGCATATAATAAGGCATATGGTGTTAAAAAGGAAGAATATGGGCTAGTTCCAATTGTATTTGTTAAAGATAAATATTTATTAGAATATAAAAATATTATGAATGGATTAGAGAAATATATTTGCAGTAAAACTAATATACCAACCAAGAATATTAGCTATAAAGAAGCAGAAAAAAATGACGAAATAGAAGGATGGAAATCAATAAATTTTATAAAAGTTATTTTAGCTGCACTAGTAAATGGAATTAATCCTTGTTCTATTTCAATGCTATTATTTTTATTAATATTGTTAAACAACAAATCTAAGTCTTTATTAAAAATGGGATTATGTTTTTGTGTTGGTAAGGTGGTGTCATCATTTTTAATAGGAACAATATTATTTAAACTCTTAAAATATTTATCTAGTTATGTTATTGTTGATATTGTAAATGTAGTGTTTATTTGTTTGTTTATATTTTTAGCTTTTGTAAATATATATGATTATGTTGTAGTTAAGCATCATGAATATGGTAAGATAAAGGCACAGTTACCTACTGGTTTTAGAAAATTTAATCATAGTATAACGAGAAATACTATTAATAAATTTTTAAAGAGTAAGTGGATAT
Source organism: uncultured Lachnospiraceae bacterium (assembly GCA_934432595.1). Taxonomy (GTDB): domain Bacteria; phylum Bacillota; class Clostridia; order Lachnospirales; family Lachnospiraceae; genus SIG301. The sequence goes on along the minus strand of CAKRYR010000001.1, from coordinate 160,033 downwards.
TACTTGCTTGTATGGTATTAGGTGCAATTGTTGCTTTTACAGAATTTTTATGTTCGGGGCAGATATATTTATCTACGATAGTAGCAATTATTCATACGAATGCAGGAAATACTGTACAAGGATTGATTTATCTGTTATTATATTGTGTGGTGTGTATATTGCCATTAGTCTTTATTATATTTTTGATGTCAAAAGGAATTAAGGAAATTGAGGTTTCAACATTCTTTACAGAACATTTAGATTTAATAAAACTTTTGTATGCAGCAGTATTTTTAGCAGTTGCAATATATATGATTGTTCAGATGGTTTTATAGAATAGAAACTATTAATATGATTAAGTTAAATGATTAAGTTAAATGATTAAGTTAAATGATTAAGAGGCAAAGAAAATGAAAAAGAATATTTATATTGACATATTGGATAATGAGAATAAGTTAGTTAGAGGTATGCAATTAAATGAATTGCCATTATATGAGGATTATGTATTGGCTACTAGTAAGAAAGAGTATAGTAATGATGAACCATGTGTAGTTATTAGAACTTGTATACGTAATAATGTATATAAGGCTTTTACAAAGTATCTTAAAGGGATAGATAGAAAATTAGAGGGACATTTATATGTAGGAGATTTACCTAAAGAATATACTCAAAGTATAGATTTTGGAGATAGAGCAACTACGATTATATTTAGACATGAAAATATTGTAAATGTATAGTTTATAGTTTTGATGTCAGTGAAGAGGGGATAATTATGAAAGAAGTATATTTGGATAATGCAGCTACAACTAAGTTATCAAAGGATGCATATGATGTAATGTGTAAGTGTTTGCAAGATAATTATGCTAATCCTTCTTCAATGCATAGATTAGGGAGAAATTCTAGAAAAATAGTAGAAGAGAGTAGAAAAGTTATAGCTGATGCATTAGGTGTGGATAAAGAAGAAATTATATTTACTTCAGGAGCAACTGAAGCTGATAATATGGCTATAATGGGAGTGTGTAAAGCAAATCGTATTAAGAAAAGTGATACTAACGTTGGGCATATTATTACAACTAAGATTGAACATAAAGCAGTTTTAAATACTTGTAGACATCTTGAAAATATAGGGTATGAAGTGACATATTTGGATGTTGATGAAAATGGTTTGCTTAGTTTAGATAGTGTGGAGAATTCAATTAAAGATAATACTATACTTATTAGTGTTATGTCTGTTAATAATGAGATTGGAACTATTATGCCAATTAATGAAATTGGTAAATTAGCTCATTCTAGAAATATTCTATTTCATACAGATGCTGTGCAAGGCTTTGGAAAAATATCCATTGATATAGATAATATTGATTTAATGAGTATATCTGGACATAAAATTCAGGCATCAAAGGGAGTTGGTGTACTATATAAGAGAAAAGGTATAGAATTTGAAAAGAGTATTTTTGGGGGAACCCAAGAATATGGGATGAGACCAGGAACTGAAAATGTAGCTGGAATTGCATCTATGGGAGTTGCAGTAAAGAATATAATTGATGAATTTAATAGTGGGATAAACATTGAAATTAGGAAAAAGAGAGACTATTTATTAGAAAATATAATTAATAAATTAGATGGAGTTGAAATAAATGGTGACTTAGATAGAAGAGTTGCCAATAACATAAATATTAGTATAGAGGGGGTTGAGGGAGTAGTATTGGTTGACCAATTGAGTAGAGATGGAATATTTGTTTCTACAGGGTCGGCATGTAACGCTAGTATTATTGAACCGTCATATGTATTAAAGGCATTAAATAAGGATGATGAGATAGCATTAAGTTCAATACGTATGACATTAGATAAAAGTATTACATATGAAGATTTAGATTATGTTGTGGAAAAAATAGTAGAGAACGTGGAAAACTTAAGAGAAATATAATTAAATGTGGAGAAAATCACAGTGAACATAATAATTTGAACTGCGTTCCCACTCGCACGCGAAAGAGTCGCAAGCGACTCTTTGTTCTATGTGTTTTGTGGATTGAGGAGATTTTGTGGGAAAACTCCCCTATATATAGTAAAAATGTCTATAATAGGGGAGTTATATATAAGTTTAATATTTTGAATTTTATATATATAACAAATAATTATTATATATACTATCTATATATACGACTATTCTAGGTTTGCATTTTGACCTTTTGCACCTCGTTTTCTTGTGCGAACTTTCTTAGCAGATAGTGTTTTGCTATTATATTCAAATGTTTCAGCACTCATAGGAAGAACAGTTGAGTAAGAAACAAAATCATCTTTAGATAGGTCGATACCTTTTACACCGCGGCTTGTTTTCTTAAGTTCGCTTACTTCTTCAAGGTTAAATCCTAAGGATGCACCTTTTTCAGTAAGTATAATATATTTCATGTCGCCAGATAGTGCTTTTTCAGCACTGATTACTGATATTCCAGCGACTGCATCATCAGTTTCAAGTTTAGTAGCAGCAATTTGGAATCTATTTGTTTCAAATTCTGCACCACTTACAAGTTTTACAAAACCTTTTTTTGTAGTAAATGCTAATTGTGATTCAAATAATTTTTCGAAGTTAATATATCTAATTATGTCTTCATTGCCGACTTTACAAAGGTTACCAATTAATGTACCTTTATCTCTCATTTTTACTCTTGGAATAGTAGCAGCTTTGACTTGATACATATTTCCCTCAGCAGTAAATACGCATAATTTGTCATCACTTTTCATTGGTATAACATGCGCATATTCATTAATTGTATCTTCAGATACACGAGCCATACTTGCTGTATCAACTGATTTAGTGTATCCAAATTTATCAATAAGAACATAGATATCTTCAATTTTAACCTCTTCCTTATAATCACAATTTACTACTTCAGTAAGTGTTGTCTTACGCGGAGTGTTAAATTGCTTTTTAAATTCACGTAGACGTTTCTTTATAACCTTAAATAATTCATGTTCACTGCCTAAAACTGTACGATATTCAGCAATTTTAGTTATTAATGAACCTTGTTCTTCAACTAATTTTCGAAGTTCCAAGCCAACTAACCTACTAAGTGGCATAGCAAGAATTGCATCTGCTTGGCTCTGTGTAAATCTAAGTGTAAGGGCTTGCATTCTTGAAGCATTTGATTTGAAGTTAATATCGGCAACAGTACCATTAATTAAGCAGTCTTTTGCTTGCTTTATAGAAGAAGAACCTCTAAGTATTTCTATAATTAAATCTATAAGATCAGTTGCAAGAATTAAACCATTTACAACTTCAAGTCTTGCTTCTGATTTTTCTAATAAATGAGTATATTCTTTAGTATATAAATCTTTTTGGAATGAGATAAACTCTGTTATAAGAGTTTTTAGGTTAAATACAATTGGCTGTTGGTTTTTAACAGCAAGTAAATTAACACTATAAGTATCTTCCATAGCTGTCTTTTTGTACAATCCATTTAGAAGATTTTGAACATCTCTATCTTTCTTAACTTCTATTACAATTCTTATACCTTCTTTAGAAGATTCATCTCTTACGTCATATATTTCATCAAATACCTTATCTCTCATAAGAGAAGATAAGCTTTCAACTAGTTTAGTTTTATTACCTGCAACTGTATGAGGTATTTCGGTAATAACTATATTTTGACGGCCATATTCACCTTTTTCTATTACTGTTTTTGCTCTAACTTTTAATCTACCTTCACCTGTTTCATACATAGGAAGAAGAGCAGATTGGTTAACAATTGTTCCACCAGTTGGAAAATCAGGAGCTAGTATATATTGCATTAATTCATAAACACTTATACTTGGTTTATCGATACAGGCAATAACACCATCAATTACCTCGGAAGGATTATGAGGTGGTATATTAGTTGCCATACCAACAGCAATACCTGTTGTTCCATTTATAAGTAAGTTAGGAATCATAGCTGGTAAAACCATAGGTTCCTTTTCACTATTATCAAAGTTTGGCATATAATCAACTAGACCTTTATCAAGGTTAGTGAGTAATGTCATAGCTCCAGGTGAAAGACGTGCTTCTGTATAACGCATGGCAGCAGCACTATCACCATCGATAGAACCAAAATTACCATGACCATCAATAAGAGGTACAGATAAAGAATAATCCTCTGACATATGAACAAGTGCATCATATATAGAAGAATCACCATGTGGATGGTATTTACCCATAGTATCACCGACGATACGAGCACTCTTTCTATGTGGTTTATCTGGAGATAAACCAAGTTCACTCATTGCATATAGAATTCTTCTTTGAACAGGCTTTAAACCATCACGCACATCAGGTAAAGCTCTAGAGATAATTACACTCATAGCATAATCTCTATATGAATTTCTCATTTCCTCTGAAAAATCTAACTGTATAATATTATCATTCTCTAATGTAGTAGACATAATGTATCTAATCTCCTTATTGTATTTTTTATATACCCTAGAAAAGGCTAAATATCAATTTTGGCATATTGAGCCTCCTCCATAATGAATTCACGGCGAGGAGGAACGTTACTGCTCATAAGAGTAGTAGTAATTTCATCAGCTTCAACAGTATCACTAATAGTAACTTGGGCTAAAGTTCTCTGTGCAGGGTCAAGAGTTGTTTCCCATAACTGCTCAGCATCCATTTCACCAAGACCTTTGTAGCGTTGAAGATTTAAAATTTTCTTTCCAGAATTCTTTCTGAATTTCTCAAGTCCAAAATCATTATATATATATTGTTTGCTTTTTGTTTTCTTACCTTTAATCACATCTTCATATTCGACTAAATATAGTGGTGGAAGACCACGGTAAACTTTGCCTTCTAAGATTAGTTCAGGCATAAATCTATAGAAGAATGTAAGTAGAAGAGTACTAATGTGAGCACCATCTACGTCGGCATCGGTTAAGATAATAATCTTATCATATTTAAGTTTATTTATATCAAACTCATCACCAATACCACATCCAAAAGTAGCAATCATAGTTTTTATTTCATTATTTACTAATATCTTTTCTAAAGTAGCTTTTTCTACATTAAGTATTTTACCTCTTAGAGGTAGAACAGCTTGAGTTCTTCTGTTACGAGCTGTTTTAACAGTACCACCGGCAGAATCTCCTTCGACTATGTAGATTTCACATTCTTCAGGTTTCTTAGAAGAACATGAAGCTAGTTTAGATCTTGTATCTACGTCATTAAGTTGTTTAAGAACTGCGTTACGTGCTTTATCACCAGCTTTTCTAGCATTATATGATTTCATTGAATTATCAAGTATTGTCTTTAGAATTTCAACATTTTTATCAAGATATCTTTGAACTTCTATATTAAATACATCATCAACTGCAGTTTTGGCATCTGTATTACCTAGTTTGGTTTTAGTCTGTCCTTCAAATTGAGGGTCAGGGTGTTTAATAGATATAATCGCAACTATACCATTACGTATATCCTTACCATCAAAATTTTCATCTTTATCTTTTAACACACCAAGTTCTCTAGCATATTGATTCATAACTCTTGTAAGAGCCATCTTGAAACCTGTAACTAGAGTACCACCATCAACAACATTTATTCTATTACAATAGGCATTGATTTGTTCACTGTAGCCATTAGTGTACTGGAATGCGACTTCCACATCAATGTCACCACTTGTTCCTTCTATATAGATAGGTTCATCATGAATAACTGTAGCTTCACGATTAAGATAGGAAACAAAACTCTTGATACCGAATTCCTCTAAGTAAACTCTTTCGTCGCCGTTTATCTTATCTACAAAATTAATCTTAAGATTTTTATTTAAGAAAGCTATTTCTTTTAATTTCTTACGAATAGTTTCTGGTTTAAATTCTATAGTTTCAAATATAGTAGGATCAGGATAAAATGTAACTTTTGTACCAGTATCCGATTTTTTACAAGTTCCTACCACAGGTAGATATCCATTTTCAAGTTTAGTTATAGGATGTCCACCATTTTCATATTCATCTCTATATACTTTACCATCTCTTTTTACTTCAACAGATAGCTTGGTAGATAGGGCATTAACAACTGATGCACCTACACCGTGTAGACCACCTGATACTTTATATACAGAATTACCAAACTTACCACCGGCATGAAGTATTGTATATACAACACGGACAGTAGGAATTTTTTTTGTTGGATGTAAATCTACTGGTATACCACGACCATTATCTTGAATTGAGATAGCTCCATCTTTCTCAAGGGTAACGCTAATCTCAGAACAATAACCAGCTAAATGCTCATCTATTCCATTATCTATTATTTCCCAAATTAAGTGATGAAGACCTCTAGTTCCAGTACTTCCAATGTACATACCAGGACGCTTACGAACAGCTTCAAGACCTTCAAGAATCACAATTTGACTTCCATCATATTGTTCCATAATCTCCTCCAGTATAAGAAAAATAATTATTAAGTCTCATATAAAACTTAATATTCAATTTATGTATTATATATTAAAAAACCATTCATTTAAAAATATATATAACCTTAAATAGTATACTATAAATAAAGCTTTTTTGCAAATAAAAAGAATAAATGTTTGGATTTTACTAGACCGCTAATAAATTAGTTATATATATAGAAAATTAGCTGTGAAAAAATGATTTCCAATGTTGTATATTTGGAAAAAAATAGAAAAAAAGACTTGTTCACTTATATGCTACATTGGAAGTATAAATGAACAAGTCGTCACTAGAATCCCTTCACGAATATAAAAAATAAATCGTCATTAGAATTCATTAGAATTCTCTAAAAAAGTCCCCGAATGCCTATTTTTTTAAAACAAGTTTTGTAAATATGAAGTTTAAATTCCTTAGAATAATTATTTTCTCTTACTAATGTATGGATACTCTTATTTATAGAATACTTGATATCCAATGGAGCACCACTATTAACAAGATAATCAAATATTTCTTTGTCACCAACTTTAATAGCAACAGCAATAGGAATAGTATCTTCATTATAACCAAAATCTAATGAATCTAAATTATTAACTATAGATTTAGTCATCTTCATATCATGATTTTTAATTGCTGTTATAAGCATAGATTTATAGTCAATAGTTATGCTGTTATCTGTTAGTAAATTAATAATTTCTTTCTTTGGCAATTGTTCACTATATGTACAAGCAGTTAATTCTCTTAATATTGAAGGCTTAATGCATTCTATTAATGCCTTTAAAGCTTTAGTATTATTAGCATCAACACATTCATTTAGTATAGTTTCAATGTCTGATTCATCTTGATTTTCAATTTTTTTAGCAAGATATTCTAAGATATCTTTATTATATATTTCAGAATACAATTCATATGTAACATCGCCAGGTTTACAACCCTTATCAATAAGTTTATTCATCATTTTCTTATTGTCATTTGCTATTACATAATCAAGTGGAGTATAATCTATAACTTCTGTTTCTATGTCAATATCTTTTGTCTTGTGTCTCTTGCTTATATCCTTACATTCTTTTATTAAGTATTCTATTACTTTATCAGAATTATAAGCAGCAGAACACCTTAATGTGTCAATATAGTAGTTATTGAAATATGTAATATCTATATCTTCATCTTTTAGTTTTTTTAGTGTATCAATATTACAAAAAGCAGCACATACATAGCTAAGTAAATGCTTATCTGAATTTGTTAATCTATCTAGGTTTTTTTGTGTACATAGTTTGATTACATCTTTAGACTTTCCCAAATAAGCTTTTTCAATAATAGGCTCTAGACCAGTGTCTATATCTTTGTCGTTACAAATTTTGATTAATTGTTTTGTCCTTTCAAAACTACTTATATCTGTAAGTTCTCCAGTTTCGTCATTTTCTCTGAATAATGATGAAGTGATATTGTGAGAATTTGGTGTGAACCAATTATTTAAATAATATTCATAAATGTTATCATCGCCATACATAATAGCGTAGTCAAATACAGTATAGCCATCTTTATCTGTTTTATTAATATCTACTCCGCGATTGATAATCATTTGGCATAATTGAATGTCATCCATATAAGTAGCTATAAATAGGGCATTATCACCTACAATAAGCTTTTCATCGACATTGACACCATTAGCTATTAATAGTTTCCCCATTTCAGGTGTACCTTTAAAATAAACATCATCTAAAACATTGTCAGATTCAGTAATACTATATTTGTATTTATTAATATCCATGCCGGAATTAATTAAAGATTTCACTGATGTGAGATTATTATTAAAGATACCATTGTACATTTGTTCTGGTTGATAAAAAAATATATTATAACAGAACAAACCTAGAGCAATTAGTAAAAAAATACTTGCCAAAGAGACAAGTGTGTTTAAAAATATTTTTTTCATACTTCTCCTCATTTCTGTACCCCTTAAGTACAAATTTTTATAATTTTCCTTAAAAAACCATAACTATTATATATGAAAATATTGTAAAAATCAAGAAAACATATGGGGAAATATGCTTATTTTTGGAAGGGAAAAAGTAAAAACAGGTCATTCGTCAGGCAAAACAGGTTATTCGTCAAGAATTTATCACAAATGCCAAAGTTTAGTGTATAGTAAATTGCGTTGATAGATGACTAATCTTTTTTAAAAAATCATAAAATCAAAGAGTTAAAGACTCTTAAAAAATTCACTCCTCAAATAAAAAGGATTTGGATGTCTATCAATATTAAACGTATATTTTGTCTATCTGACATAGGATGTGGAACCTATGTCAGATAATACAAAGTATGTTTATAAAATATAAAGATTATTAAAAGGAGTTGGTAATTAAATGAGGAGAGTTTTAGTAGGTGTTGTTGCGTGTATTATGGCAATTATGATGGTGCAATGTGGTGAGAGTCAAGCTGCTGTTAAGGTAATGAGATGGAATCTAGTTGACTCGGGTAAGCATCTAGATTGGGATGGAAAGACTACGTATAAATCTCAGTTTGAAGGAGCAATAAAAGTTTGGAATAGTTATAAGAAAGGAGTGATACGAAAAGACAATTTAGTGAGATGGCAGGATCTAGCAGTGTCAGATTGCTTTGAAGTGAGTGCTGTAGCAGGTATAACTTTTTCAAATGGCATAATTAGATTTAATAAGTATAACATGGACATGTTTTCCAATAATCAAAAGAAAAATGTATGTATACATGAATTGGGACATGCCTTGGGATTGGGTCATAATACTAGTGCAGACATCATGTATCCTTATGCGACATCTAGGGTAAAGCTAAGTTCTAATGATAAGAAGTCATATAATTATGCATACAAATATTTATATTAATGTAAAGAATAGAATATTAATTGGAGGTTTAAAATGAATAAGGTAGTAAATTTTATAAAGAGTAAGAAAATGATTATTGGAGTAACTATGTTGTTAGTATTATCAGTAGTAATGGGAACTATATATTATTTGGATTACAATGATAATAAAGATAAAATAAAGTATATTCATGCAAGTTATGGATTTGATGCAAATAATTTAAATAATATTGTCTCAGATGCAGATTATATATTTGTGGGTAAAGTAATCAACCAAGGAAAAACTGTGTATAAATATCCCGTAAAAGTAGAAAATAAGTGGATAACTAGTCCATATACATACTATAATCTTCAAGTGATTAAAAATGTAAAAGGAAACCTTTTAAAGAAAAAAAATGTAAAAATATTAAAGGCAGGGGGAAAAGATAAATACAGTAATGTAAAATATGTATATGAGAATGATATTTTACCAAACAAAAATGAATATTATATATTTGCTGCATATGTACAACAAGATGGAAGTTTATTAGTATCTGGTGTTAATTCTACAATTAAGACAACTAAATATTATGTAAATACAAGTTCATATAAGAAGATATATTCGGTTTCTTCAAAAGTTAAAAGTAAAAATAGAAAAAGGTATAAGCTAGATAAAACAAAGATTTATAACTAAAAATAGCACAAATCAGGCAAAAAAAAGCAATAATTGTAAAATAATGTTTGAATGTAAGGCAAAATTTGGTATACTTTAATATTAGATAAATAAAGCGAGGAGTTAGAGAACCATGAAAAAGAAAACATTTGTAACAAAAGAACAAGTAGAAGAGATAGTTAAAACATACCCAACACCATTTCATTTGTACGATGAAAAGGGAATAAGAGAAAATGCGAGAAGACTTAATAAGGCATTTTCATGGAATAAAGGTTTTAAAGAATATTTTGCAGTTAAGGCTGAGCCTAATCCATATATAATGAAGATATTACAAGAAGAAGGTTGTGGAGCAGATTGTTCATCATATACAGAACTTATGCTATCTGAAGCATGTGGCATTACGGGTGAAGAGATAATGTTTTCTTCAAATGAAACACCAAAGGAAGATTACATTAAGGCTATGAATTTAAATGCAATTATTAATTTAGATGATATTACTCATATTGATTTCTTGAAGGAATTGACTGGATTACCTAAGAAAATATGTTGTAGATATAATCCAGGAGGAATATTCCAAGTTAGTACAGATATTATGGATAATCCAGGTGATGCAAAGTATGGATTTACTAAGGAACAGATGATTGAGGGATTTACTAGATTAAAAGAACTAGGAGTAGAGGAATTTGGTATTCATTCATTCCTAGCAAGTAATACTACATCAAATGATTATTATCCAATATTGGCTAAGATTTTGTTTGAATTGGCTGTAGAATTAAAGGAAAAGACAGGAGCGAATATTACATTTATCAATTTATCAGGAGGAATTGGTATTCCATATACTCCAGATGAAGAAGAAGGAGATATAGAGGTAATCGCTCAAGGCGTTAAAAAAGCATATGATGAAGTTCTTATTCCAGCAGGAATGGGAGATGTGGCTATTTATACAGAGTTAGGTAGATATATGTTAGGACCATATGGTTGCCTAGTGTCTACTGCAATACATGAGAAAAATATTCATAAGAATTATATAGGTTTGGATTCATGTGCAGTAGATCTTATGAGACCAGCAATGTATGGAGCATACCACCATATCACAGTTTTAGGTAAAGAAGATGAACCATGCACTGAGACATACGATATAGTAGGTTCTTTATGTGAGAATAATGATAAATTCGCAATTGATAGAAAATTGCCAAAGATAGATAAAGGTGATTATATTGTTATTCATGATACAGGAGCACATGGATATGCTATGGGATATAATTATAATGGAAGATTAAAATCAGCAGAGCTTCTATTACAAGAAGATGGTAGTGTAAAAATGATTAGAAGAGCTGAAACACCAAGAGATTATTTCTGTACATTTGATTTTAGTGATATCATTAAAAATATGAAATATGACGATTAATTCATTGTATGATTTTGTTTATGTTTAAAAAAATAATTGCACTTCCATTTGTATGATAAAGGATTATATGAGATTTTTAATTCTTGGGGACGACAAGGAGGAGTTGTATGAAAGTAGTAAGAGTTTATGTATTGGTTGTTACATTTGTATTATTGTGTTTAACTAGTGGATGTAATAAAAAAGAAGAGGATGTTTCGGTAAATTTAAATGAGCCAAGTTCAACTTCTCAGGTTCCACAAGGAATACAAGATGCTCCTGTTTCAAAATATGAAACAGACGAAAATGCTAATGCTACGAATGTTGCAACTGCTACAACTGTTACTACTAGCAAACATCAGGCAACGAAAAATACATCGTCAAGTGTTTCGTTGATAGAAGGGAGAAATAGTTCTAATTATACTATTGTTATAGATGCAGGTCATCAACGTCATGCTATGGATGAGCATGAACCAATAGCACCAGGAGCAACAGAGACTAAACCTAAGGTGTCATCTGGAACAACGGGGGTAGCTTCTGGAGCCCCTGAGTATAAAGTTACATTAGATGTATCTTTACTTGTTAGAGATTTACTTAGAGAAAAGGGTTACAATGTTATTATGGTTAGAGAAAGTCATGATGTATCAATAAGTAATTCTGAGAGGGCTATGGTTGCTAATAATAATAGTGCAGATGCATTTATTAGAATACATTGTAATTATGCATCAAATCAGAGCGCAAAAGGTGCATTAACTATGTGCCAGACAAGAAACAATCCATATTGTGGACAATATTATTCCCAAAGCAGAAGTTTGTCAGAAAAAGTGATAAAGAGATTGTGTGAAGCAACTGGAGCTAAGAATAAAGGAATATCAGAAACGGATACAATGAGTGGGATTAATTGGTGTAGCGTACCTGTTACAATAGTTGAGATGGGATTTATGAGTAATAGAGAGGAAGATTTATTACTTGTAGATAAGAATTATCAGAATAAATTAGCAATTGGTATTGCAAATGGAGTTATAGAATATTTGAATGGACAATAGATATAGGAGGATTTAAAGGTTGGAATGTATAGAAGGTTATGTTGAAAAAATTAAATTTCGTAATACAGATAATGGTTATACTGTAATGAATGTTGTTACTGAAGTAGATGACATAATCTTAGTGGGTACATTTTCCTTTATAAGTGAAGGTGAATATATTAAAGCATATGGAGAGTATACTAGTCACCCTTTATATGGAGAACAATTACAAGTTAGCAAATATGAGATAATTGAACCTAAAGATGCAGTTGCAATGGAAAGATATCTTGCATCAGGTGCAATTAAAGGAATAAAAGAGGCTACTGCTAGGAAGATAATTTCTAAGTTTGGAGAGGATACTTTTCGGATTATTGAATGTGAACCGGAGAGACTTGCGGAGATTAAAGGAATAAGCGCGAAGAAAGCAAGAGAGATTGGTGAACAATTCGAAGAAAAAAGAGATCTTAGAGAGGCAATGATATTCCTTCAGAAATATGGTATAAGTACAACTTATGCAGTTAAAATTTATAAATATTATGGATATAGAATGTATGATATTATACGTGAAAATCCATATAAACTGGCAGAGGATATTAGTGGAATAGGATTTAAACTAGCTGATGAAATTGCAACTAAAGTTGGAATAAATGTTGATTCTGATTTTAGAATAAGAGCAGGAATTATGTATGTGTTAACCTTAGCTGCAGGAGCAGGTAATATTTATTTGCCAAAAAATGTTTTAAAAAATAAAGTAGCAGAACTATTATTGACTGATATATCTACTTTGGATGTTCAATTAGAAAATTTGCAAGTTGAGAGAAAGGTAGTAATAAAAGAGGTAGAATGTGAAGGTGATCCTAATAAAAAGGAGATAATCATATATAATGCATCACTTTATTATACAGAATTAAACTGTGCAAGAATGCTAATGGATTTGAACATTAAGTATGATTTGACATATAAAAATATTGAAAAAAGGTTACAACGTACCATGGAAAATATTGATATTGAGTTAGATGAACATCAAAAGACAGCTGTATTAGAAGCAATAAGGAATGGAATAACAATTATTACAGGTGGTCCAGGTACAGGAAAAACTACAACTATAAATACAATAATACGTATGTTTGAACAAGATAATCTTAATATTTTACTAGCTGCACCAACAGGAAGAGCGGCTAAAAGAATGTCTGAGACAACAAAAAGAACAGCTCAAACGATACATAGACTATTAGAAATATCGGGTGCAAGAGATTCTGAAGAAGATAAATTTACATTTGAGAGAAATGAGGAAAATCCTCTTGAAGCAGATGTAATAATTATTGATGAAATGTCTATGGTAGATGTTAATCTTATGAATGCACTTCTTAAGGCTATACCAATAGGAACTAGGTTGATTTTGGTTGGTGATGTAAATCAGTTGCCTTCTGTTGGACCAGGTAACATATTAAAGGATATTATAAAATCACATAGTTTTAATGTTGTTATGCTGACAAAGATTTTTAGACAGGCAACAGAAAGTGATATTGTTACAAATGCACATAAAATTAATGCTGGTGAAAGTATAAGATTAGACAATAAAAGTAAGGATTTCTTTATGTTGCAAAGAAATGATGCAATGTCTATATTAGGAGTAGTAGTTTCTTTAGTAAGAGATAAGATGCCAAAGTATGTTAATGCAAAGTCTTATGATATTCAGGTTTTAACTCCTATGAAAAAAGGAGAACTAGGCGTAGAAAAACTAAACCAAGTTTTGCAGAATTATCTTAATCCACCTAAGCCTGGAAAACAAGAAAAAGAGGCTCATGGTTGTATTTTTAGGGAAAAGGATAAGGTGATGCAAATTAAAAACAATTATCAGATTGAATGGGAAATTAGGAGTGAGTTTAATACTTTAGTTGATAATGGAACAGGAGTATTTAACGGAGATGTAGGAATTATCAAGGAGATTAATAATTTTGCAGAAATTGTTAAGGTTGTTTTTGATGAAGGAAAGATTGTTGAGTATAAGTTTAGTCAATTAGATGAATTAGAATTAGCTTATGCAATCACTATTCATAAATCTCAAGGAAGTGAGTATCCAGCTATAGTTATGCCTATTTTTATGGGACCAAAGATGTTAATGAATAGGAATTTACTATATACTGCTGTTACAAGAGCTAAGAAGTGTGTAACTATAGTAGGAAGCAGCAAAATGGTACAACTTATGATAGACAATGAAAGTGAACAAAAAAGGTATACCAGTCTAGATAAAAGAATAATGGAATTATCTGCTAGTTAGAATTATAGGAAGGGTAATAAGGGTATGATTCAACAGCCAGATATTGAGAAATTGATTAATAGATATGGAGCTTTAGTTAGAAAAATAGCAGAAGTAAATGTAAAAAATAAACAAAATACTGACGATATATTTCAAGAAACATTTATTAAGGTATTAGAACATAAAAATGAACTAGATAGTCAAAAAAATATAAGAGCATATATTGCAAGGATTGCATTTAATATAGCTTCAGATTATAGTAGAAATAAGTATAATTTACATGAGGTTCCAATTAATATTTATTTTGATGATTTAGAGTTTAATGATGAAATTGACAAAGAAAGCTTATTTATGCAGGATGAGAAAGATATAACGAATGATTTTAATGATAATTACGCATTGGTTAGGTATTGTATTGATAAGTTACCAATGGATTATAGTAATGTGATAGCCTGTATTTATTATAGAGAAATGTCAATAGAGGAAACTGCTTATAATTTAAATATTAATGAGGGAACAGTTCGGACTAGATTACATAGAGCAAGAAAAATGTTGGAAAAATATAAAGAGAAATATGTTTATTATGGTTATGTAAGACAGTAATTTTTGACAATGACAGTGTTCTTAGATATACTTAAAAATGTAGTGGCTATTAATAACTTTGGAATGGAGGATATGTATATGAAAAAGTTGGTTAAGGTTGTATTATCTTTAACAGCAGTAGTAGCAGTTTTGGGAGGAGTTTGGATGGTTTTATCTAAAGTATTTGGTGAGGAAGAATATGAAGATGATTATGATGATTACTATATGGAAGATGAGGTTGAGAATGAGAAACTTCCGAAGGGAAATAAAAGAAGAGGTTATTTTACAATAGATTTAAATAAGAATGCAGAGGTTTAAGAATAAGATAGAGAAATGAATAGAAGAATTAGAAAGAGAAGAAAATATAGTATAGAAAATTTACCAGTTAATACGTCTATATCTATTTTATGTGGAGTAGCAAATTTAATCATTATAGGAATAATGTGTTACAGAGCTACAAGTACAAATGGAAAACTGGGTATAATTACGGGGTTAGTAGGAGTATTGGCTATTATAGTTGGTGGAAATGGTATTTATTATGCATTTAAAGGTGTAAGGGAAGATGATAATAATTATTTTACAATTCCTTTAGTAGCTATTATAGTAAATATTTTATTAACAGTTTTTCTTGTAGTATTGTATATTATAGGAATATTTGTTAGATAATACTATACATTCCAATGAGAAAGCTTTGGGATGGAGGATTGTTATGAAACTAGAAGATAAGATAAAAATAAACAGTTCATTTATAAATACAATTATGACTAAAAAGTTTTTAATTAAAAGTCTAATTGTATTTATTATGATGTTTATTTTTTTTAGAATAGGAATAGATATAATAGTTAGTTCTGCTGATAATAAACTAGATACTAAAGAAGTTAATAATTCTAAACAAATTGTATTAAAAAATGATGTGGCAATAACTAAAAAAGTAGATGATTTGACAATACAGATTGAGTGTGGTTTGAATAATAGAGCAAAAATGTATTCATTTGCTGAGATAAAATTTACAATTGATAATAAAGGGGAATATTTTGCAGGAGTTATTCAGACAGGTATACCACAGAATAAAGATGGAACTTTGTATACAAAAGATTTCGATATAGCAGCTAATAGTAAAGACGTTGTCAAAATGTATGTCCCAATAAATGTAATGTCACATAAAATAAACTGTGAAATTCTAAATATAAGAGGGAAAACAATTACAAAATGTACTATTGATTTAAAGGTGTATGACCAAAATACATTTATGGTAGGAGTTTTAACAGATAAGCCTAAAGAGGTAAATTATATTGCATTAGAAAAAAATAGTACATATTTTTATTTTGATCAAAATACAATTCCAACAGATTATAGGGCATTAGATGCTATAGACATATTAATAATTAATAGATTTGATATAAAACTATTATCAAGAACACAATATATAGCTATTACAGATTGGATTAATAATGGAGGAACTCTTGTACTTGGAACAGGACAAGGTGCTGGTGCATATTTAGGATATTTTTCAAACTCATATAATATGGTAGCTTCAGGTTTTGAAACCCTTGAAATTTCATTTATTTCTAGAAATAAAAATGAGATTTTTGATATATTAAGAGAAAAAATTGAAGAAGATAATTATGAGATAGATGAAACGATATGGGATAATTTTTTAAGTGCATGTAAAGCAGGTACATATACAGACTCTAGCGAAGGAATAGAAGTGGGACTAGTCTCTGAACACAAAACTGCTAATATGGCAGTTATTAGTGCTTATTATGAAACAGTAAAGCGATATTGGTTAAAGACAGAAGTTGCAAAAATTTCTATAGAAAATGGTGTTACTATAGAGTCAGCATCATCAATACCAATACTGCAATCTTTAGTTGATGGTAAAGGAAAAATTATTGTAGCATCTTTTGATTTGGCTTTAAGTAATAAGTATAGTGCATTAAGAGAACAAATAAGTTCTACAATATGTTCGTATGCATCTGTTGAAAATAAAACTATATATAATAAGTTTTTGGAGAGTATTTTAGGGTCTAGTAAAGGAAAGGTTCCTAATACAGTGATATATATTATTATCTTAATGCTATATTTAATAGCTATGATAACAACATATATATCCATGAATGTAAAGAATAAAACCAAAAAGTTGTTAATGATTTTACCAATATATACTGTTGTAATTTGTATTATTTTTTCAATCTTAGGTATTGGAACAAGAATAAATAAATTACATTCATCGCATATTAGTATTACTGAATTGAGAGAGAATGGAAGAGCAAAGGTTGAGGAATATTTTAATATTACAGTGCCAGTTAATAAGATTTATAAATTAAAGTTAAAAGGAAAAAATGAGGTATATGGTGTAAATACAAGTACAAGTAACAGTGTGTTGGTATCATCAGAAAATGATAAGTTTAGTACATATTTAACTTCAAAGGAACAAAGTGTTGATATTAGATTTGATGGAATATCAACTTTTGGAACTAAGACGTTTATGTCAAATTATGAAGTGGAAGCTGATGATAAATTTGACGTAGATTTAAATTGTTGGGATAATACATATAGTGGTGTTATTCATAATAAAACAAAGTCTGACTTTGATTATGTATTTATTATAACAAAAACTTCAGTTTTATATTTTGGAGACTTAGATAAAGATGAAAAAGTTTCTGAGAAGAATATCAAACATAAGAATTATACATCATTGGATGAACTAGAGACGATAATTCCTATGCTAATGGACAAAGTGGCAAATAATAGAAACTCATTAGATTCACATGGAAAAGTAACACCAAATGGTATTACGAGAGCTATGCAATACTATATGATAAGTGGTGGTATTTCGGGAATGAGCAAAGGTTGTGTTTTTGCTATTAAGAAAAATCAAAAAAGTATGTTTGAGGATAATAGCATTCAAGAGGAAGGAATAGATGTAGTGACATCATTGTTTGATATTAATTATAGTGTTGGTACACAAAGATATATTCCTAATATATGTATATCTGATATAACATTTGAGTTTGGAAATTATAATTATAGTAGTACTACAGGTAGTGTATTTGTTGTGAAGAATACAATAGCAGATTTTACGATTGATAAGAATGTGAGTATAGTTTCTATGAAATTTTTATCTGACAGTAATGAGAATAAAGAAAATAATAGAAACTTTAAAGGAAAAGTATGTTTTTGGAATTATACAACAAAGAAGTATGATGAGATATTTAGTAGTTCTGAAGATAAGACAATAAATGATTTGAAGAATTATATTGGCAGTAATAAAATAATTAAAATAAAGTTTGATGTAGATTCGGATGATACTGGTTGTAATTTACCTATGATATCAGCTATTGTAACAAAGTAAAGAAAGTAGGATAGAAATGCTAAAAGTAGAGAACATTTGTAAAACATATGATGATAAAAAAGTATTGAATAATCTTAGTTTTACTGTGCCTGAAGGAGAAATATATACTCTTGTAGGTGCTTTTGGCGAGGGAAAATCTACTTTGATTAATATTTTGGCAGGATTTGTAAAACCAGATTCTGGACATATTTATGTCAAAGGAACTGATTGTCAATTGAGTGTTGATAAGGCAAGGACTTTATATGGATATGTCCCAGATGTTTTCCCATCATATGGGAATATGACATTAAAAGAATATATGATTTTTTTTGGAACTATAATGGATATACTAGATAGAGAACAAATAAATCATTTATCAGTTAATTTATTAGAATTTGTTGGATTACATGACTATATTAATGTAAAAATAAGAAAGGTAAATTATGGTCAAAAACAGAAATTGTCTATTGCAAGAGCATTATTACATAATCCTAAGCTTATTGTATTAGATGAACCTTTTTATGGATTAAATGTAGATCAAGTTGTTGAGATTAAAGAAATATTGGAATTTTTACATAAACAAGGAAGAACAATATTTATGACTTCAGATAATCTTCAATTATCTGCAAGCTTGAGCACATCAGTTGGTATAATGGAAAATGGTTCAATGTTATACGGTGAAAGAACCAAGGCAGCATATAATAATATTATTTCTAATTCAAGACAAGTATTTACTAAACATAGATATAGTGAAGATGCAAGTATAACACAGATGACAGATATGGGAATGACAAGCAACATACCACAAATGGAAGTTAATCGAATGGCAGACATGGGAATGACAAGCAACATACCACAAATGGAAGTTAATCGAATGACAGATATGGGAATGACAAGCAACATACCACAAATGGAAGTTAATCGAATGGCAGATATGGGAATGACAAGTAACATACCACAAATGGAAGTTAATCGAATGGCAGATATGGGAATGACAAGCAACATACCACAAATGGAAGTTAATCGAATGGCAGACATGGGAATGACAAGCAACATACCATATAGGAATATTAATCAGATGAGAGTTGATGAGCCTATAAGGATGCCATATGATGAAATACAAAATATTGAAAGAACAAAGAATGGTGAAAATATATCTAGAAGAATATTTTCAAGGCGAATAGAGAATTCTTCTCAAGAAAATAATAGTAATTATGATGGCAGAAAAGATGTAAGTAAAAGAGGAATAGAGGAAAAGAGAGGAGTAGGGGGAAGTAGAGTTGTAACAGATAAAAGTAAGTATAATAATCGTTCTAAGTAAGAAATGGAGTTTAGCATGGGAAAAAAATTGCGAGCAGAGTTAATTATTAAAGATGTAATAGATGAACTAAGGAGTTTTAGAACTGCAATAATTATTTTTTTAACCAATATAGTATTGTTAGTAAGTGTGGCTAGCATTTTTTATTCTGTGATAAATTCTAAACAAAATGGATATGCGACAAATTATAAAGCTGTTTTATATATGTATAATAATCTAATATTAATGGAATTTGTTGCAATACTAATTATCACACCAATAATAGCAGGAGCTTCATATGCTAAAGAATATAAGCAAGGCACAATGGAGTTATTATTGTTGAGCAAATTAAAAACTATGGATATTTTATTATCTAAGATAATTAAGAGTGTTATTATAAATTTGTTTTTGGGAGTTACTGCATTGCCGTTTTTATCTGTGGTCTTTAGTGTTGGAGGAGTTACACTATGGGATTTATCTAAATTTTTCATTGTAATAGTAGCAACTACAATGTTATTTGGAAGCATAGGTACATATTTTTCTGTTAAGTTCAAGAGTGTAAATAAGGCAATAATATGTACTTATATTGTTGAGTTAGTTACCTCATTTGGAGCACAAGTTATTTTAAATATAGTATATAAAACATGTGATAAGATAAAAAATAGGGCATACTATAGTGGACGAGTAGGGGCAGAGTATGATAAAGTACAATTTGATGCATTAGGAAATTTATTACTTGGTAGTCCTATATTTAATTTATTTAAGTTACAAAGTGATACAGTTGGCAATACTTCGAAATTTGATACAACAATGAATAATTTTGGAATTAATCCTATTGTTGATAAGATATGGTTATTTATAAGTATATGTATACAATTAGTAATTATATTTTTTGTTGTGAAAAAGACAAAGAGTATAATGTATAATAGACATTTTAAATAATCCATGTTATCTTATTTAGTCGTATAATTTTTAATGCTTTTTCGAATTTTTATTTTTTCATATATAGCTTGGTATTCTAAACTATTAAGTTCCAAAATATAATTTTGGTAGAATTCTTTATTAATACCTTGTTCTTTTAATATGTTACCAGCTTTATTATAAGCGATAGCAGCTTCTACTTCGGAAGAATATGTTCCAACAATTAAATCACCATTTATATGTATTTTTACAAGATAACGTGTTTTATTATTTTTTGAAAATAAAAATACGCCATAATATTTATTAATGATTTTTATATTAGAATATCTGAAATCATAATTATTTCCATTAATAAATATATAGTCTCTGCCAGGAACAGCATAGTTACGTACACCATATCTTGCTAGGATATTTGTCTGAATTCCGTAATCGTGTACAAATAGATGATTACCTCGCTTTATTATTTTATGATTGGAATAGTAAAATAGGTCATTTACATCAAAGATTAAATGTATATCTTCCGATAAATAATAGGTAAAATAGTTCTTAAATAAATAGATGGGATTTCTACAGTATATATTATTATCTCTAAAATTGATTAAGGAAATATATTTTGAATATTTAAGTACTAGTCCATATTGATTAAGGTTATCAATTGTATACTGAAATGATTTGAGGATAGATTTTGCATCTAAATATGCTTGGTTTGCATCTGATTCGTCAGAAAAACTGCCAAGACTAATATGTTTGCCTCGGTATGTAATAGATGCACGATAGTATATTGAAGAATCTTTTTTCTTTGCTTTATATACACCAGGTAGAAGTGTCATAGTAATCCTCATAGCTCCTTTGAAAATAATTGATAATATTTACTAAAAACAAGATTATATGGGGCTAATTTACTAAAAACAGTAAATTGCTACTTATATAGTACACTTTATTGATAAAAAAATAAAGTAAAAATGGTAAAAATATACAAAAAATGACAACAAAACTATAAATTATGTTAAAAATATGGTATAATGATATTACGTTATGCTATGGAATAACAATAAATAGGTTTCTAAAAAATGAGGGCTAAGAAACCAAAAAGATGAAGGGAGATACACAAGGTGTATATGAAGAGGTTATATAATTTAAAAAAAGGTATAAGTATTGTGACTATTATTGCTATAATGTCATTTGGTGGCATAGTGTTAGCATGTGATAATATTTATGCTAAAGATAATAATGTAATATGTCCTATTATGGAAGAAGTTATTTCTGAAGAGGAAGAAATAGTAACTCAAAAAACTGTAAATATGAATACCAATGTTACTCAAATGGTTGAAGAGGTTAATCAGTCAAAATTTTATGAGGTAATATTAAATGAAGAATGTGAAGAAAAGGAAATATCTTCAGATAAAGGATATATAAAATATTCAGAAGCAGTAACAAATAGCGTGTTATTTGATGTTCCAATTGAAGAACAAATTGATACAAGTAGTTTGAAAATACAAGATAAGACACAAGATATATCAGAAATGTCTATAAATGAATATAATTTAAAGATAAAATATGGAATAACAGAAGATGAATTAGATTTATTTGAAAGAATAATACAAGCAGAAGCAGGTGGACAAGATTTAAAGGGAAAGATACTTGTTGCAAATGTTGTGCTTAATAGGGTGAAATCGCCTAAGTTTGCTAATAATATAAAAGATGTAATTATGGCTAAAGGACAGTTCTCACCAGTTTCAAATGGCAGAATATGGACCGTGAGAGTATCAGATGAGACAAGAGAAGCTGCGAGAAGAGCTTTAAATGGAGAAGATTATTCTCAAGGGGCATTATATTTTATGGCTAGAAGTGCATCTAGTTCTAGAAATGTGACGTGGTTTGATAGAGCATTAACTAGACTTTTTAAGCATGGGGGACATGAATTCTTTAAATAAATATTGTAAATTCCTTATTTTATGGTATCATAATACAAAAATGGAAGGAAAAGGTAGTAGATATGGAATTAATGTATAATAGTACAAGAAATAATCAAGAAAAGGTGACAGCATCACAAGCAATATTAAGAGGGTTAGCTACAGATGGAGGACTATATGTACCAGATTTTATACCTCATCTAGATAAAACGTTTGATGAATTAGTTGAAATGAATTATAAGGAAACAGCATATGAAGTGATGAAATTATTCTTTACTGATTTTTCTAAAGAAGAATTAATGAATTGTATTGATAGAGCATATGATGAGAAATTTGATGTAAAAGATATTGCACAAGTTGTAAGAGCAGATGGACAGTATTATTTAGAACTATTTCATGGTAAAACAATTGCATTTAAAGATATGGCATTATCCATATTGCCACATCTTCTTATTACTTCGGCAAAAAAGAATAATGTAAAGAATGATATAGTTATTTTGACTGCTACATCAGGTGATACTGGAAAGGCAGCTTTAGAAGGCTTTGCAGATGTAGATAATACGCAGATAATTGTATTTTATCCAAAAGATGGTGTAAGTCCGATACAAGAAAAACAGATGGTTACACAAAAAGGGAAAAATACACATGTTATTGGAATAAAGGGTAATTTTGATGATGCTCAAAATGGCGTAAAAGAGATGTTTAACGATGAAAAATTAGCTAAAGAATTAGAAAAAAATGGCTTTCAGTTTTCATCAGCAAACTCCATTAATATAGGAAGATTAGTTCCGCAAATTGTTTACTATGTTTATGCGTATGCAGTTTTGGTTGGTTCTGGTGAGATAAAAAATGGAGAAGTAATTAATGTTACTGTACCTACTGGAAACTTTGGTAATATTTTAGCTGCATATTATGCAAAGAGAATGGGATTACCTATTGCTAAACTAATATGCGCATCAAATGAAAATAAAGTACTATTTGATTTCTTCAACTGTGGTACATATGACAAAAATAGAGAATTTATTTTAACAAAGTCTCCTTCTATGGATATATTAATTTCAAGCAATCTTGAGAGAATGATATATTCTATATCAGGTAATGATGATGTTAAGACAAAGAAATTAATGAATCAGTTAAAAGAAAAAGGATTATATAAAATTGATACAGATATGAAACATAGACTTGTTGATTTTGTAGGGAAATATGCTACAGAAGATCAGACTTCAGAGACGATAAAAAAAGTATATGAGAAATCAGAATATTTAATCGATACACATACAGCTGTTGCAGCTTATGCAAATTATGACTATATTAAAGAAACTGGTGATGATAAGCCTTCACTTGTTGTATCAACAGCAAGTCCTTATAAGTTTACAAGAAGTGTAATGACTTCACTAAATCCAGAATATGATAAAATGTCAGACTTTGAATTGGTAGATGAGATGAAAGTTGTATCTGATACAGATATACCACAAGCTATAGAGGAAATTAGAACAGCAAAAGTTTTGCATTCAAGAGTATGTGAAAAAACAGAGATGGAGAAAGTTGTTAAAGAAATATTGAATATTAAATAAAAATAATAAATGGGGCGATTTAATGAAGAGATTGTTTGAGTATTATAAATATAACTTTTTTTCAATTTTCCTTGTCGGATTGTTAGGTGGAGCTGTTTGTCTTGCTGTGTATATAATTCAGGCGGGGATAGTTAGTGAGAATCTTATATTTGATTATACTGCAACAACTAAAATCGTACTCATGGGTAATGAGAATGTAACGGAAAAGAAGTGTTATGAATTAGTTAATGACCAAGATGTAAAAGAGACTATAAAAGGCTATTTGGGAAGTTACATAAGCTATGATGAGTTTATTAAAAGTTTTGAATTATCCTTAAAAGATGATGTGTTAATAATTAGATATACTAATGAAAATTCTGATAGGGCGAAGAGAAGTGCTAATAGGTTGGGAAACGTATTATGTAGGGAATTAATAAATACAGGTGAAATAAAAAACTATGAAAGAGTTGGGATAACTGAAATTAATAGAAACAAAAAATATAAGGATAATGCTATTACCAAGTTACAAATAACGTTATTTGTTGAATTTGGTGTGGTAGTAGGATTAGTAGTAGGATTTGTTATTTGGACATTTATATATTGTGTTAACGGTCGTATAAAGAGTAAGAAGGATATAGAGGATGAACTTAACATTATAGTATTGGCTGAAATTCCACATATTGATAATTTGAGAGAGGTGAGATAATGTCAACATTCAAGTTTGAAAACAGCTTAGAATTAGATAAAAGTGTAAGAGAACAGTTTGTAAAATTATCTCAAGTTATAGAGGAAACATCTCCAGATATAAGAACAATAGCAGTTACAAGTTCTCAGAATGAAGAAGGAAAAACGTTTGTTTCTTTTCATTTAGCGTGTTCTTTGGCTAAAAAAGGGTATAGAGTACTTATAGTTATGGCTGATATGAGAAAGACAACTGCTATAGGTGACTTGCCTGTTATGGGGGTAATAGATATATGCGAGGGAAAAGTTGAAGTTGAGGAAGCTATATACAAGACAGATATTGAAGGGATAGATGTAATTTTTTCTGGAGCAACAAAGAAGAATGAAAATCTTGATTTGGGAAGAAAAGTGTATAGTGTAATGATGAAGTGTCTTAAAGAAGATTATAATTACATTATTATAGATATGCCAACTTTATTTAAAACAGATAATGATGAGGTTTTAATTAAAGAATCAGATGCAAGTATTTTAGTTGTTCAACCTAATAGATCTAGTAAAGGAAAAATACAAAAGAATATAAAGTTATTAGAAGCATATAATTGTAAGGTATTAGGTGCAATCCTAAATAATAAGTAACAAAAGTCGTTGCATATAGTTATTTGGAGGAATAAATATGTACGGTGGTGCTAATCGAGATAGGAGAAAAAATCAGAATAATGCACAGAATTATGGCCGTAGACAGACTGACTATGAACAAAAGTATAATAAGATGAGACAGCAGAGGGATGATTACGCCAATAATCAGATGAATTCTAACTATCATCAAAATAACGTTAGTTATGGAAATGATAGATATTTTGATGGGCAAAATCAAGGGAATGATGGATTTCAATATACTCAATATGGAAATGAAGGTTACGACAATTTTAAGCCTCAGTATAAAGATGAAAACTATGACAGTATGTCAGTAAAATTTAATGATAATTCCAGTAATAAGGGATATAATGGGAATATGTACAATGAAAGTTATAGTCAGTATAATAATTATAATTCAACAGATTATAACTATAATAGTACAAATTATAATAGTACAGGATACGTTAACAATAATTATAGTGAAACTAATTATGGCAATACGAATTATGGTAATGCTAGCTATGGTGACAATAGTTATGCTAACTATAATAATGCAAATAAAAAAAATAATAATAGCTATTCAGAATATTATAATTCATATTCTAATAATAATCAGTATAATAATGGATATAGTGAACGATATTCCCAGTATGGCAATGATTACAGCAATACGATGTATGATAATCCATCAAAAAATAACGATTTATATAATGATAATAATGTTAAATGTGATATTTCTGCTTTGCAACCAGGTAAATCACATCCTATGATGACGATAATTGTTAGAATATGTATAATAATTTTTATTGGATTAGCATCAGGAGAAGCATGCAGGACAGTATTTAGCGCATTTTATCAGAAACATATTTATAGTACTAATCCATTTGTAATGATAATTAGATTTTTAGGAATTATTCTTGTTTTATTTGTAAGTTATTTAGTACATATTATATTACATGAATTTGGACATTTGATAGGTGGAACACTATCTGGATATGCTTTAATATCATTTAGGATATTTAGTATTATTTTAGTAAAAGAAAACAAGAAAAGTAAAATAAAGAGATATCCATCTATGGATACAGCTAGTGAATGTATTATGATGCCACCAGAGATAAAAAAAGGAAAATACCCATATAAATTGTATAGATTAGGTGGATTAGCCATGAACCTATTTACATCAATAATTGCAATAGTATTGGCATTAGGTGTAAGTGTAACAGGTAAGTATCCTTGGAATATGTGGTGCGTATTATTTGCACTAGTTGGAATTGTTACGGTTTTTTATAATGGCATACCAGTAGTGTTTGATGGCATACCGAATGATGGATATATTTTATTACATATGATAGAAAGTAATGAAGCGAGATTAGCAGTTCATTCACAATTACTGATTTATGCATTTTTATCAAAAGGTGGAAGTTATTCGGATGTACCTTATGAGAAATTTTGTGTAAATCAAACAGGTGAGATAAAAAATTTCTTAGTTATAAGGGTTAAATTATTAGAGTATAAGTGGCATCTAGAACATTTAGATTTTAATCAAGCAGCAAAATGTTTAGAAGCTACAAACCATTTCTTTAATAGTTTGCCAAGAGCATATCAGTATGAAATTAATAGTGAAAAATTATTTATTGAAATAATGTGTGAACATAATAGAGACATAATAGATAAATTATATAATTCAGATGTAAGAAAATATATTGAAGAATCACAAGGTGATTTAAGCAAGAGTAGAATAATGATGGCATATGAAGCTGGTGTAAAGGGAGATATGAGAAGTGCACATAAATATTATATGCAGCTTAAAAATGGAGCAAAAACTGCTCCGATAAAAGGAGAAACTGAACTTGAACTTATGCTTTCGGAATATGTATATGAAAGATTTTGCTCTTAAACAGTTAAAATGTTTAAAGTATTTAATTTAAAAGGTTAGAGATAGGTGTAATTGTGAAGAAAAAGTGGTTTTTAAAGAACAAAAAGGCTGATTTTAAAAGAATAGCGGAAAAATATAAAATAAATGAAGTTATAGTTAGATTAATGATTAATAGAGGAATAAAGGAAAATGAAATTGAAAAATATTTATATCCATCCTTGGAAAATATGTATAATCCATTTGATATGAAGGATATGAAAAAGGGAGTAGATATTTTAAAAGAGAAGATTGTGAATAAAGAGAAGATTTTAATAGTAGGAGACTATGATGTAGATGGAATAGTATCTACATATATTTTAAAAGAAGGATTAAAAAAATGTGGTGCAAACGTTTCATATGAAGTACCTGATAGAGTAAAAGATGGATATGGAATAAATGTATCTATTATAGATAAAGCTTATGAGAATGGTTTTAGAACCATTCTTACTTGTGATAATGGGATTGCAGCAATTGAACAAATAAAACATGCAAAAGAATTAGGAATGACAGTAGTTATTACAGATCATCATGATATAGCTAAGGTTGAAGAAAATGGTGAGGTTAAAGAAAGAATACCTGAAGCAGATGCAGTGATTAATCCACATCAAAAAGAATGTAAGTATCCTTATGAATATTTGTGTGGAGCAGGTGTAGCTTATAAATTATTACAAGCTATAATGCCCGATTATGGTTTTAGTGATTATGAAATAGAAGATTTTATTCAATATGTGGCTATTGCTACGGTATGTGATGTAGTTGAATTAAAGGATGAAAATAGGATAATTGTTAAGAATGGTCTTAATGCGTTAATTAATACTAATAATATTGGATTACAAGAGTTAATACAAGTTAATGGTTTAGCAGATGATATTTCAACATATCATCTTGGTTTTGTTATAGGACCTTGTTTGAATGCAAGTGGAAGATTAGATACAGCTAAAATAGCAATTAGTTTATTATCATGTACTGAAAGGATTGAGGCAAGGAATATTGCAATAGAATTGAAGGAACTTAATGACCAACGTAAAGATATGACTGGGGAAAATTTAGAAAAAGCTATTGAGGTCATTGAGAAAAATCATATGTATGATGATATGGTTTTAGTAGTATATTTGCCAGAATGTCATGAGAGTTTAGCAGGAATTATTGCAGGGAGAATTAGAGAAAAGTATTATAAGCCAACTATTGTATTAACAAAAGGACATAATATAGCAAAAGGTTCATGTCGTTCTATTGATAATTATGATATATTTGCTGAGTTACAAAAGTGCGATAGTTTACTTACTAAATATGGTGGACATCCTATGGCAGCAGGTTTATCGTTACCAGAAGAAAATATAGATAAACTTAGAAAAATGCTTAATGATAATTGTACTTTAACAGAAGATGATATTATTC
Source organism: uncultured Lachnospiraceae bacterium (assembly GCA_934432595.1). Taxonomy (GTDB): domain Bacteria; phylum Bacillota; class Clostridia; order Lachnospirales; family Lachnospiraceae; genus SIG301. The sequence goes on along the minus strand of CAKRYR010000001.1, from coordinate 131,247 downwards.
CAAGGATGTCAATTGATATATGTATGCCACTTGGTTATATTACAGAGAAATTGATTGGTGAATTGAAATTAATTGAACCTTGTGGAAAAGACAATGAAAAACCAATATTTGCTGAAAAAGATATTATAGTAAATCGAATATATAAACTAGGGAAAAATAAAAATGTTTTGAAGCTTAATATTACAAATCAATATAATAAAACAATTGATGCTATGTTCTTTGGAAATATAGATGAATTTGAAAATTATATAGTAGAAAAATTTACTGAAGATGAGTTGAATAAAGCTTTTAGTGGTGTGGTAAATGATATTAGATTATCATTGATTTATTATCCAGTTATAAATGAATTCAATGGAAGAAAAAGCTTGCAAATTACTATTCAGGATTATCAGTAAAATAATGAAAAAATAATTGAATATTATTTGACATATTGATGATTTTTAAGTATTATTGTATAGTAAATGTTCAAATTTATTATATGCTTGGATTCAATTAGAAATTATATTGTTACAGATAATTGTAATCTAGCACTAAGACTCATGATTGAGTTTTGAAATACGGGGATTTACAGTATACAAATTATGAGGAAAGGAATGCATTTTAGAGAAAATGCGTTGGTGACAAAATGAAAAAGTTAGAGGATTATGTAGTAACGATACCTGATTTTCCAGAACCAGGTGTAATGTTTAGAGACGTTACAAGTATTTTACAAGACAAAGATGGACTTAATCTTGCTATTAAAGAGATTGAGAGATTAATTGGAGACGTTGATTTTGATTTAGTACTAGGACCAGAATCTAGAGGTTTTATTTTTGGAGTACCTATTGCTTATAATATGAATAAAGGATTTATTCCAGTAAGAAAAAAAGGTAAACTACCAAGAGAAACAGTTTCAATGGCATATGATTTAGAGTATGGTCAAGCAGAAATAGAGATTCATAAAGATGCTATAAAACCAGGACAAAAAGTTGTAATTGTAGATGATTTAATTGCTACAGGTGGAACAATTGAAGCTATAGTAAAATTAGTAGAACAATTAGGTGGAGAAGTAGTTAAGATTGTTTTTGTAATGGAATTAGAAGGTCTTGAGGGAAGAAAAAAATTAGAAGGTTATGATGTAGAAGCAGCTATAAAATACGAGGGAAAATAAACACGATTTTTAGATTGGTTCGAAGGCGGTGATTCTAATTGATGAATAATAACGAGACACAGGAAGTAGAAATCATCAAGGACGAACGCTCAAAGTACCTTAGAGGTGAAGGCGAGTCCAAGACAAAAGAAGAATTATATGCTGAATTGGTTGATTTAATTAAGAAGAATTATTCTGATAAAGAATTAGCTATTATAGAAAAAGCATATAAAATAGCAGATGAAGCACATAAGGAACAGAAACGTAAATCTGGAGAACCTTATATTATTCATCCAATCTCTGTTGCAATTATTTTGGCAAATTTAGAACTAGATATAGATACAATAGTTGCGGGATTATTACATGATGTAATAGAAGACACAGAGATGACGTATGATGACATTGTTAACGAATTCAGTGAAGAAGTTGCAGTGTTGGTTGATGGTGTTACAAAGCTTACTCAATTGAATTATTCATCAGATAAAGTAGAAATACAAGCAGAAAATCTAAGAAAAATGTTTCTAGCTATGGCAAAGGATATTCGTGTAATTCTTATAAAACTTGCTGATAGATTGCATAATATGCGTACCTTACAACATATGAAGCCAGAGAAACAGAAGGAAAAGTCTAGGGAAACATTAGAGATATATGCACCACTTGCAGAACGACTAGGAATTTCAAAGATTAAAGTAGAATTAGATGATTTGGCTCTAAAATATTTAGAACCAAAGATTTTTAATGAATTATATGAAGATATAGAAAAGACTAAAGGCGAAAGAGAATCATTTATTTCATCTATTGTTAAAGAGATAGAGAGCCATATCAAACATGCTGGTATTGAGGGAAAGGTATGTGGTAGAGTTAAGCATTATTTTAGTATATATAAGAAGATGGTTAACCAAGGCAAAACTCTTGATGAAATATATGATTTATTTGCCGTTAGAGTAATTGTAAAAGATGTAAAAGATTGTTATACAGTTCTTGGTGTTATACATGAAATATATACACCAATCCCAGGTAGAATAAAGGATTATATAGCAATGCCAAAACAGAATAAGTATCAATCGTTACATACAACGTTGATTAGTAATAGCGGTCAACAGTTTGAAGTACAAATTCGTACAGAGGAGATGCATGAGATTGCAGAATATGGTATTGCGGCACATTGGAAATATAAAGATTTACAAAATAGTGGTGGTAGGAAGGCGGTTAATGCAAGTGAAGCAGAGGAAGCAAAACTTGCATGGCTTAGACAGATTCTTGAATGGCAAAAAGATATGTCAGATAATAGGGAATTTTTGACTTTATTGAAGAGCGATTTAAATTTGTTTTCAGAATGGGTTTATTGTTTTACTCCAAGTGGGGATGTAAAAACATTACCTACAGGCTCTACACCTATTGACTTTGCATATTCTATACATAGTGCAGTAGGAAATAAGATGGTAGGAGCAAGAGTAAATGGCAAACTTGTAAATATAGATTATCAGATACAAAATGGTGATAGAATAGAGATTATTACTTCACAAAATTCGAGAGGTCCAAGTATGGACTGGCTTAAGTTAGTTAAAAGTACCCAGGCAAAAAACAAGATAAATCAATGGTTTAAGACAGAAAGAAAAGAAAGTAATATTCAAAAAGGCAAGGAAATGATAAATATTTATTGTAAAAATAAAGGTATTATTCTTGCAAATATTCTTAAGCCAGAATATATGGAAAAAACAATGCGTAAATATGGATTTAAGGATTGGGATTCATTATATGCAGCAGTTGGACATGGTGGATTGAAGGAGGGTCAAGTAATTAATAAATTACTTGATGAGTACAATAAAGTAAAAAGTAGAGAAATTACAGATGAAACATTGCTTGAAAATTATGCTAATAAAGCAAAAATGGCTGAAGAAGTTAAGACTCCAGCAAAGAAGATTAAAGGTAATGTTATCGTTAAAGGAATGACAGGAGTAGCAACAAGAATGTCAAAATGTTGTGGACCAGTACCAGGAGATGAAATTATAGGTTTTATAACTAGAGGTAGAGGTGTTACAATTCATAGAACAGATTGTGTTAATGTTATGAATTTGACAGAATTAGAGAGGGAAAGACTAGTTGAGACAGAATGGATTGTTCAAGATAATGAATCAGAGAGTAAGGATTTATTTACCGCTGAGATAAAGATATACACTTATAATAAGAGTGGTGTATTGTTATCTATATCTAAAGTATTTACGGAGAATAAAGTAGATGTTACTTCTATGAATGTAAGAACTAGTAAAAATGGGACAGCTACAGTAAATGTTTCTTTTGATATTAGAGGTAAAGAGCAATTATTAGGATTAATATCTAAACTTAGAAATATAGATAATGTTATAGATATTGAAAGAAATAGAGGATAGTGAAACAATGCATTATTAAATAAGATTATTTTTGAATTAAAATTAGATTAGTTTTGCTATGTAGTGGAGGTTAGTATGCAAGGAGATATTATTATAAGTACAGTTCATGTTGGAATGATAGGTACAAACTGTTATATAGTATATAAAAATAACACAGAATCTTTAAAAGAAGCTGTTATAATTGATCCAGGTGATAATGCAGACAAAATATATGATAAGGTAGAAGAACTTGGCATTAAACCTGTGGCGGTATTATTGACACATGGACATTTTGACCATATTCTTGCAGTTAATCAAGTGGCTAGCAAATACAATATTGATATATATGCTAGCGAAGAAGAGGAAAGACTACTAGGAGATGCAATATTTAATTTATCTGGTGGATATAGGAGAGACTGTGTTGTTGAGAAATATAATAAACTTGGTGATGGACAGGAGTTAGAATTGGCTAATATTAAGTTTAATACAATACTTACACCAGGTCATACTAGTGGATCAATGTGTTATTTTATAGAGAATGAGAATGTATTATTTAGTGGAGATATGTTATTTAGAGAATCTGTAGGAAGGACTGATTTCCCAACAGGAAGCGAAGAACAGATAATTGAATCCTTAAATAATAAATTGATGAAATTAGAGGACAAAGTAGTGGTATATCCAGGACATGGACCTGCTACAACTATAGGTTATGAGAGAGTAAATAATATGTATGTTAGGTAATAGTTAAGTCACTGACTGAACCGTTACTACGTAAGTAAGGTTAGATAGAGAGAAAATGTAATGATTAGAATAGTATTATCAGATAGAACATTTGAATATGATGTAAGATCCTTAACAAAAGCATTTTTTAAGAATGAGGATATGGAAGTTGTAGATATAGATTCAGATTGTGATGAAGCTGAATTTACATTTAAGGTTTTTACATCATTAGATGAGATAAAATTAGAAATTTATAATAAAGAAAAAGATATAAACAATGAATTAAAAGAGAATATTTCTAGTAAAATAGAAAATACCCCAAATGAATTAGAATATAAGGCTAAGTATAAAAATATTTTAAAAAGGCTTATATATAGATTGTTGTCAGAAACTTTAGATATAGTGTTGCCTTGGGGAACACTTACAGGAATTAGACCAAGTAAGATAGCATATGAACAGTTAGAGAAGGATAGCTCTGATGACGAGATAAGAACATTTATGAAGGATACTTATCTAATAGATGATGATAAGATAGAGTTGGCTTTAGAAATTGCTCATAGAGAGAAATATTTATTAGAGGATATTGATTATAAGAACGGGTATAGTTTATATATAGGCATACCTTTTTGTCCTACAAGATGTAGTTATTGTTCATTTACATCATATCCACTTGAGAAATATGAGAATGTAGTAGAAGATTATATTGATGCTTTAATTAAGGAAATGGAGTATGCATCTACAATGATAAAAAACAAAATTCTTACTACAGTATATATAGGTGGTGGAACACCTACAACTTTATCAGCTAGTCAGTTAGATAGAATTATAAATAAATTAAAAGAATTATGGGATTTTAGTACAGTAAGAGAGTTTACTGTTGAAGCTGGGCGACCAGATAGTATTACAAGAGATAAGCTACAAGTACTAAAAGATCAAGGAGTAACAAGAATATCTATTAATCCTCAGTCAATGAGGCAGAAAACATTAGATTTAATAGGTAGAAAACATACTATAGAAAGTATAGTTGATGCATTTAATTTGGCAAGGAAAGTTGGACATAAAAATATTAATATGGATTTGATACTTGGCTTGCCAGGAGAAACTATAGAAGATGTTAGATTTACATTAGATGAAATTAAAAAGCTGAATCCAGATAATTTGACAGTACATACTCTTGCAATTAAAAGAGCTGCATATTTGAACATATATAAAGATAAATATGAAAAGTTGTTACCTGAGCATGTAACAGATATGGTAGATGAAACTTTTAGATTTGCCAAGGCAAATGGATATGTACCATATTATATGTATAGACAGAAAAATATGACAGATAATCTTGAAAATATAGGCTATGCAAAGCCAGGCCTAGAGGGCATATATAATATTCTTATAATGGAGGAAAGACAGAATATATTAGCACTTGGTGCCGGAGCAGTGTGTAAATTCGTTGATTATAAGAATAATAGAATAGAAAGAGTAGATAATGTTAAGAGCTTAAAGGATTATATTGAGAGAATAGATGATATGATAGAAAAGAAAAAGAATTTTTTATCTAGCAAAGGGGCGTATTTTGATGGAATTTTTCGGTAATCTACATAATTGTGAAAATAGTGAGCAATTAAAAAGAGAAGTTGAAAATGATTTAAGTGATGCAATACAACATGGAATGCTTGTGAGTATACTAGCTAGAAGACTTGCAATTGAGCTTGGAAAATCAAGAGAGTTTTGTAATGATATGGCTGTAGCAGGTCTACTTCATGATATAGGAAAAATGAAATTAAGTAGGTATCTTTATTGGCGTAGAGAAGATGTATTAGATGATGAAGAAATGAAATATGTGAGAATGCATCCTACTTTAAGTTATGAAGTAATTAGAACCCATGGTTATTCTAAGAGAATCTTGGATGCTATTTATTATCATCATGAGAACTTTGATGGTTCTGGTTACCCTAAAAATTTAAAGGAATATTCAATACCAGAAGGAGCTAGAATATTAAGAGTTTGTGATGTATTTGCTGCTCTTATATCAAATAGACCATATCGCTCTGCCTTTGATGTGGATACAGCTATGGATCTTATGATAGAAGAAGTTAAGAACTTTGATATGAAAATTTTCTTAGCATTTCAACGTATGGTAAATGCAGATGATTTTATAAATGTAGTATATAAAAGTTTCCTTGAGAAAGATGAGGAAATTGCTAATTGTATCAGAAGGTATCTTGATACTACAGATGAGATATAGAGAAATGTGCTCTCAAAATTTTTTGCACATTAGGATAGATGAAAATAAGAACATATTATATAAAAAGGATGTCAAGAGTTCATATGACATAAGGAGGTTTAAAAATGATAACGCAAAGACCAAAAGGAACACAAGATTGGTATGGGGATAATATGCACAAACGTGCAGTTATAGAGGAAAAAGCTAGAAACTTATGTAAAGTATACAATATAAAAGAAGTTATAACACCAGTATTTGAACATACAGTATTATTTCAAAGAGGCGTAGGTGAAACAACAGATGTTGTTCAAAAAGAAATGTATACATTTAATGATAAAGGAGATAGAAGTATTACATTAAAACCAGAAGGAACAGCAGGTGCAATAAGAGCATATCTTGAGAATAATATGTATGCAGAGAGTCAGCCTACAAAGTTATTCTATGTATCACCAGTATTTAGATATGAACAACCACAGAGTGGAAGACTTAGACAACATCACCAATTTGGTATAGAATTCATAGGTTCAAAGAGTCCACTTGCAGAGGTTGAATTAATCACTTTACTTAATAAGTTTCTTAATGAATTAGGTATTAAGACAGCTAAGTTACATATTAACAGTATAGGATGTAGTAATTGTAGAAAGACTTATAATAATGCATTACTTGAATTTCTTAAGAAGAATGAGTCTTGTCTATGTGAGACTTGTAGAGAGAGAATGAAGAAGAATCCTCTTCGTGTTATAGATTGTAAGGTGCCTTCTTGTAAGGAGATTGTAAAGGATGCTCCAAGAACTATAGAGTATCTTGATGATGAATGTAAGGAACATTTTGAAGAACTTCAAAGATTACTTACAGAGCTTAATATTCCTTATAAAGTTGACACAGGTATTGTAAGAGGTTTAGATTATTATACTAAGACTGTATTTGAATTCGTTGATGCAGATGGATTTACTCTATGCGGTGGCGGAAGATATGATAATCTTATTAAGGAAATCGATGGTAAGCAAGATATTCCAGCTGTTGGTTTTGGTATAGGTATTGAGAGAATTATTAATCTATTAGAGAAAGAAGAAGTAGAGTTAGAGGCTGCTTCACAGATTGAATTATATGTTGGTATTCTTGGCCAAGAAGCTAAAGTTGAGGCTTATAAGATTGTTAACAGACTTAGAGAGAAGGGTATTATAGTTGAGACTGATTATATGGACAGAAGTGTTAAGGCTCAGATGAAGTATGCTAATAAGATTAATGCTAAGAATACTGTTATAATTGGAGAAAACGAAATTAAAGAGAAAAAGGTTACTGTTAAGAATATGGAGACTCATGAGCAAACTGAGGTTGATTTAGACAAGTTAGAGGAGTTGTTCTAGGGAAATTGGTGGTTTTTGATGACTTTTAAGGGGCGCTACGCGCCCCCTTTGTTTTATATGGTGCAGAAGTTTGTTTTAATTGTATCGTTGTGAAAGTTGCTAATCCATTTGAGATTTACAGTTTAGTATAATGGACGGCTCGTGGACGCAAACTCGCAAGTGTTTATGTGACAATTATTCGGCTTACAGCCTCATAATTACGAGAATATTTTCCATATTTTTATGTGCAAGTACATTCAATATGAAAAAGAATATTCGCTATAAAGCTTTCTCTTTATTGTCACATCTTCACTTTGCTCAGACACGCTTCGAGCTTATTATACTAATCTGTAATTCTCTTGGATTAGGTAACTTTCACAAATATTCAATTAAAACAAATCTTCTGCACCTGTATATTCTGTGCTAGTGAAGTAAACTGAATGAGAGCGCAATATTTATGAAATTCAAACAAAAAAATGTTAAAAATGAAGTAAAAATGAAAAAATTGGAAAAATCTGGACATATTTTTGTGAATATTGTATAATATGTAGATGTTGGAAATATAAAACGGGGGAATTATTGATAATTATAGAAGTATTTAGGTGATTTTATGATTTTAATAGGGTAAGTAATTATAATAGGTTTGGGAATCTCTTATTCCAAATTAAGATTAGAACAAAACAAAAAAGACTTGGTTATCAAGTCTTTAGATTTACACAATGTAAGAATTAACGATTTCGGATTTACCTTATTTGCACTCATCTTGTAAGTTGACTAAATATTAACATATATTTCCAAAAAAGTCAATGGTTTAATTAATTTATTTCTAGTAATATTTCTAGTAGTTCTAGTAATAAGAATTAAAAAATTATTTATTATTGGATAAAAATCAAAGATTGGTTAGTTTCTAATATTATAATAAATACTTCAGGGTTAATAAGTGATTATAATAAGATAGAGATAAGGAGAAGAAGGTATGAATAGTGAAAAAAATATTATTTAGGACTAGATATGGGAACATCATCTGTTGGATGGGCGGTAACAGATGAAAATTATAACATTTGTAGAAAAAAAAGAAAAGATATGTGGGGAATAAGAGAGTTTGATGAGGCTGAAACTGCTGTTGAAAGACGAACGCATAGAATATCTCGAAGAATGCGTCAAAGGCAAGTGGCAAGGATAGGATTATTAAAGGAATATTTTGCTGAAGAAATTGATAAAGTCGATCCTAATTTTTATCAAAGACTAGAGAATAGTAAGTATTATTTCGAAGATAAGGATTTAGTTGTTAGAACAAAGAATGGAATTTTTAATGATCCAAATTATACGGATGCAGATTATTTTAAGGAATATAAAACAATATTTCACTTAAGAAAAGAACTTATTGAATCAGATAAACCACATGATGTTAGACTTGTATTTTTAGCATTACTTAATATGTTTAAACATAGAGGTCATTTTTTAAATGTTTCTTTGGGGGATGAGGTAAGAGAAAGAACAATAAAAACAGTGTATAATGAACTTGCGGATAGAGTTAATTTTATTTTGGGTTTAAATCTTGGTAGTGATGTTGATTATAGTATTATGAAAAATGTACTAAGTAGCAAGGATGAATCAAGGACAAAAAAATCAGAGTATTTATTGGATTTATTGGGATTAAATAAGAAAAGTAAAGACGATAAAATAAAGGTAGATATTGTTAAAGGATTATGTGGATTAAAAATAAATATTAAATCTATTTTTAAAGATGTAGTGGATTTTGATGATGATAATAAGCTTTCACTATGTTTTGCAGATTTCAAATATGAAGAAGACTCATTGGAAGTTTTGGAAATTATAGGAGAAAATAATTTTGAAATAATCAGTCTTATGAAGGAAATTTATGACATTGCATCATTAGCAGGTATTTTAAAAGATTATGAGTATCTATCTGTAGCACGTGTGGCTTCATATGATAAACATTGTGAAGATTTATTAAAGCTGAAAAGTGTAGTGAAGAAGTATTGTACAAATGAAGTGTATAATGATATTTTTAGAAATGATTCTGATGGAAGCTATAGTGCATATGTAAATTCATGTAATTCGGGGAAGAGATATAGGAGAAGTATGAAAAAAAGACAAAGAGAGGAACTATATGCTATAATAAAGAAATTATTAGCTAAAATGAATCCAGAAGATGATGATGTAAAGTATATTAGGCAGGAAATTGAAAATGAAAATTTTTTGCCAAAACAGTTAACACAAGATAATGGAGTTATTCCAAATCAAGTTCATGTAAAAGAAATGAAAAAAATATTAAAAAATGCTGAAAAGTATTTATCTTTTTTAAGTGTTGTAGATGAATCTGGTTTGACTGTAAAAGAAAGAATTATCAGAATTTTTTCTTTTCAAATTCCTTATTATGTTGGACCTGTTTCTAATAGAAGTGAGCAATACGGAGGAAATGGATGGGTTATTAGAAAAGAAGAAGGTAAAGTATTGCCATGGAACATTGATACAAAGATAGATATAAAGGCAACATCTGAAAAATTTATTTCAAGAATGGTTAGAAAATGTACATATATTACAGGAGAAAGGGTATTACCTAAAGAATCTCTACTATATGAAAGTTTTTCTATATTAAATGAGATTAATAATATTAGAATAGATGGTGTTAAAATATCTGTTGAAGTAAAGAAAAAAATGTACTTTGATTTATTTACTAAAGGTAAAAAAGTTACTAAGAAAAAAATATGTGAGTATTTGGTATCATGCGGAGTTTTAGAAATAGATGATGTTTCGTTAGTTAGTGGAATTGACCATATTATAAATAATACATTATCTACGTTTGCAAAATTTGAATCAGTATTAGGTAATAGAATACAAAAAGATAGTTATAGGAAAATGATTGAACAAATTGTGTTTTGGAAAACTATATATAGTGATTCTAAGCAAATTGTAAGAGAGCTTATTATAGAAAACTATTCGGATATGCTTAATGAAGTTGAAATAAAAAGAATAGTTGGGTATAAATTTAAGGATTGGGGAAATTTATCAAAAAGTTTTTTAATGTTAAATGGGTGTAGTAAAGAAACAGGCGAAGAGTTATCAATTATAAGAAGAATGTGGGAAACTAATGATAATCTTATGGAAATATTACAAGAAGATACTTATACATATAAAGAAGAATTAGATAACTTCCATAAAGATGCATATAAGGCGTTATCTGATATAGAGGCTGAAGATTTAAATGAGATGTATTTTTCTGCACCTGTGAAAAGAATGATATGGCAAACAATCTTAATTATAAAGGAAATCGAAGTAATTATGGGCTGCGTACCAGATAAAGTATTTATAGAAATGACTAGAGAAAAGGGAGAGAAAGTAAGAACCAAGTCAAGAAAAGATAAATTTTTAGAATTATATAAAAATATAAAGGATGAAGAATGTGATTGGAAAAAGGTTATAGAGGATGCTGATGCAGACGGAAAATTAAGAAGTAAAAAGATGTATCTTTATTTAACACAAAAAGGACGTTGTATGTATTCGGGAGAAACTATAGATTTAGATAATCTTTTTAATGATAATTTGTATGACATTGATCATATATATCCACGTCATTTTACAAAAGATGATAATATAGATAATAATCTAGTACTTGTTAAAAAGGAAATTAATAGTCACAAGAGTGATTCATATCCACTTGAAGATAATATATATAAGTCACAGTTTTCAAATTGGAATGAGTTATTTAGAGAAGGATTAATAACAGAAGAAAAATTGCATAGATTAACTAGTAGAAATCCACTAAGCGATGAACAGAAGGCTGATTTTATTGCAAGACAGATGGTGGAAACTAGTCAAGGTACTAAAGGAGTAGCTACATTATTGAAATCAGTCTTGCCAGATTCTAAAATAGTATATGCAAAAGCAACTAATGTTTCAGAATTTAGACATCAACGAGATATAGTAAAATCAAGATTGGTTAATGATTATCATCATGCACATGATGCATATTTGAATATTGTGGTAGGTAATGCTTATCTTGTGAAATTTACGGAGAATCCAAGGAATTTCATAAATAAAGAATATAATATGGAACATGAAGAATATCATTATAATTTGAGTAGAATGTTTGATTGGGATATAAGAAGGGGAAATGAGGTGGCTTGGATATCTTCAAAGAATGAAGATAGTGATAAGGAAGCTGGTACTATTGTAACTGTAAAAAATATGTTAAGTAAAAATACACCTTTACTTACAAGATTATGTTATGAAGGTCATGGTGGAATTGCAAATCAAACACTATTTAGTGCAAAAAAAGCTAAAGGTAATGGGTATATACCATTAAAAGCAAAAAATGAAAAAATGCAAGATGTTACAAAATATGGGGGATTTAGTAGCGTAACTACAGCATATTTTTTCTTAGTAGAACATGAAAATAAGGGTAAGAGAATAAGAACACTAGAAACTGTTCCAGTTATGTATAGTAGAAAATTTGAAAAAGATGATATGGCATTGAAAGAATATTGTGAGGATGTTTTAAAATTAAAAAATCCAGTTATAAAAGTTAAAAAGATTAAGTTACATTCTTTGGTAAAAAGAAATGGTTATTATATGTATATTACTGGTAAGACAAATAATCGAATAACTACTAGAAATGCAGTACAACTATGTTTAAAACCAGATGAAATAAAATATATAAAAAAATTAGAAAATAAGCAAGGAACTGTAGGTTTAGAAGAAGTAGCTGGCATTGAACAAAATATAAAGATATATAATGTGTTATGTGAAAAACATAATAAAAGTATATTTGCTAAAAGACCAAATCCAGTAGGTGATAAGTTGATTAGTGATAAAAACAAATTTATGAAATTGTCATTGGAGAAGCAAGTAGAGGTGTTGTTGCAAATACTTCGATTGACAATTATTGGAAAAACATCAGCTGATTTAAGATTAATGGGTGAATCTAAAGAGACAGGGGTAATGCTTATTAGTAAGAAGGTATCTGATGCAGAGGAATTTATACTAATCAATCAATCAGTAACTGGACTATATGAAAATGAAGTGGATTTGATGAAAATATGAGTTGGAGAACAGTAGTAATATCTAGTAGTGCAAAATTAGATTATCAGTTAGGTTATATGGTGGTTCGTAAGGATAATGTAGTAAAAATTCATATAAGTGAAATATCTGTAGTAGTTATTGAAACTACTGCAGTTTCACTTACTTCAGCGCTTATTAGTGAATTAATGAAAAAGAAGATAAAAGTAGTATTTTGTGATGAAAAAAGAAATCCAAGTAGTGAGTTGGTACCATATTATGGAAGTCATGATACTAGTATTAAGATAAAAAATCAAATAGCATGGACTGATGATATAAAAATGGAAATTTGGACAGAGATAATATCAGAAAAAATTAGAAAACAGGCTGAACATTTAGAAAAATTAAAACTGGTAGAGGCTAATAAGTTGAGACAATATATAGAGGAAATAGAACTTGGAGATATTACCAATAGAGAAGGGCATGCAGCTAAAGTTTATTTTAATGCTTTATTTGGTATTGATTTTACTAGAACAGCAGAAAATAGTATAAACGCAGCACTTAATTATGGATATACTATTATTTTGTCATGTTTTAATAGAGAAATAACATCTAATGGATATATAACACAATTAGGTTTGTTTCATGATAACATGTTTAATCAGTTTAATTTTGCTTCTGACTTAATGGAACCATTTAGAATAATAGTTGATAAAATGGTTAAAAGTATGAAATTAGAACAGTTTGAGCATAAAGAAAAAATGGAGTTATTAACTATATTACAGCAAGAAGTGATGATAGCAGGAAGAAATGAAAATGTAAATAATGCTATAAAAATTTATTGTAAAAGTGTATTTGATGCATTAAATGATAAAGACACTTCGTTGATAAAATTTTATAGAAATGAGTAAAGGAAATGAATTATAGATATATGAGAATATTGGTGTTCTTTGATTTACCTATAACTACAGAGAGTAATAGAAGAGAATATAGGGTTTTTAGAAAATATTTGATAAAGAATGGTTTTTTAATGCTACAAGAATCAGTTTATTGTAAATTAGTACAAAATTCAACTGTAGCAGATACTGTATGTGACAATATAAGGAAAAATAAGCCTTCACAAGGCTCTGTACAATTACTTAGGATTACTGAAAAGCAATTCTCTAGGATGGAATGTATAGTAGGAAAATCGGTGTCACAAGTTTTAGATACAGATGAGAGGTTGGTAATACTATGAGATTGGTAAATTCTAAGTATAATTTAGATATTAGTATTATTGAAAATGTAGTTAATGTAATTGTTATAGAAAAACCTGAAACACTTGCAGAATTTGTTGGAGAATTATTGGTACAATTTCAAGATAAAGATGGAAATAATATTATATCAGATTCTGGAGATATTATTAAATTACAGAAATATGCAAAGTTGATTATAAATCCATTTGAACTTGATTATAATGATAGGATTATTCAAAAAAAATTATTTGAAGAAATTTCTGGAATTGTTAGAGAAAAGTTTATAGAGGAAACATATAATATGCATGGTGAAATATTAAGTTTTCTTGATAGAATATTATATGAAGTACCATATAATGTTGTATATAATGATGAAGAAAATATAATTGGATTATTGAAATTGTATGGAGTAGAAATTGAAAAAAATGAGAATACAATTTTAGAAAAAATAGTTAATTATATTAAGGTGTTAGCTAGGTTATGTAGGATAAATATAGTATTTTTGGTGAATATAAAGACATATCTAAATGAAGAAGAATTAGTTAAATTATATGAATTTGTTAACTATGAAAAGGTACATTTGATACTTATTGAAAGTACATATAGAAAATTAGAGAGAAAAATTGTATATGAAAAATGTTGTATTATAGATAAAGATTATTGTATAATTAATATTGATTAACTTACAGCGTATTATCAGTGCGTTAAACTCGGTGAGAATTTCAAATTTGATTTGAGGTTTGAGAGTCTTGTAAGTTATAATAGGTGTAAAACAATTTTTTCGATTTATGTTAGCAGAGTTAAGTTTGAGAGTCTTGTAAGTTATAATAGGTGTAAAACTATTCGAATTATCCGATTATCTGATTATCTGTTTGAGAGTCTTGTAAGTTATAATAGGTGTAAAACTGTTGTTAATAACAGAGCGATAAGAATAGAGTTTGAGAGTCTTGTAAGTTATAATAGGTGTAAAACGGATAGGTTTTAATTATGTACTAAGTGATAGTTTGAGAGTCTTGTAAGTTATAATAGGTGTAAAACGCCACAGATGACGAGATAGCTTATATGCTAGTTTGAGAGTCTTGTAAGTTATAATAGGTGTAAAACGAATAGCGTTGTCGAAGCTATAAACGAAGTGGTTTGAGAGTCTTGTAAGTTATAATAGGTGTAAAACAATCAACT
The DNA here is from genome assembly GCA_934432595.1 of uncultured Lachnospiraceae bacterium. Classification (GTDB taxonomy): domain Bacteria; phylum Bacillota; class Clostridia; order Lachnospirales; family Lachnospiraceae; genus SIG301. Next base: position 116,026 of record CAKRYR010000001.1, on the reverse strand, counting down.
ATTGATGAAAGCCCTATGGTATAGTTTGAGAGTCTTGTAAGTTATAATAGGTGTAAAACCCTCCTTGTTCCTCAACACCAAAATATTGGTTTGAGAGTCTTTGGATGAAATAAATAATGAAATTGCAGAGATAAGAAACAATAAAAAGAAATAGATATATTTAAAATTTATGATGTTAATAAATTAAAAGAAGTGAATATATTAATATTTTTTTCTTGCAAAATATGGATTTATATATTACTATTATTGATAGATATTAAAAGAAGGAGGTTAGATTTATGCTTTGGAAATCAGCAAATCTACAACTACAAAAAGGTAACATTCTTCACTTTTACGGGGGTAGTGCACCTATTTTTAGGAAGATTTGTTTGACAGAAAATGTTATTGTAGAGTGAAGTATAATACATTATAATAATTATCAGAATTTTGTATTGTAGCGTAATTTAACAAATCTAACAAAATTGGAACATTATCTCCTTAACGGTTTTTAGAATTTTAGTTAAGGAGATTTTTTTATGAGAAATATTAGCAAACAAATAAGAAGTTTATATTTATTAGGAGTATTTAGTAAGCTGTCATTGACAGGAGCATGGGTTGCAATACTCGCAGCAAGAGGATATTCTTTAATAGAAATTGGCATTGCAGAAACTGTATTTCATATAGCTAGTTTATTATTTGAAATACCATCAGGAGTATTGGCCGATGTATTTGGAAGAAAGAATATGCTTATCGTAAGTGCCATTATGAGAATGGTGGGAAATATTATGATGGTATTTTCGTGTAACTTTTTTATGATATGTGTATCAATTGCATTTGATGCTTTGAGTTATAATTTTATGTCTGGCTCAGATGAGGCACTTGCATATGATTCCCTTAAAATGGCAAGTAAAGAAACTTATTATGAAAAGTATGTATCTAATCAAATGATTATATATCGTATATGTAGTGCAATAGCAACACTATCAGCTGGATTTGCATTATTAATTGGATATAAGTTATCATATGGAATAAATATTATTATAGCAACTGTACAGCTCGGTATACTTACAATAATAAGTGAGGTACGAATAAATAAAGAGGTTGAAATTACTAAGAGAAGTATTATTGGTATTATTAGAAAAGAAATAATAGATTGTTTTGTAAGGAGTATTTCGTTTCTAAAGAATGCAAAAAAGGCAGTTCTTTTAATGGCTTGTAATTCATTAGTAGGAGCCTTTGATCTGTTATTGTTATTTTTCCTTCAAGCAAAGTTAAAAGATGCAGGAATGCAAAATTGGAAGCTAGGAATTGCGTTATTTTTTATGGAAATGGGAGGTATACTTGGAGCAAAGGTAATACTAAAATGTAAAAATATGAGATATAGGAATATTTTCATTATTGCTACAACACTGGTGTTAAGTGGAGTGTTAGTTGAACATTCAGGAAAATGGTTTATTATGATAATAGGTGGATTTATTGCGGCTTTAAGTGATGATGCACTTCAAATAAGAACTAATGCATTGTTGCAAGATATGTTTCCATCAGAACAGAGAGCAACATTAATATCAATAGATTCATTTATATTTTCAATGTTAATGATTGTATTATCACCACTTGCTGGATGGTTTTATTCATGGTGGTAAAATATAAAATTGGAGTGATATAATATGGGTGGGAATAAAGATTGCAATTATTCATTGATAGATAGAGAATATGAGGTGATTATTTGAAAAGATATATTGCACTGCTAAGGGGAATTAATATAAGTGGAAAAAATAAGATAGCTATGTCTGAATTAAAAAAGGGCTTTTCAGAAATTGGTTTTGTAGAGATTACTTCATATCTCAATAGTGGCAATATTATTTTTTCAAGTTCAGTTGATGATAAAGATATTCTTTCAAATAAAATAAGATTGATGATAAAAGATAGATTTGATTTAGATATACCAGTTTTCATTATTTTGCAGGAAGAATTAATAGATATATTGGATAATGCACCTGATTGGTGGGGAGATGATAATAAAGAAATATATGATAATCTTATATTTATTATGCCTCCGTTATCTTACCAAGATATTTATGATGAAATTGGTGAGTCAAAAGTTGAATATGAGACAGTGTATAACTATAAAAATGCTATTTTTTGGTCATTTAGTCGTAAGGATTATCAAAAGACAAATTGGTGGTCAAAGACTGTTAGTTCGAGCATAAGTGATAAAATTACTATTCGAACAGCAAATACCGTAAGAAAAATAGTGGGTATGTGATTTGAAAAGAATAGTAATTTTATGCAATATAATATTACGAAGAAATTATAGATGGTTCTATAGCAAGAAAGACTCATACAGAAAGTGTGCGAGGAGCATTACTTGATAGTATCGCAGATATTGTCTTTCTTACTATTATTGCATTTAAATTAGTAACTCTAGTTTATTCTTTTGGGGATGTTCAGATATGCTATAAATTGAATAAAAAAGTATTTGCACAGATATATCCTCATCAAGAGGATTATAAAATAACATTGAAATGTACTAGAGAAGCGGGAGAATTTTTTCGTTAGGCATATCCAAGAGTTGTAGAGAGAGGTTATCATTGTCCAACAGTACAACAACCATATTGGAATACTATATATTTGAATGATTTTCCAGATGAAGAATTAATGAATATGATAGATTTAGCTTATGATACTGTTTTTAAGAGTTTTAGTAAAAGGATTCAGGAGGAACTACTAAGTGGAGAAAATGGATAAGTAAAATCTTAAACACGAAACATACATAATATCTATTGAGTAGGATTATATGATGGTTTATTCTTAGAAATATATCTTCGTATGAAGCGCATAGATGATGCAGCAGATTGTATAGAATGCTATGTAAATGTACTTACAGGAGAAAAAGTTATGTCAAAGGAGTATCTTTTTTATCTTGGATTAGAGGTTAAAAAAATGGAATGGAGTTATCCGAAGGAGATTCGTAAGGTATTATTAAAAGCATTGGAAGATGATGAACAGTATAAAATATTAATAAATAACCCAAAATGTAAAAGGGCAATAGAAAAGCTAAAAGCTATAAACTAAAAAGTGAAATTGGATAAATATATAAAGAGAGGGATAAGTTGATATGAAAAAGAAAATGTACATAATAACATATTTTTTATTGATATGCATAGCAATATGTAGTTGTAGTAAAAATAATAAAAACTATGAAAAAGGTAATAAATTAATTAATAATTCATCTACAATAGAACAGAAAAATACTGAAAAAAGTGAGTTAATTAATTCTTCAGGAAAGACATTAGAGACACGTATACTTGCACCAAAAGGATATAATAGAGAAACAGCTAAGGTAAATTCATTAACATCATTTATAAAAAATTATCCTATGAAAGAAGACGGAAGTGAGGTACTACTTTATAATGGTAGTCCAAAGGGAAATCAAAATGCCCATGTTGCTGTATTTAAACTACCTATAGAGAATTATGATTTGCAGCAGTGTGCAGATTCTGTTATACGTATGTATGCGGAATATTATTGGAATACAAAACAATATGATAAGATTTCCTTTCATTTTGTAAGTGGATTTGAGGCGAAGTATTCTAAATGGATTCAAGGATATAGAATTAGAATAAGTGGCAATAATGTAAACTGGGTTAAGACGGCAAGTCGTGATACGTCATATGAATCTTTTAAAGAATATTTAAAAATTGTTTTTAGCTATGCAAGTACTTTGTCTATGGAAAAAGAGTCTAAGACAATTGCTTTAGAGGATATACAGGTAGGAGATATTTTCATTAAAGGTGGAAGTCCAGGACATGTTGTTATGGTAGTTGATGTGTGTGTTAATTCCGATGGAAAAAAGGGATTTTTATTAGCACAAGGATATATGCCAGCACAGGAGTTTCATGTGTTAAATAATCCTAAGCATAATGATGATCCTTGGTATTATGTAGACGAGGTTACATATCCTTTATCAACACCTGAATATTCTTTTGATGAAGGAAGTTTGAAAAGAGTAAATTATTGATTTGCTTCTTGAATTTGTAGGTAGATTTAGTTAATATTATGATAGTATGTAAATGTAGTTATATTAGGAGTTGAGCTATAAAAGAATTAGAAGATATAATATTTTGCGGGGAAAATAATAGAGTAGAATTTAAGTCATGGAAAAAAGCTAAAAATAAAAAAGATATAATAGATTTGGTTGTAAAAGAATTAGTAGCATTAGCAAATTCAAATGGGGGAGTTGTTTTATTAGGAGTGGAAGATGATGGAAAAGTTACTGGATGTGAGGGATATGATTGTTAGAATATTATTGAAGCAATATATGATAAAACTCGTCCTAATATGTATGTTGAAATAGAAGATATAGAATATAAAAAGTTGCATATTTTAGTGTTATCTGTAGGTAAGGATAGTAACATTTATGCAACATCGGCAGGTGCATGTTATAGAAGATTGGGAAAGAATTCGAAACCATATTATCCTAATGATAGAGATGGGATATATCAGATTGATAATACAGATGATTTTCCTTTGGCAACAAGTGTGTTTAATGCCCATGTTGCAGTCCACATTATGTTACTTCTTGCTTCATAATTTTGAGGGTCTTTTATAGCAATTCGGCTTGAATGAATAAGAGATAGCATTAGACCTTCACTGATATAGTCACTTGTATTATCATCATTTCCTGAAAAATATTGTTCACAAATATGATTAAAAATATCATAAATACCTGCAACCATTTGCTCATATGGCAAGGTAAGCGTGAATTTTGGATTTAGTATTGAGAATTTTGGCATAATAGACTCGTCTGCAAATACGTGCCCTATCTTTTCCTTTGTATCTTGATTGGTTATTACAGAACCAGTATTCATCTCAGAACCAGTTCCAACCATAGTTAAAACACATCCAATAGGGATTATATTGCAATCTGGTTCTTCAAAATGAATAAAGTATTTTTTCCAAGGATCTTCTGTACAATTTACTGATACAGATACTGCTTTTGCATAATCACAGACAGATCCCCCACCTACAGCAAGAATAAAATCAACTTGGTGTTTTCTTGCAATTTTAATACCTTCATATAATTTTTCAAGAGTTGGATTAGGCATAACACTTGATATTTCTGCAATATTCTTTCCTTGCTTTTTTAGAATTGATATTACTGAGTCGTATATACCATTTCTTTTTATAGAACCATTACCGTAGATAAGAACAACATTTTTTCCATATTTAGATAATTCTGTGTTTAAAGAATCCAAAGATTGATTTCCAAAATAAAGTTTTGTTGGATTACAGTAAGTAAAATTTCCTAACATAAATTTAGCCTCCTAATTAAAATTGACATGATATTTATTAATTGTTAGAATAATCATAACACCTAAACCTAACTTTAGGTCAATACAAAATTTGGAGGTTAATATGTATACAATTGGTCAAGTATCTGAAATGTTTAATATTCCTATTTCTACATTGCGTTATTATGACAAAGAAGGATTGTTTCCTAATATACATCGTGAATCAGGTATAAGGAAATTTGATGATAAGGAAATAGAAGCATTGCGAATTATTGAATGTTTGAAAAAATCAGGTTTAGAAATTAGGATTATTAAACAATTTATGCAATGGTGTGAACAAGGAAGTGAAACTTATATTCAGAGAAAGAATCTTTTTGTAAAACAAAAAGAAACTGTAGAGGCAGAGATAGAAAGATTGAAGCACGTGTTAGATGTGATAGAATATAAGTGTTGGTATTATGATGAGGCAATTAAGGATGGAAATGAAGAGCGTTTAAATACAATTAAAATAGAAGATATGCCAGATAAGATAAGAGAAATATATTTGAAAATGCATAATATGAGTAAAGATAACTAGGGAGGCATTAGTGTAAGTGGAACAGGATGGTAAATATATATTTAGACCAGCTAGGGTTGAGGAGTTAAAGTATGTTTTTAGTTTAATTAATGAAAGAATTCATTGGATGGATAAGATGGGAATTAATCAATGGAATAAAATTGATTATTGGAAATACTATCCGACCAGTTATTTTTATATAGCTTGTAGTGAAAAAAGGTTATATATATTAAAAGATGAAGAATTAAATCGAATAGTTGCTGTAGGTGTATTAAGTGAAAAGGATAATAGATGGAACGATGATAAGCAAGCGATATACCTACATAATTTTGTGACTGCTATAGATGTAAAAAGCATTGGTAGTACATTTTTAGAGTATTGTGAAGAATATGCAACGTCATTATGTAAGAATTATATGAGATTAGATTGTAAGAAATCTAATGAAAAGTTAAATAAATACTATGAAATGCATGGATATGTTTATGTTGAAGAAGTAGTAGATGGAGAGTATGTTGGTAATAAAAGGGAGAAGAAGTTTAGATAGGATGAAGAATAAAATTTAGAAATATATATTTTGGAGGATAATAATGACAGAGAAAGAAAAGATGTTAAATCAAATGATGTATAATGGGGGAGTTGATGAAGAACTAGCTCAGGAAAGAATGAAATGCAAAGATTTATGTTATGAATTCAATAATATACGTCCATCACAAATTGAAGAGCAAAAGAAAAAGATTAAAGAAATAGTAGGTAAAACAAAATCTTCATTTTATATCACGGGTCCATTTTGGTGTGATTATGGATATAATATTGAACTTGGGGAGAATTTTTATGCAAATCATAATCTTGTAATTTTAGATTGCACAAAGGTTGTTTTTGGAGATAATGTGCTTATAGGACCTGATTGTGGATTTTATACAGCAGGACATCCAATTGATGCTGAAAGACGTAATGCTTGGTTAGAGTATGCTTATCCAATTACTGTTGGTAATAATGTATGGATAGGTGGAGGAGTTAGGGTAATGCCAGGAGTTAATATTGGAAATGATGTTGTTATCGGTGGTGGAAGTGTTGTTACAAAAGATATTCCAGATAATGTAGTTGCTGTTGGAAACCCATGTCGTGTAATAAGGAAGATTACAGAGGAAGATAAAAATAGGAACTATAGCAGAAGGTGATAATAAATGACACTAAAAGAAAAATAAAAGAGAATATGTGGCAAGATGGAAAGCCTAAGAAGTGGTATTATGGGGTACCTATTGTTGTTATATGGATTGTGGTAATATGGGTTATAGTTAGAGTTGTTATTAAATAGGAAGGATAGATAATGTATTTAGAAACAGATAGATTAAGAATAAGAGACTTTAAATTAAGTGATATTGATGATTTATATGAGATATTTAGTGACGAAGAAGTAATGGAATATATTGAACCAGTATATGATAGGGATAAGACATTTAACTTTTTGAAAGATTTTTGTATTGGACATAAAGGAGCATTTGCATGTGTTAATAAAGAAAACGAGAAAGTAATAGGATATATTATATTTAATGAATATGAGGATAAAGTATATGAGTTAGGTTGGATATTTAATAAAATGTATTGGGGAAATGGATATGCATATGAGAGTTGTAAAGCAGTAATAAAGTATGCTTTTAGTGAAATGAAGATACATAAGATATTTGCTGAAACTATAGATAATATTAAATCAGTAAATTTGATGAAAAAGTTAGGAATGCAGTTAGAAGGAATTCAAAAAAGTCATACTACAGATAATCATGGTAATTGGAAAGATGTATATTTATATGGGTTACTAGAAAAATAGATAAATATTTTTAGGTTTATTTAAGTTAGTTTTTATATAATAAGCATAAAATATTAGATATTTTACAATAACAATAGTGTATTGGATAAATATATGTTATGGGAAGACGTTCTTATGAAGAAATAGGTAAAACTTTGCCAAACATAACAACAATTGTAGTATCTAATACAAAGATTTATAATAGTGAGAATTGCATTAATGCAAGGTCATTGACAGAGGCTATAGAGTTGGCTGGAAATAAAGATGTATATATTGCTGGTGGAGTAAGACTATATGAAGAAGCTATTGATATAGTAGATAAAATGTATATCACAGAGATTGATGCTGATATAGAAGGAGATACATATTTTCCTTATTTTGATGAGAATATATTTGAAAAAGAGATTAATCAGATATGTGAGGGTGAATTAGCTTATACATATATGACATACATTAGAAAAAATTAGATGGAGGTAGTAGTAATAGGAAAATGGGATGCCTAAACAAGAGAAGGTAAATATCAGTGTATAAAGAGAGAGCTTGCAGAAGAGACTGGTATTATTTGTAAAGAATATGAAGAGATAGGTTATAAGATATTTGATGATGACAAATGTTTATTCTATAGCTTTGTATGTGTTGTTGATTGTGATAAAAATATTTAAGGAGATACAATTATGAAGTTGAGTTTAGTTAAATTAAGTGAAGAATACAAAAGACATTTAAATGAAATGATGGAAGAATGGTATGCTACCGGAGAGAACATAATTCCATATGTTATAAGAAGAAATGATTATAAAGATTTTGAATATTATATGGATAATCTAGAGGTAAAAGAGGGAACAGAAAATTTAGTTCCAGATTCAACATTCTTTAGTTTAGATGAAGATAGAGATATATTTGTAGGAGCAGTTAATATAAGGCATTATTTAAATGAAGCTTTACTTAGAGATGGTGGACATATTGGAGATGGAGTTAGACCATCAGAAAGAAGAAAAGGTATTGCAACGAAGATGATAGGACTTGCACTTGATGAGTGTAGAAAACTTGGAATCGATAGAGTGTTAATGGTATGTGATAAAGATAATATTGGCTCGGCAAAAAGTATCATGAATAATGGAGGGGTTCTTGAAAATGAAATAACAGATGGTGAAGTTATTGAGCAAAGATATTGGATAGAACTGTAGATATAAAATAGCAATCTAGGAAAAGAATATTAAACAATATTGATTTATACTATAACTACCACGTGGAGGAAAGGTGATGGTTATGAAGCAAATTTTAACGTATATTGAAGAACATTTAGAGGATAAAATAACAACAATAGAATTAGCTGATTTTGTGGGTTATTCGGAGTATCATTTTATAAGATTGTTTAAGAAATATACGAATATGACGGTTACTGAGTATGTGATTAAGCGCAAGTTAATTAAAGCATCTGAAGAAATAATTGAGGGAAATAAGATTATAGATGTTGCATTTAAATATGGTTGGCAGTCGCATAGCAGTTTTACTAGGGCATTTAATAGAGAATTTGGCTTTAAACCATCATTATTAAGAGCAATTACTTTAGAAATTAATAATTTAGATGGAGCCAAGGAAGCTTCGGAATGGAGGAATAGTATGAATCATGTCTTTTTAGAGTCAACAAATGTAGGTAAAAGTAAAGAAGAATTATTTGATATTTTAATTGAAAAGCTTAATGAAAATGGCCAAGAATATTCTAGGAAAGATTTGGATACGGTATATGAAGTTGCATATAAGGTATATAGTGGCATGACTAGATATTCTGGTGAAGAGTATGTTACTCACACTATAAATGTAGCTATTGTATTAGCAGAGCTAGGGGCAGATAGCAATACTGTTTTAGCTGGAATGTTATGTGATAATAAAGGTAATATTGTTTTGGACAAAATTAAGGAACAATTATCACAGGGCATATATCAAATTGTAGAGAATGTTCATAATAGTAGTAAAGAATTGATAAATGAAAATGATGATGTTATCTTAATTAAGATAGCAGAACGTTTACATAACATGCGAACAATCGAATTTATTGATGAAGATAAGAGAAAAGAAAAAGCATTAGATACAATAAATCTTTATATGCCAATAGTTCGAAAAATGGGTAATCAAAAATTAATTGATGAACTAAATGATTTATCAATGAAGTATTATGTAAAATAGGTAGATGAAAAATATTGAAGGAGATACATATGTTAAATAATCAAGATATAATGAATATTGCATTACAACAATCAGCGTATGATTGTAATTGTAATCCAGAGGATTTTACTAAGTCAGAAAATGTGATAGTTAATTCATGTAAAAATGATAAGGCGAGGAATTATCTTCCATTACCATTAGAGTGTGATTTGGTATCATATGGTAATAATATAGTGGCACAGGTAAGTGACAGAACTAGAGATAAAGTTAAAGAGTATATAGAAAAATATGATATATATCATTGTTTTGAAACTCCTAATATATATGCGTTAAATGAAGCATTAGCAGAGTATAATTTAAAAGTTTGTTTTATGGCAGAGTATTTTTTGCCAGATGTTACACAACTTAAGGAATTGAAATGTGGATATGAAATGAGGATATTGCATCAGAGTAATTTTTCAGATTTATATAATGGTATGTGGGAAAATGCAATATGTGAGGCTAAAAAAGAGTTAGATGTGTTAGGTGTAGGGGCATATGATAATGGTAAACTAATCGGGCTTGCAGGATGTTCAGCTGATTGTGAAAGTATGTATCAGATAGGAGTAGATGTATTACCTGAATATCGTACAAAAGGTATAGCTTCAGCACTAACGAGTAAGTTAGCAATTGAAATCTTATCATTAGGTAAAGTACCATTTTATTGTGCTGCATGGTCAAATGTCCGTTCAGTAAAAAATGCAATTAGAAGTGGTTTCAAACCTGCTTGGGTTGAACTAACAGTTAGGGATGAAGAATTTATAAAGAAAATGATATAATAACGTGAGAAACTATTGTTTTTTATAAGTTTTTGGACATACTAATAACATAGTATTTAAAGAGGTATAGGTTTTTATGAAAGCAGAAGAAATGTGGGAAAAGTTTAATTTAGAGAATAAAATTAATAAAGATAGTTATGAAACTTGGGCATTTGGTGGAGCACCAGATGAACTGGCAGATTTAGTTGTAACTAGAATAAAGACAGCAACAGCATCTGCATATCCGTTATATGAACAAGAAAATGAGACATTACCTAAAGTAAATGATTATAGTGTGATATTAAATTCTAAGGATGAGGCTGTATGCATAATTAGAACAACTAAAGTACATGTTGAAACTTTTAATAATGTAAGTAAAGAGCATGCATTTAAAGAAGGGGAAGGAGATAGAAGTTTAGAATATTGGAGAGAGGTTCATAAAAAGTTCTTTAGGGAGTGTTTAGAAGAGTATGGACTAGAATTTAGTGAAAATATGAAAGTTGTATGTGAGGAATTTGAGGTAGTATATTAGAGAAGTGGAGGATTAGTGTGAACTTACGATTAGCAAATATAGATGATTTACAACAAATTAAAGATATGTTTAGAGAAATAGTTGATAATATGAATAAGAATAATATAAATATTTGGGATGAAATATATCCATGTGAATTCTTTAAAGAGGATATTGAAGATAATAGACTTTATATTATGGAAGATAATAAAGAGATAGTTTCTGCATTTGTATTATGTGATAATAATGCAGGTGAGAATAGTATAATATGTAAAGATAACAGTGGAAAAGCACTGTATATAGATAGATTAGGAGTTAATGTAAAATATTTAAGAAAAGGAATAGGAAGTGTAACTCTTAATAAAGCTATTTCTTTAGCTAAGGATAAAGGTGCAAAATATCTAAGGCTTTTTGTTGTAGATACAAATACATCCGCAATAGAATTTTATGAGAAGAATCGCTTTGTAAGAGCAGAGGGAGTGTATGATGAGGTGATTGATAAAGAATTAATATTACATGAATTTGGATATGAAAAATTATTAGGAGGAGTGCGCTAGTAATTGACACTAATTAGTAATAATGATAAAATTATATTTAAGAAGGTACTACCCATGTCGGTTAGTCCTCTGAAATAGCAAAATAGTCGCTACATGAGGAGGGATAATAATATAACTATTATAGTTATATTATTATCCGATAGGCGACTATTTTTTGATGCTATTTTTACCAATGGAATAACCTATTTTAAATGTAGTATAACATAAATTTAATACTGCAATTAAATCGGAAATTGATATCATAAGCATCACCCCCTCTTTATAACTTCACTATTAGTAGATAATAGTAATATGTACTCAGAGGACAGTCGCCTTGTGATATGGGCAGTACCCGTGGAAATTAGTATATCATATAAAAACAAATAGTCAAGTAAAAATTGTTAATTTAATAATTTACAAAATATAATTGTTATATAATACAATGAATTGTTGTAATGAGAGGGAATTTATATGAAAACAGTAGAAATGAATACTAGTACGCTTGAAACATTACAAGTAAAAGATTTTGACAAAGTATATAGTATAATGGAGGAAAGTTTTCCTATTGATGAGCGTAGAACATATGAAGAACAAAAAGAATTGCTAGATAATGAGTTATACAACATATATGTTTTATATGGTAGTAAAAATGACGATATTAAGGCATTTATTGCTATATGGAGGTTTGATGATTTTGCATTTGTAGAGCATTTTGCAGTAAGTTCTTTATATAGAAATGGTGGATTAGGTGCCTTGATTTTACAAGAAGTAAAGAAGTTATTATCTAGCATGATTTGTCTTGAGGTAGAACTTCCAGAGGAAGAAATGGCAAAGAGACGTATAGGATTTTATGAAAGAAACGGCTTTTATTATAATGAGTATGAATATATGCAACCAGCTATTTCAAAAGATAGAAATGAAATTCCACTTAGAATTATGACTACGTGTGGTAAGGTAACTGAGGATAGATTTAATGAGATGAAAGATATATTATATCAATATGTGTATGGTGTGGAATAAGGAAATTTTAAATTTCTGAATAAAAGGATATAAAGAAGGATAAGAGTATGTGTGTTAGTGTTGATTTTATAAAAGGAAAATGGATGAGCATACCTTTAGGAGGGGGTTTATTAGATATAGTGGTGGGCTAATTATTGACAGATGTAAGAAATAATATTATAATAATTACGTAACATTTTATTAATATTTTCAAAAGGGGCGAAGAAATGAATAAGGGGAAGGTCCTAAATAAGAGAAGTGTTGTAATTAGTTGTTTAGTTGTTCTACTTATGGTTTTAGGTGGAATAGGTGTTTATTTAGGATATGATTCTAAAGCTTATTCTGATGATAAACAAGAAATATATTGCAATTATGAAGATTTGGATTATGCAAATGAGAATGAAGATTTTGCATTTGAAGAAGACGATAGTATTGAAAAATCGGTATATGAACAGTATTCATCAGAGGAAAATTTAGATATAAAAGATAGTAATGGAGTATTTTCATATAAAGTTAATACCAAGATTAAAGATCAAGTAAAATCTGTTAAAAGTACATTAGCTATAGCTAATGGGAAAAAATCTACAATTGTCAATGAAGAAGCACATTATTTATATATGGGAAGCAAATCAGATTGTAAATATGATTCTATAGAAGGTACTGTAGAATGTACACCTGATTTTAAATGGTTGTTGTTAAATGGAAAACAACCAATGGCTATGTATCCATATGAGAATGATGAAAATAAAATTCTATCACCTGTTTATTTACCAGAAAAAGATGCAGTTGAATATATAGTAATTTCAAAAAATAATGATGATTATGTGATTGAAGGATTATATAAAGACGGTAACATTTCCTCTATATCAAATGGAACTAAGCTTGCTCCTGCATATGCTTCATATGATATGGAAATAGTAGACATACAAGAAAATGGTGCTAATGTTACTGAAGTGTATGATGATAATATTTATACATATGGTAGGGACTTTAAAATTTCATATGATGTGTTACCAAAAGATACGTATGTATATGGTATGAACATTATATATGCTGAGAATAACGGTAATAATTATGGATATTATACAAATGGAAAGGAAGTAATATTCCAAGGAACTGAGGCTAAAGCTACATGTAAAACAAGCGGAGAAGATTCTGAGTATAAATATGTTAAAGGTTTAGATTACCTTAAAGAGATGATTAAAAATAACTTATATATATCTTCTAAGGATAGAAGGCAGGCAAAGAGACATTTTCTTAGAGGTGAAAAAAGAAGTAAAGGTTATATTGCAACTAGAAATTATAGAGTTATTAATAGTGCTCTAAGAACAGATACAGAGGATACTCTTGAAGAAGATGATAGGCTTACAATAGAGGCATTAGATAGAATTACAGAGAATAATAAGTTATCTCAGAATACATTATTAGTGAGAAATGTTAATTTAGATTATCTTACAAGTGTATTTAATATTAAACTTCAAGATGGAAGTGTACTTACAAATGAAGAATTTATGAAGATGTCTAACGAAACTAAATTGTATATATTAGAAGAATTTAAAAAATTTGAAGGAATCGCAGTGAAAGAGAAAGCGTATTTGTCAACAAGTTTAATTCCTTCGGCGAATATAATGAATGATAAACCTGTTAGATTTATAATAAAAGCTCCTAAAGGTACTAAGGGATATTTGACTTTAAATATAGGCGAGAGTGAATTTGTAATGCCAAGAAATACATCATTAGTGCTTGATACAATTAATTATGATGAAACTAATGATAAATATATAGTTGAGGCAACTGTTGTTCAAGAATAATTATGAGATGAAATATAGATGTAAATGACACTATTAGAATTAAATGATAATATAAATATATTAACAGGTACTACCGATAGACGGTTAGTCACTCTGGATAGCAGATAAAAATAGCCACTATTTTAGAGAATGAACAGTGCGGTGGCTATTTTTTATGCTATATTTACCAATATGGTAACCTATTTTAAAAGCAGAAAAGCATAAGCTAATAACTGCAACTAGATCAGCAATTGATATCATAAAATATAATTAAGTCAAGTGAAAATTGTTAAAATAAAATTCAACAAAAACAATTTGTAGGTAAGCGGAAGGAGTAGATATAAAACGAGAGTTATAAACTTTGAAGACAAATATCGAGATGATTTAATATTTATGATACTTGAGGCAAAAAATGATCTTGGAAGAGTACCAAGATTAAATGAGGATTTACTACATATAGAAGGTATTTGGAATATGATAATAGAATTTAGGAGGTACATATGCCTATAGAGGGTGTGATTCAGCCAGTAGAGATTAAGGTTGATGAAAGAATACGTTTGAGAAAATATGATTATAACATAGGTTCAAGAAAATGCTTTAAAAGTGTTGGTTTCAGAGAGTATAAAAAAACAGATAGTGGAAAGAGATTTGTTTTGGAGGTGTATAATTATGAGTGGAACAACCCCTAAGTTTTTAGATAAGGGTGAATTGACAGCAGATCATTATAGTAATCCTAATCCATCAGTAGCTTTTTTATCCTGTTGATATGGATTATCTTCGTTGTAATATTTTATTTGTGTTCTAGTTTCTCCACCTGCTACATATGAACGTCCACATTCGGGGCAAATGGAAGTTTTTATTGATACATTTGTTGAAAGAACTTTACCATTATCCTGAGATGCTTTCTTATATGCATTTGAAACATGCTCCTGTTCATGTGAGCGTACACGACTTGTAGCAGCTTCAGGTGAAATATGTGCGGCTGATTTAAAGGAAACCATTTCATCAGAACCATCCTGATATTTACGATTCTTACATGTTTCACATTCTGCAGGTGATGATTTTTTACCTGGTAGTTTTTCTGTAGACTCACCTGGATTTTTGATAATATTAGATTCATCAGAGTTATTTATATTATTGTTATTTAAGATATAATTATTATAATTATATCCCATTGACATATCTGAAATTGACCCAATCATATAAAACACCTCCTACAAATTGTAAGTAAGAATTCATATTGCTATAATAAAAATTTAACATAATTTGGGAAGGAATACAATGCTGCAAGGAAAAAGCCGATAGCAGTATAATTACCGTATTATTTTACTTGATTATAAAATAGTTTATAGTTATACTTATAATTGCTGGGTGTGAATTTAAAAAATTTCAAGAAAAATGAAAAAATCAGGGGGATGAAGTATAATGGGAAAATTCGTTAAAATAATCAGTAGAGTTATAATTTTATAATAAATTTGGAGGAAGAATAATGTTAATAAGATATGCTAAAAAAGAAGATTATGATGATGTTGAAAAGATAGCAGAACAGGTCCAAAAGATGCATGTAGAGTGGAGACCAGATATTTATACTTTTGAAAAGAAAGTTTTTTCTGCTGAGATGTTTGAACAAATCATTGATAATAAGATGCTTATAGTAGCAACAGATGATGAAAAAATTGTGGGTTTTTTAATGTATGTTATTAATAAAGTTAATTTTGATAATTATGTTGAGAGAACTTTATATAGGGTAGATGCAGTAGCTGTTGATGAAGAATGTAGGGGAAAAGGAATAGGACATAAGTTATTTGATTATCTAAAAGGTATTGCAAAAGAGAATAATATGGATGCGATAGAATTACAAGTCAATGCAGAAAATAAAGCTGCAAAAGCAATGTATGAAAAATATGGATTTTCAGATAAATCTATAAATATGGAGTTAAAATTAGGATAATTACCATTTTTTAACATTGACAAGTTGTACAATATATACAAGTGACAGATTGATGAAAGAGGTGAGACGATGATAGCATAGTTTACTTTTAAAAGCATGAAATATATTAATTATAGTATTGTAAAGATTTACATTTTGATGTAGGTATAATTTTGCATTATGTAAGTTTATATTTTTAGAGTCACAAGCGACTCTTTGTTATAATACTATTTTTCATGTTACTAAAAGTATATTATGTTATCAAATAAAACATATGTTGCATTTCATGCAGTAATGCTTGGATGTATTAAGGATAATGTAGAAGCATATAGATTTTGGACAAATAATGGATTTAAAAAGACAGGAAAAGAAACAGATGCCGGAGATTATATACTTGTGGAAATGAGAAAAGAATTATAATTTATGATAAATGCGTTGTGGAATTTAACGGTTTAAGGAGAGAAGGTTAATGGATTTAGTAGATAATATACAGATAAGAAAAGTACAAATTGGAGATGAGAAAATATTAGCATATATTCAGACAGAGTCTTGGAAAAAAGCGTTTGCAGATATTATATCTAAAGAAGATATGAAAAAGTATGCAGATATAAATAAGGCTGAAGAAAGGTATGGATATTTATTAAAAAGTGGTGTAGGAAATGGTTCAATTTTATCAATTGATGACAACCCACATTGCATAGCATATTGGGACAAAACAAGAGAAGAGAATATGCCAGAATATGCAGAGATAATATGCATTCATAGTCTACAAAATAACTGGGGAAAAGGTTATGGTTCCTTAATGATGGATTATGTATTAAAGGAAATAAAAGAAGCTGGTTATGAGAATGTAATGTTATGGGTATTTGAAGAAAATTTGAGAGCCAGAAGATTTTATGAAAAACATGGATTTATTAAGAGTGATAACAAGAAAATGTTTAAAGATTCAGTCGAAGTGATGTATTCAAGAAAACTTTAATTTAAATATTTTGGAGGTTAAAGAGAATGACAGAATGGTTTAATGATAATAAGACTTATATTATATTATTTTTGCTTATAAATTTAGTGGTATTTGCGATGTATGGTATAGATAAATGGAAAGCTATACATCATAAATGGAGAATATCAGAAGCAACATTAATCGGTGCAGCAGTATTTGGTGTGGTGGGTGCTTTGTTGGGAATGATTGTATTTCATCATAAAGTGAGAAAGCCTAAGTTTTATATAAGTGTACCATTTATTATGATTTTAGAACTTGCAAGTGTAATTTATATTGGATATAAAATTTAGAAGATTTATAAATGTACCGAGATGTGATATTATGGGAAAGATTGTAGTATTTGTATTTGATGGTATAACAGATTATGAGATAACATTTTTGACACATTTACTTAAAGCAGATGCAGGTATGGATGTAATAACCGTATCATATGATGGAAGTTTTATTACTGGAAAGTCTGGATTAACATATAAAGTAGATAAGCAATTAAAAGATATAGAAATTTCAGAAGTGGATGGACTTATAATTGGTGGTGGGTGCTTTGGAGATAAAGACCCATTTCCAAGGGAAAATTATATTAAGGAAAGAATAAATAATTTGCCGGAGAACTTTGAGATTCTTATTGAGAGGGAATAGAGAGTATTTGTTATGAATTAGCTAGAAATGAGGTGAGAAAATGAATATACAGATATTTGGAACAAAGAAGTGTAATGATACAAAGAAGGCACAGCGATTTTTTAAAGAACGTGGAATACAGCTTCAATTTATAGATATGAAAGAAAAAGGAATGAGTAAAGGAGAGCTTAGAAGTGTCTGTCAAGCAGTTGGTGGAATAGATAACTTATTGGATGAGAAGACAAAAGACCAAGATGCTCTTGCATTAGTAAAATATATTTCAGCAGATGAAAAGGAAGATAAAATATTAGAAAATCAACAGATATTAAAAACTCCTGTAGTTAGAAATGGAAAGCAAGCAACAGTTGGCTATCAACCAGATGTATGGAAAAACTGGAATTAGCATATAGAACAAATTATATTGGATATAGGATTTGATTATATGAGGAGGAATAAATGTGCATTTTGTTAATGCAAAAGGAATATTATCAGCTAAAAATGGTATGAACATATATAGAGGATGTACTCATGGTTGTATTTATTGTGATAGTAGAAGTACATGCTATGGAATGACACATGATTTTGAAGATATTGAAGTTAAGCAAAATGCACCAGAGCTTTTAGAAATAGCCCTTAGATCAAAAAAGAAGAAATGTATGATAGGAACAGGCGCAATGTGTGATCCATATATGCATTGTGAAGAAGAATTAAAACTAACTAGAAAATGTTTAGAGATAATAGATAGATATGGATTTGGAGCAACTATACATACAAAGTCTAATCAAATATTAAGAGACCTGGACTTATTAAAAAGTATAAATAAAGAATCAAAATGTGTTGTTCAAATGACACTTACTACATATGATGAACAGTTATGCAAGAAGATAGAACCTAATGTATCTACAACAAAAGAAAGAGTAGAAACATTAAAGATACTTCGTGATAATGGAATACCAACTATAGTTTGGTTATCACCAATATTACCAATGATTAATGATACTCGAGAAAATATAGAAGGAATATTGAATTATTGTATAGAATCAAAAGTACGAGGAATAATATGCTTTGGAATGGGAGTTACACTTCGTGAAGGAGATAGGGAATATTTCTATGATGCATTAGATAAATACTTCCCAGGATTAAGATATAAATTCCATAAAAAATATGGATATGCGTATGAAATTAGTAGTGATAATCAAAGAGAATTAATGAGATTATTAAAAACAAAATGTAAAGAAAATAGTATAATGTGTGATATAAATAAGTGTTTTGAATACTTAAATGAATTTCCGGAGAAATATGAACAGATGACGTTGTTTTAAATTTACAGCTTGCATGTTGACTAATAATACAATATACTTATAATCGTGGATTTTAATTATACATAATAAATAATTATTATCTTAATTAAAAAAGGATTGAATTTTAAATTACAGTGGAGAGACTCTTTTATGTATTTTTTCATAAGATTGTAGTAGACAGACGTTAAAATATATATTTTAACGTCGTCTCTAGAATAAAAAACACATATAAGAGTCGTCCCTAGAATAGATTAGGAGGAAAAAGAGAAGTTATGGAAAGAACACAAATAAGTCAGATTAAGGCTGGAACAAGTGTTAAAGTTCAAGGATTTGTAGAAAACATAAGAGATGGAAAGAACATGGCATTTATGGTAGTTAAAGACATCACAGGTAAACTACAAGTAACAATTGAAAAAGAAAAAATGCCAAAGGCAGCAGAAGAAGTATCAAAAGTTACACCAGATTCTGTTGTAACGATTATAGGTACAGTTGTAGAAAATGAATACGTTAAATTAAATGGTATGGAGATGATACCAGATGAATTAGTTGTTGAGACAGTAGCAGACGCACTACCAATAGCTCGTAAAGAAATACCTGCAACAAAGAAAAAGAAAGCAGTTGAGCGTTCAAGTATAGATCAAAGACTAGATTATAGATGGATAGATTTAAGAACAGATGAGAACCAATTAATGTTTAAGGCTCAAACTTGTTTAGTAAATGCAATGAGACAATTCTTAATAGAAGAGAATTTTATAGAAATTCATACACCAAAGCTAATTGGTGCAGCAAGTGAAAGCGGTTCAGATGTATTTAAGGTAAAATACTTTGATACAGATGCATATCTTGCACAGAGTCCACAGTTCTATAAACAAATGGCTATGGCAAGTGGATTTGAGAAAATATTTGAAGTTGGACCAGTATTTAGAGCAGAAAAATCATATACTAATAAGCATACAACAGAATTTACAGGCTTTGATTTAGAATTTAGTTATATTGAATCATATGAAGATGTAATGAAGATGGAAGAACAATTACTTGTTAGAGGATTAACAGCAGTTAAAGAACAATATGGTGATGCTATAAAAGAAGCATTTGGTGTTGAAGTAGTTGTTCCAACAGTGCCATTCCCAAGAATTAAACTTGCAGATTTATATGCAGAACTTGAGAAAGAATATGGATATACAGTTCCTGATGAAGAAAAGGGAGACTTAACAACAGATGCTGAGAGAATGACTGAAGAATGGGTTAAGAAAAAATACGGTCATGAGTTCTTATTTGTAACTGATTTCTCAGCAGAAAAACGTGCATTCTATCATATGAGAAAAGATGGAGTGCCAATGGGATATGACTTAATTTGGCGTGGTGTTGAGATTACAACAGGAGCACAAAGAGAGCATAGATATGATATTTTAAAAGCTCAAGCAGAAGAAAAAGGATTAGGAGAAGATGTTAAATTCTACCTTGAATTCTTTAAATATGGATGCCCACCACATGGCGGATTTGGTATAGGAATAGACAGACTTACAATGCTATTATTTAATCTTCATATTAAAGAGTCAATGTTCTTATTCAGAGGACCTAATAGACTTGAACCATAGATAATAATACTTGATATTTATAACCCCTTTGTAGTACAATGTTTTACGCAAAGGGGTTTTGTTATAATGGAAGATAATCAGATTGAAAAAATAGATTATGTAGATAGACATGATTCAAAAGGAATAAAGTTTGGGTTAGATAATATATATGAGTTATTAGAATCATTTGGTAATCCCCATAAGGAATTAAAAGCAATTCATATTGCAGGAACAAATGGAAAAGGCTCGGTAGGAGCTTATTTGTTATGTATTTTTGCGAGTGCAGGATATAAGGTCGGAAGACTTAGTTCACCAGCTGTATTTGAAGAAAATGAATTTGCACAGATAATGTATTATAAAGATGATTATATACTAGAAAATATACCACTAGATTATTTACAAGATAAAACAAATTATCTTACACAAATAAAACTTCAAGGTAAACCATCTGGGTTTGAAGTGCAAGTGGCAATAAGCTTGTTATATTTTAAAGAAAAGAAATGTGATATTGTAATTATAGAAACTGGAATGGGTGGAACATTAGATGCAACTAATGTGTTTGATAATACTTTATGTGATGTGATTACTCCTATAAGTATGGATCATATGAATATGCTTGGTAACACATTGCAAGAAATTGCGATAAATAAATATGGCATTATAACAAACAATGGAAATGTGGTTACTACAATAGATAATTATAATATATATAAAGATGGAAAGCCATTAATTCAAGAAGTATGTAATGAAAAAAATGCCAATTTGTATATAGCAGATAAAATAATTGATTTAAATAATAATAAAGTAGAATTTAATATAGATAATAATATATTTGAATATAAGAACAAACAATATATGATAAGACAGAATGGAAAATATCAAATTGAAAATGCAATACTTGCAATTGAAGTTATAAATGTATTGCAAAATATAGGGTATAATATAAATGAAGAAAAGGTAAAAGAAGGACTACTAAACATGCATCTTAAAGGGAGATTTGACGCAATAAGTAGACAACCTTATATTATCGCAGATGGTGCACATAATGTAGCAGGAATGAAGTTGTTATTAGAGTCATTAGACATTTATTTTAAGGACAGAAAAGTAATATTTGTAACAAGTATTTTTAGAGATAAAGAATATAAAAAAATGCTTGAAATGATGGCAAAAGAATCTAAAATGATAATTGGATTTGAAACTGATAATTCAAGGAGTCTAAAATGTGATGAGATGGGAAATATATATAAGATACGAAGTTTGGAAGAGGCTCTAAGTAAGGCAAAAGAAAAATGTGAAGATAATGATATAATTGTGTGTGCAGGGTCATTATCATTTATGCGAAATCTATATGAAGTAGTTTAAATTAGATACAGTTTGTCTAGAAATATGGCTATTTGCTTTTGAGCAAAAGAAAATAGTTTTGATGACAGATGCAAAGTGTATACTTGTTTTGAATCCTTTGCAATATATAGCTTAGAAATGAGGAATAATATGGATGATAAGATAGTTAAAAAAGGAAATATGGATAAAGAAAAAATAGAGCAAGCAGTAAGATTATTTCTTGAAGGAATAGGCGAAGACGTTAACAGAGAAGGACTAGTTGATACGCCTAAGAGAATAAGTAATATGTGTGAGGAAATATTTGCAGGACTTCATGATGATGCCGCAAAATATTTATCTAAGACATTTAATGCTAGTAATAATGAAATGGTAATTGAAAAAGATATTACCTTTTATTCAGTATGCGAACATCATATTGTACCATTCTATGGAAAGGCACATATAGGCTATGTTCCTAATGGAAAGGTAGTTGGACTTAGTAAACTTGCTAGAACGGTTGAAGTATATGCTAAACGTCCACAGATTCAAGAACAAATGACAGCAGATATAGCAGATGCAATTATGAGAGAATTAGATGCTGAGGGTGTTATTGTTATGATTGAAGCGGAACACATGTGTATGACAATGAGAGGTATCAAGAAACCTGGCACCAAAACTGTATCTTACGCAACTAGGGGAATCCTTTTACAAAATAAAGATTTACAAAATAAATTTTTCATGCTAGTCAAGTAGGTTTAAATTTGTAGGAAAGTTTTTGTATTCTAGGGACGATTTTGAATAAAGTATTTTCTATTTAAGGTGTCTTTAAGAGTGACGGTAGAAATTTATATATTATTATTCATTTTAAACTTTAGTAAACAGATTTGAATATTTATATTAGTAATTTGTCAATATACAGATAGAAAAAATATATAGTATTCAATTTGAGTGGTATTTGCGTGCCTCAGCTCTTAGTGAGTGCAAGATGGCAATCGCAGCACGAACTTAGAACTGCTAGGCTAAGCAACGAAGCGAGAGCGTCCACGAAAATGAATAACTATATAATTTTTATATCGTAACTTATAACAACAACTAATATAAATATTCAAATCGTCACTTTAACCCTAAAAATGAAAGTCGTCCCTAGAATAGAAAAATATAAGTTGGAGGTTATATGGATAGGATTAATAAAATTTATAATTCGTCTATTTATAGAAGGGAACTTGTATATATAGGTGAAGATGAAAAGAATAGAATATATTGTAAACATGATATTGAACATTTTTTAGATGTGTCAAGGATTGCATATATAATGAACCTAGAAAAAGGAATGAATTATGATAAGGATATAATATATGCAGTAGCATTGTTACATGATATTGGACGACATAAAGAATATCAAGATGGTGTAAATCATCATCAGGCTAGTGCTGATATAGCAAAAGTAATATTAAGGCAGTCAGGATATACTAGGAAAGAATCTAAAGTAATTATAGATGCAATATTAAATCATAGAAATAAAAAAAATAATAATGAATTAAATCAGTTAATATATACAGCTGACAAAATATCCAGAAAATGTTATTGTTGTAATGCAATTGAGACTTGCAAATGGAGTAATAGCAAAAAGAATCAAGGCATATGTTATTAAATTTAGTGAGAGTATATAAAGAAATTATGACAAGTTGTTTATATATAAATATTGTTAACAATAGAATGGAGAAAGGTATATGAGAATAGGAAATAAAGAGTTTGATGTAAAAAATAATGTTTATATAATGGGAATTTTAAATGTAACTCCAGATTCTTTTTCAGATGGAGGAAAGTTTAATAATTTTGATAGAGCAATGGAACAGGTTGAGAAGATGATAAATGAAGGTGCTGATGTAATTGATGTTGGTGGTGAGTCAACAAGACCAGGTCATATTCAAATATCAGAAAATGAAGAAATTGAACGAATTGTGCCAATAATTAAGGCAATTAAGGAGAAATTTGATGTAATTGTGTCGATAGATACATATAAAGCATGTGTAGCTTTAGAAGCATTTAAAGCTGGAGCAGATTTACTAAATGATATATGGGGACTTTTGTATGAAGATAATTTCGTTGATGGTAAGAATACGCTAGCTCAATATGCAAAAGAATATGGTGTAGCTGTTTGTTTAATGCATAATGATACTAAACAGATGGAAGAGAATAATATGAATATTGTAATTGATAGATTACAGAAATCAGTGGATGAAGCTTTAAAATATGGAATTGAAAAAGATAAGATTATGCTTGATCCAGGTATAGGATTTGCCAAATCCTACGAAAATAATTTATATGTTATGAAACATATGGAGAAAATAAATAAGCTAGGTTATCCGATATTATTAGGGACATCAAGAAAATCTATGATAGGTTTAGCAACAGGAGAAGAAGTGGATAATAGAGTTGAAGGGACAGTTGCAACAACTGTAATAGGAGTGGAAAAAGGTGCAGCGTTTGTACGTGTTCATGATGTTAAAGAGAATTTACAAGCAATCAAAATGACAAAAGCGATTATGGATTTAGAATAAATAAGAGTAATATATAAAAATAAATATAGAAGGGGAATGTATATAAAATAATTATAAGTGAAGAATAAGGTATATAAAATAATGTGAACTTCGAAATGGAGGATTACAATGGATATTATTAACATAGAAGGATTAGTAGTGTATGCTAATCATGGTGTTCTACCTGAGGAAAATAGATTAGGACAAAAATTTATTATATCTGCTAAGTTATTTGGTAATTTAAATGATGCTAAAACTAATGATGATGTTAATAAAACGGTTAATTATGCAAAGGTTTGTGATCTGTTAGAAAAAGTAACTGTTGAAAAGTCTTATAATTTAATAGAGGCATTAGCGAATAATTTAGCAAGAAAGGTTTTAGAAGAATTTGAATTATTAGATAAGGTTGAGATTACCGTTAAGAAACCATCTGCACCTATAAGACAGGTTTTAGATATGGTGTCTGTACAAGTCTCAGAACGTAGACATAAAGTGTATCTTAGCTTAGGTTCTAATATGGGTGATAAAAGATATTATTTAGATGAGGCAATAGATAGATTAGGTAGAGATTCATTGACTAGAGTAGAGAAAGTTGCATCATTTATTGAAACAGAACCATATGGAAATGTTGAACAAGACAATTTTATTAATACAGCGGTTGAAATATCCACATTACGAAGTCCACAGGAATTATTACAGCTTACTAGTGATATAGAAAATCAATTAGGAAGAGTTAGGACGGTACATTGGGGACCACGTACATTAGATATTGATATTATATTATATGAAGATGTGGTAATGAATACAGAAAGTTTAACTATTCCGCATAAAGAAATGCATTTGAGGGAATTTGTACTAAGACCTTTATGTGAGATAGCACCTACGGTACAACATCCAATTATAAAAAAGAATATTTATGAATTATTAGAGACGGTAAAATAAAGATATGTACTCTTGGTTTTTTCTTTTGTTTAGAAAATTCTGAGAGTATATATTTATAATACGGAGGTCGCTTAACATGAAAAAGAAAAAATTGATAAAGTTAGGATCATGGCTTGGAATAATTATTGTGTTAATAATGTATGTAGTAATAGCAGAATATTTTGATAATAAAGGCATAAACAAAAGTGCAAATGAAAATAGTAATAATATTTTTAAGAGTGTAATAAAATCGAAACCATCAGAGAAAGAGCTATTAAAACTAAAGGTAGAAACAGAGAAAAAGGAAGAGAAGATTATAGCAAAGAAACAAAAAGCTTATGATAATGAAATTAGACCAGAGGAAACGGCTGTAAGAGTACAACCTTCTGAAGAAAGGCAGATAGGTGTAACACTAAATAATAAAGGTTCGGCTAAGGTTAAGATAACTAGTGAGAGTAAAGAAGTTAAAATTATTGAGAATGGAACAATGGATATTACAGAAGATAATTTTGATGATCAGTTTCGTAAATTTAAGATGAAGATAAGTGATAATGCTAAGCCTAATCAAAAGGTAAAAATTAAATTATCAGCAGATAATTTACCTACAGAAACGGTTATAGTTAATATTGATACTAAAGCAAAGGATACAAAAGATATTTGCTTTTATTATGATATGGTCCCAGGAATGACATTTAGTACGGATTTTATTACTTCTATAGTGACATATCAAGAAAAACAAAAATTAGATTATACATATAAAATAAAGAATTATAAAAAAGACGTTCTTATAGAAAAAGCTGGAGAAATAAGAGCATTAAATATTGGAGATGCAGTTGTTACTATAACATATGAAGGAAAGAAATATAAAATATATGTAAGGGTAAGAGAAGAAGAAATATATCCTGAACCAAACAAGGAAGAGACATCTATACATTTTGTTAATCCAATTACAGAAAAGCTAGAGGTTGGAGATGAATATTCTCTAATTGCAGTAACATTACCCTATACAGTAACAAAGAATAATGCAAATTTCTATGATAAAATGGCATATTATGAAAGCAGTGATACAGATGTATGTACTGTAACCTATGGTGATGTCAGGGCAGAAGGACCGGGAACTTGTACAATTACTGCTTATAATAAAGATAGAACATTATCTACATCTATTGATGTAACTGTAGTTAAGAAAAAAACGGTAAAGTATACAGGTAAGAATACTATGGAGATAACACAACAGAAGGCTAAGGAATATGGTTTGAGTGAAACTGATGGTAAATCAACTACAGATGGATTAAAAAAAATAGTAAAAGATGCTAAAGAAAAAGGAATGAAAAAGGTATATTTTACTAAAGCATTAGATTTAGTAATGGAACCATATGGAGATGATTATAATCAAGTTTATTTAAATAGTAATACTATGTATGACTTTAACGGAACTAATATAAAAGTTGTAGAACATGAGATGAAACAGAATGAATGGGGATATTTTTTATTTGTAATGGAAGGGGTACATGATACAATATTAAAAAATCTTAATATGACAAGTTTTAAGCCAAAAGGGGGAACATTGGTAAGCTTTCCAGATGCGGTAAACTGTGTGGTAGAAGGTTGTAATTTAGGATACAGTTATTGGAATATAGCAACATATTCTGCATATTATGAAGATGGTCATATGAAGGATATAAATGCTGATGTATTTGAATTTGGTAATATTAGGAGCGATGGAACAGAGGGAGATTCTAAATGTCGTGTAAGAAGTGATTACATAGATATTACTCATATAGATGAAGACGAAGATTTTATGATAGGGGATTATACGGAGTTTGGAAATTATAATAATGCTCCTTCTATTATATATGATATTGCTTATTATGATAAAGATAAGAAATTTATTAAGAAAGAGAGTTGTCATGCTCAGTTTTTTGCATATTATAGACCTAAGAACGCAAAATATTGTAGAATAGTTTTTCACACAGAACAATTACCTAAAAATGGAACAGAAGGATATTATACAGGATATTGTGTAAAGATTGGACATGTAAAGAGAGGATATAAGTGTACAATTAAGAATAATGTACTTCATAATGCTACTCATGTTAATTTAGTTTTATGTGGAGAACAAAGATGTGTAATAGAGGGAAATTATTTCTATCAAGATGGAGATATAGGTTGTGATATTGATTGGGAAGATTTTTTCCAAGCAAAGAGCTGTGACATAGTAAGAGATAATGTTTTTTCTACAAGATATGATAGTATAGCATGTGTATCTGGAATGGGATATGTATTTAGAAACAATGCTTTTTATCATCAAGCTTATGTTAATATAACAGGAGGTACAAGACTGTTTAGAATGTTTGGTAATGTATTTAGAAATATACCATCGATTATGGAGAACGGATATGATTCTATAGTAAATAATAATGTTTTTGGAAATACATTTTATTTCAAGAGATATGAGACGGATAAGAGTACAAATGGAATTATTCCAAGGTTAAGGGTTGAGAATAATACGGTATATAATTATTAGTACAGGGTAATTGTTAACCTTTGATAAAATTATTTCAAATAGAACTAGTACAAAGGAGATAATAAATATATGTAGCTAGGGTATAGAAATTAGAATAAAATTATGTTATACTATAGTAAGATATTAGATAACGGATTTGGCATTAAGGAGGAATAGCTATGATGAATATGGTAGGAATGGCTAATTCAATAGACCAGAATGGATTAATGCAACAAGTTGGTGTTAAGATGCTTGATAAATCGTTAGAGATGCAAGAGCAGACTAGTGCAAGTATGGCGAAGATGTTGGAAAGTTCAGTATCACCACACTTAGGAAAGAATTTTGACGTGTCTGTATAGACAGTTGTATATGAAGAGAGAATTTTATAGAGATTGACAAAGAAGAAGCTATGTATTTAATTTTAATACATAGCTTTTCCTTTGGTTCGCCCAGCATAAGCGTTGTGATAGGACAGACGCTATTTATCTGATACTTTAAGATGGTGTGAGAGGTCGGGGGCTAGTCGCTCCCTCATACTCGATTATAGTCAACTTTTATAAAAAAATAAAAAATTAATTAAATAAAAAGAAAGTATTACATAAATATTAATAGTTTTATAGAATTGTTAAAGGGTAGATGATATAATAAACACATAATAAGGAAAATTATATAAATTCATCTAATGATTATGGTAATTGACAGTAAAATACTATGGGATGATTAAATAAATTAATAATATTTACTGGTTTTATAATAGTCTTTAGGAGAGGATAATTTTTTATGAAACAAAGGAAATGTTACAAAAATATTAAAAAGATTATGGAAATATTACAAAGCATGTGTTATAATTGTATACAAGAGGTAGAAGTATGTAATTATAGCATTAAATCTTATTTAACTCATTAAAGTAAATTTATGAGAGTAGGTTTAATAGGAGGTAATTAAAAATGAGAGGTAAAATATTTAAAAATCGAACAGTACAATATATTATAGCATTTGTTGCTTGTATAGCGGTAGTTCAATTTGGAGGTGTAATTGCTAAAGCTGATGGTACAGACATGAAAGTTGAATATCGTACCTATACAGCAGAAAGTGGTTGGTTAGAATGGGCAGCAGATGGAGGAGATTGCTTAACAGATAATAAGGAAGTTCTAACTGGAATGAAAATGTTTATATCAATAGCTGGTAATGAAACAGCATCTCAAGAAAAACAAGAAGCTGAAGCTAATATAAAATATAGTGTATATTCTAAAGAAGCTGATTGGAGTGAAGCAGTAGATAATGGAAGTAAAGCTACATCATCAGATAATCCAATTAAAGCTATCAAAGTTGAAATATCAGGAGAAGCTACTACTAATTATAATGTCGAATACAGAGTTTTAAATACTAACAATGAGTGGAGTAAATGGTGCATTAATGGTGAAGTTGCAGGAAATGTTGGTGGAGAAGAAAATATTGTAGGTGTACAAGCAAAAATATCACAAAAGGTTGCTGAAACACAAACAACAGATACTCAACAGCAGACTGTACAACAAAATACTCAACAACAAACTAATAATTCATCAAATGGAAATGATGCTCTAGAAGCATTTGTAAATAAAGCAGCAAACGAAATAGGAAATAAACCAGATGGTAATGGTGTAACAAAATATGGACAATGGTATCAAGATAATGTAGATGGAAGTCAAAAATTTAATACAGCAGCATGGTGTGCAATGTTTTTATCATGGTGTGCTAATGATGCAGGAGTATCAAAATCTACAGTTGGATATTATGCAGTATGTTCCTATTGGCAAGAACAATTCTTTGTAGCAAATGGTACATGGCATGCAGCTAGTGGTTATACACCAGCAAGAGGAGATTTAATTTTCTTTGATTATACAGGTGATGGAAAAGCAAATCATAATGGTATAGTAGAATCAGTATCAGCTACACAAGTAGTTGCAATTGAAGGAAATGTTGATAAAGAAGTTAAGAGATGTACATATGAAATAAATGACTCAACAATAGTTGGATATGGTAAACCAGATTATTCAAAGAATGCAGAAAATGTTGCAGCTGATAAGAAGGCACAAGAACAAGCTCAACAAAATAGTGCTTCTCAAGCAACTGGTTCAGCAGTTTCGGGTCAAGCAGAAAAAATAGTACAGATAGCTTTAAACGAAGAGGGATATAAGAGTCCTTATGGTTATTATTCAAAATATGGAGAATGGTATCAAAATAATATAGATGGTAGTTATAACTTTAAAGATGCACATTGGTGTGCAATGTTTGTAACATGGTGTGCAAATCAAGCAGGAGTATCAACAGATGTTATAAAACCTTATGCAGCATGTTCAGATGGAGTATCTAAGTTTATGAGTATGGGGGTATGGCATTCAGGAAGTTCAGGATATGTACCAAAAAAAGGCGATGTAATATTCTTTACATTTTCACATACAGGTTTGGTTGATTATGTATCAGATGGATATGTGCATACAGTAGAAGGTAATAGTTCAAGGGCAGTAAGAAAAAGAAATTATTCATTATCTTATGACTCAATATTAGGATATGGATCACCAAATTATCAATAGGTAATTATATTATCAATAGATTTTTATATGAAACTAAAGACAGTGTAGTTATAAAAAGTGGGTATAAAATATGAGAAAAAGAATCAATAAAAGAGGATTAAGAATAATACTTATGTTAATAGCCTGTATTAGTACTTTCATAGTAGGAACTGTAGTATCAAATGCTTCAGCGTATCCAGGAGTTGAATATAGAGCTTGTTCAGAAAATTCAGGTTGGTTTGATTGGGTTCGCAATAAAGAAACAGCAGGTGATATTACTAAAGGCGAAAAATTACAAGTTGTAAAAATGATATTAACAGATACTAATAAAGGTGGAATAGAGTATAAGACATATGTTCTTGGACAAGGCTGGCAGAAAAATGCTACAAATGGAGATGCATCAGGTGGTACAGCAGGTATACAGGGCATTAAGGTCTCTCTATTTGGAGATATTAAAGGACAATATTCAGTAAGATATAGAGTTCATATGATGAACGGAGATTGGACAGAATGGGTCAAAGATGGAGCTTTAGCTGGTGCCACAAGTGGAACAACTGTTATAGATGCATATGAAGCAGTTTTAGCGGAAAAGGAAGGAGCAGAAGTTGTTACTGACGCAGTAGATTACTCCAAAGATTTGCCTACATCAGATGGAATAGTAGCTTCTGAATCAAAGTCAACAGAGGTTGTTGCGAATAATGATAATACAGCACAACAGCAAAATACGGCAGCTGATAACCCTCAACAAGTTGTTACAACAAATCAAACAACAGTGACAGAAGGAACTATTGATACTACACAAAATACACAACAAACACAAGTAGCAGATAATGCTGTACCAACAGCAGCACAAGCAGACCAGCCAAATGAGTTGGCTCAAAAGTTAGTTGACATTGCTAAGAAAGAGATTGGTTATAAACAAGATTCAACAGGTTGGACAAAATATGGTCAATGGTGGTCTGAAAAAGTTGGGGATAGTGCTTTCGCAAAAGCAAAATGGTCTTCAATATTCTTGGCTTGGTGTGGTAATCAAATTGGTTTAGAAGATGAAAAATATGGTTATTATGCATGTTCAGATTATTGGATAACATGGTTTAAGAATAATAATGCATATCATGAAGTAAAAGATTACACGCCACTAGTTGGTGATATGATATTCTTTGATTATGATAAAGATGGTGAATCTGATCATAATGGTTTGGTTGAGACAGTAAATGGAAGCAAGGTGATTTGCATTGAAGGAAATGTTGAAGGCGAGACAAAAGAATGTGAATATGAGCTTACAGATGAAACAATAAAAGGGTATGGTACACCACTATTTAATAAGGTAATTGATAAAAGTGCAAATACAAATCCAACAAGTGCTAATAGTAGTTATGCAAAATCAGATTCACCAATAATAGGTATTGACGTTTCAGAGTTTAATGGAACGATAGATTGGAATCAAGTTAAGGCAGCAGGTATAAGTTATGCATATATTAGGGTTGGATATAGAGGATATGGATATGGAACAATGGTATTAGATAAACAATTTTATAATAATATTAAAAATGCCTCTGCAGTAGGAATAGATATAGGATTATATTTTTATACACAAGCAATTTCTACACAAGAAGCTGTGGAGGAAGCGAATTATGTATTAGATAAAATCCAAGGGTATACGATTAAATATCCAATTGTTATAGATACAGAACAGGCAGATCCAAGTGAAAGAAGTAGAAATCTATCTAAAGAGTTAAGAACTAATATTATGAAAGCTTTTTGTGATAGAGTAAGTCAAGCTGGTTATAAAGGACAAATATATGCTTCGAAATGCTGGTTTTCAGAAAGATTAAACATAAATGATATACTTAATTATGATAAATGGGTTGCAGAATATTCGAGTGCAGAAAGAATATCATTTGCATATCCATATAGTGTATGGCAATATACATCACAAGGTTCATTAAGCGGAATTAATGGATATGTAGATAAAAATAGATGTTATGTAAATTATTAATATGAATTATCGTTTATTGCAAAACTTCTATCAATATGAGGTAAGGGAAGCTGATTAATCAGCTTCCCTTACCTCATGGTAACAGTTCAGCCATCGGCTGACTGCTACACTTCATGTTTATTATAGTATTAAAATGTTGAAAAATGGAAGAAAATGTGGTATAATATGTCTAGTAATTCTAAGATTATTCTATTATCTTTTTTACCCATTTAGTTGTTAGAAATCAGAAATGTAATATCGTTAGAAAGCGAATAATTAATAATTTTGCAAGGAGGATATTTACTATGTCTGAATTAGATAACAACATAAGAAAAAGGGAAAATTTTACTGCAAATATTATATTTAGCATTATATTTGGTGTGGGTTCTTTTATTTTTTATAAGATTACAGGAGAAACTATGTGGGCTATTTTCTTATTTATTGCAAGTATCATACTGTTATTTTGCTATTCTAATATTTTACAACTAGAAGAAGAAAATATTGAATTAAATAATGCTCTTATGGAAGAAGAAAATGAAGAAGAAGAGTATGTTGATGAAGAAGAGATAGAAGAGGAACGAAGAGCATTATTCGAAAAAAATGTAGTTGCGTTTAAAAAAGAAGCTAAGATAAAGTATGATGAAATAGCCAAACAATTAGGTAAATCATCTGAATGTTTGAGCGATGAAAATATTGATATATGGCTTGTAGATGGAAGAATTATTTCTATGTTAAAATGGAAGATAATTGAGGATTGTATTGATGATTATGAAGGTGAATATGCAGATATGATAATAGAAGGAATGAGTGGACGTAATATTGATTTTGAATATGGACTTGAAAGATATAAAAATATGCCTAAGTATGGAGGTACTGGAATAGAGCATACCTTTGTAACAAAGTCAGAAGAAGTAGAAGAAATTGAGGAGAATGAAGAAGTAGTAGAAAAAGATGAAGAAGAGGTATTAGATGGAAGTAAGGAAAAAGATAGTAATCTTATAGCTCAAATTTTTGAAAAGCTTATTAGTTGATATTATCTAAGATAAGTGATATAATAAATTACAATTTTAAGCTGCCATTTTGCATAGCAAAATGGCAGTTGTAATGTGTTAAAGGAGGTTTCATAAAATACGATGATTGCTAAAAAGATGGAAAAACTAGTTAAAGGAAGTTCTACGATAAGGGCAATGTTTGAGGAAGGTAAAGTAATGGCTAAAAAATATGGAGTTGAAAATGTATATGATTTTAGCTTAGGAAATCCTAGCGTTTTACCTCCAACACAGATAAAGGAATCAATAGAAAAAATTATAAATGAAGAAGATCCTAATTATGTTCATGGATATATGAACAATAGTGGATATGAAGACGTTAGAAAAATAGTGGCAAATAATATTAATAAAAATCAAGGCACGAGTTTTACTGAAAAAAATATAATTATGACTGTTGGTGCCGCAGGTGGATTAAATATTATTTTAAAAACTATATTGAATCCTAATGAAGAGGTTATTGTGTTTGCTCCGTATTTTGGGGAGTATGCCAATTATGTTGCAAATTATGATGGTAAATTAATAGTAATAGCACCAAATTTAGATGATTTTCAACCTAATTTAAAAGAATTAGAAGAAACGATTACGCAAAATACAAAGGCAGTTATAATAAATACTCCTAATAATCCAACAGGCGTGATTTATTCAGAAAATACAATAGTTGAGCTTTCAAATATTTTAAGAAAAAAAGAAAAGGAATATAATTCATGTATTTATTTAATATCTGATGAACCTTATAGAGAATTGGTGTATGATGGTGAAACAGTACCATATGTTACAAAATATTATAATAATACAATAGTTGGTTACTCATATAGTAAGTCCTTATCTTTACCAGGTGAAAGAATAGGATATCTTGTTATTCCTAATGAATTAGATTATTATGAAGAAGTATATAATGGAGCAAGTGTAGCAAATAGAATTCTAGGATTTGTTAATGCACCATCATTAATGCAACGAGTAGTGGCAAGATGTATTGATGCAAAAGTTGATATTGATATATATAATAGAAATAGAGAATTATTATATGGATCATTAAAAGAATATGGTTATGAATGTATTAAACCTCAAGGAGCATTTTATTTATTTATAAAGGCTCCTGGTGGAGATGATGTTGTATTTGTAAATGAAGCTAAGAAACATAGAATATTAATTGTACCTGGAAGATCTTTTGGATGCCCTGGATATTGTAGAATAGCATATTGTGTTTCTTATGATATGATAGAGAGATCATTAGATGAATTTAATAATTTAATTCAAAAATATAGATAAGTTTATGTTTTTGAATTAGATTCTTATATTAATTAGGAATGGAGATAATAATGGAAAAGGATTTTAAACTTCCTAATACACCAGCATGTGGTTTACATTGTATAAAAGTTAAAGATTTTGGTGTTAAATTAGGTGTACAGGTTATAATTGAAAATGTTAATATACATGTTCATTGTGGAGAAATAACTGCAATAATAGGAAGAAATGGTGCAGGAAAAAGTACATTAGTTAAAGCTATAAATGGTGATATTCCTCATGAGGGTAAAATAGAATTTCGTGATAAAAAAAATGGAACTATTGGAAAACTAAAGATAGGTTATGTACCACAAAATATTAATATTTCTAAGAATACACCAACTAGTGTGTATGATTTATTTGCTAGTTATATATCAAGAATACCGGTATTTTTGATGTCTAATAAATATTTGCATGCAAGAATTGAAAAATATCTTAAGGTTTTTGAAGCAGAGGAACTTATAGATAAGGCAGTTTGTGATTTATCAGGTGGAGAATTGCAAAGAGTGTTATTATCCTTAGCAGTTGTGCCAGTTCCTAATTTATTATTACTTGATGAACCTGTATCTGGAATTGATAAAAATGGAATGGATTTATTTTTTAAAAATTTACTTAAGTTAAAGAAAAAGTATGATTTAGCAATTATATTGGTATCGCATGATTTGGAATATGTTGCAAAATATGCAGATAATGTAATACTGCTAGATAAAACAGTAGTTAAAAGTGGTAAACCATCAGAAGTTTTTTCAAGTGATGAGTTTAAAGAAGTCTTTGGAAATGTAAAGTATGAGACTAAAGAAAACGGAAATAAAGTTGATAGAAAATAAAGAGATAGTAGTTTTGAATAATATAGAAGGTGAAAGAAAATAGTGGAAGCAATATATAGTGTAATGGAAAAATTAATAGGGTTTGATTGGGTAAACTATGATTTTATGAAGAATGCATTAATTGCAATAATCATTATATCTCCTTTATTTGGAATATTAGGAACAATGATTGTTAATAATAAATTAGCATTTTTTTCTGATGCCTTAGGTCATTCGGTGTTTACAGGAATGGCAATAGGTATAATTATAGGTGTAGTGCAGACTGATATAGTTATGGCATTATTTGGTGTAGTGTTTGCTATATTATTAAACTACATAAGGGGAAAGAAGACGGTATCTACAGATACTATTATTTCTGTATTTTCATCTCTAAGTATGGCAGTTGGACTTGTGATTCTTTCTAGAGGAGGTAATTTTTCACAATATTCAAGTCTACTTGTAGGGGATATATTAAGTATAACACCCAAAGAAATAGTATATTTACTAATGATTTTAATAACAACATTAGTATTTTGGTGTTTATTGTTTAATAAATTACATTCTATAAGTATTAGTGAATCGTTGGCAAGAAGTAGAGGAATTAATATAAAGG
Source organism: uncultured Lachnospiraceae bacterium (assembly GCA_934432595.1). Classification (GTDB taxonomy): domain Bacteria; phylum Bacillota; class Clostridia; order Lachnospirales; family Lachnospiraceae; genus SIG301. Next base: position 79,605 of record CAKRYR010000001.1, on the reverse strand, counting down.
TTATAGATACTTGTTTTGTTGTTTTAATTGCATTGATTGTAATGTTGTCTATAAAGTGGGTAGGAATGTTAATTATTAATGCTTTACTAATACTACCAGCTGCAGCAAGTAGAAACATATCACATAATATGAGAGAATATCATTTGTTTTCAATACTAATATCCGTATTTACAGGAATAGTAGGGCTTATTTTATCATTTTATGTTGAAACAGCAACAGGTCCTACTATAGCTATTCTTGCTGCTATTGTATTTTTTGGAACATTAATTATAAAACCTTTAGTAAAATAATAAAATTTTTATTAAAATTGTATAAATATACAGTTATAAAAAGGTTATCTGTTGACAGTATAACCTTTTTTATAATAAAATGAACATAGGATGTAGTTTGTTAGATGGGTGAGTTTTTAGTTATTTAGGGTTATTTTTATGTTTTTCTAGTTTTTTTACTGTATATAGTCTTATATATCATGATAAAATCCCAGAATAATTGTTATATTTGCTAATAGGCTACATTATAGAGTATGAGTATGTGGTTCTTATTTTGCTACAAGAATTAGGTCTTATATGCAAAAGAATTATTATTGGAGGGTGTTATAAGGTGAACAAGGAAGATGTAGTAGTAAAAATGAAAACTGTGTCTAATAGGCCTAAAAAATATTTTCAACCTGTATTGACTAATAATACAAAGGTGATTTCTGCAAAAATAAGTGAGAGTGTAGATAAAGAAAGGGTAGTACAAGTCAAGGTTAACTTAAATAAGACTGATAGTAATGTCTTTGATAAAAAGATAGATTTATCAGATAAGAAAGATAAGATAGAAGTTGCCGAAGAGAAGCTAGAACTTTCTGAAGAAAAAGAAGAACTAAAGGATAATTTAGATAAAAAGGAAGAAATAAAAGAAGAAGTTACGAAGGATAAAGATGAAGTATCTGATAATGTAATTGATAGTATTAGAGAACAATTAGAAAAAGAGACAGATAAAATTGAGAATAAAGAAAAGATAGATAAAGATATTACTACTAAAATGGATTTACCTATTAAGATAAAAGAAGAAATTAGAAGTGAACAGTTACATAGTGAAGCAGAGAATATTAAGGAGTTTAAAACAAAATTATTCTTATTAGCTTCTAATGCAAAGAAACCAGTTAGAATTATGGTTAATAAGAAGATGTTTTTAATTGGTTCAGATTATTCAAAGATGGACTGTGTTATTAGAAACAATAGGTATATTAGTAGATGTCATGCTAAGATTTATTATGAGTCTGATTGTTATTTTATTGAAGATGCAGGTAGTATGAATGGTACTTATATTAATGGTGTCAAATTGGCAGAAGGTTTAAAATACAAGTTAATATCAGGAGACATAATTAATCTTGCTGATTGTAAATTTGAAGTAAACATTAAGTAAAATGTTTAGAAGGAAGCGAGTATTATGGGCAAATTGCAAAAAGAAACTACCAAAGATAAATTTGATAAGAGTAAAGTTGCAACAAAATTTTTGTCTAAAGTATTAGAAAATGCTATTAGACAGAACTTATTTTGCGAGCTTCAAGATAAAAAGATTAAAAGTAATATAAGTGAAAAGAAAGCTATAAAGTTATTAAATTCAAAATTAATTGTGCCAATTGAGGCTAGGTTGGATATGTCACATACATTGTGTTGTTTAAAAAATTTAGAGGAACAGGGAATTATGTATGTAATGTATGAAGATGTTATTGAAGATGATATTAAGACAATACTTGTTAGTAATGAGGATTATGAAAAAACATTGGATATTATATCAAAACATGAGGATAATCAAGGTATAAGTAGCATATGTAAAGCATATGGGAAAGAAGCAGAAGAGGCCATTAATAGATTTTATCAGGATAGGTATGATTTGATAAATATTCAATCTAATAATGCTGAAGACGTAATAGAAAATTTTCGAGATAGGGAAGGAATAGGTGGACATGTTTGTTATATAATTAATAGAACAAATCCAGAAAATATAGCCGAGATAATTACTATAAAAAAATATAAGAGTAATAGCAGATATATGTTAGTAAGTGAAATTAATATATATAAATTTGATGAAAAAGTTAAGTCATATTCAGAAAAAGATGTGGAATATGGACATGCTTGGCAAGCAATAAAGGAACGAGTAATTGATTTGTTAGATGCTGAAAGTGGAGTTGTAATATTTGGTTCTTTGCAGGAAGTTGTACGATATAAAGAATTGTTTTACGAGCAACTATACCTTAGGAATGATTTGCAAGAAAATATTATATCACCTGATATGACTGAAGTAGGTAATAGTGATTGTTATAATGAAATAATTGATGAATTGGAAACTGAATTAGAGGTAAAGGATTGTTTATTTGCAGAAGAAAAAGATAATATTAGAGAACAGATAGATAATTATAGGTATGTTCAGGCTTTGATGAAAGAATATGAGGAATATGTTATTGATTACATGGACAAATCTAGTAATATGGGAGATGATTTAGAGGAATATCAAGAATGGGAGAATAGTATTAAGACAGATTTAGATGATAAGGAGAAGGAATTAGAACAATATTTGTTGAAAACTAAAATACTTCAGATTGAGAGATTATGCATTGTAAGAAATTGTATAGGTATATCATCTGCCCAACTTATTACCGAAAATATAGACAGAAATATTGCTTTTAGACCAGATAAAGAGATAGATATAGAAGACGTTTCAGAGCCAACTATTATGGAAGATAGTATGATGTATGGAGGATTAGAGAGTAAGCTTATACAAGCTCGAAGTTATTATGAATCTCAGATGCATACAGAGGAGGATATATCATAATATTTATATAATCGGGGTGATTATATGGAAAAGAGAGATAATATAACTGAAGATAATAGACAAGATAGACCTAGTATTTTTGAAAAAAAGAGATATATTAGGTCTTTTTCCAATAGAGATTTTTTCAAAAATATAATATTAGCAGATAATGTTTATGTTAATATCGATAGTGCTAAGGAACATTATGGAAATACAAATTGTATAATAGGCTCAAAAGATGAGGTATATGACTATTTTATTGAACCTAATATATTGCAAATGAATATGTCATTTATTATTAAAGATTATGATGGAAGAGTTTTATCAGAATATGGTGATATATTAAAAGAAAAGGGTTATATAGTTAAATCTATTAATTATATGGATACTACTAATTCTTTAGAATATAATGTATTTGATTTTTTAAATTATGAAGAAGATGTATGTGATTTAGTTAGTATGATAACAAAATCTAATTTTATTGGATTGACAAAAGGAGAAAAATTATTAAAAAATGCTGAAAATTTATTATTAGAAGCAATTATTTATTATATTATGTCAGAGTTACCTTATGAGGAACATAATTTAAATACTGTATTAAGATTATTAAAATTAGCAAGACCAATAAGTAAATTAGATGAAGAATATAATAGTGATATGCACCTATTATTTAAAATGTTAGAAGAAAAATCTGAAGAGAAAAATATAGCAGTAGAAAAATATAAAAAATTTTTAGAAGCTGCTAAGCACATGGAAGGAATAATAATTGAGCATATTGAAAATTATCTATCTATATATAGTATGCAATCAGTTAGAAAAATTACGAATAGTAATACGTTGCAATTAGATGATTTATTTATGGCGGGAAAGAAGGTAATTTTACTTATTGTTGTGCCAAGTAGTAATCCTAAATATGAATATACAGCTGATACATTTATTTTATTATTAACAACATATATAAAGTATATGGCTGATAAGAGACATTGTAGTAAGTTACCTAATAAGATACATTTGATATGTAATAATATGATTAATAATAATTTAGAATTATTATTAAAAGACGCATATAAATATAATATGTTTATTACTTTAAGTATAGATAATCATGAGAAATTAATGGATTATTATAGTAATATATATGAAATTATTGATAGCTGTAGTGCATTTATTTGCTATAATTATAAGGAAGAGTATATAAAAGAGTATATTAAATATAAGGTCATTGAGGCTGTAAATTTAGATACATATAGTGAATTAGAAAAGCTAAATGAAGAAGAGTTTAATATAGATGAGTTTTTGGAGGAATATAATGAAGATTCGTATATAGTTTTTATACAGTACTCAAGACCAATTCTTGGAGAGATTTATGATGTTGAAGAACATGATAATTATATTACAAAGGATGTAAGGATAAATAAATATAAATTAGATGAGCTAAAGGATAAAGTTGAAAATCAGATTTATCGTAATTTAATTTCAGAAATTGATTTAAATGAGAGAAGTATAAAATCTAAAGAAAATGTTGATGTAGATATAGGTGCAAAACAATTAATTTCAGATGAAATATATAGTGATTTAGCAATGAAATTAAATAAGCCTTTAATAAATGATGTGCAGGATTAGTGTTCCTGCACATCATTTATTTAGTTTAGTCTTGTATATTGAAAATATCTTTAATGGTTTTAATATTTGACTCCATACCTTTTATATAACTGTCAGATGAATTATCACCTGTTACTAGAGAATCTAATATATACACTTTTGCTTTTGTCTCAGATGCTATATTATTAGCAATTGTAGTTTTAAATTGTTTTTCAGATAATAATATTTTTATATTGTGTAGGTTGATTTCATCAATGGTATTAGCAATTGCACCTGCACTTAATGATGAATCAGATTCAACCTCTATACATGATATTATATTAATATTAAAGGCATCAGCAATATAAGCAAATGAATCATGAAAGAGTATTGCATTTTTACCTTTTTTGTTTTGTATTTGCTTATTTAAGTTATCAATATCTTTTTGTAAGGCTTTAACTTTATTCATATAATCTTTTGTATTCTTTGATAGTGTATCTTTATATTCTGGATAAAGTTTATATAGTTCAGATGCAATATTATTAATTTGAATTAGATAATTGTTAGGATTAAGCCATATATGTGCATTATATTCACCATGTTCATGCTCGTGTTCATCATGCTCTTCATTATTATTATGTTTTGAATCATTATCGCCTTCATAATTATTATGTTCGTCATGGGAGTGAGATTCAATATTTTTTAGTAGTTTAATATTTTTGCTTGAGTCTATAATTTTAATGTTTGGATAAGTTTTTTTTATGTCATCAAGGAAAGTTTCCATACCACCGCCATTAATGATAAAAGCATCGGTATGTTCTAGTTCTTTCATATCAGCTGAGTTTAATTGATAGTCATGTAGACATCCTGTAGCTGAAGATGTCATGTTATTTACCTTAATTGATTCACAACCTGTTGTAAGATTTTTTAAAATAATATATTCTGGATAAAATGAAGATACTAATGTATGTTCATTTTGAGAAGTTTGTCTTGTACTATAAGTTTTAGCAATTCCATATGAACCGATTGCAAGTATAATGAATATTGCAATAAGTGATAATAAACTTTTTTTCATATTAAACCTCATTTCTAATAAAACATTTTGCTTTCGGAATTAGTATAGTTTTATTAACAAATAAAGTCAAGAAATTAGAGTATATTATAGGGTTATTTTATATATATTTGCATAAAATAGATATAAGACTAGTATATGAATATTGAATAGGAGTAAGAATAATGAATAGTAATGATAGAATTGTAAAGATAGTAATGGATTTTTTCTTCCTGATTTTAATTGTGTTATTTGTTGTATTGATTTTTCCTAAAATAGTTATATTTTTTTTCCCGTTATTTATAGGGTATTTTATAGCATGTTTTGCTAATCCTATTGTTAGATATTTAGAGGAAAAGATTAAAATTGTAAGAAAACAGGGAAGTGCTTTAGTTATTTTCTTAGTAGTATTAAGCTTAGTGATGATTTTATATGGAATTGGATATTTAATTATTTCTCAAGTTGAAAATATAATTGTTGAGTTGCCGGAGATATATAGAAAATTGCAAATAAGCATTGAGAAAATTGGGAAAAAATATAGTAGGATATATGATAATATGCCTTATTTTTTACAGAAATATTGTGATGAATTGCAACAGAGTATAATAAAAATAAATGGTGATAACAATGTAATGGGAAAGAGTCCTCTTAGATTTGCAAAAGCTACGATTAAAAATTTAACTTCAGGTGTGTTATATGTTATTTTTACAATTATGTCAGCGTTTTTTTTTACAGTAGATAAAGACAAGCTAATATGTAAAGCTAGACTTATTATACCAGGACACATATTAGGAGAGATTAGGAAAGTAACGGCAAATCTTAAAGATATATTGGGAGGTTATATTAAGGTACAGTTAAAGATTATGTGTATTTTAATTGCAGTTTTGTATGTTGGATTATTTCTATTGAAAATAAGATATTCATTAGTTATTGCAGTAGTAATTGGGGTATTAGATTTTATGCCAATACTAGGAATTGGGACTATTTTACTACCATGGGTATTTTTTACTATTTTACTTGGCAATTATAGGCTAGCTATAGGGCTAGGTTTAATCTATTTTGTATGTCTAATAATCAGGGAAATAGTTGAACCTAAAATGTTTGGAAAAAGCTTGGGATTAAACACGTTTTCAACGTTTTTTATTATATATTTAGGGTATAAATTAGGGGGACTTTTAGGCCTGATTTTTGCATTGCCATTGGGGATAATTTGCATCAATTTATTTAAAGCTGGAGCTCTTGATGTGATAAAAGAGGACTGTAAATATATATACATTGAAGTCGATAAATTTAGAAGAGAAGCAAGAAATAGTATCAAAGATGAAATTGATAAAATAATTTAGTACAAGGGAGCAAGATAAGGTATGAAGGCTAGAGCAGGGAAGATAAATAATGATTGGTCATTATTAAGTACGTATAGAAATGAAATATTTGGACTATCAATAATAGGAATAATCATTTTACATTATGCCCAAATACTTCGTAATATGAATGTAGGTGGAAGAGCAGGAAGCTTGGTTAGGATCTATTACAATTTTATTGGATCAACAGGAGTTGAAATGTTTCTATTTCTCTCAGGTATGGGCTTGTGTTTTTCTTTGAATAAGGATTCAAATGTTTTACGTTTCTATAGTAGAAGATTTAAAAGAATAATATTACCATATGTATTATGGGGAGGCTTATTTTGGCTTGTTCAAGATATGGTTCTCTATAAAGCTAGTTTTGGAAGAGTACTTTATGATTTCTTTTTTATTTCATTTTGGCGTAAAGGAACTACTAGTTTATGGTTTATAGCTTTTATTATTCTAGTTTATTTATTATATCCAATAATACATTGGTGTTTTAGAAAAGAAAATAAATTTAGAACAGTATTATTTATACTTAGTATAGTAACATGTGTATTGTTAGAAAACTGGATTAAGGTTGAGGCACCTTATTTTTATGCAAATACTAAGTTAGCTACATACAGAGGACCAATATTTTTATTTGGTTCATATTATGGGCATAAGATTTATAATAAAGAAAAATTTAATATAGGAGATAAAATTTTAGTAGTATTAGGATTAGTTGTTAATGGATTATTTGTTTTAAATCAATACACCCCTATTCCTTTAATTAAGCACATTGATATGGAATATGTAAAATGTTTGTACTCTATTTCATTAGTGGTATTGATAGCTTTATTTTTTGGTAATGTTAAGAAGACTATAATTAACAATACTTTGATATCTATAGGAGGATTATCATTAGAATTATATATGACTCATGTTAATATAAGAAAAATTATGCTTATAATTGGTTATGAATTAGATAAGGTGTGGTTTTACGGAATTTGTGTTATTCTTTCTGTTGGTGCAAGCATAATGCTAAATAGAATATGTAAAACGATATATAATTTGCCATCTGTAGGAAATAGAAAGTTAGCAGTTAATAAAATCTAATTATTAGAACAAAGAGTCGCAAGCGACTCTTTGTTTTAATAATTAGTTTTTCTTTTCTATAGTCAAAGGACATTTAAATGTTTCTTTATTGCCTTCAAATGTTAGAGCATTTTGACTACATACACAATATACGAATTGTCCTTTTTTTAATTTATATGTTGTGACTTCCTTTGTGGCAGTTAAAGTAGGAGTATATGCTGTAGTTAAATAACGAAGAGCATCTTCAAATCTTTCATCTAATACATATATGTCCCAACTAGTCTTACCATCAGATGGGTTACAACTAAAAGCGTAAGTGCCTGATTCTTTTACATCAAATTCTTGTGTTTCTAAGAAGTTGGTAAATACAGTAGAATTTTTATTATCACTTGTTTGCTTTGAAGTTTGTGTAGCAACAACGGTAGGTGTAGGTTCTAATGTAGTTTCTGCAGTAGGTTCATTAGTAATTTCCTTTGGAGCCTCAGTTGAAATTGATTCATTAGGTGTTAATTCATCTGAGGAGTCTATCCCTTTTGCACCAAGTTTTTTACAAGCAACGATAATTACTACTGATAATGCTAGTATAGTCATTATTATAAAAATGTGAATAAATTTTTTCATGTAATATCAACTCCTTAATGTAATAATTAGTTTGAACTATTCTTTTTTGCTCTAAAGCGAAGAGTTGGATCTAAAATTTTCTTACGAATTCTTAAATGAGATGGTGTGACCTCAAGTAATTCGTCAGTGTCTATAAATTCAAGAGCTTCTTCTAAACTTAGTTCTCTAGGAGGAGTGAGCTTCAAAGCTTCATCTGCACTAGAAGAACGAGTATTTGTAAGCTGCTTTTTCTTACATACATTTAGTTCAATATCTTCAGCTTTACCATTTTGACCAATTACCATACCTGCATATACTTGTTCACCAGGTCCAATAAAAAGAGTACCTCTATCTTGAGCATTGAATAAACCATAGGTAATTGATTCACCTGATTCAAATGCAATAAGAGAACCTTGTTTACGGTATTGAATATCTCCTTTGTAAGGACCATATCCATCAAAGATTGTATTCATAATACCGTTTCCTTTGGTATCTGTCATAAAATCTCCACGATAGCCGATTAAACCACGAGAAGGAATATTAAATTCAAGTCTAGAATAGCCACCATTAGCTGCAGACATACCTATTAGTTCACCTTTTCTTTGGCTTAATTTATCGATAACAGTTCCTGTAAATTCCTCAGGAACATCAATTATACATTTTTCCATTGGTTCAAGTAAGTTTCCATTTTCATCTTTCTTATATAAAACCTCTGCTTTACTTACAGCAAATTCATAGCCTTCACGTCTCATATTTTCAATAAGGACAGATAAGTGTAATTCACCACGTCCAGATACTTTATAAGAATCTGTATCATCTGTTTCTTCAACACGTAGACTTACATCAGTGTTTAGTTCTCTGAAAAGCCTATCTCGAAGATGTCTTGAAGTGACAAATTTACCTTCTTTACCTGCAAGTGGACTATCATTTACTATAAAATGCATTGCAATTGTAGGTTCAGATATCTTTTGAAATGGTATTGCAACTGGGTCTCCTGGTGAACAAATTGTATCACCAATGTGTATATCGGCAATTCCTGAAATTGCAACAATAGAACCTACAGAGGCTTCGTTTACTTCAACTTTGGAAAGACCATCAAATTCATAAAGTTTATTTATTCTAACCTTTTTCTTTTTCTCAGGGTCATGAGCATTAACAATTACAGCTTCTTGATTAACAGATAGGGAACCATTATCTATTTTACCAACACCTATTCTTCCGACATATTCATTATAGTCTATTGTACTAATAAGTACTTGAGTATTGGCATCAGGATCACCTTCTGGAGCTGGAATATAATTTAAAATAGTTTCAAATAAAGGCTGCATATCAGTCATTTTGTCATCCATATTAAGAGATGCAACACCTTCTTTTGCTGAAGCAAATACAAATGGACAATCTAACTGATCTTCATTTGCGTCTAAGTCTATAAATAATTCTAGAACTTCGTCAATAACTTCTTCGGGTCTTGCTTCTGGACGATCAATTTTATTAATACATACTATTACAGGGAGATTTAATTCTAGTGCTTTTTTAAGCACAAATTTAGTTTGAGGCATTGCACCTTCAAATGCATCTACCACAAGAACAACACCATTTACCATTTTAAGCACGCGTTCAACTTCTCCACCAAAATCAGCATGTCCTGGAGTATCTATTATATTAATTTTAGTATCTTTATAATATACAGCAGTATTTTTTGATAGAATTGTAATTCCTCTTTCTCTTTCAATATCATTTGAGTCCATTACACGTTCTACAACTTCTTGATTACTACGAAATACACCACTTTGTTTTAATAATTCATCAACTAAAGTTGTTTTACCATGATCAACATGGGCTATTATTGCGATGTTTCTAATATCGTTTCTTTTTATTTTCATATTACCAATCCTTTATATTAAACTTAAATATTACCATGATATAGTTTATCATATTATTAAATTTTTACAATAAAAAAAATAATAAAAAATATAATATAATGAGATAGTATGTCATATAATGTTGCTTAATTCTAAAATAAATCTAAAAAAAGCCATTTTAAGGAAGAAAATGTTCTAAAAGTAAGAATTCGCAAATAAAATGTTTAAAGTAAATATGAAACACTGTAAAGAGAGAAAAGAGAGGAGCGTTACATTATGACAGATAAGGTATTTGATAATAACCAAGTTGTAATAGCAGGAGAAGTAGTAAAGGATTTTGAATTTAGCCATGATGTTTTTGGTGAAGGATTTTACATATTAGAGGTTGCAGTTAATAGACTTAGCAATTCATTTGATGTGATTCCGTTAATGATTTCAGAAAGATTAATTGATGTTAATCAAAGTTATGTAGGAAGATTTATTGAAGTTTTGGGTCAGTTTAGATCTTATAATAGGCATGAGGAAAATAAAAATAAACTAGTTTTGTCTGTTTTTGTAAGAGAAGTTAATATATTAGAATTTGCTGATGATATACAAAGACCTAATAGTATATTTTTAGATGGATTTATTTGTAAGGAGCCAGTATATAGAAAAACTCCTCTTGGTAGGGAAATAGCAGATTTGTTGTTGGCTGTAAATAGGCCCTATGGTAAGTCAGATTATATACCTTGTATATGCTGGGGGCGTAATGCAAGATTTGCAGAAAGCTTTGTTATAGGTGGACATATACAATTATGGGGAAGAATTCAGAGTCGTGAATATCAGAAAAAGATAGATGATAATGAATATGAAAAAAGAATAGCATATGAAGTTTCTGTTAGTAAAATGGAGTATTTAGGAGAACATATTCCTTGTGTATCTACTGCAGAAAATGAATGAATACATTGACAAAAAATTCCATATTATTATTGACAATAAATGTATGCAATGTTATGATTTAATTTGAAATTATTTGGTTTGGATGTAATAGCTAATGTAAAAAGTTGGTTTTTATAGGAGGTAGATTTATGGCAATATTTAAAGGAGCAGCATCTGCACTTATAACACCTTTTACGGAAGATTATAAGGTCGATTTTAATAAGTTGGAGGAATTGGTTGATGTTCAAATTGAAAATGGCGTTGATGCGATAGTAGTATGTGGAACAACAGGAGAGGCATCAACTTTAACAATTGAAGAACATCTTGAATGTATAAAGGTTGCTACAAGTAGAGCTAAGAAAAGAGTACCTATTATAGCTGGAACAGGTTCAAATAATACTAATACATCAATATATACATCAACTCAGTCGCAGAAGATAGGAGTAGATGGATTATTGTCTGTTACGCCATATTATAACAAGGCCACACAGAATGGTTTGTATGAACATTATTCGACAATTGCAAGTAAAGTAGATTTGCCAATTATTTTATATAATGTACCAAGTCGTACAGGATGCAACATACTACCTGATATTGTTGCAAGATTATTTAATGATGTTGATAATATAGTTGGTATTAAAGAAGCTAGCGGGAATATTTCACAGGTAGCAGAAATAATGAATAAAACAGATGGAAGAATTGATTTATATTCTGGAAATGATGATCAAGTTGTACCAGTGTTGTCATTAGGTGGAATAGGAGTAATATCAGTTATGGCAAATTTATCACCTAAGCTAATGCATGATATGGTATATAAATATTTTGAAGGTAATCATAAAGAAAGTTTAGATTTACAGATGAAGTATTTAGATGTTATACATTCACTATTCTGTGAAGTTAATCCTATACCTGTTAAAGCAGCGATGAATTTAATGGGATATGAAGTAGGAGGATTAAGACTTCCTCTTACTAATATGGAAGTAGCAAATTTAGAAAGACTTAAGAAGGATATGAAGGCAGTAGGGTTAATTTAACTAGAAGTCTTTGAAATAAAGTCTTTATAATACATATTTTTAATAGAAAATAAAGCTCGTAAGGGGATAAGGTGTTATAACTTTATTCTTTTACGAGTTTTTTAGATAGGAAAATCCTATTAAATAAAATATAAAATACTTGGGGATAAATAATATAAAGAACAATAGAGAAAGGATAAATTATATGACAAAGATTATTTTACATGGATGTAATGGTAGGATGGGACGAGTAATAACAAACTTAGTAGAAAAAGATGATACTATTAAAATAGTTGCAGGAGTTGATGTTTTTCAAGAAATAAAAAATGAATATCCTGTATTTGATTCAATAAATGAATGCAATGTTGAAGCAGATGTAATTATAGATTTTGCTAATGTATCTGCAGTAGATGATTTGTTGGAATATTCAAGAAATAAAAATGTTCCTGTTGTGTTATGTACAACAGGATTAAGTAAGGAGCAGATAGATAAAATAGATGAAGTAGCTAAAGAAGTGGCTATAGTATATTCAGCTAATATGTCTTTAGGAATAAATACATTATTTAAGATACTTAGTTCTATATCATCTTTATTAAGCAATGCGGGATTTGATATAGAGATTGTAGAGAAACATCATAATCAAAAATTAGATGCTCCATCTGGGACAGCCTTAGCTTTGGCAGATGTAATTAATAAAGAATTAAATGATGAATTAGAGTATGTTTATAATCGTTCTGATGTAAGACAAAAGAGAGGAAAAAAGGAATTAGGAATTTCTGCTGTAAGAGGTGGAACAATAGTTGGTGAGCATGAAATTATATTTGCAGGAGAAGAAGAAGTTATTGAGATTAAGCATACAGCATATTCTAGAAATATTTTTGCTAAGGGAGCTATAGAGGCTGCGAAGTTCCTTAAGAATAAGGAACCTAAGAAGTATACAATGCGTGATGTTGTTAAATAAAAAAGAGTTGCTTAGAAAATACGATGCAATTTCCTATTAAATAAAAATTGCATTCACAAAATATACTTATTTATATAGTACTATAAAATGGCGAGAATAAAATTATCAATCCATAACAGTAAGGAGGACTAGACGTGATTGAAGTAAAGAACCTTGTAAAAGTCTATGGAAAAAATAAAGCTGTAGATAATTTGAATTTTACAGTTGAAAAAGGACAAATTTTAGGATTCCTTGGACCAAATGGTGCTGGTAAGTCGACAACAATGAATATTATTACAGGTTACATATCAGCAACAGAGGGAGAAGTTACAATAGCGGGGTATGATATTTTGAAGGAACCAGAAAATGCAAAGGCACATATTGGATACCTTCCAGAACAACCACCTATTTATATGGATATGACTGTGCGAGAGTATTTAACTTTTGCTTCTAAGATAAAAGGTGTTAAAAAGAAAGATATTGAAGAAGAAGTAGAATATGCAATGGAGGCTACTAAAATTGTAGTAATGCAAGACAGGCTTATTGCTAATTTATCTAAAGGATATAAGCAAAGAGTGGGAATTGCTGCAGCTTTATTAGGAAATCCTGAAGTTTTAATTCTTGATGAACCTACAGTAGGTCTTGATCCAAAGCAAATAATAGAGATAAGAGATTTGATAAAGAATTTAGCAGAAAAACATACTGTTATTTTAAGCTCACATATATTACAAGAAATTAGTGCAGTGTGTGATAGAGTAATAATAATTAATCATGGTAAGCTTATATTAGATGAAAATCTTGCTGACTTAAATAAAAATATAGAAGATGCACAAGCACTTGTAATTACAGTAAGAACATCTAAGACAAAGATAGAGGAAATATTTGCAGATAAGACATATATAAGAGAAATGAATATATCTAATTCAGCAGATTCTGGATGTGTAGATGTAAAAATATATCCAAATGAGCAGATAGATATTCGTGAAGATGTTTATAAAACTATAGTGGAAAATAATATTACTATGCTTCAGATGTATATAGATAAGAAATCTCTTGAGGATATCTTTATTGAAGCAACAACAGATGTGGATGAACCAATAGATTATGAAGAAAATTTTCAAGACGAAGGCGATCAAGAAAATTTAACTGATGATACAGAAAAAGATATTGAAGAAAATCCAGATGACAATCTAGATAAGGAGGACGAATAATGTTAGCAATTATTGAAAAAGAGTTTCGTTCATTTTTCTCATCAATGTTAGGATATGCAATTATTGCATTTTATATGGTAGTAGTAGGAATATATTTTTATGTAGGAAATCTTTATTTAGGATACTCATCTTTTGAGACTGCTTTATCACAATCAACATTTATATTTATTGTGTTGGTTCCTATTTTAACGATGAGAAGTTTAGCTGAGGAAAGAAAAAATAAAACAGATCAATTATTACTTACTTCACCACTAAGTGTAGAAAAGATAGTTATTGGAAAATATTTAGGTGTATTGGCTGTATATATGGTAGCAATTTTAATTTCTTGTGTATATCCTTTTATACTTAAGAGCTTTGGTGACGTAAATATGGGACTTACATTCTATTCAATATTTGGTTTTGCTTTAATGGGAGCCGCATATATTGCAATAGGTGTATTCATTTCATCATTAACAGAGAATCAAGTAATATCAGCAGTTGTGACATTTGTAGTAGTGTTATTGACATATTTAATGTCATCATTAAGTGATTTGTTCCCAAGTGGTAATTTACAAGCATGGATAATTTTTGCAGTTATATTTGCTATATTATGTATTGTATTATATACATTAACAAAAAATTTAATGATTGTTGGTATAGTTGCTATTATAGGTGAAGCAGCATTGGCAATATTATATTTTGTTCATAAATCTGTATATGATAATACAATAGCAGGACTTGCTAAATGGGCAAGTATTTCAGAACCTTATTCTTACTTTACACAAGGAATAGTAAATGCTGGATACATATTATATTATGTAAGTATAGTAGTTGTATGTTTATTTCTTACTATTCAATCTATTAAAAAGAGAAGATGGAATTAGTTAAAGGAGGACATAGACGTGAATAATATGAATGAGAAAAAGAGTCCTGAGAATAGTATGGGACAGAATTTAAAAAATAAAGTTATGGATAGAACAACTTCAATCGGAATGTATGTGGCAATTGTAAGTGTGATTTTTATAGCAGTTGTAGTAATTATTAATCTTATAGTTACTAAGGCTAATATTACAGGTGATTTATCAGATAATAAAGTATATTCATTAACAAAAGATACAGAAAAGTTTTTAGATAAGCTAAAGGATGACATTATAATATATTATATATCAGAACCTAAAGATATAACTGATAATACGTATGAGTTAGTAAAAAAATATGAAGAAGAGAGTAAACATATTACGGTTAAACTTAAAGACCCTGTTGTTTATCCGACATTTGTAGATCAATATACTGATGAAGATGTTTCATCAAATAGTGTAATCGTCGTAAATAAAAAAGATAAATCAAAGTATAAATATATTGCAAAATCTTCACTTGTACAATCAGAGGTAGATTATAGCACATACCAATCTCAAGTGACAGGTATAGATGTAGAAGGTCAAGTTACTTCAGCAATAAATTATGTAACTTCAAGTGCTTCAATGAAGATGTATTTTGTAGAGGGACATGAGGAAAGTGAAAATTTTGATAGTGGTATTACAGATTTGATAAATAAGCAAAATATACAATCAGATACAGTTAATTTACAGACAAAGAAAAGCGTTCCAAAAGATTGTGATTTATTAGCAATTGTTTCTCCAAAGAGAGATTTTAATGAGGAAGAGATAGAAAAGATAGAAAAGTATATTAAAAAAGGTGGTCCAATAGTTTTTTGTTTGGGATATGTAAATAAGAGCTTAACTAATTTAGATAAATTCCTTAAGAATTATGGATTGGAAAATCATGGCGGATTAGTTGTTGAAAAGTCGCTAGACAATATAAATGGGCAAGATTATACAACAATGTATTTAAATGCTTCTTCACATGATATTACAAATGATTTTGGAAATGTGTATGCATGTGTGCCATTGGCAACTGGTATAAAAGAGGCTGAGGTAATACCAAGTGGAATTACAATTGAACCATTATTACAGTCATCTAGCAGATCATATGCAGTAACAGATATGTCCTTATCTATACAGAAAATAAACAAGAATAATTCTGAAAAAGGACCATTTAATCTAGGATCAGCTGTAACTATATCTAAGGATGATGTTAATTCGAAAATGGTAGTTTTTGCTTCTTCAAGTGCATTTGATACATCTGCTGATGTTGCAACAACTCAGTTTATTAATGCAGAGTTGATGTTAAATTCAATCAATTGGTTATGTGATATTGATTCATCAACAACAGTATCTATTCCGGTAAAAGACATATCAACGAATCAATTAACAGTAGATGGTTCACAACAATTATTATGGACATTATTAATGGTTATAGTAATACCGATGTTAATACTTATGGCAGGATTTGTTGTTTGGCTTAGAAGGAGGAGAAGATAATGGGAAGCAATAATTTAAAGAAGCTTCTAGCATTAATTGTTGTTTTAGTATTATGTATAGGCTTTTATGTATGGTTTGATAATTATAAAAGCAATCAAGATAAGGACAAGGAAGAAGACACATCTCAGGTCCTAGTTGATGTAAGTAAAGATACTTTGACAGAAATAAAGTATAAGAATAATGGTAAAACAATAAGTTTAAAATATAATTCTAAAGATAAAGAATGGTACAATGCTAAACATAAGTCATGGTCTATTAATCAAGAAAATATAACAAGTATGACTAATGCTATAACTAAAGTAGTTGCAACACGTAAACTAGATACAGAAGAGAAATTAAGTGAATATGGACTTGAAAAACCAGATTTAGTAATTGACTATTCTACTAAAAAGGGTAAAAAGTATACATTTAATATTGGAAAGGATGTATTAGGTGGTACTTCAATTTATTGTACTTTTGGGGATAAGAAAGATGTATATATTGTTGAAAGTACGATAAAAACAGCTTTTCAGCATGATGAAAAGAAGTTGATAGAAGTTGAAAATATTCCATCTATAACTTCAAATTTAGTGTATGATGTTGATGCAAAGGGGAAGAAATTTAATCTTAAGGCTAAATTTGATGGAGATATTACCAATAGTGATTCTGGTGAATGGAAGATAACAAAGCCATATAAAGATACAATAAGAGGAATGGCATCTTCATTTACAGATTATTTTGTTAATTTTGAATCATTAGCATTTGGGGAATGTGTCGACATTGATTCGAAAAAATTATCAAAGTATGGATTTGATGATCCTACGTTATCAATTGCTTTAAAGTATATGGTAGAGCAATCAAGTTCTTCTGAGTCAGATAAGAAGAAATATAAAAAAGCTGAGTATACTTTATTGATAGGTAAGGCCATATATGAAGAAAGTGAAGATGAGGATGGAGAAAAGAGCAAAATGCTTTCAGCATATTATGCTATGAAAAAAGGTGGAAATAGAGTTTATACTATAGAATATTCTACTTTAGAAAATATACTTTCTGCTAAACCTTTTAATTTTATATTCAATGCAGTAAATAATACTGACTTAAATGAATATAAAAACCTTAAGATTACAAAAGATGATAAGAAATATACTATTATCAAGACAAAAGATACTAATGCTAAAGGTGATGTATCTGTAACATATAAATTCAATAAAAAGAAATATGATGAAGCTGATGGAGATCAGATATATAGTAGTATTACAGAATTGGTTTATGCAAAGGATATAGGAAATAAAAAAATTAAGAAAGATAAGACAGTAGCAAAATTAGAGTTTAAGGGAAAAGAAAAAGGCGCTAAAGATACTGTTATAAAAATACTTAATTATGATGATAATTATTATCGCATAAATCAAGATGGTAAGGAATATTTCTTAGTTTCAAAAGTTGAAATGGATAATGCTTTAAAAGAAGTAATTAATGCATGTAAATAATATTAATATGCTTGTATTTGTATTAATAAATATAAATACAAGCATATTTTATTTATTAGTGCATAAGTATTTAATAAAAAATAATTAAGGTTTATGATGATTAGATACCTAAAAATAGTGTTTGTTGTTGGTATATTAATTGTGTTTTTATTACTAACAATAGGGATTTTATATAATATAGAGAATAATAAAATAGATAATAATAAAATAGACAATAAGGAAATGATAACTAAGTATAATAATATTGTTATTATTAAGGGAAAGAAAAATACCGTAAAATGTTTAATAAATAATAAAATAATGGAATATAAGACAATAAGCTATCTAAATAAGGAGTATGACAATGTTGTAGCAGATATAAAAATTGTAAATAATAATATTGTTTTAATAAGGATAAAACCTCATAAAATAAGTGGGAAACTTTTATCATATAATGGAAATAGTCTTGAAATAGATAATTATGGAGTAGTAAAGTGTACAGAAGATTTAAAGATGTATGGTAAGGAAGAAAATAATTTTATTAATTTATCAGATGATAAGTTACACGTTGGAATGGAAAATATATCATATGTTTTAGAGAGAGACAAGATATGTGCAATTATTATAAATAATGATAGTTATAATAGTAAGAATATAAGGGTATTAATTAAAACAAGTAATTATAAAGATATTTTACATAATTATATTGAATTTAAATCTGAAGATGATGTAGAGTTATTATATGTAGATAATGCTAGACAGACAAGTGGAAGGAGTATTCAAGAGAATAGAATAGAGGGGCAAGTAGATAATTTAGAATATACAGTGAAAAAGATTAGAGCTAATAGATTAATCAAAATAAAACCTAATAGTAGATATTTTAAAATTAGTAACAGAATATTAGTAAGGAGTAAGAATGATAGAGGGGTAATATTACCATCTGTGAAAAGGGGTGATAAGAATTTGAAATATTATGGACAGTTAGAATTTGTTAAACTCAAGAATGGAATTGCTATTATTAATGATATTGATATTGAAAAATATCTATATTCTGTAATACCTAGTGAAATGCCTGAAAGCTATGGAGTAGAGGCTTTAAAGGTTCAAGCTATATGTGCAAGAACATATGCATATAGTCATTTAAATAATAATAAATATAAAAAATATGGTGCTAATATTGATGATAGTATTAGTTATCAAGTATATAATAATCAAAAATACGGTAAAGATACTATAAGGGCTGTAAATGACACAAAAGGTAAGGTAATTAAGTATAAGGGTAAGCTTGCTAATATATTTTATTATTCTACATCTTGTGGCTATTCAAGTAATACTAAGGATGTTTTTGGTGGAAATAATATTGAATATTTAGTAAGCAAAAAACAATCAGTTGAAAAAAATAGTGTATATAGTGAGAATATAGAGAAAGAAATAGATACAGATATATATAATGAAAAATCTTTTAGAAAGTTTATATTATCAACAGATGGGGAGTGTTTTGAGAAAAATTGTGAATGGTTTAGGTGGAAAATAATATGGAATGTGGATAAAATAACTAGAGCTATAAATAATAATATAGGAGATTTATGTGCTAGAGGTAAGAATAAAAATATATTAGTATATGATAAAAAATATAAGAAGTATATATGTAAAAGTATAGATAGTATAGGAAAAGTAAAAAACATTAAAGTAGGTAAGAGAGGTAGTGGAGGAGTAGTAACTCAGATAATAATCGATGGTTCAAAGAGAAAAATAAAAGTGGAAACACAGTATACTATAAGAAAGGTTATAGGTCCATATAATGCAAGTATAATAAAAAATAATAGGGTTAAAGTTAATGGTATAGAAATGTTACCAAGTAGTTATTTTATAGTTGATAAGAAAGTAAATAATTATGTAGTCACTGGCGGAGGGTATGGACATGGAATAGGAATGAGTCAGTGTGGAGTTAATGAACTTATTAAGTTAGGAAAAAGTTATGATGAAGTTTTAAAGTATTATTATAATGATACTAGTATAGAGTATTATTAGATAAATTTTTCAAGCATTTATAGGAATTTTGCTATTAAAATTAAAATATTATATAATATAATAAATTGCTAAAGAAGAGTATGAGTAGAAAATAGTTTGAGTTTATAACCAAATTATTAATATAATTTATCAAAAATAAATTATATTGTATTTTTGTTAAAAATAACGAATAAAGAATAAAATATTTTACATATAAATTGTAAAGAAATGGTAGATAAATATATGAAAGTGTATCAAATAATAATGTTAATTGATTAAAATGCACAAAAAATGCACAAATATGCAGTTTGACATAATAAGATTGTTTAAATATACTATATTAGTATGCGTAAATGAGTAGCTAGTGTGGTGTAAATAAAGAAAATATATATGATAAGGGAAAAATATCTATAGTAGGTGGAGAATATGTATCAAAAGATAAAAAAATGGAATTAGAGTATATATCATCAGATAATGGTATTAAAGAGAATATGGTATTATGTTAAAGGCAAACTATGATTTAACTAACCATAAAGAAACAAATGGGTAAGAAAAAAATATGGTAAAGTTTAATTGGAATTAATAAGAGGTGATGATCATGAGAAAAACAATAGTTTTTATACTAACTATAATATGTGTACTATGTGTAGGATGTAGTACATTAAAAAACAAAGGGAATAAAGATAGGAAATCAAAAAATGCTAATGAGTTAGCAAGCAAATTAGTACATTATATTGAACCTATTACGAATCTATCATCTATGCAAGCGGTAATAGAAGATGGTGCAAATCTTGATGAAGTTAAAGGAGATAGGGGGAATAGAGAAAGTATACTTACATATGCTATAAATTCAGGTAATAATCAAGCGGTGAAAATGCTAATAGAAAATGGTGCAAATGTTAATTATAAATTAAATGATGGTAGCACAAATTTTTTCAATGTTGTAAGCAAAAAAGATAAAGAGTTAATAGATATGTTTATAGAGAATAATGCAGATATCAATATAAAAAATAAAGAAGGATTCAGTGCAATTGATATGTTATTATTGGTTGAAGAATCAGAAATGATAGATGATTACAAGGATACAAAGGAAATAATAAAATATCTTAATAGTAATGGATTACAGTTATCGGCTAATAGTATAAAAGTTATATTAAATAATTCAAACAGTGATGGCATTGAATCTATATCATATCTTGGAATGGTTAAGTATATTATTAATGAGTTGCATATAGCAAATAAAGATACAGGATTAGATGATATTATAGAAAATGTTTATTTAGGTAATAGTAAGTTGGTACAAAATAAGTTAAACAAGCAGTACATAGATGGATTATCAAAAAAAGAAAGAAATAACTTTATATTTGCATGTGCAGCATTTTGCAATATTGATACTATAAAAGAATTAGAGACATATATAGATATAACCAAAGATAATGATGAAGGAATTAACGTATTATTTTGTGCATTAGCATACAATACTAAAGATGTTGTAAAGTATCTATTTGGTATGAATTTTAGAGTAAACCAAACAGAAAGTTTTGAAACATGTGCCATTAACGCAGCAATACTTAGCAATAATAAAGAAATAATTCAATTAGTATTAGATAATGATAAGGTTAATATAACAGAGGATATTTTGATGTTATATCCATATATAGGTAACTATGAAAATTCAGATTTATTTAGTGGAATTTTAAAGAAAATAAATGATGACAGTATGTCTTTAGATACAGTTGTAGATGAGTGTATAAAAGAAAATAATAAGGTGGCAGTTGATAATATAGCAAAATATGTAGATAGGAAATACATAAAAGACGTATGTATAGGTGCTAATTTAAGTAGTCAAGTAAATATAGATATGTTATATTATACAATAAATCAATTAAAACTTAATTGTAAAGAAGATTTATTATATAGTGCAATTGAAAAAGGAAATAAAGAATTGGCTAAGAAACTTGTAGAAGAGGGAGTAAGTATAGATGACAGCGGGGCATTAATTATTGCAATACAAACAGGTGATATGGAAATGATAAAGTTTCTTATAGATAAAGGCGCAGATTTACAGATTGTAGATGATGAGGGAGATAATATTGAGCAAATAGCAGAAGCAACAAATTATTCAAGTGAAGTAATTCAATATATTCGGGGGATAATTTAAATAAAAAAAGCTAATAGAAAATGGATTAATTATAACGAGAAGAAAAGCTATGAATTACAACTTCATAGCTTTTCTTCTCATTCTTTTATCATCTATTTTTTTTGCAACATAATTTCTAAGGTTATAATTTAGTTTAGCAGCAACGAATAATATATACATACAGAAATAAACCCATAGTAGTAATAAGACAATTGCTGTTAAACTACCATACATCACTGAAAAATTAGCCATATGGTCTATATAAAATGAAAATCCATATGAAAATCCAATCCAACCAACACTAGCTAATAATGCACCTGGAAATTCATAAAATATATTGGATTTTCGGTTTGGCATTACTACAAACATTATTAAGAAATATAGGAACAGGAATACTAAAATTACAGATGCTCTCATTCCCATAACAAGTAATGCTAAATCAGTAATCCAGGGTGCTACAGATATTAACCATTGATATAAACTATTACCAAAAACTAATAATATTAATGTTAGAGCAAGCAAGATGGCGAATCCTATAGTATATAATAGAGAATAAAATCGAATAATAATACCATTTCTTTTTTCACCTGTTTTATAAATCTTATTTAGTCCTTTTACTATGGCCATAAAACCACGAGAGGCTGACCAAAGGGCTGTTAAAGAAGTAAATACTATTACTGTTTTTGAGGTATTGTTTATTTGGTTTATTATTGTATGAAAAATATCCTTTATCTCTGAAGGAAAAGAATCATTTATTAGTCGTAATATAAAACCAGGTGTAAGGGGAGTAAAGCTTACTATAATAAAAAATAGCATCAAAAAAGGAAAGAAGGATATTATAGTAAATAATGCAGCTTCACTAGCATAAGAACTAATATTATCTTCTCCTATAGATTTAAAAAATGATGCAAGATGTTTAACAATTCGAGATTGAATAACTTTACTTAAAAAGTTATTTTCATTTGGATTAAACTTAATTATTTTCCTATTTTCTTTTTTGGATTCTTTTATATTTTCATCCATAGCAATACTCCTTGCATAAAATGTATAAAAATACATATATTTTATCGGTCTAAAGAACAAATATGTTTAGCATAACGCACTGTTTCCATGGCGTCTTTGGCATATTTATCTGCACCAATAGTGTCGGCATACTCTTTAGTTAGTACGGCTCCACCAACAACTATTTTACACCAAGGAGCTTTTTTTCTAAGTAGTTTAATAGTTTCATCCATAGCAGGAACTGTTGTTGTCATTAGAGCACTAAGACCAACAAATGGTGCATGTAGTTCAACTGTTTTTTCAACTATTGTTTCTGGAGCTACGTTTTTGCCAAGGTCGATTGTATTAAATCCATAGTTTTCCAATAAAAGTTTAACAATATTTTTACCTATATCATGTACATCACCTTTTACGGTAGCTATAACAAAATAACATGGGTTGCTATCTGAATTTTCATCAATATTAGATGAAGTAGTTGATTTTGACATAGCTGATTTTATTGCATCAAAAGCTATTTTAGCTGTTTCAGCACTCATAAGTAATTGTGGTAAATATATGGTTTTGTTTTCAAAACCTTCTCCAACAATATCTAAAGCAGGGATTATTTCTTTCTGTATTATATCTAAAGGTTTAGTTGTTTGTAGTAGATTAGAAGTAGCACTGTGGGCGCGTTCTTTTAATCCTTTAATTATACAATATTGTAACTCAGAAGTAGTAATATCCTCTTGTTTATTTGGTTGTTCTAAGTTATTATTTGTATTATTTTGAGTTGTATTAGCATTTAGTAGCACACTTTCTTGTATACTTTTTGCTAACTCATTTTGTGCAAAAGAAATATAATTTGAACAATTGGTATCAATTCCTTTTAAAGCACAATATGCAAAGTGAGCTTTCAATACGTCAATTGAATATGGATTAATAATGGCAGCTGATAAGCCATATCCCATAGCTAATGTAAGGAAAGTAGAATTAATTACTTCTCTGTTTGGTAGACCAAAGGATACATTTGAAACACCTAAAGAAGTATGACATTGAAGGCCATTACGAATTGATGAAATAGCTTTCAATGTTTCGTTTCCTGCATTAGTATCCGCACTTATAGTAAGAGCTAATGGGTCAAATATAATATCATTTTTATTTATACCATATTTGGAAGCTTCTTTTAGAATTTTTTTTGCAATTGCAATTCTATCTTCGGCTTTATCAGGAATACCATCTTCATCAAGGGTAAGTGCAACAATAAAACCACCATATTTTTTAGCAAGTGGAAATACAGCATCCATTACTTCTTGTTTGCCATTTACTGAATTAATCATTGCTTTACCATTATAATATCTTAAGGCTACTTCCATAGCCTCAGTATTAGATGTATCTATTTGAAGAGGCAGGTCTATAATTGATTGAAGACCACAAACTGTATTTTTTAACATGGTAACTTCATCAATTTCAGGAATACCTACATTAACATCTAGAATATCAACATTTTTTTCTTGTTGAGATATACCTTCTTGTAATATATAATCTATATCATTATTTTTAAGAGCTTCTTTAAAACGTCTTTTGCCAGTTGGATTAATTCGCTCTCCAATTAAAATAGGCTTCTTATCAAAAACTACAGCATGAGTATAGGAAGATACCCAACTAATATTCTTATTAATAATATTAATCGGATCAATGGATTTAGTTGTATCTACTAGTTCTTTAATGTATTCTGGAGTGGTACCACAGCAACCACCCATTATTCTAACTCCGTTATTTGCAAAGTGACACATTTCTTTTCTAAAATCGTTTACAGATAAATCAAAAATAGTTTTGCTATCTATTACTTGTGGCATCCCTGCATTTGGCTTAAGAATTACAGGAATAGAAGAGTATTGTAAGTATTCTTCTACAATTGGTTGTAGTGCTCGTGGCCCAAATGAACAATTGATACCTATTGCATCAGCTCCCATACCTTCTAGCAATGCTATTATGGCAGCAGGAGAGGCCCCTGTCATTAATTTACCATCTTCTCCATAACTATTGGTAACAAATACAGGAAGATTAGAGTTTTCTTTAGCTGCTAATAGGGCGGCTTTAGTTTCGTAACTATCGTTCATTGTTTCAATAAATATTAGGTCTACACCATTTTGTACACCTAGTTTTATGGTTTCTGAAAATATAGAAACAGCATCTTCAAAGTCTAAATCACCATATGGGGCTAACATTCGTCCTGTAGGTCCAATATCAAGTGCTATCCATTTTGGTTGAGAACCAGTACTTCTTTCTTTGGCTTTCTTTGCATTTTCTACAGCAACACTAATTATTTGTTCTAGTTCTTCTTTTGAAAATTTAAGAGAATTTGCACCAAAAGTATTAGTGAATACAATATTGCTTCCGGCGTTGAAATATTTAGTGTGAATATCTGTAATTACATCTGGATGGGATATATTCCATTTTTCTGGTAATTCGCCAGAGGCAAGTCCTTTTTCTTGTAAAAGAGTACCCATTCCGCCATCTAGGTATATTATATTATTCTGCAAGTAATTTTTTAATTCCATCATATTCCTCATTTCTGAATGATTATTTACTATTATTCTTTGTCATATGTAACTATTTAGCCGATGGCTGAATGTTACTATCGTATTCCTATAATTGCTGTGACTGATTTTGAAGGCGTCATAAATAGGTTAGAATTTAGATTTATACCTATTTTACTCGTACAATTAAGAGCCTTAAAAATATCTGTTTGAAGTTCTAAAGGTAAGTCACCATATCCTGGGCTAAAACGAGGAGCTAGAGTTTTATTTTCTAGACTCATTTTATCAGCTATATCTTTATTAAAAGCATTACATAAACTTTCAACACGTTCTGAACCTAATGCTTGTAGCATTATCGCTTTTGAAGGAGAAGTAATGTTATATTTGGATATAAGTCTATCTAATTGAATACCGACGGTAGCAGCAAATAGTATAATGCTTTTACAGTTTTCTAAATTAGTTCTTAAATTTTTAGAGGTTGTCTTTGTAAAGCCTAGGTCTATATATTTATCAGTAAATTTAACAGGAAAGCTACTATAACAAACTTTGTAAGATAGTTTGTTTTTTGCTTCTGCAATACACTCATTTAATAGCGCATCTATTTCATCGTTAGTTTCTTTAGTACCTGAGTATCTAAGAATTTCTTTTATATTAAATTCTGGTTCATCATAATTACATGTGGTTGCTAAATTCATGAGAACACCTCCTAAAATTAAAGTTCTAAATATTAAATTCCCAAGATATTAGATAAATTATTCATAATGGCGATTGCTACGTCAGGTTTATTCATAGAATATACATGAACATTAGTTATACCATTTGAAAATAAGTCTATAATTTGTTCTGTAGCGTAAGCTATACCGGCTTGCTTCATGGCAGCAGGTGAATAACCAAATTTATCTACTAAGGATTTAAAACGCCATGGTATAAATGAATCAGATAGTTCTAGGGCACGTTTTATTTGATTAGCATTGGTTATTGGCATGATTCCAGGTATTATTGGAACTGTGATTCCTGCAGCACGTATTTTATATAGAAAGTTATAGAGTAGGTTATTATCAAAAAACATTTGTGTTGTAAGGAATGAACACCCTGCATCTATTTTTTCTTTAAGGTGATTAATGTCTTCTTTTTGATTTGCACTTTCAGGATGTGTTTCTGGATAGCAAGCTCCTCCAATACAGAAATTATTGCTTATGTTTTTTATTTCTTTTATTAAGTCTGTTGCATGGTGATAGTATAAGTTGTCTTTTGTAAATGTATTATCTTTTGGAAAATCACCACGAAGAGCCATTATGTTATTTATTCCAGCTTTTTTTATATCATTTATCTTTTCAATTACGGTCTCTCTAGTTGAGGAAACGCAAGTTAGATGTGCTATTGTTGGAACGTTATATTGTTCTTTGATATTTTTGGCAATATCTAGAGTATATTTACTTGTTCCTCCTCCTGCACCATAGGTTACACTCATAAATAGAGGATTAAGTTTTGCTATTTCTTGCGTTGCAGCTTGAACTGTATCAAAACTATCATGTGTCTTAGGAGGGAAAACCTCAAAGGATAAGGATAGTGTATCTTTGTCTAGTAATCCTGTTATTTTCATTTTCATGCATTCCTTTCCGTTATTTTGTCTTGCCCTTAAGGCAACATTTGGTTATATTATACATTATAAAGTTTATTTAAACAAACCTTTTTGGAATTTTCTGTAAGTGGATTTTATGTGGGGCTCCACCCCACTTGGGTTAATTGGAGCAGAAGTTTGTTATAATGTGAAGTGCGGTTTTAGAGCTATTAGATAGAGGTTAAAGGTATGAAGGATAGTGTTAAAGATAATAGGATAGATAATGCATATAAGGCGGTTGGTGAGTTTGGAATGGTGGAGTTTGATAGGTTGTTGGAGGAATTAAATGGTTTGATTGATGAAAAGTATAGAGAGTTTCATAGTAAGTTGATTCCAGGAGTGGAGAGTAAGTTTTTGGGGATTCGTGTGCCTATACTTAGAAAGGTTGCTAGGAAATTAGTTAAGGGAGATTTTAGAGGTTTTATTAGATGTGCAGATGAGAGATTTGCTGAGGATAATATTTATGAAGTTAATATGCTACTTGGAATGGTTATAGGTTTGGCAAAGATGGAGTTTGAGGAGCGTTTATGTTATTTGGATAAGTTCGTTCCTAAAATTGATAATTGGGCTGTATGTGATATTACAGTTGGTGATATGAAATCAATTAAGAAGAATAAAGGTAAGATGTATGAATATGTTCAGAAGTATTTAAATTCTGACAGAGAATATGAGGTTCGATTTGCTGTTGTAGTATTAATGCAATATTTTACAGATGAAGATTATATTGATGCTATATTTCAAATATATGATAATATAAGACATGATGGATATTATGTAAAGATGGCGGTTGCATGGGCTATATCTGTTTGTTTTGTAAAGTTTAGGAATAAAACGCTAGATTTTTTAGATGCCTCTAATTTAGATGATTTTACATATAATAAGAGTTTGCAGAAGATAAGAGAATCTAATAGAGTTTGTAAAGAGGATAAGGACATAGTTAAGAGAATGAAGAGGTAGAAGTATATAGGCTTATCACAGTAACATTCAGTCATCGACTGAATAGTTACGAGATATGATGGTAATATATAAGTAGCTACTTGACAAAACTTTTTTATATGTTACACTTAATAAGTGGTTGAGTTTTGAAAGAAATATAATATATATAAAGGCTATGAAGGTAAATAAGTATTAGCTTATCTTTACAGAGAATATGGGTCGTTGGCTGGAAGCCTATATAAGTGAGGGTTAATATTGTAATTTCATACTGGAGCTGCATTTTTGAAGATATTGTAGTAGGAAATGTCGTTGGTACGCGTTAAGTATAGTTGAGAGCTTATGTTTATTATTTTGTTTTTTATTGGATTAATAAATATAGGAACTAGGGTGGTAACACGGAATTTTTCGTCCCTTGCATTTGCAAGGGACTTTTCTTTTTTTTAATAGGTAATTCCGTCTGAAATTTCCTATTGGAGAATTAAATGATTTTTTGAGTTTAGAATTATATTTGAAAGGAGCTTTTATAGAAGATGAAGGAAAAGTTGAATGCTATTGTAAAAGAAGCGATGGCAAAGTTAGAAAATGTTAATCAATTAGATGTATTGAATGACATTCGTGTTAATTATTTAGGTAAGAAGGGTGAATTAACTTCAGTTCTTAAGTCAATGAAGGATGTTGCACCAGAGGATAGGCCAGCTGTTGGACAGATGGTTAATGATGCAAGGGTTAAGTTAGAGAATAAGATTGAAGAAGTTAAGCAAGCTCTTGTTAAGAAAGCAAGAGAGATAAAGATGGTATCAGAGACAATTGATGTTACTTTACCTGCTAAGACTACTTTAAGAGGACATAGACATCCTAATACAATAGCACTTGAAGAGGTGGAAAGAATATTCGTAGGTATGGGATATGAAGTTGTAGAAGGACCAGAAGTTGAATATGATTACTACAACTTTGAAGCACTTAATATACCTGCTAATCACCCTGCTAAAGATGAGCAAGATACTTTCTATGTGAACAGCAACATTTTACTTAGAACACAGACTTCATCTGTACAAGTTCATGAGATGGAGAAAGGTAAATTACCTATAAGAATGATAGCACCAGGTAGAGTGTTCCGTTCTGATGAAGTGGATGCAACACATTCACCATCTTTCCATCAGATAGAAGGTCTTGTAATAGATAAGAATATTACTTTTGCAGATTTAAAAGGTACTCTAGCAGAGTTTGCAAGAGAGCTATTTGGAGAAAATACTAAAGTTAAGTTTAGACCACATCATTTCCCATTTACAGAACCAAGTGCAGAGGTTGATGTTACTTGCTTTAAATGTGGTGGAAAAGGATGTAGAATGTGTAAAGGTTCAGGTTGGATAGAGATTCTTGGATGTGGTATGGTTCATCCTAACGTTCTAAGAATGAGTGGAATAGATCCAGATGAATACACAGGTTTTGCATTTGGTGTTGGTTTAGAGCGTATTGCTTTATTGAAATATGAGATAGATGATATGAGATTATTATATGAGAATGATGAGAGATTCTTAAAACAATTTTAGGAGGTTTAATAATGAATACACCATTATCATGGATTAAAGCTTATGTTCCAGATCTAGATGTAACAGCTCAGGAATATACTGATGCTATGACTTTATCAGGAACTAAGGTTGAAGGATTTAAAAGATTAGATGAAGATATAGATAAAATAATAGTAGCTAAGATAGTAAAGTTGGAGAAGCATCCAGATGCTGATAAATTAGTTGTATGCCAAGTTCAGATCAATGAAGAAGGAGATACAATTCAGATAGTAACAGGTGCTAAAAATGTTAAAGAAGGCGACATTATACCAGTTGTATTAGATGGTGGTAAAGTTGCAACAGGGCATGATGGTAAAAAAGTTCCAGGTGGAACAAAAATTAAAAAGGGAAAACTTCGTGGTGTTGAATCAAATGGTATGTTTTGTGGTATAGAAGAGTTAGGCGGAGATTGTGAAATGTATCCAGAAGCACCAGAAAATGGGGTATATGTATTTAATGATGTCCCAGAATATAAGGACATTAAATTAGGTTCTAGTGCAATTGAAGCTCTTGGAAGAAATGATGTAGTATTTGAATATGAGATTACTTCTAATAGAGTAGATTGCTTCGGTGTATTAGGAATTGCAAGAGAAGCAGCAGCTACATTTAGAAAGGATTTTGTACCACCTGTTATAGAGGTTAAAGAGAATAATGAAAAAGCAAGTGACTATATAGATGTAGAAATTAAGGATGCTGAACTTTGTAAGAGATTTACTGCTAGAGTAGTTAAGAACATTAAGATAGCTCCATCACCACAATGGATGCAAAGAAGGCTTGCTGCTTGTGGAATTAGACCAATTAACAACATAGTAGATATAACTAATTATGTTATGGAAGAGTATGGTCAACCAATGCATGCATATGACTATGATACACTTGCAGGTCATAAGATTATAGCGAGAAGAGCAGAAGATGGCGAGAAATTTGTTACATTAGATGGTCAAGAAAGAGAATTAGATTCTTCTATGTTAATGATATGTGATGGTGAGAAAGCTGTTGGTATCGGTGGTATCATGGGAGGAGAAAATTCTAAGATTACAGATGATGTTAAGACTATGGTTTTTGAAGCTGCTTGTTTTGATGGAACAAATATCAGATTATCAAGTAAGAAGTTAGGTCTTAGAACTGATGCAGCTGCAAAATTTGAAAAAGGATTGGACCCTAATAATGCAATAAATGCCGTAAATAGAGCTTGTCAACTTATTACTGAATTAGGTGCTGGTGAAGTTGTTGGTGGAGTTGTTGATGTATATCCAACAGTTAAAGAAGGTGTAAGAGTTGCATTTGATGAAAATAGAATTAATAAACTTTTAGGAACAGATATTGATAAAGATACTATGATTTCTTATTTAGAAAAAGTTGATTTACCTTATGATAATAAGACAAACGAGATAGTAGTTCCATCTTGGAGACAAGATGTATTATGTTTAGCTGATTTAGCTGAAGAGGTAGCTCGTTTCTATGGATATGACAATATTCCTACATCTCTTCCTACAGGAGAGGCAACAACTGGTAAGTTATCATTTAAACTTAGAATTGAATCAGTATCAAGAAATGTTGTTGAACAATGTGGATTTAGTGAAGGAATGAATTATTCATTTGAAAGTCCAAAGGTATTTGACAAATTATTAATACCAAAGGATAGCAAGTTACGTGATACGGTAGTTATATCTAATCCTCTTGGAGAAGATTATAGTATTATGAGAACTACTCCATTAAACGGTATGCTAACATCACTTTCAACTAACTATAATAGAAGAAATAAAGATGTTAGATTATATGAGATTGCTAATGTATATATTCCAAAGGCATTGCCTCTTACTGAATTACCAGATGAGAGAACTCAATTATCACTTGGAATGTATGGAGCAGGAGATTTCTTCGACTTAAAGGGTGTTGTTGAATTAGTATTAGATAAACTTGGCATGAAGGGCTTAAAGGAATATGATGCTAGAGCTGGAAAGAGTTTCTTACATCCAGGACGTCAAGCTAACATAATTTATGATGGAGAAGTTATTGGCTACCTTGGTGAAGTACATCCAGAAGTACTTGACAATTATGATATTGGAACTAAGGCTTATGTTGCAGTTCTTGATATGCCTAAGTTAGTAGAGAAAGCTAATTTTGATTATAAATATGATGGTATAGCTAAGTTCCCAGCAGTTACTCGTGACCTTTCATTAGTTATGAAGAAGGATGTATTAGCTGGTGATGTTGAGGCTGTAATTAGAAAAGCATCAGGTAAGCTATTAGAGAGTTATAAGTTATTTGATGTTTATGAAGGTTCTCAGATTGAAGAGGGATATAAGTCTTTAGCATATTCTATAGTGTTTAGAGCTAAGGATAGAACTCTTGAAGAGTCTGACATTACTCCTTTAATGGATAAGATTCTTAAGGGGCTTGCAAATATTGGAGTTGAGCTTCGTAAATAATTTGTATACTGTCCTAGTCTAGACTGGTGAAAGTTTTAGGTGGGATGTTTTCTAGGAAATACATAATTATAAACATTTTTGGGGTTGTATGGACAAAGAAAAGATAACAACTTTGGTTTTGTACTGTGGTTGTTATCTTATTTTTGTTATTATCTATTTTAGAATATGGAGAAATATGATTCTAGATTACTATTTTGTAGTAAAGTATATGATGTTATGGGATGTTTTGATATTTTATTTTTTTAGAATAAATTAAGGATTAATCATTTATAATTATTTACAAGTTATTATTTAATGAATGTTGAAAGGAATGTAATGGTTTAGTTATTAAATAAATTGTTACAAAGGTATTTGTTTATTATGGATTATAGTGTAATTAGAAGTAATCGTAAATCTTTGAGTATAGAGGTTAATTCTGATGCTAAGGTTATTGTCAGAGCTCCATATAAAGTATCAGATGTTTTTATAGATAAGTTTGTATACGAGAAAAGAGATTGGATTAATAGAGCTATTTGTAAAGTCAAGGAGAGACAACAGAATATAATTGATGTTAAACCATTAAGTAAAGAAGAGATATATGAATTAGCAGATAAGGCTTTGAATATTATTCCTGAAAAGGTAAAGTATTATGCTAATATTATGGGAGTATCTTATGGAAAAATAACCATTCGTAATCAAAAGACTAGATGGGGAAGTTGCAGTACAAAGGGAAATTTGAATTTTAATTGTTTACTTATGTTAGTGCCGAATGAAGTTCAGAATTATGTTGTAGTTCATGAACTATGTCATTTAAAAGAAATGAATCACTCTGTGCGGTTTTGGGCAGAGGTTGAGAAAGTAATGCCTAATTATAGGGAATACAAGAAATGGTTAAAAGAAAATGGAAATTATATAATAAGTAGGATGTAGAAGGATTTATAGAAAGATATGTATAGACATTTAAAGTTTTTCTATAAATCCTATGTACGAATAAAATGAAATATGATAAAATATATGTATGTGAGTTAACAGAATGGGGTTATGACTCGTTTTTAAAAGAATACTAGACTCGGGGGAGAGTCTTAAATATAAAATATATTTGGATTACCTAAGGGGAGAGAAGAGAATGAGTTTCATTTTTTGAAAGAGAGGTAATCTATGTTTAAGAGAGAGAGTATAAGTAAAATTTATGTTATGATGTTCTTTATTATTGTATTCTTTGCAGCTAGTCTTATGATTTGTAATCAAGCTCAGGCTGCGAAGAAGAAATATGATATTAAGATTAAATCTAAAGTATCAATGTATTCTGAGGAATATGGTCAGATAAAAGGTAAAATTATAGTTCCAAAAGGTGTATCAACGAAAGTATTATATTCAAGTAGTAATAAAAACGTAGTTATTGTTAATTCTACTGGTAGAGTTAAGTCATTAAAACCAGGAAAAGCATACATTAAATTGACATTAGCGGCTAATCGTAAAGTAAGCAAGAAGGTATTGATAAATGTAGTTAAGAGTCCCAAGAAAATTACATTTGATAAGAAAAATATAGAATTGCTTGAAGGTGATTCATATCAGTTAATTACTACAGTATTGCCTAAAAATATTACTAATAAGGTAGTATACAAGACTAGTAACAAAAAAGTCGTAACTATTGATGGTAATGGTAAGATTACTGCTATAGCAAAAGGAAAAGCAACAGTGGGTGCCTATCTAGTCGGTACAACTAAGAAAGTTTACTGTAAAGTTATAGTAAAAGAGAAGGAAAAGAGTATTACATTAAAAGATAATGAGATAAATTTATTTGTTGAAGAAACTTATGAAATAAAACCAATTGTTTTGCCTAAATCAGATAAGGAGGAATTTATATTTGAGTCTAGTGACACTGATGTTGCAGAAGTTGATAGTAATGGTTTAATAACAGCAGTTGCCGAAGGAAAGGCAGTTATTGAAGTCTACTTGGTAGGTACGGAAAAGAAAGCATTTTGTACAGTAACAGTAAAAGAACAAGAAAAGAGTATTACATTGGGTGAAAGTGAACTTAAATTATTCGTTGAAGATACTTATGAGTTAAAACCAATTATTTTGCCTAAATCAATTACAAATGAGGTTACATATAAATCAAGTGATAGTTCAGTGGTTACGGTAAATAACCTAGGATTAATTGAAGCAGTAGCAGAAGGAGAAGCTACAATTGAAGCTTTATTGATTGGAACAGATAAAAAGGCATATTGTAAGGTAATAGTTAAAAATAAAGAGGATAAAGAAGAGGAAGAGGACGAAAGTGATGCTGCTATGGCAACTGCACCTGTAACTAAGGAGGAATTGGAGGCAAAATTTCCAAAGGAACCAACGTATCCTTCCTTAAAGTTAAAATCTGCAGATATGGAAGTTACTTTAAAGAATGATTTATTAAAGTTAGATGTAGAGGAAGGAACCATAGTTAAGACAAAAGGATACTATAAGGAAAATGATGGTGGACAGGCTTGCTATAAGATTGTGAGTTATGATACTTGGTGGGAACAACTACCATTAGAATTAAAGATGGTTTATTATCATAACGACAGAATTGGGTGTAATCAAGTATTATATAAGAATCCTGCAGATAACTATGGTAATCATAGGTTAAATAATGGAATGGTTGCACAACTTTTACCTAATGAAGATGGTTATGTAAGGGTTGAACAATGGGGGCTTTTCCCTGGAAGAAAGGATAATAATAGAGCATTAATACATATATTTGCCAATAATCATACAAATAGTAAGATATTATTTGCTAAGGGAGCAAAATATGTGTTGTATTATGACACGAAGAATCAAGCTTATCAAAATAAAAACGGTGTAGTAAAGAACGTTCCTTGGTGGTTGAATATAAATAGTATAGGTAATAACGGTAATGAATATGCATTATTATTACATTGTAGAGGAACTTCAAAGCCAGCTATTGGAGATGCACAGAATGTAGAACTATGTGGTAATGGAGCAACAATTTCTGTACCTGATAATGAATTTGCAAAGGGTTCAGCTGATTTTGGTATGATAGAAACTGGTGGATATGTAGATGGATTAAAAATTCATGGCTTTATATTTGATAGTAATGGTTTAAATCAATATAGATACTATGATGAAAGTAAACAAGAATATGTATCTATGAGAACAACAAATCATACAATTTCATATTTTTCATCAGGAATTAATGGTTATGGAAAAGATATTGTTAAGGATGGAAACGGACAAGTTGTAATTGAAGGATTAACAGAAAATGATCTTAAGAATTATATGAAAAAAGATGGAGTATGTTTCAATAATGTTGAAATATATGGCAATACATTTTTAGATAATGGAACAGCTGTTAATACATCAGATGGTGGAGGAGATGATATATTAATTATTAATCCTACTGAATCTAAGAATGTAAATATTCATAATAATAAAATGTATAATTGGGGTCGTTGGGCATTTGCAGTTGATTTAGGAGGTAATGGCGAAAGATTTTATAACTATTCGTTTAAACAAAATATATGTATTCAAGATGAAACAAATGTATGTTGTTTAACAAATGAGGCAGGAGAGGTTGAAAAGAGAGATAGACATAGAGGATTAGGTTGGATTGATTTTGAAGCAAGAAAATGTTTTACTAATCTAGATGTATCAGAAAATTATGTAGATGGAGCTAATGGATGGGCATTTAATGGAAATGGTAAAATATCAGAGAATATAACGGTTAATGCTAATAATATTAGTAGACCAACTTATCCATGGAGAAGTATTTATCCATATGCAGTAACATTTTATTCAGTATATGCTAAAGATTTAAAGGTAACAAATAATAGAATTGGTTATGGTGGAATAGATTGGGGCGGATTGTATTATAATGTTTTAATTGAAAATAATGATTTTGCAGGAGCTGTTACGACTATTAAGAGACCATTAGGTAAAGTTGTTGTAAGAAATAATGTTGGGAAAGGATTAAGAGGACAATCTTATGGAATAGTTGCATATGCTGATTTACCTTGGATTGAAGATTCAAATAGCGAGTTCTATCTTCCTCCTAATAAGAGAACAGCAGAAGTTATATTTGAAGGAAATGATTCTGGTGGTGTATTTGCAGATATTATATTAGCAGATGATGATAAAACATATAGAAGAAATATTTCACTTAAATTTACAGGTAATAAGTTTACTAAATTTGTTGTAAATGCCATTGGAATTAAGGAGTATTATATGACGCCTGATCAATTTAAAAATCCTGATATTGCTTGGGCTGCTAGAGGATGTAAAGTATCAAATCCAGTTGTTTGTAGAGGCGTTGATAATCCAGTTCCAGGAGGTTTGTATTACAAAGAGGGAGATTTAGTAACTGAAACATTAAGTAAAGTGACAAGATTATATGGTCCAGATTACTTTAATAAATTATTTACTGATATAAAAAATACAAATGGCTCAATTAAGAAGGATTGTGATATGTATTGCACAAAAGAGGGTGTATTCCCACTAAATGGAGAATTCTTAAATGCTAATAGAGATGCATATTTTACAGCTAGTATGAAATTAGATAAAGGAGCCTTCATATATACTGAAGATAATTTGTATTATGTAAGAACAGAAGGTACAGCTGGGAAAACAAAACCTAATCATACAAGTGGAACTGTAAAAAATGGAACAGCTCAGTTACAATGGATTGCACCAATTGCGAGATATGAAATGAGGCCAAAGGTTACTGAATAAATTTCAAAAGAGTGTTATATTTATGAATTACCATAGATATAGCACTTTTTTTGTTTGCTAGGAAATTGCGTCGCATTTCCTAGCAAACAAAACACGACCTGAGGATGCACAGCTCGCGGAAGGGAAATTTGAACTGCGTTCCCACTCGCACGGGTTAGAGTCGCAAGCGACTCTTTGTTCTAGTTACATCTTTTTTGATTAATAGGGAAAATTTTACTTTATATTAAGAATAATTTGTAGTAAAATAGTTAAGATATGTAAATTTAAGATTTGTATAAATGATGTATTTAAACAAATTTTTAGAATATAATATTGAGACAGATTATTAGATTATGATATTGAATATCAGACATTAATTCTGGAGGTGTGTAATGAAGAAATATTCAATAGGTGGACAAGCACTAATTGAAGGCGTAATGATGAAGGGACCTAAGAAAATTGCTTTGGCTGTAAGAAATGCATCGGGAAGAATAGTTGAAGAAGAATGGGAATATGATAGTGAGAATAAGCCAGTTGTGTTTAAGATTCCAATTGTAAGAGGCATATTTAATTTTATTGATTCAATGAAAGTTGGATATAAGAGTCTTATGAGGTCGGCTGATATTGCTATGGAATATGATGAAAATGATGAAAATAATCCAGATAGAGAAAAGGATGAAACTATATATTCAGCAGA
This sequence comes from uncultured Lachnospiraceae bacterium, assembly GCA_934432595.1. Lineage (GTDB taxonomy): Bacteria > Bacillota > Clostridia > Lachnospirales > Lachnospiraceae > SIG301. The sequence continues at coordinate 41,797 of CAKRYR010000001.1, read as the reverse complement.
TGGAGAGGCTGTATCTTTAGATAATAATGATAATAATTCAAATCTGTTAATGACAGTTTTGATGACTATAAGTAGTCTTGTGGGTGTGGCCTTAGCTATTACATTGTTTGTGTGGTTGCCAACCTTCTTATTTAATTTATTGAAAGGTGCAGTACCTAGTATGAATACTAGAGTGTGGCAATCTGTTTTTGAAGGTGTATTAAAAATAGCTATTTTTATAGCATATGTTGCTATAGCATCTTTGATGGAAGATATGAAAAGGGTATTTATGTATCATGGAGCAGAACATAAGACAATTTTTTGTTATGAGAATGATTTAGAGTTAACGGTGGAAAATGTTAAAAATCAAAGTAGATTTCACCCTAGATGTGGTACATCATTTATGGCTATAATGCTTATAGTAGGAATATTTGTAGGTTTATTTATACCACATAATATCCCATCATTAGTGAGAGTTGGAATTAAATTATTGTGCATACCTATAATAATGGGAATAGGATATGAAACAATTAAACTTGCTGGACGTAAGAACAATTTATTTGTAAAGATAATTTCAGCACCAGGTTTATGGATTCAAAGAATTACAACTAAGGAACCAACTGATGATATGATAGAATGTGCAATTAGGTCATTTAAGGCAGTATTACCGAAAGAAGATAATAAGTAACATTCAGTTATTGGATGAATAGTTACAATGATAATAAAAAACATGGAGTGTATTGTTATATGGGGGATATAACAAATATAATAAAAGGAGAACTGTGATAACAGTATTGGTGAATTATGAAAGAGAATATGATGATTAAAAATATGTATGATTTAAATGAAACTATAGCAAAGGATTTATTCAAAGGAGTAACATATCCTTGGGAGATACTTCCTAAAATATCAGAATTTATTGTTAAATTAGGAGAAACATTACCAGCAGATGAATATGACAAGGTTGGCGAGAATGTATGGATAGCAAAGGATGCTAAAGTATTTGAATCTGCATATATCAATGGACCTGTAATTATAGACCACGGAGCAGAAGTTAGGCATTGTGCATTTATAAGAGGAAATGCTATTGTTGGAAAGAATTGTGTGGTTGGTAATTCAACAGAACTAAAGAATGTAATATTATTTAATAATGTTCAAGTTCCTCATTATAATTATGTAGGTGATTCAATACTTGGTTATAAATCACATATGGGAGCAGGCTCTATTACATCAAATGTTAAGTCAGATAAGACTAATGTAACTATTATGATTGGCGATGATAAGATAGAAACAGGACTTAAGAAAATGGGAGCTATGCTTGGAAACAATGTAGAAGTTGGATGTAATAGTGTACTTAATCCTGGAACAGTAATTGGTCAGCAAACCAATGTTTATCCATTATCAATGGTTAGAGGATATGTTCCTCCTAAGAGTATATATAAAAAACGTGGAGAAGTTGTTGAGAAAAGATAAGTTATAGATTTAGTAAATCCGATATTATATTTAAGAGTGAAGTTAGGGGATATCATATATATGGTGTCCTCGATTTATTTAATAGAGAATTGTGTTGTAAGTGATATATCGTTTTAATTGGAGGTATATGTATGGATAAAATAAATGCATATAGTCAAGTTGTTAATAATTATTATCAAAATAATGATAGAATAAAGAAAACAAAAGATGAGAAAGACAAGGAAACTCAGGCAAAGAATAGTAGTAATGTAGAAGAAAGCACAGAAGTAAATGAAAAAAAGAAAGTAACGGGTATGCGAACCTATGGAGATGCAAAGTTAAGTGATACAGCTTTAGATTATTATAAAAATTTGACTAAAAAATATAGTAATCTTAATTTTGTATTAGTTGCTTCAGATAAGAAGCAAGAAGCTGAGATGATGAAAGGAAGTTTTGCAAGTGGAAACGGTTTAACAGTGCTTATTGATACAGATAAGATTGAAAGAATGGCTACAGATGAAAAATATGCTAAGCAAATAGAATCCGTATTAACAAATGCTTCTTCACAACTTAATACACTTAAGAAAAGCTTGGAGTCTAATCCTAATGTTAAATCATATGGTATGAGTATAAATAAAGATAATAGAGCATCTTTCTTTGCAACTGTAGATAAACAGATGAAAGAGCAGAGAGAAAAGATAAAAGAACGTAGAGAAGAAAAAAGGGCTGAGGCTAAAGCAAAGGAAAAAGCAGATGCTAAGAAAGAAGCAAAGGACAAAATAGCAGAAGATAGAAAAGCGAAATTAGATGAAAAATATGGTGTTGATAAGAAACAAGAGGATTCTTATTATGATTACGATAGTGAAGAAGACACTGTTACTATTGAAGCTAGTTCAGTTGAAGAATTGCTACGTAAAATAGAAGCTTATGAAAAATATGGAACTCTAGATAATAAGTATTCTTTAAATTCTTTAGGAAAAAAAATAGACTACTCAATTTAACAATAAACTGGAATTCTCTGACATTGATGTTGGGAGAGGTATATGGTAGACTAGTAAGTGGAAAATAAAAAAGGGGCGAATTTGATGGAAAATCAAGAACAAAAAAATGTAAATAAAAAATCGGCAATTGTAGATGTTATTATTACTGCATTACTATTGGTATTTTTAATAGCAAAATGGGTCCTAGCAAGGTATAATAAATTCTATTCAGAGTGTTGTGGATTAGCATTTAATGTAACATTTTGTGTGTTTGCTTTAATACAGGCTTTTAAATTAAAAAAAGGGAATAATTTAAAAATATTATATTTTATTACAGCAGGTTTGTTTGCAATTGCAGTTGTTTTAGATATTATTAAAATGATATTTTAGTATATGTAGCCATAGTATATCAAAATTGGATGCACGTCACCAAGCAGTAAATGCTTGGTGCTGGCTGAACTGTTACAAAAATATAAAAAAAATGATAAAAAACACTAGACTATTTTGTGATTTTATGTCACAATAATCTAGTGTGGTTTTTTTGTGGAAAATTATTCCAAAGAGACCAATATATGCTTAGAGTATTATCAAGACTATATGCAGAAAGAGGTTCGATGTTAGATATAGTTATGACATTGACCGATATATTACAGATATTCTTAGATAATTAAGTACAGTTGAGATTTGGAAGGCTTTAAGCATTACAAAATATTTTTAAGATAAAATTATGTACATTGAAAGGAGTTTCAAAATGATTTATTCACATGAAGTAGAAACAATGTGCCCTGTAGCTCAAGGCGTAAATCATGGAGCAGCACCAATCCCAGAAGAAGCAAAATGGGTTAAGGCAAAAGACATTACTGATATATCAGGTTTTACACATGGTATTGGTTGGTGTGCACCACAACAAGGAGCTTGTAAGTTAACACTTAATGTTAAAGAAGGTGTTATTCAAGAAGCATTAGTAGAGACAATAGGATGTTCAGGTATGACTCATTCAGCTGCAATGGCATCAGAGATTTTACCAGGAAGAACTATTCTTGAAGCATTGAATACTGACCTTGTATGTGATGCTATAAATACAGCAATGAGAGAATTATTCTTACAAATAGTATATGGTAGAACTCAATCTGCATTCTCAGAAGATGGACTTGCAATCGGTGCAGGACTTGAGGACTTAGGAAAGGGTCTTAGAAGCCAAGTTGGTACTATGTATGGTACTTTAAAGAAAGGTCCTCGTTACTTAGAGATGGCTGAAGGATATGTAACTGGAATAGCATTAAATGAAGATGATGAAATTATAGGATACCAATTCGTAAGCTTTGGTAAGATGATGGATTTCATTAAGAAAGGTGACGATCCAGCTACAGCATTAGAAAAAGCTAAAGGTCAATATGGTAGAGTACAAGACGCTGTTAAAATAATTGACCCAAGAGCAGAATAAGAAGGAGGATACGTAAGAATGGCTTTATTTGAATCATATGAGAGAAGAATTGATAAAATAAATTCAGTACTTAATAGTTATGGAATTTCTTCAATTGAAGAAGCAGAAAAGATTACAAAAGATGCTGGACTTGATGTATACAACCAAGTAAAAGGTATTCAACCAATTTGTTTTGAGAATGCTTGTTGGGCATACACAGTAGGTGCAGCAATAGCAATAAAGAAAGGTGCAAGAAGAGCAGCAGATGCTGCAGCAGCTATCGGAGAAGGACTTCAAGCTTTCTGTATTCCAGGTTCAGTTGCAGACCAAAGAAAAGTTGGTTTAGGACATGGTAACTTAGGAAAGATGTTACTTGAAGAAGAAACTGATTGTTTCGCATTTCTTGCAGGACATGAATCATTTGCAGCAGCTGAAGGTGCAATAGGTATTGCAGAGAAGGCTAACAAAGTAAGAAAGAAACCTTTAAGAGTTATCTTAAATGGTCTTGGAAAAGATGCTGCTCAAATTATATCAAGAATTAATGGATTTACTTATGTAGAGACTGAAATGGATTACAGCACTGGAGAAGTTAAAGAAGTATTTAGAAAATCTTATTCAGATGGATTAAGAAGTAAAGTTAATTGCTATGGTGCAAATGACGTTACTGAAGGTGTTGCAATCATGCATAAAGAAAAAGTTGATGTATCAATTACTGGTAACTCAACTAACCCAACTAGATTCCAACATCCAGTTGCAGGTACTTATAAGAAAGAATGTGTTGAGCAAGGTAAGAAGTATTTCTCAGTTGCATCAGGCGGTGGTACTGGTAGAACACTTCACCCAGATAATATGGCAGCAGGTCCAGCTTCATATGGTATGACAGATACTATGGGACGTATGCACAGTGATGCTCAATTCGCAGGTTCTTCATCAGTTCCAGCTCACGTTGAAATGATGGGGCTTATCGGAATGGGTAACAATCCAATGGTAGGTGCTACAGTTGCAGTAGCAGTTTCTGTACAGGAAGCAGCTGACAATGGCAAATTTTAATTATAGTTAAATATAAAATTACGGAAAGTGGCTTAAACAGTAGGTTTGAGCCACTTTTTGTATGTGTAGAAAAATTGTATAAGTTGTCTGAAAAAATCTGTAAATAACCCTCAAAATTTACTCGTAACTAACACGTAACTAACACGTAACTAACACTCGTAACTAACAAGTAACTAACAAAGTTACCAAGAAATATAACAAGTAATAAGTAAAACCATAAATAATAAAAAAGAAATCATAAGTTGTAATTATTTAAAGTTTTGTATATAATGTATTAGTATTAAATAAAAGTATGACGAGATAATAAGGGACAGATTTGAATGTTATCTGCCCTTATTTTAATTTTAATTACAAAGTAGGATGAAACAATAGATGGAATTAATTATTGAAAAAAAGGATTTGAAAATTTTATTAGATAAACACAAAGATAGTATAGGTAATTATAAATTTAAAGAATATGTTGTATCTTTGTTCGTTTATGTAATAACTTTATTTACAGTTGAATTTAGAGGCATATTATTTATCAAAAAAGAATGGGCAATATTTGCTTATATAGTATTTATTTGTTATTTATTATATGAATGTGTGGTGTCATTTAGAAAAATGAAAAAGGATAATGTTACGAGTGATAAATTATTAGATGAAATTGTAGAATTAGATAAGGAAACACATGATCATACAATATTGATGATTAAAGACAAGTTTAATAAATATCCTAATAGATTTTTGCTATACAAAGAACTTACATGGCAAGGCTCAATGTTGTTTCTAAATAAGAGAACAATTAAAGATAAACAAGAGCATGAGAATGAAATCATACAATATATATCAGATAAGCTACATATTGATAAACGTTATATAACGATAAAGTATAAGAGAGAACATATTCATACAAAATATTCAAAGTCTGCAAAAAAATATAAAAAGTATAGACATCAATTTTATGAGGTGAACATATCGAATTTTCCAGAACTATTACAAAATGACAGTTTTGTAATAGATGATGTTGAATATAAGTGGATGTCATTAAGAGATATGTGGTTAGATGAAGATATAGTTCATGATAATGGTGATATAGTAAATTATGTTAAAGAAATATATGAATAAAGAGTGCCAGGCATTAGTACCTGGCAGTTATATTATCATTCTTTAATTTTCTCAATCTCCATATGCAACTCTTCAATAGTTCTATGAGTATACACCTTTTCGGTTACATCCCTTACAGCATGACCAACGATAAGTTTAATAATATATTCATTCATATTACTTTCTTTAGCTTTAGTAATAAATGTATGTCTAGTATCGTGTGGTTTGTGATCCATATTAAGTTTAGTCATTATTTTATTCCAACGATTACGATATTTATCGTATGTCATATATGTGCCTTGTTGCCCGTTCTCGTCATTAAAGAGATATTCAGAGTTAAGTGATAAAGCTTCGTCATATACTGTTTTAATTAAATCTAGGATAAGAGGATGTATTGGAACTAGTCTATTCTTACCTGCATCTGTTTTTAATCCACCTTTAATAGTCTTATTATTAAAATCAATATCTGCTATTTTTAATATAGCAAGTTCTTGTGGTCTAAATCCAGTATATATACCAATAAGGACCATATTCACAAAAGGAAAATCTATATTATGCCAAAGAGTAGTGATTTCATCCTGGCTAAATGGAACACGTTTAATTTTAGCGGGTTCTTGTTTTACTGAATTACATAAGGCTGCATAATCTTTATCTACTATTTCATGTTTCAAGGCAAATCTATACATAAGGTTGAATAAACTTTTCATTCTACTTTTGGTAGAGTTACCTACTTTAGCTGCTTTTATAACTTGTTCAAGATGATTTACACGAATATCACGCATTCTCATATTATGTAAAGATTCACAGTAATTGTATGCAGATTTAACAGTTCTGACAGCACTAGGAGTAATTGTTTCAAAATATTCATCAGTCCATTTATCATATACTTCTGCAAATGTCATATTATTTGTATCCAAATCATAAGGATTTTCATTATAATTAGCTAGAGCTGTAAGTGCTTCTTGTCTAGTAGAAAAATATCCAATTGTTTTATAGAGTTGTTTAGTACTTCCAGTAGTCTCATTAATATCCCATCCAGAAGTTTTCCTTGCTATCCAAGGTTTACGTCTTTTTCCAGATAATTTGTAAACAGAACCATATCCGTTAGGTAATTTCATGTATATCATCCTTTCAGGTATAAAAATAACAAATAGTCAAAATAAGTTGACTATTTGCCCTATGGAATGGTATACTGTCTATGTTGTAGAGACAATATAATTCCATAGGGATTTATTATTGTGTAAGATAGCTCCTGTTGCAGCAGGGGCTATTTATATATATAAAACATAAAAGACCCGAAGCCCTAAGGACATCCGAGTATGTTCAGTTTATATAGTTATATCAAAAGATATCATTAAGGTAAAGAATTTTTATTTAAATACCAAAAGACCTCATAAAATTATGAGGTCTTACGATAAATGTCCGCTAGGGACTGTGTATTCACTACTGCTTGTAAAAAGCAATGTTTACACTAATGTTATAACCTCATTATATGCAATATGTCAATAAATAATAGTTTTTAGTTTTAGACAATTCAGCATTATTGTTTCGATATTTCACCTAGGGGTGAGAATATGAAACAAATTTTACATAATATCATCGATTTAATTGATGATGAAGCTTTATTAGTAAAAATATATAATTTTATATTAGGTCTACTCAGTTAAATCAAAAGGATAGAGTTATCTATCCTTTTTTTGAGTCAATGTATGTTTCAGTCACAACTTTTTTTAAAGTTTCCCATTCTTCTGGGGAAAGCTTACATATATTTTTAATTAATGAACGTCTAAATTCATCTGAGTCAGCAGATATTTGACCAAGGTAATACTCAAGTTCTTTATCTTCATTATTGAACATTTCTCCTGTTCCCTTACGAAGCCATTCTTCATTTACATTAAATTCTCTACAAATAATAAAAATTGTTTGAGATGATGCTTTATTTTGACCTGACTCTAATAAGCTAACAGAAGATTTAGTTATACCTATTTTTTGAGCAAAAGATTCTTGAGTTAATCCTAGCTTTTTTCTTAGTAACTTTATTCTATTATTCAAAAATAATCACCTTTCTATTTCTTATTTCAAGACTATATTAATATAAAAAGTTAATCTAGTCAACAAAAAAATAAAAATCTTCTTGACAAAGTTAATTTAACAAACTATTATATTAGTTGAGTAAACAAAAAAGATAGTTTGACAAACAAGAAAGGGGAATGACATTATGATTTCGTACAGTCAGATTACAGAGCAGGCAGCAGATGCATGTAAATTTTTAGATAAGTTGGATGAGGTTACTCAAAAAGCAATATACATTGCAGTGAATATGTTTCTTGCTCAAAAACAGACACAAGATAAGAAAACTATAGATGAGTTTTTAAAAAAGAGTAGCCAGTAAATATGCATTAGCATATTTCAAGCACTGCCTAAGTCCTCCATATAACGTATTTACATATATTTTTAATTTAATTTGATATTTATTGCATTTGGAAGTTAGTTTTCATTTAAAGTATATTGCTTAGGCAGTGCATATAAAGAGAGGAGTATGAGTATGGGAACATATAGAGCATATTATGATGAATGTATTGTAGAAATATTTAAGGCAGATAATGATGAAGAAGCAATAAGTACAGCAGAGTTTATAGGTGATATGGAAGAATATCCTAAGGTTTGGGAGATATATGAGTTAGATAGCAATTTGAATAATAAGAGATGTATATATTAGGCAAAGCCTATATAGATAAAAATTATGTTAGAAAGAAAGGATAGTTTAATTATGAGCAAAACAATTGTAAACGTAGTAAGTCATGGAAAAGGTGAAAGGGGAGAAGAGTTTCAAGAAATGATTGAAAAATTTAAGGATATTGTAAACCTTGATAAAAGAATATATGTCATTTGTCCTAAATTTGATGAAATATTAACAGAAAAGATAGACATAATGGTTCTTGGTGATAAAAAAGAGAAAAAGAAGGTATTAAGATTTTTTGAAGCTTTAGAGGAATTAAAAATTATAGGAAGAGGAACATCAGAAGTTGTTGAAATGTTTTGTAAACAAAAGACTAATATTCCTAATATAAAAAGTGAAGTAATATGCACAGATTTTTATATGGAAAGAGGGTTGGATGAGAAAGAGTTTAGAAAGAGGGCAGATAAACAATTGAGGGAAAAGATTGAGAAACAAGCTGGAGATAGAGTACCTCAATATGTTATAGATAAAGGATTAAAAAAAGTAATAGATAATCTATGGAATGGCTATAAAGAGAGCTGTAGGAGTTAATGGTATGGAAAGTAAAGATAAGGCAGCAGTTGTTGTAGAACCAACAGAAAAAGAAAAGTCTATTGATGAGCTAGTCATAGAATTATTAGATATGTCTGAAACAGAGCCTAATAAAGAATTTGAATTTACCCAGGATATAACGGATAAGATACATTTAGTTGCAGATAAATGTAGATGTACCAATGTATATTCTAGGGCAAATGGAATAGCATGTGATAAGTATGTGGGCAAATCTAATTTTGATGATATGACTGCAAAGGATGTATACACCTTTATGCTCATTAAGATAATTAATGCGCCTACAAGGTTACATACGTGGACAGTACCAAGATTATTGTTACCAGTAATAAGCGATAAGCTGAAGAAAGAAGTTAGTAGTATTTAACAGTTAAGTGAAGCTGGAGGTTAGAATATGGATGAAATGAAGAATAGATTAACAACTAAAGAAGCAGCAGAATTAATGAATGTGTCTCAACAGTTTATTAGAATTGGTCTCCAAAGAGGTATATTGCCATTTGGATATGCTGTGAAATCTAGTAGTAAATGGACATATTACATAAGCCCAGCTAAATTTACAGAACATACAGGCATTAAGGTACCTATGTGAGAGGGGGAAGATTATGAAGTTTCAAGTAGGAGATAAGGTACGAGTAGACAATGGTGTTAAGTTGAAAGTTAATGGTAAACCATTGGTTGAGTACGTAGGAGAAGTAACTAGAGTAGCAGATGATTTTTTATTTATTGATTATCCAGGTTTTAATTATACAGCACATAAGGAACAATGTAGGAGTGTTTAGGAGGATGAGTAAATGCATCATTATATTACATGTTATATAGAAAATGGGAAAAAATATGTAGAAGCATGGCTTCAGATTAATATTTTTGGAAAAACTATATGCTTTTCAAGGAGAAGAATAAGAATTAGTAAGTAAAATTACAAAAGCCACTATAATGCCTAAACACATTATAGTGACTCTTATAAATAACTTGTTAACGTTTTACCCAATTACGATTAGGTTTTTGAGTAGGTGGTAGTCTGTCACCAGGATCAATATTGACAACACGTCCACCAGGTATTTGTCCACCACGAGGTCCAACTTCCACATATGTACCTCGTGGCATATTATCAGTACCAGGCTTAATTAGATTTCCCATTTTAACACCTTCCTTTCGTATATATTGTGTAGAATAAATATTCGACACAATATATTGTAAAAAAATTAGGAGATTTTGTCAATGGATTTGTTACAAATTGGAAATTATTTAAGAGAAGAACGTATAAAAAAGGGAATATCGATTAGGGGATTAGCCAAAATGGCAGGAGTTACGAGTAGGGCAATTGTATATTGGGAAAGTGGTGTTAGAATTCCAACACTAATATGCACAGATAAGATATTGAAGGCTCTTGGTGTACAACTTGTGCTAGGAGCAGAAGAGGTTGTAGATAAGTAGCACTAGAAGGAGTTACTTATGATGACAAGAGATACTATGTGTAAGTTATTAAATGTAATTATGGTGATATTGTATGTGTTGAGTGTATTTTCTGTAGGTATGTATGAGGCAGATATGATTACATTTAAACAATGTATGCATGACATAATTATTAATTCATTATTTGGTTTTATTAATTGGATAATTAAGGGGCAGATAAGAAGAATATAAGGACTGATATGAGGGCTTGTATGCCCTCATTTTTTTGAGGAAGTTAAGAAAAGAGGGATAGTAATGGCATATTTTAGAGTGTGTGATAAATGTGGGTCCAATTTAGATCCTGGAGAAAGATGCACCTGTAACTCTAAAAGGGAGAGGTTGGCCAGAAAGTATGAATTGTTAGTTTCGAGTAACAAAAACAATCAATTGAGGTTCAATTTTGACACAAAAAAATAAACCCATTGCACCACCAACGGATTTATTTTTCAACATATGATAAGGATACGAAAGTACCCATAAATAGTATATCAAATACGAGGTATAAAATCAAGAAAAAATAGCATAAGAAACCTTTTATTTAAAAGGAATTTTAGCTTTTTCTCGTCCTCGTAATATATATTAACAACTCAACGAAAAAGGCAATAATTTTTTATTAAAATAACATATGATGAGGAAAGCAAGATGAGAAGAAAGTACATAGATTATGATTATGATAGTATGTTCGCCAACAGTACAAGTATGTTAGATGAATGGATGGTGGAACAGATACTAAAGCAACCACATAAGTGTGTATATGCATGTAAGGAATATAAGTTAAAAGACCAATTAGAAATAGAGATATATCCAGAGTTCAGCAAGGCAAGTGATGTGCCAGAACAGTTTAGAAAAAAGAATAAAAAAGCACAGAAGGATTTAAATGATAGAAACTCAAGAAAGTATCTAAGAAGGTTAATAGAGAAGAATTTTGATAATGGGGATATATGGGCTACATTAACTTATGATAAAGAGCATTTGCCTAAGGATATGGAGAAGGCAAAAAGGAATATAGGAAATTATATAAAGAGGGTGAATTACAGATTAAAGAAAAAAGGCTTGCCAAATGCTAAATACGTATACATAACAGAGTATTCAGAGACCACTAAGACTAGATATCATCATCATTTAATTATTAAATGTGGACTTACTATGGATGAGTTAGAAGAAAAATGGAAATGTGGGGGTAGAAATAATACTAGAAAAATTCAAAAGGATGAGAATGGCATTATAGGTTTAGCTAAATATATTTCATTAAAAGAAAATAAGGATAAATATGAAAGACGTTGGAGTTCATCTACGAACTTGGAGAAAGTAACACATAGGAAAAATCATTATAAGTTTAAGAAAAATAAGGCTGATGAAATGGTAAAAAACAATAATTGTATTAAAGATTATATGGAGAAGACATATCCAGAGTATATATTTTCAGATGCAAATTGTTACTACAATGACTTCAATGCTAAATGGTATATACAAGCAAGAATGAGATTAAGGAAGTGGAGGTGTTGATGGTGAAGTAATGACAAAAATAAGGATAAAAGTAATGACTTTAGCTTGTAGCCTACATATCACAATAGGCATAATATTATTTCCTATTGCTGCTTAAAATGGCAGCAGTAGGGGAAGAGGAAACCATTTTGTTGATGATAACAAAATGGTAGATGAAAGGAGAGGACATGAAGAAAGAAATAAATGTATGGGAAGAGATATTAAAGAGATTAGTATTAATGATACTAATATGGGTATTATGTAGAATGTTCTTGAAGATAGATAATGCAGATGATGTAGTATGCAGCATATTTTTTATAGCTATATTTACATTGGTTATTATGTATTTAAAAGAGAAGAACATGTATGAGTTTGAGAAAAATATGCATATGTTCTGGAGAAAGAATTATGAAGATTATTTTGAGAATATACAACAAGTTTTAACAGAGCTTGAAGAGAATTTAGAGAATGAATTAAAGAAAGATGAAGAGGAAAGAGAGGAACAGTAAATGAGTAACCAGATAAGCAAAGTAAAATTAACGTTAATAATTGTAATAGGAATAATAGCAATATGTGCAGCAGTTGTATTAGGATTTATATCCAAGAAGGATATAGCTGTTGGATATGAAGAAGGTGTAGAAGCTGCAAAGTCAGATATTAATGTTCAAGAGAAACGTAGACAAGATTTAATTGGTAATTTAGTGGATTGTGTTAAACAATATGATAAACATGAGTATGAGACTATTAAAGCTATAGCAGATTCAAGAAGTAATAGTGATGATACTGCAGAGAAAATTACAACAATGGTTGAGGCAGTATCTGAAGCTTATCCAGAACTAAAATCTAATACTAATTATAAGAATTTGATGAATGAACTTAGTATTACAGAAAATTTAATTGCACAGCATAGAAGTAATTATAATGAGAAAATCAAGATATATAACAGATATGTGAGAAAATCAATCAATAGTGCAATATTGGACATGTTAGGTTATGAGCCTAAAGAGTATAAATATTTAGAATATGAAAATGCGTCAGAGGATGCACCTACAAATTTATTTGGAGAATAATTCTATGATAATAGATGGAATAGAGATTACTAAAAGAGAAGTTATAGCTAGTATAACCATAATTGCACTTATGGTTATACTGGGAATATTTATATCAAATAAAATCTATGAAGCTAGTATAGATGAAGCTGATCAATATAATAAGGCTGTAAAAATAGATAATGATACAGAATTATTTATTTATGGAATGAGAACCAATGTTGGAAATGCGTTAGTATATGGCAAATTAACATATGATGATGTAGTTACCTTTGAGGAAATAGGTGGCAAGTACATATATGTAACGAAAATTACTGAAGAGTATACTAAGCATACTGAAGTGAAGACCAGGACTGATGATGAAGGCAATACTGAAACATATACAGAGACTTATTACAGTTGGGATGAGATAGATTCAGAAATAAAACATAGTAAAAGAGTTAAATTCTGTGGAGAAATATTTGATTACAAAGTATTTAAGAAAGTAGTTAATACTTCCCATATTAAGACAAAATATAAAAAATGGGATTCAGATATAAGATATGTTTACTATGGATATAAAGGAACAAAGGGAACATCATTTTGTAATCTAAAAAATAATACTATGGATAATTTGAATTTTTACAATAACTCAACTATCGAACAGACAATGAATATTGTATTGAGTTTTGATGAAAATATAATTTTATTTTGGATTTGTTGGGTGCTGCTAATAGGAATTGTAGTATATGTATTTTGTGCATTAGAGAATAAGTGGTTGGAATAGGCAGCAGTTGTATAGCTAATTTGGAAGTTATAACACAAGTAAATAATAAACTGGAAAGGCAAGGTGACATTTATGAAGGTACTTGACTATTTAGAACAGATAGAAAAGCTTGATGTAAGTATTAAGCAAAAGTTTCAAGAGAAAGATGAATGTATTAAGATTTCTAGTTATATTGATGATAAAGCTTTGAAAGATAAAATATCTAGTCTTGCTACACAGATTAATTCAGATATAGAATTATTTGTATTTACAAGAGACCAGATAATAAATGAAATACAAGGCTTATCTAAGACAAATTATCAAAAAGTGTTATATAAAAAATATGTGGAATTAAAGAGTTTTTCATTGATAGCAAAAGAAATGAATTATACATATCAATGGATTATTCAGATGCATAGCGAGGCTTTAGCTGAATTCACAACTACCTATGCAAGTTTATTAGAATAGTGGTAAAATATTAGTAAAGGAAGATTTAGAACGAAGATAGAGATAATCAAGTTAGCAGATATAAAACCATATGAGAATAATGCAAAAGAGCATCCAAAGGAGCAGGTGCAGCAGATTAAGAAATCAATAATAGAATTTGGATTTAATGATCCTTTAGCAATAGATGAGAATAATGTGATAATAGAAGGTCATGGAAGATTTTTTGCATTAAAAGAATTGGGATATACAGAGTGTGAGTGTATTAGGCTATCACATATGAATGAGCAGCAGAAGAAAGGCTATATATTAGTACATAATAAACTAACTATGAATACAGGATATAACTCTGATATTCTTCAGGAAGAACTAGCGGACATAACTGATATAGATATGGGAGAATTTGATTTTGAAGTTAAATTTGATGATGATGAACATAATGAGGATAAAGAGTTTAAAGATAGTGGATACTTTGGGGATGAAAGAGAAAGAACTGTTAACAATTATAATCTTAGAGAATTTGATAGTATAGAAAGTATAGGATATTATCAAATGCCAACATTAGATCCTTGTAATTATATACCAGATGATATTATAGGTTTTAATCAAATGTTATCTACCAAGAATACAAATGTTGGCATACATTTTTATATTGATGATTATCAGTTTGAAAGAGTGTGGCAATCTCCCGATATATATATTGACAAGATGAAGAAATATCAGTGTGTATTTACACCAGATTTTTCACTATATCAAGAAATGCCTATGGCTATGAAGATATGGAACATATATAGAAGTAGACTAATAGGTCAGATGTGTCAAAGAAAAGGTATTAAAGTTATTCCAACAGTTTCCTGGTGCGAGAAGGAAACCTTTGATTTTTGTTTTGATGGACTTCCTGAAAAGTCTACTTTATCAATATCTACAATAGGAGTAAAGCAAGATACCAAGGCTTTTGATATTTGGAAAGAAGGTATGGATGAAATGATAAGAAGATTGTCTCCTAATAGACTATTGGTGTATGGTGGAGAGGTTGAATATGATTATGGAAAAACAAAAGTAATTTATTATAAAAATCATGTGGTTAATAGAATGAGAGGAGTGATAGGTTAACGGGAGGAAGAGGAGCAACAACTCAAAAATTAGATAAAAATAAAAAAGAGTATGGAACAACATATAGAACGGTAGAACAAATTGGTAATATAAAAATAATAAAACAGATTAATGAAAAGGAAAGTATAAGGACACCAATGGAATCAAGAGTACCTTATAGAGTATATGCATTAGTAGATAAATTTGGAAAACTAAAATCTATAACTTTCCATGATGAAAATGGAATGCGTTATAAGCAAATGGATTTTAATCATGGACATGGAAAGATTAAATCTGGAGAGGGAAAAGATATGACACATATTCATTTAGGATATGAACATAACGAAAGAGGAAGTACTTTTAGGTTGAGTCAGAAAGAAAAAAGAATAAAAAATTTTGTTTTACAGTATTTAAGGGAGTTGAGAAAGAATGGAAAAATATAATTATTTTTATGAAACATTTAATTGTGAGGAACAAGTGGAATTTATTTATAGCGAGAAAAGATATTTTATGTGCAGTTATAGAACTAGGAGTAAAAAGAAAAAATGGGCACTATATGATTTAGGACAAACGCAAGTATTAATAGATAATGGATATGAAACAATTGATGATATATTAAATGCAAAATTGTTTGATGGAAAATCATTTAATGAAATATTTGATGAAGTTGATATTGAGGCATATTGTTAATATAGCGTTGGGACATGCAAAGAGGAGGAGACGTAATGAAAAGAGAAAACTATAGTCATTTTTATGAAATGTTTGATTGTGAGAGACAGGTTGAATTTATATATGCAGGTGATAGATATTTTATGTATCAGTATTCAAATGATAATTGGATGTTGTGCATATGGGAAGGAGAAGAACAGAAATGGTTATATGAGGGATATAAGACAATGGATGAAATACTTAATGCAAAAATATTTGATGGAAAGTCATTTAATGAAGTTGACATAGAAGCATATGGTTAAGATGGGAGGAAAGGGTTGTGTTTCAATTATATGATAAGGTAAGAGTAATAAAGACATGTGAGGAAGGATTTATTGTAGATATTAATAAAGATATTTACGTGTTAGAAATACCAGAAAGAGAAAAAAGGATAGATTTTTTTAGAGAAAACGAGATAGAGTTTATTAGTAAATAAAAGTGTTAGAAGTAAATTTATGAAAGGAGTGACATAACGGCAAAAGGTAAGTACGAATATTGGAAAACAGAAGAAGGTTTGTTGTTATTAGAAGCATGGACTAGAAATGGTCTAACTGCTGAACAAATTGCCCATAATATAGGTATTTCAAAAACTACTCTATATGATTGGGCAAAAAAATTTCCGGACATTTCGAACGCCTTAAAAAAGAATAAGGAAATTGCAGATATTGTAATTGAGAATGAATTATATGAAGCTGCCAAAGGTAAGATTGTCACTCTGAAGAAACCTGTAAAGGTAAAACAGGTATTAGTTCAAGATGGGGTGCGTAAAGAAAAAGAAAGAATAGAGTATGTAGAAGAAGAGGTATACATTCCACCTAATGTAACAGCACAGATATTTTGGTTGAAGAATAGAAAACCAGCTGAATGGCGTGATAAAGTTAATGTTGAGCAAAAAACAGATGAAACAATAAGGATAGTAGATGATATATGATAAATGTATCCTTAAGGAATTGTATAGCTCCGCATTTCTATGAAGTACATAGAGATATTAAAAATCACGGACATACAGAATATGTGTTATCTGGTGGAAGAGGCTCAACTAAATCTTCATTTATTGGAATAGAGATAATATTACTTATGAAAAAACATCCTATGATGCATGTACTTGTCTGCAGACAAGTAAAGGATACATTAAAGGACAGTGTGTATGCTCAGATAGTATGGGCTATAGATACATTAAAGTTATCTAATGAATTTGTTTGCAAAAAATCACCTTTGGAAATAAAATATATACCAACAGGACAGACGATATACTTTAGAGGAGCAGATGATCCTTATAAAATTAAATCCATTAAAGCTCCGTTTGGATATATAGGAATATTATGGTTTGAGGAGCTTGATACATTTAAGGGACCAGAAGCAATTAGAAGTATAGAACAATCTGCTATGCGTGGTGGAGATGTATATTATGAATTTAAATCTTTTAATCCGCCACAGAGTAATAATAATTGGGCTAATATGTATTCACTATTACCAAAAGAGAATATGTTGGTACATAAGAGTACATATCAGACTGTACCAGTTGAATGGCTTGGAACTCATTTTTTTGAGGAGGCAGAGTTTTTAAGAGAAGTTAATCCACATGCTTATGAACATGAATATCTAGGTGTTCCTAATGGAACTGGTGGTATGGTGTTCGATTATCTAGAATTAAGAGAGATAACAGATGAAGAGATAGAAAATATGGATAGGCTCTATGCAGGAGTCGATTGGGGATTTTTCCCTGATTATTATGCATTTATATTATGCTATTATAATCCAGCACGAGAAAAGATATATATATTGGATGAGTACTGTGTTCATAGGTCATCAAATAAAAATACAGCTAAATGGATATTGGACAATCATGAGAATGATATTAGAGCTTGTCAGTATGGAGTAATATGTGACAGTGCAGAGACAAAGAGTGTGGCTGATTATGTGGATTTAGGTATATGGAATGCTAAATGTGCATATAAGCCTCCAGGAAGTGTTGAGTATGGTATGAAATGGTTACAGAGAAGAACTATAGTAATAGACCAGAAGAGAACACCTTTTGCATATAAAGAAATAACGGAGTATGAGTATGAAAGAGATAAGGATGGAAATGTTATATCTGGTTATCCTGATAAAGATAACCATTGTATAGATGCTTTACGATATAGCTTGTCACCAGTCTTTATGAGAAGATTCAGCCAGGCATAAAATAATAATTAAGGTAGGTGGTTAAACGGGCATACTATCTTGGCTAAAGGAGAGGTGTAAAACGTTATTTAAGAAAAATATTGATGATGTATTTGGTGTTAAGACATATTTGTCTAGTGAGATGCAGCAGGCAATACAATTATGGAAAGAATTAGAGGGAACAAATAATTTATATCCTAATTGGGTTGATAAGGAAGCTGGCATAAGAACAATTCGATTTTCTAATACAGTGGCTAGAGAATTAGCAATACTAATTACGCAGAATATTGATATTAAAACTGCACCATTATATGGTTCTGCAGATAAAGCTAATTTTATTCAACAAGCCATTGATAAATCTTTTTTAATCAATGCACAAGAAAATATAGAGAAGATGATACGTCTAGGTGGAATCATGGCCAAGTGGAATGGTGAAGGTATAGATTATATTACACCAGATATGTTTCTTGTAACAGATTTTGATTCTAATGGAACTATAAATGGTTGCATATTCTTTTCTTTTTACAACGAGAAAGAAAAATATTATACCAGGGCAGAATGGCAAAGGTTTAATAAGGTTACTAGAAAGAATGAAGAAACAGGAGAAACAGAGGATATTAAGGTATATAAGATATCTAATAAAGCATTCGTATCAAGTAATAAAGATGAAATAGGTCGAGAAATACCTTTAAGTAAAACTAAATGGAGTGATATACAAGAAGAGGTATCTATAGATGGATTAGGATATCCATTATTCTCATACATAAAGAATCCATACTCTAATACGATAGATTCTGATAGCCCATTAGGGGTATCTTTATTTGAAGAATGTATTGAGGAACTCAGAGCATTGGATATAGCATTTAGTAGATTTTCTGATGAAACAGAAGATAGTAGACATATAATGTTTGTTGATAATTCAACGATTACTTATGCTGAGAACAATAATATAAAACTTCCTAGAATTATAAAAGGTTTAGATATGGGAGTTAATGTTGAGAATACAGTACATGAGTTTAACCCAACAATGCAAGTGGTAGAGAGAGAAGATGGTATTAATCTGTTGTTATCTATAATATCATACAAGTGTGGTTTTAGTGCAGGTTATTTTTCATTTAATGAGAAAACAGGAATAGCAACAGCCACACAAGTAGAATCAGATGATAGAAGAACGTTAAATACTGTTAATGCATATCGTAATGTATTATCTAGACCAGATTGTAATGGTGATGGCCGTGTTGGTGTTATTCATGATATAGCGTATATGATAGATACTATGGTAACAATGAATGGAGAGTTTTCTCCAACAGAATATGGTAACTATGAGATATATGCGGATTTTGCAGATTTGACAGATAATCCACAAGAAGATAAAGCAGAGGACTATCAATTAACATTACAGGGATTTTATCCAAAATGGTATTATCTAGTGCAACATAAAGGTTTTACAGAAGAGGATGCGAAGGCAATGGTTGAAATGGCTAGAAGTGATAATCAAACAGACAGTAGTTTGTTTGGAGATGAATAGGAAGTGGTATAGCGAAATATTCAAACCATATTGGGAATATTGATATTACATTAGATACATCTAGGATTGAAAATAATTTAAGAGAGGCACAGAAAGTATTAAATGAAAAGGTTGTATCAGATTGTGAACCGCTTATACCATTTAGTCAAGGAGGACTAAAGAATAGTGTTAATTATCCTGAAGGAATATATGGGGGAGAGATTTCTTATAATACTCCATATGCTCATTATCAGTATTGCGGAGAACTTTATTTGACAGCTGATGGTCGTTCATTTGCTAGTCTAGGGGAAAAGAAATATCCTACCGGAAAAGATTTAGTACAACATCATCCGGGTACAACCTCAGGATGGTTTGAAGTTGCTAAAGAACAGCATTTTGAGGAATGGCTTAGATTGGTAAGAGAAGAGGCAGGTAAAGGTTAGGAGGCTATTATGCTTAGACCAGATTATTTTTTTGGTAAAGAAGATAAGATGTTAGAACTATATCAAAAGCTTGAAGATTATATTATGAAGGACATTGCTATGAGATTATTAAAGGCAAAAGAAATGTCTGGTACTGCAGATAGAATGATATGGAAATTAGAGCAAATGGGGCAATTAAAATCTGATATTTTAAAGAAACTTGCACAGTTTACTGCTATGACTACAAAGGAAATAAAGGGCATATTACAAGATGCAGTATTGACTTCATGGAAAGAAGACGTAAGCATATTTAAGGAAAAAGGAGTTAATGTATTAAGTCCCCTAGATAACCCTAGAGTTATATCAATAATGAATGCACAATATATTAAGAGTCAGGGAGAACTTGAAAATCTTACACGTACTACAATACTTAGTAACCAAAAGGAATTAGTTAATATGCTAGATGAAGTAGATATGAGAGTGACAAGTGGAGTACAAAGTTATACATCTGCAGTGTGTGAGGTATTAGATAGATATGCTGGACAAGGAGTAAGAGTTGATTATCCAACTGGAGCAAGCCGAACATTAGAGTCAGCAGTTAGAACATGTATTGTTACAAGTATGAATCAGACTGCAGCACAAGTAACCAATCAGTATATTGTTGAATCTAAGAGTGAGTATGTATTAGTATCAGCACATTTAGGAGCTAGAGTACAGAGACCAGGACAACCATATGTTGCAGGACATGATAATTGGCAAGGTAAAGTATATAAGATACGTGGTAGTGAAGAAAATTATCCTAATTTGCTAGAAATGACAGGATATGATATAGATCCAGTTACAGGTAAAGGAACTGTAGTTAATCCGTTAGGACTTCATGGATATAATTGTAGACATTCGCATATGCCATGGGATAAAAAATTAAGAAATCCGTATGTAGATGAAAATGGTAATTTAACAATTGATACTGAAGAGAATAGAAAGTATTATGAGAAACAACAAAAACAACGTGCATATGAAAGAGCAATACGAAAAAAGAAAAGGCAACTATTGATTAAACAACATGAGATTGATATGGTGGCAGAGACTGATGTTAAGAAGATATTGCAAGAAGACTATGATAAACTAGCATATCAACTTAGAAAGAGCAATAAGGCATATAATGATTATTGTGAGGAGAATGACTTACAGAAACAGTATGATAGATTAAAAGTAAGTGGATTTAAGAGAAAACAATCAAGTAAAGCTAATGGTCGTGCTACAGCATATCAGAATAGTTTAAATGAATAACCTATATCAATTGTATTGTTAATATCATAAAATCATAGTATAATTATTAAAGAATTGTAGTAATATCACCTAAAAGGGGGTATTGTATTGTGGATGAAGAGTTAAAGATCATAAAGCATATTTTAGATAGAATTAGAAAAGATGAGATTAAATCGGTTACAATTAGGAAAAAGAAAGATAGAATAGTTTTTAATGAGTCAAAAGAAAAACAAATAGCGAGTGTGTCTATTAGTGAATAGATATAAGGACTTAGTGGAGTCAGTAGATAGAGTAATCTGTTTATTGGCTCTTTTTGTATATAGCGGGATAGAGCAGCTGGAAGCTCGCCAGTGTCGTTGGCTGGAGGTCGCGTGTTCGAGTCATGCTCCCGCAATTTACCTAGTCAGAGGTTTATCTGACTAAATCCATTACTGCCGACGGGCAGTCAAAAAGAACGTTTAGGAGGATATGTATGAAAAATATTGAACAAATTCTAGCAGATGTTGGTATTAAACTAACAGATGAACAGAAAACAACTATTAATCAAGGAGTATCAGAAAACTATAAAACTGTAGCTGACTATAATAAGCAAGTTAAAAAGTTAGAAAATGCAGAAACAGAACGTGATAATTATAAATCACAATTTGATGATGCACAGGCTACTATTAAGAAGTTTGATGGTGTTGATGTTGAAAAATTAAATAAGGATATTGCTGATTGGAAGCAAAGAGCCCAAGATGCAGAGAAGGAAGTAACTCGTAAATTATTAAAAAGAGACCAAGCAGATTATTTAAAACAAAAATTAGGTGCAGAAGGTTATGATGTAAAGTCTCCTAGAGCTTTACAATCTCTTATTGATGATATTATGGATGATGAGAAGGGATTAAAGTGGCATGATGGTCAGTTCCTTGGATTGGATGATTATATGAAGGCAGAAAAAGAAAAGGACCCAACATTATATTTATCTCAAGAAGAAAAGGATACTGTAAATGCTCAGAATAAAGCTGCATCATCAGCACCAAAGTTTACAGGTAAAACCGAAGGAAAGTCAGAACCACCAAAAGAGACTAAACCAGTACCTAAGATATGGTAAAAGAAAGGATGAATTGAACGGCAAGAATTGCAAGTTTAAACATATTACTTGAATCAGAAGGTAAAGATTATCTAGCAGAATTATATGGAAAAGTAATAGAAAATGTTAATAAACAATTAGTTTCAGTCAATATGAAGAATACTGATTTATCAGGTGATCCTCAAGCAGGTTCCGTTGAAGCAAAAAGATTTGTAAATGCAACTAGTAAAGATTATGGTACAGCAAGAGCAGCAGGAAAAGGTAATTCTGTTAAGGTAAAACCAGTAACTGTATCTATTGATCAAGATAAAGAAATAGTAGAGGAATTAGAGAATAAGGATATTAAACTCTACGGTGTAGATGGAGTATTGGATAAGAGAGCAAATAATCATGTTCAGAGAATGGCATCTGAATTAGATACAGCTTTCTTTGCAGAGGCTAAAACAGCTGGTATGAAAGTTACACCAACAGCAACTGCTATTCAAGAGGTAATAGAAGAGGTTATTCAAACGTGTGAAAACACTAAGAATGATTTTGTAGATGGTGTACCTCGTTTTATGATTAATTTGGTATGTTCTACTGCCACTTATGGAAAGATTAGAACATATCTTGATACAATTAATAAATCAAATGTAGATACTGCAGAAGAGGAATTCTTAGCATATCATGGTGTTAAGACATTCTCAAGTGTGCATTTACCAGATGATGTAGACTTTATTGTAATGGTTGATGGAGCAGTTGCTCAGCCAGTTATGAGTGATGAATATACTGCAGAAAAAATACCATTAAGTAATGCTTATGGCGTTGAGTTATTCTATGATTATGGAACAAAAGCAGTTATGCCAGATTTAATATACTATAAGGCAAAAGCATAGGAGGTAGTATATGAAAATAATAAACGAAAATGGAACAATTTTGGAAAGTGATAATAAGCTCGTTATAGAACAATGGAAGAAAAAAGGCTATAAGGAATATAAGCCTAAAAAATCAGAAGTAACTAATAACTCTGATGAAAATAAAGATACAGCCAAGGAATAGTTGGAAGGAGTGTGCCACATGGCTTTGATAGATTATGAGTTTTACAAAGAGAAATATGGTGGAACTGTGGTGGCACAGGATTCCTTTAACACTTGGGAAAATAGGTCAAGTGCTATGTTAAAGCGTCTTACATATAATCATATAGTCTATGACAGTAATTCTGAAAGTTATGGGCAGAATATAAGAGATAAGTTTGAACCTTTTACAGACATAGAATTGGAAGCTGTTCAATATGGTTTATGTGCATTAATGGATAAGATGTATTCATTAAATAATGTTGAGCAACAAGCACTTGAAGGAAATAGTAGTGAGTCAAATGTTAAGTCTAGGTCAAGTGGTGGTGAATCTATTAGTTATGATAGTAGAGCCACTGCATTTGACCAGGCATTAGTTGATAATAACACTAAGATGGTGTTATATCGTAATACCTTGAAAGAATACATGATACCTGAAGTATTTAGAATAAATCCATTTTACGCAGGATTGAGGTGTTAATATGGCTGACTTATTTTACAACAAAACTGTGACAATATGGAATAAATATGTTGATGGTGTATGGGAACAGGAGACATGGATACCAACACTTATAGAAAAGGTAAGATTAGTGGTATCAAGAGGAAATAATATTATGTCTAGTGGGTTAGAGACAGCTGATACTGCTAGGTTACATATTAAGGATGATATTAGTATTGCAAGTAAAGACTATAAATCACCTGTAGAATGGAATAAATTATCTGAAGAAAATAAAAGAAAATACTATACTCTTGAAAGTGAAAATGATACATTTTTTGTTGAGGGAGATACTACAGACGTAAGCTCTGAAGATAAAGATAATTTTTTTGAGTATATGAAAAAGAACTATGATAATTGCTTTAAGCTTACTAGTGTTGACAGATTTGAAATTATTCCACATTTTGAGTGTTGGGGAAAGTAGTAGGTAGTTTTTATGAAAGATAAAGTAGAGTTATTAAATTCTGTAGAATATGAGTTGGTTAGTAAAGCATTATTTGAAATATTATGTAAGGCAAATGCTATTCCTTCAGGTGTAAAGCCACAGTACCAGTCTCTTAAAGAGGCTGAATCAATCGGGCTATTTTCGTTACCAGGTGCAAAATATACGAGAAGGTGGATTGGTGGAGGATTTAAGGCTCAATTGCCTTTTCAAATAGCATATATATGTAAGCCAACAAATAATGCTCAGAGATTAGCTAAGCAAGAAGTAGTAGATAGCATAGCTGATTATCTTACAACAACAATATATCCAGAGCTATCTGATAATAGAAAGATAACAGAGATAACAGTAAATTCTAGTACATATGTAAGTAACGCTGATACATCAGGGAATGTTACTTTTGTAAGAACAGGTATTTTGCATTATAAGAAGAAAGGAGTAATTTCTTAACGAAAAGAGAATTATTAGCACATTATGTTGATATTAAAATGGTTTCTACAATAGATGGGTCAGGACAAGATTACCATTTGATTGGTGAAGGTGTTGACTCATTATCAGAGGAATTTAACCCTGAGACGGAGACAAAACAGTGGATTAATCAAGCTAATGGTAATACAGAAATTAAGTCATATACACCAAATATTGATGTGGATATGGAGGACGTTGATTAAGAAGATGAAGCATTGGTTGCTTGGGTAAATAAGCTAGTAGATACATTGCCTACAGGAAGTGCAGCAGTAACTTCGTACATTAGAGTACGATTAAATCAGAAAGGAACATCAGAGGGCGAATACAAAGCAGTTAAAAGATTGTGCGCAGTATCTGTTGGTTCTACAGGTGGAGATGCAGGTTCAAATGTAACTAACTCTATTTCAATTGGTGGTAAAGGTGATGGAGTGCTAGGAACATTTAATATTACAACTAATACATTTACACCTGATGCAGCTTAATAAGTGGCTCATAAAACATATCTATATAAATTAGCATAATTGGGTGAGTTCCTTTCAGTCTCACCCAATTTCTGAAAGGATGGTAATACTATGGAAGAGAGAAGAATAGGAAGTAAGGTAGAAAAAAGATTAAAAAAGGTGTATGTAAACCAATATGATGACTATATCATTTTAGATGAAAATGATACGTCATTTATTCAAAAATTTGCACAAATCATTGATTGGATGGAGAAGAAACAAAGTGAATTAAAAATAAAATCGGCTGAATTAAGTAAAAAGTATGAAGATAAGCCATTATTAAATAATACAGAAGATGGAGAAGAGGATATAGATATAGTACAACTTTTAGAAATAGCAGAGTTAAGAGTTAATTTATATAAGGAATGCATAATAAAAATAGATGATATTTTTGGAAAAGATACAATTAGAAAGTATTTTAGAGATGCATATGAGAATATACCAGGATATGTACCTGATGATGAGGCTCTATCAGATTTCTTTGAAGAGATAACACCTATTATTGAAGAAATATATAAGGCTAAGGTGAAGAGAATGAAGACAAAATATAATAAAAACCGTAAAGGAAAACATAGCAAGACAAAAGAGGAATTGTTAGAAGAGGCTAAAGATATGCAATTGTCAAAGGATAATATATCAGGTGATGAATTAAATGAATAATGTATTGTTGGACCCACTACCAACAGAGTGGGAAGGGGAAGATGGTAGGATGTACAAATTGGATACTAATTTTCAAATTGGTATCCAAATTTGTATATTAAATGATGATCCAGAGTGGACTGAAATGGAAAAGAATAATATGGTTTGTGAATTATTATTTTCTGATAATATACCAGATAGTAGAGAGGAAAGAGAAGAATGTATAGAATGGTTCCTTAATGGTTGGAACCATGATAAATTTAAGGATAAAAATAATAAGAAAAAGAAGAATAGATTAATAGATTTTGATGTAGACCAATGGAGAATATATAGTGCATTTCGTAAACAATATGGAATAAATCTAAATGAATCTAATATGCATTGGTGGGAGTTTATGGGATTATTAACAAATTTAGATGAATGTGCATATACAAGGGTAATTGATATACGTAATAAAGATATAAAAGAAAAAATGTCAAAGAGTGAACGTAAAGCAATAATAGAGGCTAAAAAAATATATGGTTTAGATAATATAACAACATTAGAAGAACAGATTAAAGAAGCTGAAAATGAAGCAAGAAATCAAGAAGCATTAGCAGAATTTAATAAACTGCGTAAGAGATAAGGCGGTGTTATATGAACGAGCAACTATGATGGCGAGATAAGGATAAATACGAAGATAAATACTAAGGAAGTTGAAAAAGCATATAGTGAGATAGAAAAAGAAGCTAAGAAGGTTGCTAATACAACTAGCAAAAATAACTCGTTTGGATATGATAAAAAGGCTATGGAATTTATAGATAATTATTCAAATGGGGTTGAAAAAGCTCAAATTAATACCCGAACATTAGCTCAAAGAATAGCAGAAGCAAAGGACCAATTAGCTCAGTTTGAAGAAATGGCCAATTGGGGATTAAATATTGATGATGATGAGTATAAGGCTGTATACAGTGAATTGCAGAATTTATTAAATGAAGAAAAAAGACAGAAGAATATAATTAAGCAACAGAGTATACAGATGAATGCTTTTTCAAGTGAGATAGATATTGCAAAAGCCAAACTTAAAGAACTATCGTTACAAGGTTTTGATATGAACGATGATGAATATAGAAAAGCAGACATAGCACTTCAAAACTTGATAGATAAAGAAAAGAAATATAAAGCAGAGATAGCCAAGCAGACAGAATCGGGAAAGGCTAAAGAAGCAGGGAAGGCTTTGAAAGAAATTAAATCTGTAGATAATGCTTTACAGAAAACTACTAAAAGTGCAAAGAAGGCATTTTCTACGATTAATAAAGGTGCTAAGAAATCTAATAGTGCTTTAGCATCATTTAGTAAGAGAGTTTGGGGGCTTGCTAAGAGAATATTTGTATTCTCATTAATTGCAAAAGCTTTTAGATCTATGGTTAATGGGATTAAAGAAGGATTCCAAAATTTTGCAAAATACAGTTCGGAAACTAATAAGGTTATGTCAGAGTTTGTCGGTGCTACAGCAACATTAAAGAACACATTAGGGGCAGCTTTTGCACCATTAATTAATACAGTTATACCTTATCTTACATTATTTATTAATTATTTAATTAAGGCTATTAATACTATTGCTCAATTAGTAGCCATATTATCAGGAAAGAATACATGGAGTAGAGCAAAAAAACAAGTTAAAGATTATAACAAGAGTTTAGATGATACAAGTAAAAGTGCAAAGAAGGCTCAAAATGCTTTAGCTGCATTTGATGATTTAGATGTATTACCATCAAATAATGATGAAAATACTAATAATTTAGATGATGCAAAGAATATGTTTGAAGAGGTACCAGTAGACCCTAAAATATTAGATTGGATAGATAAAATTAAGAAAGCATTTGAGCCTATATTAAATTATGCAAAAGAACTTAGAAAAGTATTTAATAAAGGCTTTTGGGATGGATTAGGCGATTATCAATATAGGTTTGATAAAATAAAGAAAGGGATTAAACAAATAAAGAATGTATTAATCGATATTTGGTCTGATCCTAAAGTATTAAATGCAGCAGATAAATGGGTTAAGTCATTAGTATATTTGATTGGTTCATATATAGGTTCTATAGCAAGTATAGGATTGACTATAGGTACATTTATTATTTCTG
Source organism: uncultured Lachnospiraceae bacterium (assembly GCA_934432595.1). GTDB lineage: Bacteria > Bacillota > Clostridia > Lachnospirales > Lachnospiraceae > SIG301. The sequence goes on along the minus strand of CAKRYR010000001.1, from coordinate 13,407 downwards.
GACTTGGTGATTACCTTGTTAAGAATAAAGATAGAATTAAGAATTATATGATAGATATGTTTGATATATGGTCTGAAATAAATGTATTATTGGCAAGTTTTTATCAAACATTTGCATATATATTTGAAGCTTTTGCTAGTAAGAATGGTACAAAGGTTAGCTCAGCTATTATAGGAATATTTGCAGATGCATTTATGGGTGTAAGTTTGATTGCTAGTAAGTTGGTAAGAGATTTATTAAATATAATAATTAAACCATTTGTTAGCAATAAGGCAAAGATTCGTACTGCAGTTGAAGGGGCACTTGGTACAATAGCTATAGTTTTAGGAACAATAAAAACAGCTATAGATGATACATTTGGAAAGATAAATAATGTATATGATGAACATTTTAAACCCTTTTTCGATGATATAGCAAATGGATTAACTGAACTTGTTGGAAAATTCTTTGACTTTTGGAATAAAAGTGTACAACCTATATTGAATAGTTTAGCTAAAGAGTTTGATAAAGTATGGAAGCAAGAAATACAACCAATGATAAATGATGCTATTGATTTGTTAGGAAGTTTAGCAGATGTATTAAGAGTTATATGGAATAATGTATTAAAACCATTTATAGCATGGATAATAACAAATGTATGTCCTGTAGTATTACCAATAATTAAGGAAATAGTATCTACATTAATTAAAATGGCAGGAAATATAGCTAATATCTTTGGAGGAATATTAAAGATAATAAAAGGAATACTTGATTTCATAGTTGGTGTATTTACTGGAGATTGGAAAAAGGCATGGAAGGGAATAGAAAATATAGTAAGTGGGGTAATGGTAGCACTTGGTGGAATTGTTAAATTAGGACTTAATACAGTATTTGGAATTGTAAAAACTGTATTAAATTCTATTTCAGCTTTTTTCTCAGCCATATTTAATGGATTAGGTTCTATTGTTAAAAATTGTTTACAAATTGTTGCTAATGTAGTTAAGACTATATTGGGAATGATTAAAAATGGTATTTGGACAAGCTTATTAAGTATTAAGAATATATGGATTAGTATTTGGAATTCATTAAAGAAGACAGTAACAGATATATTTAATGGAATTTGGAAAGCAATAAAAGGAGTTATTAATTCTATTCTTGGAGGAATAGAGGGAATGGCTAATGGTGTTATTGCAGGAATTAATGAAGTTGTAAAAGCCATGAATAATTTGAAATTTGATATTCCTGACTGGGTACCAGGAATGGGAGGTAAGGAATTTGGATTTAGTTTAAAACAGCTATCAAAGGTAAGTATTCCAAGATTAGCAAATGGTGGAATTACCACAGGAAACACTATAGCACAGATAGGAGATAATCCTGGTGGAAGAGAAGCAGTACTTCCATTATCAAGTAATACAGAGTGGATGGATGATTTAGCAAATAAGACTGCAGATAGAATAGTAGATGCAATATCAGGAATAAATACTAATGTATATATTGGTGATAGACAATTAGATGATATTATTGTACGTTCTCTGAAGAGAAGTAATTTTATAACAGGTGGTAATGCCTATGCGTAGTATTGATAATTATGATAAAAAAGATTTATTAATTAGAATATATAAAGATGATGAATCGTATACAGAATATACATCTGATGATATAGTTGGTGGAACAACTAAAATTAATAATAAGTCTGTATCCAGTACAGATTTTGAATTTGGTTCTGTTATTACTGCTACACTGTCATTTGCATTATTTTCAGAAGAGGGAAGATATGGATTTTATGATAAGAAAGTTAAAATTTATGAGGTTCATGATTCTAATGAAATACAATTAGGAGAATATTATATTTCTGAGGTATCGGCAGCAGATGGAGTATTAGAATTTGTATCTTATACAAAAATGAATAAGTTTGATACCGATATTATTGAGGAAACTGATGGAACAGTATTTGACTTGCTTAAGTATATGTGTGATATGTTTGGAATTCCATTAGGGATGACAAAAGAAGAATGTGATAGTTTAGTAAATGGTAATTATATTTATCATATAGATGTGCAATCTGGCACATATATGGAAGTATTGCAGCAGTTGGGAAAGATAACTTGTTCATTTGCTTATATTGATGATGAAGGTAAATTCATATTAAAACAGTATTCAGATAGTGTTAATGAGACATATTCTGATGATGATAGAATTAATTCAGTAATTAGTGATTATACAGTATATTATTATGGTGTTTCAGCTTTATTCAGAAGTTCAGATTCAGATGTATATACTAGATATGATGCAACAAATAGTAATGATACTGAAGGATTGTATATGGAGTTAGGAAATATACCAATAGTTAAATATGCATCTAATACCTCAACTAAATTAATTAAGGCGATAGCAGACTATTTGGAAACAATACGTTATGTTCCGGCAACATTTGAATTGGAAGATGATATTTCAATTCAATTAGGAGATAAAGTAAAATTAGTTGATTTATATAATATGCAAGATTGCTATAGTTATATACAATCTGTTGAATACAATTACAATGGTAATAGCCGTTATGAGGCAGTTGGAACTAATCCTAGATTAAATGAAATAAAGTCTAGCACACAAAAACAAATACAGAATGTTTCAGATAGTGTATCAAAAGAATATTTAGTTTTGACTACATATACTAATGCTACAAATTATAAGATTAAAGATGCAGGAATAACTATTGCACGATTAACTTTCTCAACATCTAAAGATGAGACTTCGGCTATATTGGGACTATCAGTACAATTTGACTTAGAGACAGATGGAAATGTTCATTTTGAAATATATCTTGATGGTGCAAAGCTAGATGGACAAGATAGGGTAGGTTATTATCTTGCCGGTTCACATAATGCCAATATAGTTACATATGTAAGTTGTTCTATAGCAGCTATATATGAAATATCAGTTAAGATGTATACAGAGCAAATTAATAGTGAGTTACGACAGAATAATGCAAAGATAGTTTCCCTGATAAATTATACGAGTACAGGAACATATACAGAGTCTACTCCAGATAGTACTATTCCAATTGCCAATATAGAGATGTATGGTGTCCATGCATATGTAATTGTTAAAGGTCATGCTGTAGAAAATAAATGGGATGGTACTATCACTGTGGCAGATGAAGTGAATAATGTAAATTTAGTAGGATTGATATTTAATCCAAGTAAGGTATCAGACAGTATAGGTGTTAATTTGTATACACCAATAGGAGATAACATAATAGATACTGTTGAAAAAGTAGCTCTAGGATATCTTCAAGTAGATACTAGTAAGGTTAATACAACTATTCAATTCACTAAAGAGGTACAGTATAAATATATTAATACTGATAAGGCAGCAGATTATACATACAATACAGATTATGTAGATATTAGTGATAATAAATTTGTTCTGAAAACTAGTTATCAATATAATGCAGTAGAAGAGACTATAGATAGTGGAAGAATGAGTATAGTAAGTATTAATACAGAACAGTTTGATACTGTTAGTTTAATAAATATCGAGGTGAGTTAGATGAGTAGTTTATATTTAATTAGGTCGCAAGATGTGTACTATACAATTGTTGATAATCAATTATCACAATTAGATCAGACAGAAATTAATGCAGAATTATTTCAAAATTATGGTATAGATAGTATTCCATCTAGTGATTTGCTGATAACTTTAACTAATCCTGAAGTATTATATTGGCAAGAAAGTACAGAAGAATTACCCAATATAATGGCCAATGTTTCTGCAATGCCAATAGCACAGAGTATTGTTTGCCCTATAGATATATCTGATGCAAGTATACTTGGTATACAAGGTGTAGAGGTTACTGATAGTGAAACAGATGGTGTATATGTATACTATGCGGTTAGTACAGATAATGAAACTTATAAAGCATATGTTAATAATACATGGACAGAAGTTACTACATTAAACGGTGGTATGCATGGAAGTGTATTAGAGAAAATAACATATGAACAATGGAATGAATTGTTAAGTGGATATGGACAGTTTTATCTTAGAATTACATTGGTGCAGGATTCATATGTAACAGAAATAAAATTTACTATGTTAAATAGTTAGGAGGTTAGAAAATATGATACAAGGAAAGACAACTATAGAGTTAACTAATGTAAGAACAGGTAAGAAACAGGTAATAGAAGAACATAATATGGTTACTAATGCAGTTAAAGATGTATTGGAAAATCAATTATATACATCTATTAAAGAGAGAGCTGAAACTCCTCTATTGGATAATTACTTTAATGGAATTGTATTGTTTGAAAATACAATTGAGGAGAATACAAATAATTATTTTTTACCAAGTAATAATACTATTGTAGGTACAGCAGGAAAGACTACTACGGCAACAAAGTATATAGGTGTATTAAATACAGAAGAAACAATGGATGTGTTAGATGAAATAACAGGCTTAAAAATTGGAAAGAAATATGTATGGGACTTTCCAACTAGTTGTGCTAATGGAAATATATCAGCAGTATGTATGGCTCCAGCAGAATTTACAGATAATGTTGATTTAGCAAATAATTCATTTAGATATGTGAAAAGTGAGTATACTAATATTTTTAAAATTGAGAATGATACGGCTAAATATGGATTATTTATGGATATAGATTATGATAACAATGTTGGGCATGGATTGAAAATTAATAGCGAAACAGTTGTTAGTCTGGGTACATATAGAATACCTTCAAGAAGTATAGGAATAGTAGATTCTAATAGGTCATGTATACTACTAAATGAAAAGGAACTTACATTGTCTACACCTTTAAAGAATTATTCATATGCACAATTTGGTATAGATGAAAATAATTATTATATATTTAGTACATACGATTCATCTGGAACTTATAATAAAAATATATTGAGGGTTATTAAGATTAATAGGAGTTCATTTTCAGTAATTAGTGATGAATTTTTACAAATTCCATTTGAACTTAAAAATTTTAATTATGATGTTGATAAAAAATGTGCAACTGTTGGTGTGATAGATGGATATGTATATTTGCTTGATAAAGATAATACTTCAGTTATTAGAAAAATGAATTTATTAGATGTTAATGATTATATTGAGATAAGTACTAATAATTATTTTAGTTATGCTATGATACGAAGTGTTATGACTATTGGAAAAAATTTATATTGTTATGATTTTAGTATTATAAATGATAAATTTTATACTAATCATATACATTCTAGTATAACAGGATTAGCATTCCAATATTGTAAAGGTGAAATGTATAGTTATTCATCTTATTCTTACAATTATTCTTATTGTTGGTCTCAATTTATAGCATTACTTACAACAATTAATAATCTTGCGTCACCAGTAACAAAGACTAATGAGCAGACTATGAAAATTACATATACCATTACGGAGGTGTAATAACGAAATTTACACAAGGAATAAGTATTGATGGAGTATATTTTGATATACCTTTAGTTTCAATAAAACGTACAGCAGACTTCTTGGATAAGTATGCAACAAGGGCTGAATCAGGTGTACTTAAAAGAAAATTGATAGGTGTGTATTATAACTATACAGCTGATTTTGGTACAATAGATGATGATATTTTATATAGTAAATTATATGATAAGCTTACAGAACCCATAGAATTTCATGAGATATCTCTTCCTACAACTGGTGGAACATATTCATTTACCGGTTATATATCATCTGTAAGTGATGAAATAGAGAAAGTTTTGTCAGATACAGCTAAATTTAAAAATTTGACATGTAAATTTACAGCTAAGGCACCAGCAAGAAAACCATAATAGTTGATATACAAAGGAGGTAGTCTATGAAAGAAGAAATTTGCACAATAGTTGGATTAATTGGGAGTATGATAGCATGGTTGTTAGGAGGTTGGAATGCTCCAATACAAGCTCTATTAATATGTATGATTATTGATTACATATCGGGCATTATGGTTGCAGCAGTATTTCACAAATCTAAAAAAAGTGAGAATGGAGCTTTAAATAGCACATCAGGTATAAAGGGTTTATGTAAAAAATGTATGATCCTCTTTATTGTAATAGTAATGGCACAAGTAGCTAAAATAGCTAATATTGATTATTTAAGAAATACTGTAATTATTGGATTCATAGCAAACGAGGTAATATCAATTGGAGAGAATGCTGGTTTAATGGGAGTACCACTTCCAAAGATTGTATACAAGGCAATTGATATTTTAAATGACAAAGAAAAGGAGAATGAATAGAATGAAACAATACATAGGAACAAAAATGATACAAGCTAAACCAATGAATAGAGGAGAATATAACGAATATAGAGGATGGGAGATACCATCAAATGAGAACCCAACAGATGAAGGATATTTAGTTAAGTATGAAGATGGATATGAAAGCTGGTCTCCTAAGGAAGTATTTGAGAAAGCCTATAGAGAATCTTATGGACTTACTTTTGGAATGGCATTAGAACTTCTTAAAAAGGGTGAAAAGGTTGCACGATTAGGGTGGAATGGAAAGAATCAGTATATCCAATTAGCATCCAACATAAGTTATAAGACTGCAGATGATCAAGTTATTAATTGTGAACATGATGCAATAGGAAATCAAGCAATAGCTTTTGTTGGCACTTCAGGAGTTCAGATGGGATGGTTAGCAAGTCAGGCAGATATGCTTGCTGAAGATTGGTGTATTGTTGGTTAACAAAGGATGGTGATAACATGAAAATAAATGAAGCAGGGCTTAAACTTATAAAATCATTTGAAGGATGCAGATTAAAAGCATATAAGGCAGTTCCAACAGAAAAATATTATACAATTGGATGGGGACATTATGGTTCTGATGTAACTAAAGATGAGAAATGGACGCAGAAACAAGCAGATACTCAACTTGTTAAGGATTTAGTCAAATATGAGAGTTATGTTGATAAGCATGTTAGATTAACACTTAACGAGAATCAATTTAGTGCACTAGTTTCATTTTGCTATAATTGCGGGGTAGGTAACTTAAAGAAATTGGTTGAAGGTAGAAATACTAAACAGATTGCAGCAGCTATTCCACAATATAATAAAAGTGGTGGAAAAGTTCTTGCTGGCTTAACAAGGAGAAGAAAAGCTGAAGTTGCATTATTTATAAAAGCAGTTAAGAAAGCAGACAAGTATAAAGTAACTGCAGTAGCACTTAATATTAGAAAAGGCGCAGGAATGAAATACGATACTATCGGACAAGTCTATAGAAAAGGTGATGTAATTACGATTACAAAGTACAATTCATCTAAGACTTGGGGACTTACTAACAAGGGTTGGATAAGTTTAGTATATACAAAAAAGATATAATATGATATAATACAAATGTATAGTGATTTATATCACTTTCTACTCCCACCCTATTATACGCATGAAAAGTGTTAGTTGTAGTGACTAGCACTTTTCTTTTTGTATTATATAAAAAAATATAAATATATTTTTAAATGAAAAAGGATAGATGAAATTGAAAATTTTTTATAATAAATAGTTTTTAATATGATTATTATTTGATATGGTATTATGTAGGAAAAATGTATAATTATAGTATTGAAAAATAAAAAAATTTAAGTATAATGAAAGATGATATCATGTGAGATAGAACGTTAATCAAAATTGGCTAGATGTATTTCTAGCCAAATTTTTATGGAGGAAAATAAAATGCAGAGAGATAATTATTTAGAATATGTAAGAAATACGTTGAGGTCTTATTCGATTAATCCAAAGAAGAAAATGTTAGAGAAATTTATAGAAAAAAATATAATAGTAAGAAACGCAATAACAGGGAATTTGAAAATAGCAGGGGAAGGAAATAATGAATATTTAGAAGGAAATTTAGATGAGGTTTTGGACGAGTGTTTAAAAGATTCAAATGATGCGTTAAAGGAATTTGAGATAAATGAGTTTATAAAAGATTATAAACACTCAGTTTTGTTTGAGAGTGAATTATTTAATAATGTTTTGGATAAAATAGAAAAAGAAGAAATAATAAGAGGAACAGAAGAAAAATTATTATTTAGTGAAACAAATAAACCAGTATTTTATAAAGATGATGAGAGAATATATATGAAATTTAGCAAAATGTATTCTGCAATACATCCTACTTTGGGAACTGAGATTCTATTGAAGTATCCTATAATAGTCGTATTTCATAAAAAACTAGCATTAATTGAGTTTAGATTTGATATATTGAAAAGATTCTTTTTAGATGATAATGACAATGAAACTTATTGTATATTGGTAGATGATATAAAAAAATATATTGAAGAGAAATATAATTGCAAATTAGTTGGAGTTGATTTAGATTTCATGATTACTGCATGCAAAAATAGTGACGATATAAAACTTATAGCACAGTTTATGAAATTATCAACAGGGGGAAGTGCCCAATTGGAAGTAGGAGATAATAAGGAATATGTTTTACCATTAATTGGTGAATTAAGAGACATATTAATTGAAAACGAGGCTGATTTAGCACAAGTACCAAAATTAAAAGATATTTTGGAACAGTTTATGTATGAAAAAGAGGAAATGTCAGATTATCCATGGATTGAGGTTTTATGGAAAAATGACATAAAAACAAGGAGTATACATATAAAAATAATTTTTGATTATATGAATAAAGGTTATGGATTGATTAAACATTATTATAGTAGTGTTTTAGTTGGAATGGAGAGAATGAATTATGTTGTCGAATACATTAGCAATAATAGACAAAATAATACGAACTGAGTTTGAGGAAATTGATAGTAAAGAATTATTAGATTTTTTTTCAATGTATGAAAAAGATAGGTGGATATATCCTAGGGTTATTAGACGAAAATTTAATATGTCTACAGATAAAGTATATTCTTTATTAAATGAAATGGAAAAATGTAAGCTAGTACAAAAATATTTTGAATTAATATGTGGTAGGTGTGAAAAAGAAAAAGAAAAAATAAGATTATTTAAGGACTTACCAGATAAATTTTATTGTGAAAATTGTGATATACAATTAAATACATTAGAAAATTCAAGGTTTGTATATAAGGTGATTAGAGATGATTAATGAAGTTCTGGATAGAAATACGATAGATAAATCATTAGAGACGTTAGCATTGATTAATGAGAACTTAAGATGGGAAATAATATGTGAAATAGATAAGAGGGAAAAAGAAGAATATAATGAAAAATTAAAGATATTTAAAGATTTACATGATAAAAATATTAAAGTAACTGAAGATTTACATATAAAAAAAGGAAAAGCATTAGAGGATTTAGTTACATATTTGTTGGAAATATCGGGTAAATTGTTTGAGGTAGAAAGAAATATTAGAACTACTACTAATGAGATTGATCAAATAATAATGTTGAAACCTATGGGTAAGATGTTAATGAGCTATGGATTGTTAGATAAAAGATTTGGAACATTTTTAGGGGAATGTAAAAACTATAATAAGTCTGTGGATGTGACATATGTTGGAAAGTTTTGTAGTTTATTGATGACAAATCAAATCAAATTGGGAATATTATTTTCATATCATGGTATATCAGGAAAGAATTGGAGCAATGGTTCAGGTCTTGTAAAAAAAATATATTTAAATAAAGAGAAGTTGGAAGAAAGAATTTGTATTATTGATTTTTCAATAAAGGACTTTGAAAGAATTAGTAAGGGAAATAATTTTATACAAATAGTAATTGATAAATTAAATGCTTTACAATTTGATACAGATATTAGTAGATTTATTAATAAACATCCAGCAGAGTAAGATGGACAGAAACAAAAATGTATAGTGATTTATATCACTTTCTACTCCCACCCTATTATACGCATGAAATACACTGGCAGAATGTCAGTGTATTTTGTTACAATACAATTTATTAGAACATTTAAAAATGTTAATATAACTAACACGTAACTAACAAATGATAGATTTTTCCTTCTATATTAAATATATACAGTTTCTGTACAGGAAGCAGCTGACAATGGCAAATTTTAATTAGAACTTAATATATAAATACGGAAAGTGGCTTAAACAGTAGGTTTAAGCCACTTTTTTTCTTGCCCGTTTTTTTCTTGCAAAAAAATTATAAAATTATTAAAAAGATATTAACAAAATATTAAACATGTGTTATAATATTAAACATAGAGTTAATAAATTATTTCGTTAAGTTTAATTGGGTCACTTTAATTGTTTATTGAATTGAAAGAGGATTAAGAAAGGACGTATGAAAATGAGTAATATGGGTAAAAAGAAAGTTTCTAATATTTTAAAAATGAGTGTTGCACTTGTTGCTATGTTAGGAACAATGGTTTTATCTAACATTTCTATAGCAAGAGCAGATGAAGAAATCATTCATACACACATTTGGGCAACAAAATATGATAAAGATAAACATTGGGAATACTGTACAGTATGTAACAAAATAAAAGATGAAAGTGCTCACAAATTTACAGATACATGGGAATTTGGTAAAGAATCTTGTCATAGATCAAATGGAGACAATTTCTGTACAAAGATTTGTGAATGTGGATATAGTTATATATATCGTAAACCACATACTGAAAATTCAAAATGGTATAATACAGGAGTTAGATTAATTCATTATAAAAAATGTTCAACTTGCAATGACTGGACTCGTTCAGGTAGATGTGCTAACTCAACAGGAAATTTAAGTTGTAAAAATCCTGGTAAATGTGATACATGCAGTTTTGTAGCTACAAAGGATTGTCATTATTTAACGAAGAATGGTGTTTGTAGAGATTGTGGTAAGAAATTCTTTACACCAACAGAACCTACTATAACATATGATAATGAATATAAAACAGCAACTGTTAAATTTACATTTAAACCAGAAAATGGTTCAGTTACGTTTACAGGAACAATGGGAGCTTATTGCGGAAATTCTAATTATACAGATAATAAATGGACTTATGTTAAAAATAGTGATGGAAGTATGGAATATACAGGTGTATATACATTTGATTCAAGTAAGCAAAGAAAAGCTAAATTACATTTCTTAGATAGAACAGGTGCAATTAAAATAAATGGAAACAATGTATATACAGATGGAAATATCTATACATTAGATATATGGCAAGATCATGTAGCACCTGAGGTGTCTGATATAAAGCAAGTTGACCAAAAGACTTATAATAATTGGGCAACAATAAAAGAACTTACTATATCAGGTAACGAAAATTTATCAAAGATTGTAACAATAAGCATTATAGATAAAAAGAGTAAAGATGTTATTGTAGATAAAGCTAAAACTAATGTTACAAATGGTACATATTCATATAAATGTACACCTCCTTTGGAAGGACCGGAAACAGGAAGAGCTTATATTGCAAAGGTTGAAGACGAAGTTGGTAATGTTACAGAAAAAGAATTCGTAGTATATAGAACAGACTGTAGGACCCCAATGTTAAGATCAGCTAAGGAATATACAGAATGGACAAGAACTAAGAATATTGCATTAGAGTTAACAGATTATGGTTCAGGTGCACCTGAGACAAGTTTAAATAATCAAGTTAGCTATAAGAAGACAACTAAAGATGGAGATAAATATAAAGCTGTTTATACATTTTCGGAAGATAAATATGATGTATCAGAATATGCTTTGTATGTAAGGGATGGTCTTGGAAATGCAGGTAAAGAAGTAATAAAAGTAGGTAAAGTTGATAATACAAAACCAACAGTTACGGAAGTAAAAGGAGAAGTTGCTGTATTAACATTAGAGACTGCAGGCGGCAATACTAATGCAACAGCTAGCCCAACAGAAAGTGCAACAGCTTCAACACAAGATATGTCATCAAATACAACAAATAAATGTGCTATTGTAACAGTTACAGCAAATGATATGAATACAAAGCTTAATGCAGAAGGTTCAGGAGTTGCAGGTTATGCTGTAACTACTACACAGAATTTACAAAAAGATAATGAGTGGCAAAAGGATAATAAGTTAACAATTAAAGAGAAAGGAACTTACTATTTATGGGTAAAAGATTTAGCAGGTAATATCGCAGATATAACAGTATTTGATGTAAAAGATGATTTTACTATAGAAGTTCATAAAGAAAAGATTGAATATAACAATAAAGAAGAGAATAAAGAAATTAATAAACCAGCAAAAGAAGAGACAAAGAAGAGTGCTGCAAAATCAGATGAAGATAAAATGGATAATACTCCAAAGACAGCTGATGTAACAAAAATTGCATTTGCAGTAGTATTATTATTAACAAGTGGAATTATTATGATAGTTATTATTAATAAGAGAAAGAGAAGAGCATAATTTAAATTATCTAATATATTAAAATATGATAGGGAAAATTAGAGTAGATTGTGTTAATAGGAAGGGAATTAAATAGTAACAATAGGGCAAAGGAGTGAGGCAAAAGCATAAAATAGAGTGGAAATTAAGCGTATTTTAGGATGAAAGTAGTAAAAAAATAAATGAAGGAGGAAGAAAGTATAATAATAGATGGTAGGAGTAGAGAGAATGGAGTGGAATAAGTAGAAATATATGCAATAATAGGGAAAATGGAGACAATAATACAAAGTAGAAAATGAGTTGAGAGAAAAGAGGATAGTTAGTTTAGTTAAAAGTCGGCTTTTTAGCCGACTTTTAACTTGTTTAATAGGAGATTTTTCTTGAATATTCTTATTAAACAAAAAGATTCATTTTATAATAAAATATAATTTTTGGATAATATTATCCGATATATCTTGAGATTGATGTATTTTTGTTGTACATATTTTGTATATAGGCTTAGGAAAATAAAGATTTAATTATAGATGTTGTATCTATTGCTTCTGATACAAATCTATTAGCATTAAATGCATCTATAGAAGCTGCAAGAGCTGGAGAGTTTGGTAAGGGATTTGCAGTGGTTGCAGAGGAAATTAATAGACTTGCTAGTAATTCTAAGGAGACAGCAGTAAATAGTAATGCTAGTCAAGAAAATATAATTAATATTATGGATGTAGTTTTACAAGATGTTAATGAACTAGTTAATATTGTAAATACAGTTAACTTAAGAACAGATAGGTTAGCCAAGTCATCTATGACCATAGCAAAATCAGCAAATCATATTAACGATATAACTAATAATATAAAAGAAAGATTGAATGAGTTAAAGAATAATAAAAAAATATAGATTGGTAAAAATATACAAATAAGTATATTTATAAAAATGAAATAGCTGCAAAGCTTTTGATTTAAAAGAAAAATAAACATTTTCTAAAGCATAAAAATAAGAAAAAACGAATAAATATTAAGTAGAAGTATTGACATTAATTTGAAAATATGTAATTATATTGATTAACAAGTAAAATGATAGTGTAAAGTAGTTTATGAAAACTTTAGCCGAAAAAAATCGGCTCAATTGAACCTTGAAAATTGCAGATAT